>CAVVTD010000016.1:0-122363 GCA_963751065.1 uncultured Actinomycetes bacterium
GATCTTCTGCGTGCGCTGCTCGCGGGCGATCTCGCGCTCGGGCCGCTCCGGGCGCGGCATGCGCGGCGTCAGGTGCTTGCGCCACGCGCCGACGAGCCCGACCCGCCACGCGTAGTAGCCCGCCTTGCCGGGGATCGCCGAGAAGTCCATCTTCACGAGATGGCTCAGCGCGCGGCGCGACAGGTACGCCGTGCGCAGCACGTGGCCCAGCCGCGGGTAGAGCCTCTGCTCCTCGGTGCTCGCCTTGACGCGCTTGAGCAGCTGCTTCCACAGCCACTCCGGCGGGCGCCACAGGGTCAGCGTGTAGAGCAGGAGGTTGTTCAGCCGCGGCGGGATCGACATGAACGTCGCGGAGATCTCCTCGATGTCGATCCCGCGCTCCTTCATCGCCTTCTCGAGCTCGGTGTTCGGGATGACCTTCAGCGAGTAGATGAACAGCGTGTACGGCCGCTCCATGTCGTAGAGCAGCTGCAGCGTCTCCTTGATGTCCTCGCGCGTCTCGATCGGGTTGTCGGTGATGATGTCGTAGGCCGGAGGGATGTGGTACTTCGGCGAGAACGACGCGTTGACCTCACCGGCGGCGAGGATCTTCTCCGGCGGCGACGGGCGCTTGTAGAACTCCAGCGTGTTGCGGCTGCCGCTCTGGATGCCCATCCGCACGCGGTTCATGCCGGCCCACGTCAGCAGCTCGAACTTGTCGCGCTTGACGTAGTTGGGGATGACGCCGTAGACGGCGAACGGCAGGTCGAGCTCGGCCTTCCACAGCTCGGCGAACTCCTCGATCTCGCGGTACGGGATCGCCATGAAGCTGTCGTCGTGGAAGGAGACGTGGCTGAGGTGCGGGAAGCGCTCGCGGGCGGTCTTGACCTCGTCGACGATGTAGCGCGCGCTCGGGTGGCGGATGCGCTTGTACTTCGCGTCGTTGGAGATGAACTTCGTGTTGCCGCAGTACGTGCAGTGAAACGGGCAGCCGATCGACCACAGCGTCGTGTAGCTCAGGCCGTCGTTCTCGATGTAGTGCTGGGCGTTCATCGGCTGGAAGCCGACGCCGGCCTCGTAGATGACCTCGCCGTCGCCGTACTGCGGGAACGGCAGCGACTCCATCATCTCGACCGACATGAGCGGCAGGAAGTGGTTCTTGATGATCTAGCCGTCGGGCTGCTTGAACCAGAAGTTCTTGACGTCCGTCGGGTCGCGGCCCTCGATGAGCAGCTGGCGCAGCTCCTCGAAGGCGAACTCGCCCTCCCCCGTGCAGATCGCGTCGACGTCGGCGAGGATCGCGTCCTCGGGCTGGATGATCGGGTGGATCCCGCCCCAGATGACGTACGTCGACGGGTCGAGCTCCTTGACGCGGGTGATGAGCCGGCGCGTGAGCTCGGCGTAGCCCGTCATCGACGAGAAGCCGACGAGGTCGGCTCCGATCAGCTCACGGGCGGCGAGGTCGATGTCCTCGTCCTCGAGCGAGCCGGCGCTGCCGAGCGTGCCGCGCAGGCCGTTGCGGATGCTCCGATACCGGTTCGTCGACACATAACAGGACTCCGTGTCCTCGTTGATGCGAGCTGCGAACGCGGCCATCTTCCGAAAGCCGCAGGACGTGATCCCGTCTTCTAGCGAGACGAGCTTGATGCGCACAGACCTGCCTCCATGCTCCGCTGGGTGGATGCCCATCGTACCTCGGGCCGCAATAGAACACGCTGGATTTCGCCGCACCCGCGTCCAGACCTGCGTGCGCCGCAGCCCGGCGCGGAGCTACGGTTCGGCGCGATGACGGACGCCACGCTCGAGGACGGGCTCGTCGCCGGCGCCGTCGCCGCCGTGCTCAGCGGCGCGCCGTCGACCCTGCACGCGCTGGCGACGCGCGGCGATCCGCTGGAGGCGACGCTCGCCGCCGGCACGCTGCTCGCGCCGCGCGCGCGACGTCCCGCGCTGCTGCTGCTCGCCGCCGTTCCCGCCCACGTCGCGCTGTCGCTCGGCTGGGCGCTGCTGCTCGCCCGCGTCCTGCCGCGCCGGCACACCGTCGCGTGGGCGACGGCCGGCGGCCTGGCCATCGCCGCGCTCGACCTCGGCGTCGTCGGGCGCCGCTTTCCCCGCGTCCGCGCTCTGCCGCTCATGCCGCAGGTGCTCGACCACGTCGCCTACGGGGCGACCGTCGGCGCGGTGCTCAGCGCGCGGAGACGGTGACGAGCCGGGCGTTCAGCGCATCCAGCACGGGCCGGATCTCGGTGAAGCACATCGTCTGGAAGAGCCCGAAGACGAGCGTCGTGATGCCGACCGCGCGCACGCTGCCGTCGCTGCGCGGCCGCGTGTAGACCGGCCCGCCGCTGTCGCCCTCGCGGGCGGTGATCGACGTGCACACCACGCGCGTGCCCGCCGCCCGGCTCGCCTGCTGCTGGATGCGTCGGGCGACGCTGCCCGAGAGGATCGCCCCGCACTGGTCGATGCCGCTCGTGCGGCCGGTCATGCAGACGCGGCGCCTCGGCGTCGACTCGGCGACGCCGGCGACATACCACGGCGGCCGCGACACGCCGCGGTCGACGACGTCGGCCGACGGGCGGTTGCTACCGGACGGGACCGGCACGACGAGGGCGTCGAGCGGCCGCGTGCGCGCAAGGTTGCGCTGCACGCCACCGAGGACGATGCCGGGCTGCGGCGGCCGGCGCAGCGCGGCGTTGCGCCGCTGCGTCGTGCCGTCCTTGCGCACCCCGCCGCAGTGAGCGGCGCTCAGACCGCCCGGATGGCCGCGCAGCATGATGAGGAAGGCCGACGTGCACAGCACGGTCCCCCGCGGCGGGCGCTGGCCGCCGACGAGCTTGGCGCGCGCGAAGAGCAGCTCCCGGCCGGCCGCCCAGCCGTCCAGGTCCGGCGCGCTGCCGGAACGGCGGATGCGCAGCGCAGCGTAGCCGCGCGTGGCGACGAGGTCGAACGCCCCGCCCGCGGCGTCCTGGGCGCGCAGCGGCGTCCAGCCCGCAGCCCGCAGCACCGCGCCGCTCTCGGCGGCCGGTGCCGCCACGAGCTCCTCGGCGACGGCGCGCACGGAATCGCAGCTCGCGCCGCTGGCCGACACGACCGAGGCATCGCCGACCGGGCCGCACTGGTCGTACTGGCCGAGATCGGCGGCGACGGCGGGCGCGGCGCACAGTGCCAGCGCCACGACCGCGGCGAACGTGGCTTTGCGCAGAGCATCCATGCCGCGTCGATGCTGGCAGACGCCGCACCCCTCGGCGCCGGTCGCCGGGTGGCTACGTGCCAGGCGCGGCAAGCTCGGCCATCGTCTCGGTGAGGCGATCGGGATCGACGGAGCCGGGCAGGCCGATGACGACGAGCTGCGTCGCGGGGACCTCGCCCTCGCGCCACGGGCGGTCGGCCTCGATGCTGTAGCGCCGCCCGACGAGCTGCAGCACGTAGCGCCGCGCCGGGTCCTCGCGCAGCGCGAGCAGGCCCTTCGCGCGCACGACGCCCTCGGGCAGCACCTCCAGGCGCTCGACGAGCCCGGTCCCGCTGATCATCGCCTCGCCGGCCCAGCTCCAGGTCTCGAAGGCCGGATGGGCGCCGTGGTCGTGGTCGTGCTCGGCGTGATCGTGGGCGGGGTCACCGTGGCGGGCCGGGCCCGCTGCGCGCACGCCGAGCGCGACGTCCGCCGGCACGGCGCCGTGGGACGTCTGCACTATCGCCGTCGACGGGCCGGCGATCTCGCGCAGCCAGGCGTGCGTCTCGGCCAGCGCGGCCGGCTTTACGAGGTCGGTCTTGTTGAGCACGAGCAGATCCGCCGCCCGCAGCTGGCTCATGATCGCCAGGCGGGTGGCGTCGTCGTCCGCGCGCTCGCGCACCGTCTCGGCGTCGGCGACGACGACGGCCGCGTCGCGCCGGTAGCCCGGCATGTCGCCCAGGCCGACGATCGCGCCCGGGTCGGCGACCCCGCTGGCCTCGACGACGACGTGCTCGGGCGGGTCGTCGCGATCGCGCAGCAGCGCGAGCTCGCCGATGAAGTCGCCGCTGACCCCGCAGCAGATGCAGCCGTTGGTCAGCGTCACCATCTCCCCCTCGCGCGACTCGACGAGCTCGGCGTCGATGTTGATCGCGCCGAAGTCGTTGACGAGGACGGCGAGGCGCCGGTCGCCGGCGTCGCGCAGCAGCGCGTTGAGCAGCGTCGTCTTGCCGGCGCCGAGAAAGCCGCCGATGACGGTGAGCGCGATCGGGTCACGGGCGGTGGTCGTCACGATCGCGAGCCTAGCCTGCGGGCTTGCGCGCGACGAGGCCGGCCACGCCGCGCGGCGAGCCGGAACGTGCGACGACGCCTTCGTGATGTGCGACGACAACCAGGCCGTCGAACCCGCGCAGGAGCTCGCCGGGGGCGACGAGGAAGGCCGGGTTGAAGTCGTTGCCGAGCTCGTCGACATGCGCCCGGCCGAGCGTCTCGTAGAGCAGCAGCCCCCCGGGCGCGAGCGCGTCCTGCAGCGGTCCGAACAGGTCGCGCTGCAGGAAGTTCAGCGTGACGATGACGTCGTACGGGCCGGCCGGCAGCGGCTCGCGCTCGAGATCGACGACGCGCGGGGCGATCGTCATCGCCAGCCCGCGCTGCTCGACGGCGCGGCGCAGCTCGCCGATCGCCACGTCGGAGACGTCGATCGCGTCGACCATGTAGCCGAGCTGGGCGAGGTACAGGGCGTTGCGCCCGTCGCCGCAGGCGACGTCGAGCGCGCGACCGCCGCCGGTCAGCAGCGCCGCGTGCTCGACGAGCCACGGCGCCGGCGACTCCGGCAGCCACTCGCGGTCGGGCCGCGCGTAGCGCTCGTTCCACTTCTCGCGGGCCTCCATGGCGCCCACCGTAGCCGCTCATACCACGCCGCCGACCCGGGTAGGCCGATTGAAACAGACAGCAAAGACGGAGGAGAGAGCATGGCTGAGTCAGATCCGAGGGACTACCGCGGCGGCGTGCACGAGTCCGGTGACGAGAAGGGCAACGAGGGCATCGTCCCGCGCGAGATGGTCGACGAGCCGACCGCCGACACCTCGGCCGACAACCAGCAACTCGGCGACGCCGTGCAGGGTGCGGTCACCGACAAGGACCCGCACGACAGCGGCATCGACGAGTCCGGCGGCGACAACGCCGACGCGACCGAGGGCCTGACCGGCCGGACCGCCGAGGACCCCGACGAGCTCACCGACGACAACACGAAGGGCAAGTGGGACGTCGCCAACGCCGCTCTGGGCGACACCGGCCAGACGAGCTAGCGACTCGCTCAGTTCAGGCGCGCGCGGACGCTTCGCAGCTCCGCCAGCAGCGCCTCACGCAGCACGGGCTCGAGCGGAAGCTCGAGCCGCAACTCGGCCGCGCGGATCGCGCGGCCGAGGTCGTTGCGGCGGCTGTAGGACCCGACGAGGTTGTTGAGCATGCGCAGCGCGGTCTCGTGTGCGCCCCAGCGGCGCACCTCCGACGGGTCCGGCGCCTGGGTGCGGCCGCCGCCGGCGAACGGGTCGAGCAGCACCGGGCCCGCGCCGCGGCGAAACTGCCCGACGACGTAGTGGCCCGACAGGCCCACGCCGTCCAGCGCGATGCCGGCCCGCCGCGCGGTCTCGACGTAGACGACCGAGAGCGCGATCGGCAGGCCGCGGCGGCGCTCGAGCACGAGGTCGAGCATCGAGTGATCGGGGTGGTCGTACTCCTCGCGGGCGCCGGCGAAGCCGTACTCGCCGCCGAGCACCATCGCGACCGCTCCGAGCTCGTCGCCGGTCTCGGCCGCCGCCGCGCGCACCTCGGCACCCAGCTCGTCAAGCTGCGTGAGCGCGGCCGTCGCGTCGACGTCACGAAACTCGGCGGCCAGCGCAAGCGCGAGCGCGCCCATCCTCGCGGCGGGATCGGCGGCGAGCCGCGCGAACGTCATCGCCCCATTCTCGCCCTTGGCATCATGTCTGGGATGCCCAAGACGAGAATCGACGAAGCCGAGGGGCTGACGGTCGCCGACGTCACCCACGCGAAGTTCACCGCGCTGCCGGCCAGCGCGACGGTCGGCGACGTGCGCGACTGGTTCGCCGCCAGCGCGAGCCGCCGCCAGGCGTTCATCGCCGACGGCGACCGCTACGCCGGGTCGCTGACGCTCGAGGACCTCGCCGACGCGCCCGATCCCGGCCGGCCGGCGCTCGACGTCGCGCAGGACGGTCCGACGGTCTCGCCCGAGGCGCCGGCCACGACCGGCCGCGACCTCGCGCTGATGACGGAGGCGCGCCGCGTCCCGGTCGTCGACGCCGACGGCACGCTGCTCGGCGTCGTCGCCGTCACCGGCGACCTGCAGTGCTTCTGCGGCACCGACTCCGGCGCCGGCTGACGCTCAGCTCTTCGCGGCCTGCGGCGGCGGGTTGAGCTCGCGCGTCTTGCGCGCCGCGACCGTCGCCGGGTGATCGTGTCCGAGCAGGCGCTCGCTCTCGGCCACGACGAAGTCCTGCAGGGCGGCCCCGTCCTCGGCGCGGCCGGCGCTGCGGTACGCCGAGGCGAGCCCGGCCCGCGCCTGCAGCGTGTCGATGTGATCGGCGCCGTTGATGCGCGTGGTCTCCTCGAGGACGCGTTCCTCGTGCTCGATCGCCTCGTCGACGAGGTCCGCGTTCCAGCACGCCGCGGCGAGGTTGGCGCGCGCGTCGAGCGTGTCGAGGTCGTCGGGCTCGAGGACGCGCTCGCGATCGGCGACGACCTGGCGCTGGACCTCGACCGCCTGCTCCTTGCGCCCGGCCGACGAGTAGGAGAAGGCGAGGTTCGAGCGTGCCGTCAGCGTGGCGAGATGGTCGAGGCCGAGCAGGCGCTCGGCGTCGGCGAGCACGGCCTCCTCGATCGCGATCGCGTCATCGGTGCGGCCCGCGGTCCAGTAGGAGGAGGCGAGGTTGGCGCGCGCCGTGAGCGTCTCGGGATGCTCCTCGCCGAGGATGCGGGTGCTGTCGACGACGAGCTGCTCCTCGAGCTCGATCGCCTCGTCGAGGCGGCCCATCTGCCACAGGCGCATCGAGATGTCGGCGCGGGCACGCAGCGTGCTCGGGTCGTCCTCGCCGCGCTGGGTGATGCTCAGCTCGAGGACGCGCCGCAACCGCTCCAGGTCGTCCTCGGCCTCCTGGTCGACCTTGGCGACGACCTCCTTGGCGTCCTGGGGATCGGGCAGGTCGGCGTCCTCGCCGCCGAAGATCGGCTGCTTGACGGTCCGGCCGGTGCGCTCCGGGCGGGGGGTGGACCAGTCCGCCGCCGGCGTGGTGGCCTCCTCGGCGCCGACCGCGCCCTCGACGGCGGCGGCCGCCTCCTCGATGGGCGGCTTGGCGGGGATCGTCGCGTCCTCGGCGCGCGCCGGACCCCCCTGCCGACTGATGACTCGACTCTTGCTCTTCTTGCCCTTGGCCACGTCTGCTCCTCCTCGCGAGCGAACCTTCACGAGGAAATCTAGCGACGTTGACGCCGCGGATTGGGGCGCCGGCGCGTCGGCGGTCTAGACCGCGAGCAGCTCGCGCGCTTCGTCCTCGGCGGCGGCGAACTCGCAGCAGAGGTCCATCAGCGGGCCGTTGATGGCGCGCAGCCGCGCGATGCGGTCGCGCTCCTCGGGCGCCTGGTAGCTGTCGACGTCGCGGTCGGTGACGTAGGCGCCGGCGATCTGGCACAGCAGCTGGGCCTGGTCGCGCTTGAGGGTCAGCGTGGCGTCCGGTCCGGATTCGCGCTTCACCGACAGCAGATCGTCGAGCGTCATGAGCGCGCGCAGCTCGAGCACCGCGTCGGCCTGCTCGAGGCCCTGGCGGCCGATCTGCTCGCGCCGCCAGCCGAGTGCGTCGGCCATCGCGGCGTTGTCCTCGCGGTCGACGACGGCATCGCACACGACACTGCGGTCCCCCGGTGCGATCCGGTAGTTGCGATCCATGAAAGCGCTCATACCCATATCTGCATCATCGGCACGTTGTCCATTGAACGTTATGTACGAGTGGCCGACATTCGGCGGATGACTTGCGCCCGCCGGGCCACACGCTCAGACGTCCGCCGGCGCGCTCTCGCAGGCCAGCGCGACATCGGCGACGAAGGCGTCGACCTCGGCGGGCGTCGTGTCCCAGGAGCACATGAGCCGCACCTCACCGGTGGCCGGATCCCACGTGTAGAAGCTCCAGTCGCGCTGCAGGCGCTCGGTCGCCGCGGCCGGCAGGAGCGCGAAGACGCCGTTGGCCTGGACGGGCTGCGTGAGCCGCACGCCCGGCACCCCGACGAGCGCGTCGCCCAGTCGCGCGGCCATCGCGTTGGCATGCGCGGCGCTGCGCAGCCACAGGTCGCCCTCCAGCAGCGCGACGAACTGCGCGGCGAGAAAGCGGCCCTTGGAGGCGAGCTGGAGGGTCTGCTTGCGCAGGTAGGGAAGTCCCTCGGCGTGCGTAGCGTCGCGGAACACGACGGCCTCCCCGAACACCGCGCCGTTCTTCGTCGCGCCAAAGGAGACGGCGTCGACGCCGACGTCGGTCGTGATCTCGCGCAACGTCGCGCCGAGGCCGGCGGCGGCGTTGGCCAGCCGCGCGCCGTCGACATGCAGCAGCAGGCCGCGCTCGTGGGCGAAGTGGGCGAGCGCGTGCAGCTCGAACGGGCTGTAGCGCGTGCCGAGCTCGGTGCTCTGGGTGATGCTCACGACGCGCGGCTGGACGGCGTGCGGGTCGCCGATCCGGCCGAGCTGCCATTCGACGTGCTCGGGCGTGAGCTTGGCGTCGTGCGTCATGACGGCCTGCAGCTTGACCCCGCCGATCCGCTCGGGCGCGCCGCCCTCGTCGACGTTGATGTGCGCCTGCGCATGGCAGATGACCGACTCCCACGGGCGGCACAGCGCCCGTAGGCACAGCACGTTGGCACCGCTGCCGTTGAAGACGAGGTGCGCGACCGTGTCCTCGCCGAAGTGCCCGCGCAGAAGCTCGAGCGCGTGCTGCGTCCACGGATCGTCGCCGTAGGCCTTGGCGTGGCCGTCGTTGGCGTCGGCGATCGCCGCGAGCACCTCGGGGTGCGCGCCGGCGTGGTTGTCGGAGGCAAATCCCTTCATCGGTTCAGCGTAGAGGGCGCGAAAGTCACGGCAGATACGCTCGCGGCGCGCTGCCGCGTACGGCACGATTGCGGTGCGATGGCCACGAACCTCAGCAAACCCGACGCGAGGGCCGCCCGGCCGCCGTCGCTGCAGGCGCTGGCGCGGCGCCATCTGTGGCTGCACTACTCGCGGATGGGCGCCTACGGGCCCGACGCCGAGATCCCGATCATCGTGCGCGGCGACGGCTGCTACGTCTACGACGAGCACGGCAACCGCTACCTCGACGCGCTGTCGTCGCTGTTCTGCGTCAACGCCGGCCACGGCCGCCCGGAGCTCGCCGACGCGGCCGCCGCCCAGATCCGCGAGCTGGACTTCTTCACGAACTGGAGCTACGCCCACCCGCGGGCGATCGAGCTCGCCGAGCGGATCGCCGGCCTGGCGCCGGCTGGGTTGGAGCGCGTCTTCTTCACGAGCGGCGGCTCGGAGGCGGTCGAGTCGGCGTGGAAGCTCGCCCGCGCCTTCCACGGCCTGCGCCGCGAGCCGGGACGGACGAAGATCATCGCCCGCGAGCTTGCCTACCACGGCAGCTCGCTCGGCGCGCTCGCCGCGACCGGCCTGCCCGAGATGAAGGCGGCGTTCGAGCCCGTCACGCCCGGCGCGTGCCACGTTCCCAACACCGGCGACTACCGCTGGCCGGCGGACCGCGACGCGCTCTGGGCGGCCGACGCGATCGAGGCGCGAATCGTCGCCGAGGGGCCGGAGACCGTCGCCGCCGTGATCCTCGAGCCGGTCCAGAACGCCGGCGGCTGCTTCGTCGCGCAGGATGGCTACTTCGAGCGCGTGCGGGAGATCTGCGACCGCCACGGCGTGCTGCTCATCTCCGACGAGGTCATCTGCTCGTGGGGCCGGCTCGGGTCCATGTTCGGCTGCGAGCGCCTCGGCTACGTGCCCGACGTCATCACGACCGCGAAGGGGCTGACCTCGGCCGCGGTGCCGATGGGCGCGATGATCGTCGCCGAGCACGTCGCGGCGCCGTTCCTGGCCGACGGCGCCTCGTTCGAGCACGGCTTCACGTTCGGCGGCCATCCCGTCGCGGCGGCGGTCGCGCTGGCGAACCTCGACGTGCTCGAGCGCGAGGACCTCTGCGGCAACGTGCGCGCCAACGAGGGCGCGTTTCGCGCGATGCTCGACAGCCTGCGCGACATCCCGATCGTCGGCGAGGTCCGCGGCGCGGGCTACTTCCACGCCATCGAGCTCGTCAAGGACCGCGCGACGAAGGCGACGTTCGACGATGACGAGTCCGAGGATCTGCTGCGCGGCTTTCTCTCCGGAGAGCTCTATCGCCAGGGGCTCATCTGCCGCACCGACGACCGCGGCGACCCGGTCCTCACGCTCGCGCCCCCGCTCATCGCGGGCCCGCGGCAGTTCGAGGAGATCGAGGCTGTCCTGCGACCGGTGCTCACCGAGGCATCACGGCGGGCGGGTCTGTAGATGCCCTGCGCAAGCATGGCGCAAAACCCCTCGCTACGAAGGGAAACCCGCCACGCTCCCAGTTGGCAGGCTCAACGGACGGGAGCGATCGCTGCCCATACGTCCCGCGAAAGCGCACGCCTCGCGGCCGCGCGATCAACCACCGGCTGATGGCCGGCGGCCTGGGCGTGCCCGACAACTTCCTCGGGCTGGAGGAGCCGTACTCGACGTTCGACATGGCGCGCGTGCTCGTCCTGCCGGTTCCGCTGGAGGCGACGGTGAGCTACGGCGGCGGCACCGCGGCCGGACCGCGGGCGATCATCGCGGCCTCCCAGCAGGTCGAGCTCTACGACCGCGAGCACGACCGCGAGTGCGCGCTGCAGTACGGCGTCCACACGCTGCCGACGGTGAACCTCGCCGGTTTGCCGCCGCCCGCGGCGGTCGAGTGGATCGCGGCGGCGGTGGCCGAGGCGGCGTGCACCGGCAAGCTCGTCGTCGCGCTCGGCGGCGAGCACACGATCAGCGCCGGGGTCAACCGCGGGCTGCTCGAAGCGCTCGGCGGGCCGATCACCGTCGTGCAGCTCGACGCGCACAGCGACCTGCGCGACACCTACGACGGCACGCCGTGCAGCCACGCCTGCGTCGCGCGGCGGATGCTCGAAGACGATCGCGTCGAGCAGGTCCTGCAGCTCGGGGTCCGCTCCGTCGACCGCGAGGAGGTCGCGTTCGCGCGCGCCAACGAGCAGCGGCTGCGCGTCTGGTACGCCGAGGACGTCCACGACGGGCACTGGCAGGAGGAGTTCGCCGCGCGCGTGCGCGGACGGCGCGTGCACCTGACGATCGACGTCGACGGCCTCGATCCCGCGATCGTGCCGGCGACCGGCACGCCCGAGCCCGACGGGCTGACCTGGCGCGAGGCGCTGACGATCATCCGCACGACGTCGGTCGCCGGCTCGATCGCCGGGATCGACTGCGTCGAGCTCGCGCCACAACCCGGCCTGCACCACGCCGACTTCGCCGTCGCCAAGCTGCTCTACAAGACGATGACCTACGCCCTGAACGGAGGCTGAGCCCATGCAGCACGCCAACGAGGTCAAGGCCTTCGTCGAGCAGCACTACCGCCACTTCAACGCGGCGGCGCTCATCGACGCCGCGCGCGGCTACCGCGAGCTGATCGACGGCGGCGGCAGCATGTTCCTCACGATGGCCGGCGCGATGAGCACCGCCGAGCTCGGCCTCTCGCTGGCCGAGATGATCCGCGCCGGCAAGGTCGACGCCGTGTGCTGCACCGGCGCGAACCTCGAGGAAGACGTCTACAACCTCGTCGCCCACGAGCACTACGTCCGCGTGCCCAACTACCGCGAGCTCACCCCGCGCGACGAGCAGGCGCTACTCGAGCGCCACCTCAACCGCGTCACCGACACGTGCATCCCGGAGGAGGAGGCGATCCGCCGCATCGAGGACGCGATCCTCGACGAGTGGACGCGCGCCGACGCCGCCGGCGAGCGCCTGTTTCCGCACGAGTTCCTCTACCGGATCCTGCGCTCGGGGCGCTTGGAGGAGCACCACCAGATCGACCCCGCCGACTCCTGGCTCATGGCCGCCTGCGAGCGCGACCTGCCGATGTTCGTGCCCGGCTGGGAGGACTCGACGAGCGGCAACATCTACACCTCGCACTGCCTGAAGGGCACGATCGCCAACGTCCACACGGTGCGCACGGGCGTCGAGTACATGATGGAGCTGACGTCCTGGTACCAGGAGCAGGCGGCGAAGCAGGCCGTCGGGTTCTTTCAGATCGGCGGCGGAATCGCCGGCGACTTCCCGATCTGCGTCGTGCCGATGCTGCGCCAGGACATGGAGCTCGGCGACACGCCGCTGTGGAGCTACTTCTGCCAGATCTCCGACTCGACGACGAGCTACGGCTCCTACTCGGGCGCGGTGCCCAACGAGAAGATCACCTGGGAGAAGCTGGCGATCGACACGCCGCGCTTCGTCATCGAGTCCGATGCGACGATCGTGGCGCCGCTGATCTTCGCCTACGTGCTGGCCGACTGAGCCCGCCTACCGGGAGGGGTGCTCGCCCCTCCCGGCATGTCGGCAGCTAGCGCGTGACGCGCGTCGCCGTGGCGACGGTCGAGCCCCAGCGGCTGGCCCGTCTGCGCCGGGTGCCCCCCGGATCCACAGGCGGTGCTGGATGAACGGTGCGCGGCCAACGGTGGCGGCGGTCGCGGTCGGCGGCACGGCGCAGCTCGGCGCGGTGCGCGTCGGCCGACTCGACGTTGATGAACAGCATGGCGGTCTCCTTGGCTGGTGGTAGCGGGGTCGCTTCCATGGTGAAGCAGCCCGGGCGTCCTGTCAGACGCGATCGGGCATCGGCTCACAGTCGGGATCGGGTCCGGTGGGTTTGAATCCTGCGACACTCGGGCCGATGCCGCGCCCGCGTTCGCAGTACGACGCCGTCATCGTGGGAGGCGGTCACAACGGTCTCGTCGCCGCCGCCTATCTCGCCCGCGCCGGGCTGTCCTGCGTCGTGCTCGAACGCCGCGCGGTCGTCGGCGGGGCGGCCGTCTCCGAGCGCATGTTCGACGGCTTCGACGTGCGCGTCTCGCGCTACGCCTACCTCGTCAGCCTGCTGCCGCGCCGGATCGTCGACGACCTCGGGCTGCCGGTGCGCTTCGTGCGCCGGGCGGTGAGCTCCTACACGCCCGACCCGCGCTGCGGCGGGACGCGCGGGCTGCTCGTCGACGCGCACGATCCGGCGACGACACGGGCTTCGTTCGCGGCGGTCACCGGCGACGGCGCGCAGTTCGATGCCTGGCTGCGCTTCCACGCCACGGTCGGCGCGCTCGCGCAGCGCGTCTTCGCCACCGTGCTCGAGCCGCTGCGCTCACGCGCGGACATGCGCGGGCTCGTGGCCGACGACGCGGCCTGGGACGCGCTGATCGAGACGCCGCTGGCGGCCGGCGTGACGGCGGCGTTCGCCGACGACCTCGTCCGCGGCGTCGTGCTCACCGACGCGCTGATCGGCACGTTCGCCGCCGCCGACGCGCCCGGCCTGCGCCAGAACCGCTGCTTTCTCTACCACGTCATAGGGGGCGGAACGGGTGACTGGGACGTGCCGATCGGCGGCATCGGCGCCCTGACGGGGTCGCTGCGCGAGGCCGCCGCCGCGGCCGGCGCGGAGATACGGACCGGCGTCGAGGTGACCGCCATCGGCGACGGCGAGGTGCGCGTGCGGACCGGCGAGGGGGCGGAGTCGTCGATCGGCGCACGCTGGACGCTGGCCAACGTCGCGCCCGCCGAGCTCGACCGCCTGCGCGGGCGCCGGCCGGCGGCAGATCCGCCGGAGGGCGCGCAGCTGAAGGTCAACCTGCTGCTGTCCCGCCTGCCGCGCCCGCGCGACCCGCAGGTCACGGCCACGCGCGCGTTCGCGGGCACCTTCCACGCCAACCAGTCCGCCGAGCAGCTCGCCGCCGCGTACGCCGTCGCCGCGGCCGGCCGGATCCCGTCGCCGGCGCCCTGCGAGGCCTACTGCCACACGTTGAGCGACCCGAGCATCCTCGGCGCGGAGCTGGCGGCGGCCGGAGCGCACACGATGACCGTCTTCGGGCTGCACATGCCGGCCCGGCTCTTCGAGGCCGACCCCGACGCCGCCCGGGCCGCCGCCCTGGAGGGCACGCTGCGCTCGCTCGACGGGCTGCTCGGCGAACCGATCGAGGACTGCCTCATGCGCACGCCCGACGGGCGACCGTGCATCGACGTGCTCACCCCGTATGACGTCGCGCGCGAGCTGCGCATGCCGCGCGGCAACATCTTCCACGCGGACCTCGACTGGCCGTTCGCCGACGACCCCGACGACGTCGGCCGCTGGGGCGTCGAGACCGACGATCCGGCGATCCTCGTCTGCGGCGCCGGCGCACGGCGCGGCGGCGGGGTCAGCGGCATCCCCGGCCACAACGCGGCGATGGCGGTCCTCACCGGGCGCGCCTGACGCCGATCAGGCGCCCGTCCCGCCGCCGTGCAGCCGATGCACCCCGACGCGGCGGATCTCGTCGGCGATCTGCGGCGACTCGCGGCCAAGCTCGTTGAGCGCGCCGGCGGGAAACGTCAGCAGCGTCACGTCGGTCAGCGCGCGGACCGAGGCGATCCGCGGGTAGCCGAAGCCGCCGCCCCAGTCCAGCGCGGCGAGCTCGCCGAAGAACTCCCCCTCGGTGAGCTCGGCGACCGCGGTCTCGTCGATCACCACCTCGACGTCCCCGTCGACGATGACGTAGAAGTCCAGCGCCGCGTCCCACTGCTCGACGATCGTCTCGCCCGGGCCGCGCGTCTCCAGGCGCGCGAAGCGCGCGACACGTGCCCGCCCGTCGTCGTCGAGTGGCGCGAACAGCGCCAGCCCGACGAGCAGGTCGGGCGCCACGCCGACCTCGCCGATCGGCTCGCCGCGCCGGCGCAGCGGCGTGCGCCGGATCTCGCGGTCGCGGCGATAGGTCACCGCCGCCGCCGCTGGGCTCAGCGCCTCGGGCTCGCCGTACTCGAAGAGGTCCATCACGCGCTCGACGTCCGCGGCCGTCGTCGTGTGGTTCATGACGCACATGCGCAGCGCGTAGCGCCCGCGCAGCACCGTCGAGGAGACGAGCCCCTGCCCGCTCGCCTCGACCGCGGCGACGAGCGCGGCGTTGCGCAGGTCGGCGTCGCGCGCGTCGTGGGCGACGCCGCGGAAGTGGCGGCGGAAGCAGACGATCCCCAGCGACGACGGCGCCATGAGCTCGAGCGCGGCGCTGTTCTGCACTCGTTCCTTGACGAGCCCCGCGAGGTCGAGCGAGCGGTCGATCGCCGTCGTGAACGCGCGCGCCCCGAAGTACTGCAGCGACAGCCACACCTTGAACGCCCGCGAGCTGCGCGTGAGCTGCACGCCGCGGTCGGACAGGTTGACCTCGCCGGCCGCCACCTCGGAGTCCTGCAGGTAGTCGGGCGTCATCTGAAACGCCTGGCGCAGGATGTGGTCGTCGCGCACGAGCAGCGCGCCGCACTCGTAGGGCTGGTAGAGCCACTTGTGCGGGTCGAGCGTCACCGAGTCGGCCAGCGCGATGCCCGCCAGCGCCGCGCGGCCGCGCTCGGTGAGCGCCGCGAACCCACCGTAGGCGGCGTCGACGTGCATCCAGACGCCGCGCTCGCGGCAGAGGTGGCTGATCTCGGCGAGCGGATCGATCGCGCCCGTGTTCGTCGTGCCCGCGGTGGCGGCGACGAACAGCGGGCGCCGGCCGGCCCGCAGGTCGGCGTCCATCGCCGCCGCGAGCGTGCGCGGATCGAGCCGGAAGCCGGCGTCGTGCGGCAGCACGCGGACCTGCTCCGGGCGGAAGCCGAGCACCCGCGCGGCGCGGCCGATCGACGAGTGCGCCTGGTCGGAGACGTAGCCCACGACGTCGGCCGACATCGAGCCGACGAGCGATTCGCGCGCGCAGGCGAGCGCCGTGAGGTTCGCCGCCGAGCCGCCCCCGACGAGGATGCCGCCGGCGTCGCGCGGATAGCCGATCCACTCCTTGAACCAGTTCAGGACCTCCAGCTCGAGCTGCGTCGGGCCGGCCGACTCCATCCACGAGCCGGCGTAGACGTTGCACGCGCTCGCCACGAAGTCTCCGAGCGCACCCGGCCACGTGCCGCAGAACGGGACGAACGCGAAAAAGCCCGGGTGGTCGCCGCGGCTCATGAACGGCAGCACGTCGCGCTCGAGCTGCTCGATGATCGCCTCGAAGTCGCGGCCGTCCTGCGGCGGCGGGCCGGACAGCCGCGCGCGCATCTCGGCCGGCGTCGCCCGGCGCAGCGGCGGGATCGCGGGATCGGTCAGGCGCGCGACGAGCATGTCGACCGTGCGGTAGCCCAACGCCCGCATCGCTTCGGCATCGAGGCCGAGCGGATCGTCCGCGCCGCTGTCTTTCGTCACGTGGGCCTCCCCGTCGGTGCGTTGGAAACCGCGGCGTGAACCTACAACAGCCGCACCCGGCGTCGGGCTGTCAGGCGGGCTTCATCTTGCGGGTGTCGCGGGGCTCCAGGAATGGCTCCTCCTCGGCGGGCAGGCCGGCCTCGATCTGCCGGCCGCGCTCGAGCTCGGCGTCGAACTCGGCGCCCAGCAGGACCGCGATGTTCGAGATCCACAGCCAGACGAGGAACACGATGACGCCGCCCATCGCCCCGTAGGTCTTGTTGTAGGAAGCGAGGTTCGCGACGTAGAACGCGAACGCCGCGGAGGCCAGCAGCCACAGCAGGACGCCGACGGCGCCGCCTGGGCTGACCCAGCGAAAGCGCGGGTGCTTCACGTTGGGCGCCGCCCAGTACAGGATCGCGAACATCGCCATGACGACGACGAGGATCACCGGCCACTTCGCGACGTCCCACACGGCCACCGCCGTGTCGCCGAGCCCCAGCAGGCTGCCGGCCTGCTCGGCGAGCGGGCCGGTGAACGTCACGGCAACGGTCACGATCGCCAGCATGAGCAGCAGGACGAGCGTGGTGAGCACGCGCGTGGGCAGCGTCTTCCAGATCGGCCGCCCCTCCTGCACGTCGTAGATGTCGTTGGAGGCGCGCATGAAGGCGGCCACGTAGCCCGAGGCCGACCACAGCGCGAGCCCGAGCCCGACGACGAAGAGCAGCCCGGCGGCGCCCTGGTTGGCCTGCAGGTTGCCGATCGCGTCGGTGAGGATCTCCTGCGCGGGCCCGGGCGCGACCTCGGCGGCGTTGTCGAGCAGCGACTGGGTGGCGGAGTCGCCGAGCAGACCGAGGACGGACAGCAGCGCGATGAGGGCGGGGAAGATCGCCAGGATGCCGTAGTAGGTCAGCGCGGCGGCCCAGTCGGTGAGGTTGTCCTCGCGAAACTCGCGCACCGTGCGCTTGAGCACGGCGAGGCGCGAGTGGCCGGGCAGGTCGGCGGGGCTGTCGGGCGCGCGGTCCTCGTCGACGCCGTGCGGCCCGTCGCCGGGCGGTTCATGCAGACGGTCGCGGTCACGCGCCGGCCACCGCTTCCCTGCGTGTCCGGTGGTTTCCGCCATGCGTCTCGGGGTTCCCCCGGGGCTGCCGGGCAAACGACCGTTGCCGCTCGCCGACGGACTCAGCCGCCCAGGCGGCGCAGCAGGTAGGGGCCCACGGTCTTCATGTACGCCTGGGTGATGTGGCCGACGATGTCGGAGTACACCTGCACGCCGCCGATGACCGGGTAGCAGTCGCGCGGGGTGCAGAACAGGCTGGAGAGATCGATCACGCGGTAGCGCCTGGAGTGCACGCCCCGCGCGGTCGTCGCGGCCGGGTCGGGCCGCAGCGCGACGGCGCGCGGCGACGGGCAGGCGAGGGCGAGGGGCGGCGTCCCCGTCTCCACCGCCTGGTCGAGGCACGCGAAGGTGTCGTTGACCGGGTCCGGGACGTCGCGCAGGATGACGACGCGCTTGACGGTCTTCGGCAGCCCCGACCAGGCCTTCAGGAAGCCGGCCCGCTTGATCTCCAGAGCGGTCCGGCCCGGCGCCCGCACCGGCGTGTCGGTCTTCTGGGAGACGAACACCGTGCTGACCTCGGGATGGTCCTTGAACCAGCGCCGCGCGGTCGCGTACCACGTGACGCAGGCACGGCGGCGGGCAGTGGGGAGGTAGGCCACCGCGGCCGAGAACGGGCACGCGGCGATCGTGATCGAGAACCCGCGCCAGCGTTTGGCCTCGGCGACGACCTCGACGGCGGCGCGCCAGTGCTGCGCATGGCTGTCGCCGATGAGCGCGACCGTCGCCTTCGCGCGGCGCGCCGACACGCCGAACGCGCACAGCGGCTGGGGATGCTGCTTTGTCGGGCGGCAGTCGAAAGTGGCCGGATACAGCGCCACGCTGCCCTTCGGCGGCGAGATCGTCCGGCTGGGGTTCGTGCAGGGGTGGACGGGATCGCGCGCCGCCGCTCCCACGCACGTTTCGCCGGCACCGGCGGACGCACCGGCGAGCACCGTCGCGAGCGCCAGGACGCCTGCGATCAGGACGGCCACGCGCCTCACGTCGACGGGAGGTTTGGCTGATATCGGTCAGGCGTGGCGGTGACCCGCCGCACGATGACACAGGCGCGCCAACCGGGGCCCGGTAGGGTCCGGCCGTGCGCGGCCGGGGCGGGGAGGCACTACTGCAGGGACTGCGATCCCGCGAGCTTCGCCTGTACGTCGCCGCCTGCGCATCGACGTCGCTGGCCCTGTGGGCGTTCACCGTCGTGCTCGCGATCGCCGCCTACCGGGCCGGCGGCACGAGCGCTGTCACGCTGGCGGTGATCGCGCGCGTCCTGCCGGGCGCGCTCGCCGGCCCGATCACCGCGCTGCAAGCGGACCGCCACTCGCGCCGCGCGGTGCTGATCGCCCTCACCGGTGGCACGACCGCGACGCTCGCCGCGCTCGCGATCGCCAGCGCGCTCGACGCGCCGCTGGTCGTGGTGCTCGGCCTCGCGGCGGTCTTCTCGATCCTCGCCAGCGGCCAGCCGCCCGCCCAGGCCGCGATGCTGCCCGGCCTGGCCGCCCACCCGCGCGAACTGGCGCTCGCCAACAGCCTGCGCCAGGGCTTCGGCAACGCCGGCTACTGCATCGGTGCGCTGGCCGGCGGCGCGGCCGCCGCCTCACTGTCGGTGGCCGCGGGCTTCGCGCTGGCGCTCGTCGCCTCGGCGGCGGCGCTGTTCGCGCTCACACTGATGCAGGCCGATCCTCGGCCCGCCCACCGCGCCCCGCGCGCGGGCGCGAGCGCGGCCGGCGAGCTGCTGCTCGGCGCCCGCGAGCTGCGCGCGACCCCCGCGCTGCGCGACGCCGCCGGCCTGCTGGCCGCGATCGCCTTCGTCTACGGGATTCTCGACGTGCTCATCGTCGTCGTGGCGATCGAGCTCGTCGACCTCGGGGCGGGCGGGGTAGGCGTGCTGAACTCCGCCTGGGGCGCGGGCGGCGTGATCGGCGGCTTCGCGGCGCTGGCGCTGCTCGCCCGCGGCCGGTTCAGCACCGCCATGGACGCCGGCGCGGCCTGCATCGCCGTGCCGCTCGCCGTGCTGGCGGCGGCCGCCGACCCGGCCGTCGCGATCGTCGCGTTCGCGGTGCTCGGGCTGGGCTGGGCGATTGCCGACACGGCGGGCCAGACGCTCCTGCAGCGGCTGGCCTCCGACGAGAGCCTCGCGCGCGTCTTCGGCGTCGCCGAAGCCGGCTCGCAGCTCGCCGTCGCGGTCGGCTCGGTCGCGGCGCCGCTGCTGGTCACCGTGTTCGGCATCCGCGGCGCGCTGCTTGCCACCGCGCTCGTCGTGCCACTGCTCGTCATCGCGCGCTGGGGCGCCGCCCAGCGGCTGGACTCCGAGGTCGTCGTACCGGAGCGCGAGCTACGGGCGCTGCGCCCGATCGACCTCTTCGCGCCCCTGCCGCTGGCGACGGTCGAGACGCTCGCGCTGCACGCCCTGCCACGCGTCGTCTTCACCGACGAGCAGATCCTGCTCGTCGGTGACATCGGCACGCGCTTCTACGTCATCGCCGACGGCACGATGGAGGTACAGGCCGGCCAGATCGTGCGGCGCCTCGGACCCGGCGACTACTTCGGCGAGATCGCCTTGCTGCGCGACGAGCCGCGGATGGCCAGCGTGCGGGCCGCGAGCGACGGTCTGCTCTACGTCGTTGCGCGCGGGCCGTTCCTGCAGGCGGTGACCGGCCAGGCGCGCTCGGCACAGGCCGCGGACGCGGTGGTCGACGCGCGCCTGCGCGATGCCACCGAGATCACGTAGTCGCCGGCACGCAGCGCTCGTTCGCGCGTGCCTCATCGACCTCGAGCAGGTACGGCGCGACGAGGTCGCCATAGGCGGCCTTGCGCTCGTCGGGCAGGTCGCGCCAGCCGGTCACCGCGCCACGGCAGAGCTCCGTGCCGCACAGGCAGACCGGCGGGAAGTGCTCGATCGCGTAGTTGCGCATGGCGTAGTCGAACGTGATCTCCTCGTCGGCGGCGATCGCGCGCCGGGCGACGAAGTCGAAGCCGTCGACCTCGGGATTGATCCGTACCCCGCAGTTGGGATCGCAGGAGTGGTTGACCTTCGGGCCGTTGCCGTCCTCGGAGACCCACTCGGTGAGGCTGATTTGATTGGCGTGCGAGTGGTTGGCTGTCGCCGGGCGCCCGGGGACGCCGAGCAGGACGGTGTCGCCGGTCTGGAAGGCGCGCGTGGCAAAGACGCCGTCGTTGCGATCGTCCACGGCGGTGCGCAGCTCGGTCTGGCCCTCGATGTGCATGTGACCCTGCCTTTCGGTCGGAGTGTGCGATACGAGGGACAGACTTGCGACAGTCGGGCTCGAGCGCATGAGGGACATCCCTCATGTGCGCCACCTCACATCGCGCGGCGGGCGCAGCAGTCACCATGACGGTCATGCCCCTCGACGGATACGGCGTGCTGGCAGCACGTGCGGTCGGCACCGCGCGGGAGGACGGCACCGACACGCCGCATTACCAGCTGCATCTCGTCGACGACGCCGGCGAGCACTGGCGCATCGCGGTCAACGTCGAGTCCCAGCAGGCGCCCTCGGAGCTGCTGTACCTCGTCGTGGAGGACTTCTCGCACCCGGTGACCGCGCTGCTCGAGTCGCTGGTCTCCGGATGGCACGCGCTCGCGCCGGGCGCCGACGGCCCGCACCTGGACTACATCCGCGGCAACCTCTTCGACCGCGCCCGGATGCGCCTGCTGCCGCCCGCGCTCACGGGCCCCGACAACGACCTCGCCGACCTGCTCGACGGCTGGCTGGGGCGCGCGGTCGCCGATCCGGCGGCGACGGTCTTCGCCTTCGGCCAGCGCTTCGGCCCCGAGGCCGGCGTCGCCGACAAGGTGTTCGGCTTCACCCCCGCCAACGGCGTGCACGACATCCACATGAACCAGGGCAACGCGGGCCGGTTCGCCCAGGACAACGGCGTGCGCCAGGACGGCGCGCTGCTCGTCCGTTTCCCGGCCGGGTCACGCTGGGTGGCGATCTTCCTCGCCTTTCAGAGCCAGTCCTGGCACACCGACGATGCGACCGGCCACTCGCTCGACGCGCCCCCCGCCACCGCGGCGGCGGTCCGCATCGTGGCGGCGATGGTCAACCCGGCCGGACCGTCGCCCGAGGCCGAGAGCGTGCTGCTGCTCAACGCCTCCCCTACGGAGATCGACCTGACCGGCTGGCGGATCGCCGACCGCGCCCGTCAGACGTGCCCGGTGCCCGCCGGACCGCTGGCGCCCGGCGAGACCCGGCGCGTGCCGGTCGCCGAGCGTGTGGCGCTCGGCAACGGCGGCGGCACCGTGACCCTGCTCGACGCCGGCGGGCTGAAGGTCGACGGCGTCGCCTACACGGCCGCCGACGCGCGGCAGGAGGGCTGGACCGTCACGTTCTGAGTGCCAGCCAGCCCCCGCCGGGGCGGGCTATCCCTTCGTGATCCGCACGTCGTCGACCGCCGCCTCGACGAGGCTCGCCGTCGACAGGTCGGCCGCCTCGACACGGATCTGCACGGTCTGGCCGGCGAACGTGTTGAGGTTCACCGACGCCGTCGCCCAGGCGCCGTTGTCGTTGTTCGCCGCGCCGAGCTCCGAGAACACCGTCGTGCCGTTGACGCTGACCTTCAGATAGTCGGCCGACGACGAGTTGCTGCCGTGCGCCATGTAGTAGGCGAAGCTCAGCGTGTAGTTCGACCCACCGGTCAGCGTGATCGCCGGCGAGATCATCGCCGTGACGCCGCCGTCGACGTCGTGCGTGCCGGCGTCGGTGCCGGCCAGCCGGCCGGTGACGAGGTCGTTGACCCCGGAGACCGTCGTGCCGAGCTGCTTGGCGCCGCCCGAGTTCGTCGCCGCCGGGTCGCCGCGCTCGAAGCGCCCGCTCGTTGCCGTGTTGCCGGTCTGCGTCCAGCCGCGGTTGGCCTCGAAGTCGTCGGTGAACAGCGTCGAGCTCGGCAGGCCGCAGTACTGCGTCTCCTTGCCGATCGCCCGCTGCGGGCAGTCGGAGATCTCGAGCAGCCGCAGGACCGCCTCGCGGTTGCGCGTCGTCTCGCGCCCGATGATCTCGTCGGGCGGATAGAAGCCGGGGCTGGAGGTCGTCGGGTACATCTCGAAGGTGTAGCCCCAGATCTTGTGCTGGCCCCACAGCCAGTCGTCGATCGTGCCGTCGGCGATGTAGAGGTCTGAGGCCTGCTCGGGCGTGTAGCCGTTCGTGCCGGCCATGTTGACGCCGAGCGTGCGGAACGTCGCCTCCTCGTCGACGCCCAGCCCCGGCGCCGTGTTGGCGGTCGTGTATCCGTAGGGCCAGAGGACGAGCTCGGAGTACGTGTGGAAGTCGATCGCGGTCTTGATCTGCTGCACGCCGCCGACGACGCGCGAGTTGACGAAGTCGCGCACGCGCTGGGTCTCGGGCGCGGAGAACGCCGACGGACCGCGGTAGGTCTCCGAGGAGAATGTCCCGCTGGAGCCGCCGCAGCAGCCCCACTGCCACGCCCAGTTGCGGTTCAGGTCGGTGCCGACCGCCGTCGACCCGCTGTTGGGCTGGCGGTTCTTGCGCCATGAGCGGTATGAGCCGGTGGCGACGTCGTACTCCGACCCGTCGGGGTTGATGCTCGGGACGATCCAGATCTCCCGCGTGTTGACCGCGTTCGTGATCCGCGTGTCGGTGCCGTACCTGCTCGTCAGCTCGTTGAGCAGGTACAGCGCCATCTCGACGGTGAGGTGCTCGCGGGCGTGCTGGTTGTGGGTGAAGAGGACCTCGGGCTCGTTCGTCTCGTCGGTGGCGACGTTGTCGGAGACCTTCAGCCCCCAGATCTGGCGCCCCTCGTAGCTCGTGCCGAGGCTGAAGCGCTGCACGATCGACGGGTACGCGGCGGCGATCGCCTGCGTGTCGGCCGACAGCTCCGCGTAGTTGTGGTACGTGGCGTCGGCGCTCGGGAAGTCCGCGGCGCGGGCGCGCAGACCGCTGGCCCGTGCGGGCAGCCGCGGCTCGGAGCCGCGCAACACGCGGTAGGGCAGGCGGCGCAGCCGGCGCGCGTCCGCGCTCGACGCCGTGACGATCAGCGCGCCGTGATCGGCCCCGACCACCGCGACGCCCGTGCGGGCGACGGCCGCGCGGTCCTTGGCGGTCCGCACGTTCTCGACGCGGTACGTGCGCACGCGATCGTCAGACGCCGCGGCGGCGGCCGGCAGGGCGGCGCCGGACAGCATCGCCATCGCGATCCAGAGCAACGAGCGTGATCCCCAGGTGTGCATTCCGTTCTCCTCCGCTGTGCCTCCGTTGATCCTGATCCGTCCCACGCGCGCGCACGAGGCGCGAGGGCGCAAACCTAGCGCTAGCAGCGCGCCGCTGCACGACTGGACATCCGGCTGTTTTTGTCGTCCGGAGCCATCGTCCATCTGTCCAATCGGGTCTGGCGCTCTCTTTGAAAGCCGCGCAACGGCCGATCAGCGGGACGTGCGGATTCCCAACTTGCCTTCCGGCGGACGCGTCCGTCTCGGAACGCGCCGGTCCACATCGGCCGTCGCCCTCGACATCGGTGCCGACGCCGTCGTAGCGCTGCCACCTGGCGGCGCCGACGGTCGTCGTGTGCGCCAAGCCATCGTCCATCCACTTCCGGTCGGCCTCGTCGTCGACGGTGAGGTCGTCGACTCCGACGGTCTCGCGCAGGAGCTGCGCTCGATGTTCGAAGAGCACAGCCTCCCCCGCGAGGTTCGTGTCGGGCTCGCCCACCCGCGTCTGATGGTGCGGCTCGTCGAGCTGCCCTCCTCGCTGGACGGTTCGGACCTCGACGGGGCGGTGCGCCACCTGGCCACCGACCTGCTGCCGGTCGGACTCGACCAGCTCGTCGTCGACTACCGCCGCCTCGGCGGGGTGCCCGGCGCCGACGGCGCCGGCAAGCAGCGCGTGCTCATGGCCGCTGCGCGCGTCGACGGCATCGACCGCCTGACGCGTGCGCTCGACGCCGCCGGCCTGCGCTCCCAGGGCATCGCGCTCTCGGGCCTGGCCATGGTGGCGGCGCTCAACCATGCGCCGATGCCCGGCGAGGCGATCCTCTACGTCCAGGCCGGCGCGCTGACGAACGTCGTCATCACCGAGGACGGACAGCCCCTCCTCGTCCGCGCCGCCTCGGCGGGTTCGGAGGCGATCGCCACCGGACTTGCCGAGCGCGCGGGCATCAGCCACGAGGCCGCTCGCGCCCACATCGCGAGCATCGGCCTGGGCAACGGCACCGCCGGCAACGGCGACGACCTCGAGACGAACGTCGCTCAGCAGGTCCGCGAGGGCCTGCGCCGCGTCATCGCCGAGGTGCAGTCCTCGCGCGGCGTCTACGCCGCCCGGCCGGACGCGTGCGCCATCGGCGGGGTCGTCCTGACCGGCTCGATGACCGCCTGGCCAGGTGTCGCACAGGCGCTCGAGGACGAGCTTCGCCTGCCCGTCGTCGTCGCCGACCGTGAGAGCTGGCCGCAGATCGACGGCCTCGACGCCACCCCGGAGCGCCTCGACGTCGTCGTCGGCCTCTCCAAGAACAGCGAGGCGCTGCGCCCCGACCTGCGCCCGACGGGCGCCGGCGCGCAGAGCCGCCGCGTGCCGGCCGCCGCGCCGCCGCCGTTGGTCCTGCAGGTCGGCTGCGGGATGCTGGCCCTCGTCGCAGCGGCCATCGTCTACATGGTCATCCTCTCCAACCAGGTCAGCGGCGGTCGCGAGGATCTGCGCGACATCGCCACCAACCTGCAGCAGAGCGAGCAGAAGGCTGCCGCCCTGAAGCCCTACGACGACTTCGCCAAGGCGACGCAGAAGCGTCACGACGCGGTCGCCTCGGTCGCCAAGACGCGCTTCAAGTGGGACCGGACGATGACCGAGCTGGCGCGTGTCGCGCCCGACGGCGTCTGGCTCACCTCGGCCAAGGCCACGCTCACCCCGACCTCCACGGTCGAGGGCGGCGGCGCCGGCAGCACCAGCGGCCTGCGCAGCGTGCTCTCGTCACCCGCCGTCGAGCTCGCCGGTTGCGCCGCAACCGAGCGCAGCGTGCCGTCCTACATCGATCGCCTGCACCTCATGACGGGTGTCATCGACGTCGGATTCAGCCGCACGCAGCGGACCGACGCCGACGGCGACAAGAGCGCCTCGGGCGCGGCACCCGCCGGCACCGGCGGCTGCACGGCCGGCAAGCAGAAGTCCGCGAGCTTCGAGCTCGTGACGTACTTCAAGCAGCAGTCCGCGCCGCTCGCGGCCGCCGGCATCACGACCACGACCCCGGCGACGGGCGCGACCTCGGTCGCCCCGACGACGACCACCCCGGCCACGGCGCCTGAGAACCAGACCGCCGCGGCAACGACCGGAGGATGACGATGACGACCGATAGGAAGACGATCGCCCTCGTCGTGCTCGCCGGGGTAGCCGTCCTGGCCGCACTGTGGCTGCTGGCGATCAGCCCGAAGCGCGAAGAGCGCAGCCAGGTTCGCGAGAACGTCGCCGCCCAGGAGGCCCGCCTCCAGGCCGCACAGACGCAGCTGGCCTCCTACGAGGCCGCCAAGAAGCAGTTCCCCGTCAAGCTCAAGGAGCTCAAGACGCTCGACAAGGCCGTGCCGGCGCGTGGCGCCATCTCGGAGCTGCTGCGTCAGCTGCAGCGCCGGGCGAACGTCCGCAACAGCGACCTGCGTCTCGTGGCCCTCAAGGCCGGCGGCGCAGCGGCGACGGGCACGGCGGACACCCCGCCCGTGACCCCGGGTGCCACGGTCGGGCCCGATGGCCTGGCGGCGCTGCCGTTCACGTTCGAGTTCACCGGTGACTACTTCGACCTGCGCGACATCCTGCGGACCGTGCGGCGCTCGGTCAGCGTCAAGAAGGACAAGATCAAGGTCGGCGGGCGTCTGCTCACGATCGACGGACTGTCCTTCGTGCGCACTGAGCCGACGTCGACGCGGACGAAGGCCACCCTCAACGCCACTGCCTACATCGCCCCCGACGGGGCCTCCACCCCCCAGCCGCCGGCCGCCACCCCGGTCGCCCCGGCTGACCCGACCGCGGGAGGGTCATGATGTTCCGTACCGTCCTGGACGAGATGATGCGCCGGCGTCTGCTGCCGGTGGCAGCTCTCGCAGTGCTCGTGGCGATCATCGCGCCACTGCTGTTCCTGAAGGGAGCGCCCGACGACGCGCCCAGCGCCAACGCGGCGGCCCCGGCCGCCGCCGAGCCGGCGAAGCTGCCCGCCCGGGCCGCGCGCCTGCTGGCCGCCAACGACGGCGACGCATCCAACGGCGCGACGAAGGGTTCGGCGCAGGACCCGTTCGCGCCGCCGGCCTCCTACCTCCGCACGGCGAATGCCGCCGCGACGGGCGGCGGCACGTCCAAGACGCCGGCCAAGACCAGCGGCGGCAAGAGCACGATCACGTCCGCTCCCGCCGTTGTCCCCGGGACTCCGAGCGCGCCGGGCACGCCGAAGACCACGACGACCCGCCGTACGAGCCCCGCGATCAACGCGGCCAACGCGGCGGTGGACATCCGCTTCGGTCCCAAGGCCGACACGAAGATCAGGCGCACGATCCCGCGCCAGAAGGCGTTCTACATCCACGGCAAGCTCGTCGCGATGTTCGTGAAGTACTCCCCCAGCCGCAAGGCTGCGGTCTTCGCGCTCACGCCCGGCCTGCACATCACGGGCGACATCAAGTGCCGCGTGGTGAACGGCACGTGCCGCTACCTCGACATCCCGGCCGGCGCGCACGCCTGGATCACGACGATCACGCCAAGCCGCACCGTCGTGAAGCGGCGCCTGGACGTCGTGCGCATCAAGCGACGCAGCGCGAGCTCGAGCACGCGCGCACGATCCGCTCGCGCACGCAGCGAGGCCTCGTGCCTGGCGCGCAAGCTGTCGGCGATGCAGCTCGGCGACGCGCTGCTGACTCGCGACGCCTGCCAGCGCTCGTAGTCAATGCCGCCGGTGTCCCGGATGATCTCCGACGAGCAGGGATTCACGCTGATCGAGGTGGTCGTTGCGGCCACGCTGCTCATCATGGGCGTGTTCGCAACGCTTGCCCTGATCGACAAGGGGACCAAGACGTCGGCTGTCAGCAAGCAGCGTGACGTGGCCAACGCGATCGCGCAGGAGATGGTCGAGCGCGCAACCGGTGGCCGCTACACGAGCGCGATCAACGACCTCACCGACGTCCGCCCGGCGACGCCCGCGTCGCCGGGCCCGGCGGACCGCCTGCGCCTGGCCATGGATCCAGACGGCGACCAGGCCAGCAGCGCGGTCACGCCGGCGACGGTGACGAGCGGCACGATGCCGGCGATCGACGTCCCGCAGAGCTGGTCGATGCGCCGCAAGGGCACCACCTACACCGTCTCCTATCAAGCCTGCACCGCCTCAGACCCCTATCAGGGAGTGGTGGTCCTCGGGCCGTTCGACTGTACGCGCACGAGTCCCGATCCGACCACTCCGGGCAACGTCACCACGACTCCCTCGGGATGCAGCCTCGGCGTCATCCCGGCCGGCTCGGTCGACCCCGCGAACCCGGGCGACCTCACGGTGAAGCTGGCGGTGCTCGGCATCACCGGCGTGAGCGCCTGCGTCGCCGCGGTGTCGCCCCCGCTGTCGGCTGCCCTGTGCACCCTGCTGGGCAGCAGCCCCTACCTGAGCGACCTGCTCGTCGGCACCACCGGTCTGCTCACCGACGTGCTCGGCGGCATCGCCGGGACATCCGTCGGGCTGTGCGCGACGTCGCAGGTCGAGCAGATCTCCGCCGGAGCGCAAGAGGGCATGGCGTCGTCCACGCGCATCAAGATCACGGTCGCCTGGTCGGACATCGCGGGCAACGCCAGCTCGATCGCCCGCTCCTCGCTGATCCGCCGTCCGGGGGCATCGGTATGAGCCCGCGCCACCGGGCAGCGCTGCGCGACGAGCGCGGCTTCACCCTCATCGAGGTCATGATCACGGCCAGCATCGGCGTCGTCGTGCTCTTCGCGATCCTTGGGGCGTCGGAGATCTTCGGCAAGAGCGTGACGACCGTCGACCGGACCGCGGGCGCACAGGACACGGCCCGGACGAATCTGCGCAGCATGGTCGCCACCATGCGCCAGGCGCGGTTCGCGCCGGGGCAGACGAGCCCGATTCCCGCGACTTGGACGCCGTCGCGCAGCGATCTCACGATGGCCACGTACGTCACGACGGCCGGCGGCGCACTGACGCCGGGATGGACGCGCTACTGCGCGGTGACCAGCGGCACCCAGTCCTCGCTCATCGTCGGCGTTCGCGCCGGCACGGCGTACCAGGCACCGGGCACGTGCTCGGCAAGCGACACGACCAACGGGTGGACCCACACCCTCGTAGTCGACCGCACCCTGCTGAACCCGGGGACGCTGTTCGACTTCACCGCGTCGACGTGCACAGCCTCCCCCTGCCTGCCGGCCGGTCCCGACGTCCAGGCTGTCGGAATCCGTCTCGCGATCGGCACGAGCCGCGAGTCGGCCGGAACCTTCAGCAGCGTCGTCCGCGACGCCGTGTCATTTCGCAATAGGAGCGGCTCATGACCCACCACCGCCAGCTGCAGTCCGAGGACGGTTTCGTGATGGTCCCGGTGATCATCCTGCTCGTCGTCGCGATCGCCGCCTCCCTGGCGCTCTTGGCCATCGTCGACACCCAGACCGGGGAGAGCCGCGAGCAGCGCAGCGCCGACTCGGCGCAGACCCTCGCCGAGGGCGTTGTCAACGCCACGGGCAACGTGCTGGCGGCCAACCCGTCGCTGTGGCCGACCGCCACGGGCGCTTGCGTCCCGGTGAGCGGGGACCTCACCGCGCCCGCGCCCGCGGGGACGACCCTCGCGGCGAAGATCGCAGCTGAGGTCAAGGCGCGCTTCAAGCCGGCCGACTCGTCGGCCGACCTCGCCAGCACCACCACGCACACCACGACGTGGACGGTCGACGTCTGTCCTGTCGACGCGTCAGACACGTCCCGATGGGAGGAGACGATCCTGACCCGCACGACCACCGTGCCCGTGAGTGCGGCGCAGCCGGCCTCGGTCTGGGTGCGCGGTCATGCCAGCGTCCGCTCGCGCACCGCCGCCGCGACCCCCCAAAACGCTCGGACGGTCGTCTCGCAGGTCCGTCAATCGACCAGGTCCTTCCCCGTACCGGCCGATTTCGCCGTCGGCACCGGCGCTTTCTCGACCGACGTCAGCACGACGCTGAGCACGAGCGTGACGTCGAACTCGACGCTGCTCGGCGGTCTGGTAAGTCCCTTGATCGCCGCGCAGACGTCGAAGATCGGCGTGCGCTGCGGCGCCCTCGCGACGATCGCGAACCCCGACACGACGTGCCTGGCCGGCGCGCTGGCCGGCGTCGGCGGCGTGACGAACGCGACCGGCCTCGGCAAGCTCAACGGCATCCTCGGCCTGCGCAACGAGTCCCTCTCGACCTGGACGATGGCGCCCGACGACGCGATCGAGTCGTGGCGCGCCGAGGCGAAGCGCGACGGGTACTGGCGCGCCGAAGGATCGCCCATCCTCGGCTTCGGTGACGTCCGCAGCAAGACCGTCACCGGCGGCGACGTCCTGACCCGCGACTGCTTCTCAGGCAATCAGACCGGCAAGGTCGTCTTCATCGAGAAGGTCGGCAGCACCGGCGAGGAGTACTGCAACGTGCCGGAGAGCAGCCAAGCGAAGATCCTCATCGTCGAACGCGGTGGGATCCGGATCAAGCGCGGGACCTTCACGGGCGTCGTCTATGCGCTCAACAAGCAGGAGTGCGGCAGCGACGGCGAGTGCAGCACCCAGGAGCGCAAGGATGCGGACCCGCGGGAGGTGGTCCGGATCGACGGCAACCTCGGCAAGGTCGTCGGGTCGGTCTGGGCGGACGGCGCCGGCGGCTCCGTGGGGATCTATCCCACGCTCCTGCCCCCGTCGGCCATCAGCAACTCGTCGCTGGTGAACCTCGGCGGCGTGACCAACGCGATTTGCGGCGTGCCGGCCCTGTCGGCCACGCTCACCACCCTGAACACCACGCTGACCAGCGTCGGGACCCTGCTGGGGAACACGCTGGCGTTGCTGGGCGGCGTGCAGGAGCAGGTGCGCTACCCCAACGGCGCGCCCTCCGTGACCGGGTGTGACCTACTGGCGACGAAGCTCGGCACGCTGACGTCAAGCGAGCTGCTGAACCTGTTCGCAGCGGACACGACGCAGTCGGTGGTCGTGTCGGAGCACCGTACGCGGAACTGTCTCGTCCTCTGTGGGGCGTGGTCGGCCTGGACCACCCGCGACACGTCCAACCTGCCGGTGCAGTCGCTGCTGACGGGCGCATCGCCGGCCGTCATCGCACAGGTCACCGGCCTGCTCGGCGGGCTGCTCAACAACTACACGGCGATCACGTATGACAGCACGGTCGTCACCAACGCCGCCGCGACGATCAACCAGGGCGCCGCGCCGCTCGTCGGCACCTATCGCAACGTGGGGCCGTCGACGTAGCCCACGAAATCTGGTGTGGTCGTGATCCGAAACGCGGCGGATCTCGATCACACCGTCATGAGATACGCGCTCCTCGCCGCCCTGCTGGTCACCGCCCTTCTGGCCGGCTGCGGCGGCGATGACGACGCCCCCGGCCAGGCGATGCAGGGCAAACCCGCATCCGCCGCGAGCGCCAAGACGACGGACACGATCAAGATCGTCGACTTCGTCTACGACCCGACTCCGGCCACCGTCAAGGCCGGCCAGAGGATCTCGATCCCCAACGCGGACGCGGCGCCGCACACGATCACCGACACCGGAGCGGGCAAGGCCTTCGACTCCGGGACGATCAAGGGCAAGGCGACCGGCTCGCTGACGATCTCGAAGGCCGGCACCTACACGTACATCTGCGAGTTTCACCCCTTCATGAAGGGCGAAGTCACAGTCACGAGGTAGCTCCGGGACATGGCCCGATATGTGATCGCATATCATCCTCTACCGTGACCCCCGGCGAGCTACTACGAACGGTGCGCCAGCGGCACGGTGTCTCCCAACGCTCACTCGCGCGACGTGCCGGGACGAGCCAGTCGTGGATCTCAGACATCGAGCGCGGCCGCGTGAGCCCCACCGACGCCGCGTTGAGAAGGCTGCTGCAGTGCATGGGAGAGGAGCTCGTGCTGACCACGCGGCGCATGGATGGGCACCGGGCGCACGACGAGGAGCGCTTCGCCCGGGTCCGCGGGGCGTCCATGTCGGACCGCCTCGAGGAGGCCGCGCCGTGGTCTGAGCTGGCGGACGCCATGCGACCTCGTCGGTGACGCCCTTGGGACCGCTGCGAGTCATGGATCTCATCGGCGTGCTGGCTGCACATCGCGTCGACTACGTCGTGATCGGCGGCTTCGCCGCGATCGCGCATGGCTCACCGCGCGCCACCCGTGACCTCGACATCGTCGCCGCACCGGACAACGACAACCTCACACGGCTGCTCGCGGCGCTCGGCGATCTCGATGCGGACCGGCTCCTGCCCGATCGTCCGCCCCAGCCGGTAACGGCCGCAGACGTTGCAACGATCGCGCTCGGCACGACGCTGCACGCGCGTACGCGCGTAGGCGAACTCGACGTCGTCGGCCGTCCGGCCGGCGCGCCGGCCTACGAACAGCTCGCAGCACATGCGGTTGCCGTGCCCGTCGGCGGGCACGAAGTGTGGATCGCTGGCCTCGACCACCTCATCGCGATGAAGCGCGCCGCGGGCCGGCCGCTCGATCTACACGACATCGCCGACCTGACCGAGCCGTAATCGGCGAAGCGCGCAGCGGCGGCCAGGCTCGCCTACGCCGCCTCGCGAAGCCCTTCGAGCTCGCGCAGCCCGGCGAGGCGCTCCAGCGCGCGCTCCTCGAGCTTGCGGATCTCGGGCTGGGTGATGCCCAGCCGCCGGGCCGTCTCGCGGATGCCGACGGGCCCGTCGGCGCCGTTGACGCCGTAGCGCAGCGCGACGACGTTTCGCTCCTGCTCGGGCAGGTCGTCGAGCGCGCGTCGCAGGGCGTCGTCGCGCAGAGCGATCTCGACCTCCTCGGCCGGGCCGGCACGCTCGTCGCCGAGCAGGTCGCCGAACGCCGTCTCGCCCGTCTCGCCGACCGGGCGGTCGAGGCTCGTCACGGTGCGCGTGATGTCGGCCATCGCAATGACCTGCTCGAGCGGCAGCTCCGCGGCCTCGGCGATCTCCTCGTCGGTCGGGTCGCGGCCGAGCTTGGCCGACAGCGCGCGGCGCGTGCGCTGGATCTTGCGCTCGCGCTGGGCGATGTTCGTCGGCACGCGGATCGTGCGTGCCTTGTTCTCGATGCCGCGCTGGATCGCCTGGCGGATCCAGTACGTCGCATAGGTGGAGAACTTGAACCCGCGCCGCCAGTCGAACTTCTCGGTCGCGCGGATGAGGCCGAAGATCCCCTCCTGGATGAGGTCCAGCAGCGGCAGCTCGTTCTGCGGGTACCGCTTGGCGATCGAGACGACGAGCGCGAGGTTGGAGTTGATCATCCGCTCCTTCGCCACCGGGTCGCCCTGCTCGATGCGCTTGGACAGCTCGACCTCCTCCGCCGCGGTGAGCAGCGGGTGGCGGCGGATCTCGTTGAGAAACAGGCCGAGGGCGTCGGTCGTGGCGACCGCCATGCCGCCGTTGCGGAAGTCCGTCGCGGGGACGTCGCTGCGCCCGCAGTCGTCGGTGACGTCGATCCCGCGCAGCTCGAAGGCCTCGTGCAGGTCATGCAGATCGTCCTCCTCGATCTCCAGGCGCCGCGCGATCTGGTCCAGCTCGGACAGGTTGACGCAGCCGGTCTCCTCGCCGCTTTCGAGCAGCCGGGCCAGCGCTGCAGGGGGATCGTCGAGATCGAGCTCCATGGCTGCTTGCAGTACCCCGCGGGCGTCGCAGTTCAACGAGTTCTCAGCGCGGGCGGTTCTTCTTGCGCTGATCGCGGACGTTCTTGGCCTTCGACTTGGCGCGCTTGGCCTGCGCGCGCTCGCGGGCACGGATCTCGGCCATGCTCGAGTTGTGGGCCGGTCCTCCACCCCCCGCCTTGGCTTTCGCCGCGGCGGAGCCGTCGCGGCGCGGGCGCTCGTCGCCGGGGGCCGAACGGCGGGCGTCGCGCACGATGACGAACGCGATGAGCGCGAGCACGAGCGTGGCGCCGCCGAAGATCAGCACGAGCTGCAGCGTGCTCAGGCCGCCGTCGTCGAACGTGTCGGCCTCCGGCGGCGGCGGGGGCGGCGGCTCGGTGAGCCCGTCGGGCGCGTTGGGCGCGCCGAACTGCGCCTGCGCCGCCCCGATCGGGACGAGACACAGGGCGAAGATGGCGGCAAATAGGGCGATCCGGTGCATGGGCGCCGAGGTTACGCGGAATCGTGGCTTCGGGCGCGCGCCGACATACACTCTGCACCATGGCGAAGCAGCGGCAGGTCCGAGTGGAACAGAAGAGCGCGCTGGCCGCGATGTCGCAGCTCGAGACCCGTTCCGACGACGAGCTCATGAGCGAGACGAAGTTCCGGGCCGCCGCGCAGGCCATCCTCGGGGCGCGGGCCGCCGAGCGCTACGACGCGCAGACCGCGCGCGAGCACTTCCGCAAGTCGATCGCCGCCGCGCGACCGCAGGAGCGCATGCAGCTGCGGCGCATGGCGGAGGCCTCGCTGGCGCTCGCCGAGCGTCGCCCGGACGATCTCAAGGCGGCCGTCGAGAAGCTCGGCCAGCAGGCGCCGTCCAGCCGCCAGCTCTTCGTCCTGCGCCTCATGGGCCTCATCTCGCCGCCCCAGGGCGCGAGCCGGCTCATGAAGATCCGCGGCGGGCTGATCATCCTCGGCATGGTCGTCGTGCTGATGGCGATCGGCTTCGCGCTCGCCAAGCTCCTGCTGTTGCCCGTCGGCGGAGGCTCGACGTTCGGCGCGTTCGGCTTCGGCCTGGTCATCGTCATCGTCGCCCTCGCGGTGCTCGCCTTCGTCGGAAAGCGCAAGCAGGCTCGAGCCCGCGAGAAAGCCCGGGCCGCGCGCGCGGGCTGATGTGCGGGCGCTACACGCTCGCGACGCCTGACCTGGGCCAGCTGCGCGCGCGCTGGCCGCTGCCGGAGTCGCTGCACATCCAGCGCCGCTACAACGTCGCTCCCGGCGACGACGTGCTGGCGGTCGTGCAGCGCCGCGACGAGGGCTCGCCCCAGGGAACGCTGCTGCGCTGGGGCCTCGTGCCGCACTGGGCCTCGGACCCCAAGGAGGTCGCGGCCAAGACGATCAACGCCCGCGCCGAGACCGTCGCCGAGCGCCCCGCCTACCGCGACGCCTTTGAGCGCCGCCGATGCCTGATCGTCGCCGACGGCTTCTTCGAGTGGTCCGGCGGCGTGCCGCACTGGATCACGCGTGAGGACGGCGCGCCCTTCGCGTTCGCAGGGCTGTGGGCGTCGTGGCGGCCGCAGGGCGCGTCGCGCGAGGTCGAGCCGCTGCGCTCCTGCGCGATCATCACGACCGCGGCCGCCGGCCCGGTGCGCGCGCTGCACGACCGCATGCCGGTGATCCTGCCCGGCGGCGACGCCGAGTCCGTGTGGATCGACCCGACCACGCCGGTCGACGAGCTGCACGCGCTGCTCGCCCCCGCGGGCCCGCCGGCACTGGCGTTCCGGCCCGTCAGCCGCAACGTCAACGACGCCCGCCACGACGCGCCGGACTGCCTCGACCCGCCCGAGCAGACGTCGCTGTTCTGATTCTGGGCGTACGAGTGAGGCGGGCGACGATCAAGATTCCCGACGCGCTCGATGCATCGAGGAGGTCCTCGCCGCCGACGTCCGTAGATAGGCGCGCTGCTCGCCACCGCCTTGGCCCCGACTCCGAGGTGCGAGTCCACGATCCGACCGCTATCGGTCCGCGGTCCGACGGAAGCGTGGCGGGAAACCCTTCGCAGCGAAGGGAAACCCGCCACGCTCCCTTGGCCGACCCTTCGAGCGGGAGGGTGGCGCGAAGGTGTTCGCCACACAAACCCGCCACGCTGCCACGAGCGCGGGGCCCCGGCGCACACGCCGCCACTCAAACAGCCTCGCACCCTCATCGATGCCTCGACCCCGCGTTCGGTGCCGATACGACGCGCGAAAGCGCACGTCGCGCGGAAAGCAACCGCCCCTAGCGCGATGTAGAGCGGATCCGCACGGAGCTGATGACGACCGGGTCGATCGGCATCTCGGTGGCCGGATCGGTCGCCACGCGCGCGATCCGCCGCACGACCTTCTTGCCGCTTGTCACCGTCCCGATGACCGCGTAGTCGGGATCCAGCGGGGCCTCCTGCGCCGTCACGATGAAGAACTGGCTGCCCGACGTGCCCGCGCGCTCGTCCTGCGACTTGGCCATCGCGACCGTGTAGCGCGGGTACTTCGTCGTGCTCGGCGGGGTCTCGAAGATCGTGTAGCCGGGACCTCCGTTGCCGGTCCCGAGCGGGTCGCCGCCCTGGATGACGTAGTCGTTGCCGCCCGGCTTGGCGATGCGGTGGAAGGTCAGCCCGTCGAAGAACTTGTTGCGCACGAGTCCGGCGAACGAAGCGGTCGTCTTCGGCCAGCTGATCGACGACAGGCGGATGTTCAGCGTGCCGCAGTTCGTGCGCATGACGAGGGTGTAGACGCGTGACCTGCTCAGGCGCTGGCTCGAGCGGCGGCGGTCCGGGTTGGCCGACGGCTGGGGCACCGGGACGGCCTTGCAGCCGTCGCGGGTGCTGCGCGGCGGAAGGGTCGCTGTGGTTGCCTGCGCCGTCGTGGCGGTGACGGTGGCGCTGGTCGCCGTGGCGGGAGCGGTCGCCGTCTGCGCCGGAGCGGCGGGCTCGGTCGTCTCGACGTCGCCCGTGGGGGGGTTGTCCTTGCCGCACGCGCCGAGCGCCACGGACGCCAGCAGGATCGCGATGAAGACGGCGGCGCGTCGCACGGCGGGGAGCGTAGTGATTTGCGGCTGCAGGGCCGCCCGATACCGGGGTCGCGGCGGCCGCGACGGACCACTAGGTCACACTTCCCGCGTGCCGCTCAGCCCCCTCGTCGCCCGCTACGACCACATCCTGCTCGATCTCGACGGCTGCGTCTGGCTCGGCGAGGAGCCCACGGTTGGCGCCGTCGACGCCGTCGCCGCCCTGCGCGCCGCCGGCAAGGGCGTCGCCTTCGTCACCAACGACTCGCAGCTCTCCACCGAGGAGTACGTGCGCAAGCTCTGGCGGCTGGGCTTTCAGGCCTCGCTCGAGGAGGTCGTGACGATCGGCGGCGCGCTGCAGTTCACGCTCGCCGAGCGCTTCACCGGCGGCTCGGCGGTCGTCATCGGCTCCCCCGCCCTGCATCGCTACGTCGAGGCGGCCGGCCTGCGGATCGTCAACTCGACGTCGTTCGCGCGGCGCGCGGACGTCGTCGTCGTCGCCTTCCACCCGCAGTTTCACTACGACGAGCTCAAGGAGGCCACGCAGGCGGCGCTGCGCGGGGCGTGGCTGATCGGCTCCAACCGCGACGCGACGTTCCCCAACGCCGACGGCCTCTGGCCCGGCTCGGGCGCGATCATCGCGGCGGTCGAGATGGCCTCGGGCCGCACGGTCCCGACGATCGGCAAGCCCGAGCCGGCGCTCGTGCGCACGGCTTTGGACCGGCTCGGCCCGGGCCGCGCGCTCATGGTCGGCGACCGCGTCGACGCCGACCTCGGGGCGGCGCACAACGCCGGCATCGACGGCGCGATCGTGCTCACCGGGGCCTCGGATCGCGACGCCGCAGAGGCTGCGACGGACCCGCGGCCGGTGGCGATCGCCGAGCGGCTGCAGACGCTCGTGCTGGGAGCCTGACGTGGGCGCGGGGCTGGACCGTGACGTCGCGCTGATCTGCAACCCCTCCGCGGGCGGCGGTCGTGCGGCGCGCGCGCTGCCGCAGGCCGAGCGCGCGCTCGGCGAGCTCGGCGTGCGCTTTCACACCGAACGCACGCGCTCGCTGGAGCACGGCTGTGAGCTGGCGCGCGCGGCCGCCGAGAACGGCGAGGCGGCGGTCACGCTCAGCGGCGACGGGCTGATCGGCAGCGTCGTCGGCGCCCTGCGCGACGTCCCGGGCGCGGTGCTGGGGATCCTCCCCGGCGGGCGCGGCAACGACACCGCGCGGATGCTCGGCATCCCGTCCGGCCTGCAGGACGCCTGCGCGGTCGTGGCCGGCGGCGCACAGCGCGAGATCGACGTTGGTGACGTCGAAGGGCGCTCGTTCATCGGCATCGCCTCGCTCGGCTTCGACTCGGACGCCAACCGGATCGCCAACGAGGCGCCGTCGCGGCTGGGCCGGCTCGTCTACGTCTACGGCGCGATGCGCGCGCTCGCGGCCTGGCGGCCCGCCCGCTTCGAGCTGCTCGTCGACGGCGAGCCGGTCACCTGCACCGGCTACTCGGTCGCCGCCTGCAACTCCGGCTACTACGGCGGCGGGATGCTCGTCGCGCCCGGCGCCGCGCTCGACGACGGCCTGCTCGACGTCGTGCTCATCGCCGAGCACTCCAAGCGCGGCTTTCTGCTGAACCTGCCGCGCGTCTTCAAGGGCGCGCACGTCCGCCATCCCGCGGTCCGCGTGCTGCGCGCGCGCGAGCTGCGCGTCGACGCCGACCGGCCGTTCACCGTCTACGCCGACGGCGACCCGATCGGCGACACGCCGTTGACGATCCGCGTCCTCCCCCACGCCGTGCGCGTGCTGGTGCCGGCGTGATGCTCGCCGCCAAGATCGCCGTCGCGCGCGGCGTCGGCGCGCTGTCGAAGCGGACCGGGCGCGGCGGCACGAGCCTGCCGGGCAAGCTGCTCATGAAGCTGCAGCCGGGGGCGATCGGCGAGCTTGCGCGCCGCCTGCCGCAGGGCAGCGCCGTGATCTCGGCGACGAACGGCAAGACGACGACGGCCGCCATGGTCGCCGCGATCCTCGAGCACGGCGGCACGCGCCTGGTGCACAACCGCGCCGGGGCGAACATGGCCGGCGGCCTGGCCAGCGTGCTGCTCGGCGCGGCGCGCGGCGCCGACGGGATCGACGGCGACGCCGGGCTCTTCGAGGTCGACGAGTTCTGGCTTGACCGCGTCGTGCCCGAGCTCGCGCCGCGCGCGCTGCTGCTGGCCAACCTCTTCCGCGACCAGCTCGACCGCTACGGCGAGCTGGAGACGATCGCCGACCGCTGGGCAGCCGCCGTCGCCGCCGCGCCGGCCACGCAGCTCGTGCTCAACGCCGACGACCCGCTCGTCGCCGACCTCGGCCGGACCCGCGCGGACGCAAGCGTCACGTACTTCGGCGTGCAGGACGACGGCGTCGCGCTGCACGGCATGGCGCACGCGTCGGACTCCAAGCACTGCCGCCGCTGCGGCGCCCTGCTCACCTACGACGCCGTCTTCATGGGCCATCTCGGCCGCTACCACTGCCCCACCGGCGACGCGATCCGCCCGCGGCCGGACGTCTTCGCCACGAACGTCACCCTCGACGGCACGCGCTCCGCCCGCTTCGAGCTGCACGTCGGCACGGAGCACGCGACGGTCGCACTTCCCCTCCCCGGCCTCTACAACGTCTACAACGCGCTCGGCGCCGCCGCGCTGGCGAGCGCGCTCGGCGCACCGCTGGCGCAGATCGTGGCGGGCCTGCAGGCCACCGAGGCCGCGTTCGGCCGCGCCGAGACGGTGCGGATCGCCGACCGCGACCTGGCGATCCTGCTCGTCAAGAACCCGGCCGGCGCCAACGAGGTCCTGCGCACGATCGCGCTGGACCCCGGCGAGCACGACGTCTTCGCCGTGCTCAACGACAACATCGCCGACGGGCGCGACGTCTCCTGGGTCTGGGACGCCGACTTCGAGGTCATCGCCCCGCGCGTGCGGCGCGTGACGTGCAGCGGCACGCGCGCCGCCGAGCTCGCCCTGCGGCTGAAGTACGCCGGCGTCCCGCCTGCGCGGCTGCACGTCGTGCCCGATCTCGAGCGCGGCCTGGACGCCGCGCTGGCCGGCGGCGAGGGGCGGCTCATCGCCCTGCCAACGTACACCGCGATGCTCGCGCTGCGCGAGCTGCTCGTCGCGCGCGGAACTGCGCGGGGGTCGTTCGCATGAGCTCCAGGCCGCTGCCCGAGCACGTCATCTGGCACGACGTCGAGTGCTCGCGCTACGACGCCGACATGACGCTCTGGCACGAGCTCGCCGCGGCCGCCGGCGGGCCGATCCTCGACGTCGGCGCGGGCACCGGGCGGGTCACGCTCGAGCTCGCCCGCCAAGGCCACGAGCTGGTCGCGCTGGACTACGACGCGGACCTGCTCGCCGCGCTCGCGCAGCGCGCGCGGGCCGAGGGCCTGCGAATCGAGACCGTCGTCGGCAATGCGTCGGGCTTCGAGCTCCGCCGCGACGACTTCGCGCTCGTCATGGCGCCCATGCAGACCGTCCAGCTGCTCGGCCGCGAGGGACGCCTCGGCTTCCTGCGGTCCGCCCGCGCGCACGTCGCCCGGCGCGGCGTTGTGGCGATCGCCCTCGCCGACGCGCTTGAGACCTTCGACGCCGACCACGTCCTGCTGCCGCTGCCCGACACGATGTTCGTCGACGGCGCGATGTACTCCAGCCAGCCGGTCGGCCTGCGCGACCGCGGCGACAGCGTCGCGATCGAGCGCATCCGGACGATCGTGCGCGCCGACGGGACGCGCAGCGCCGGCGACGACGTCCTCGCCCTGGACCGGATCACGCTCGAGCAGGTCGAGGCCGAGGGCCGCGCCGCCGGCCTCGAGGTCCTGCCGGGCCGCATCATCGAGGCGACCGACGAGCACGTCGGGACGAGCGTCGTGATGCTCCGTGGCTGACCCGGTCGCGCCCACGCTGCGCGTCTGCGCGCTGTATCCCGGCGTCATGAACATCTACGCCGACCGCGGCAACATGCTCATGCTCGAGCGCCGCTGCCGCTGGCGCGGGATCGGCTTCGCGCTGACGCCCGCCGGCATGGGCGATTCCGTCGACCCCGACGCACACGACCTCTTCTACCTCGGCGGCGGCCAGGACCGCGACCAGCGCCTGTGCGCCCTGGATCTCGTGCAGACCAAGCGCACGGCGCTGCACGCCGCCGCGGACCGCGGCGCGATCGTCCTCGGCGTCTGCGGCGGCTACCAGCTGCTCGGCCACCGCTACGCGCTCGCCGACGAGGAGATCCCCGGCCTCGGACTTGTCGACCTCGAGACGGTCCGCTCCGCCGGGCCGCGGCTCATCGGCAACGTCGCGATCGAGGTCGAGCTCGACGGCGACGGCCGCCGCCGCACGCTCGCCGGCTTCGAGAACCACGCCGGCCGCACGCGGCTCGGCGCCGGCGAGGCGCCGCTCGGACGCGTCATTAAGGGCCACGGCAACACGGGCTCCAGCGGCGCCGAGGGCGTCCGCCGCGACGGCGTCATCGGCACGTACCTGCATGGCCCGCTGCTGCCCAAGAACGCCTGGTTCGCCGACTGGCTCATCAGCCGGGCGACCGGCATGGGCGAGCTCGAGGCGCTTGACGACACGCTGGAGGACGCCGCCCACGCCGAGGCGCGACGGGCCGCCGGGGTGTGAATCCTCCGCACGTAGGGGTAGGATCGCGCCGTGCCGGACCAGCCAGAGCGCTCCACGGCCGAGCCGCTGGAGTTTCGTGAAGTAACCAAGCGCTATCCGGGCAGCACGGAGGCGGCGGTCGACGGGCTCTCACTCGAGGTTCCCGCCGGTGAGATCTGCGTCCTCGTCGGCCCGTCGGGCTGCGGCAAGACGACCGCGATGCGGATGGTCAACCGCATGGTCGACATCACGTCCGGCGACATCCTGCTCGGCGGACGCAGCGTCAAGGAGCGCAAGCCGGAGGAGCTGCGCCGCAACATCGGCTACGTCATCCAGCAGATCGGCCTCTTTCCCCACCGCACGATCGCCGAGAACATCCAGACGGTCCCCGCCCTGCTGGGCTGGAGCAACGCGCGCATGGCGGCTCGTTCGGAGGAGCTGATCGAGCTCGTCGGGCTGCCCAAGGAGATGCTCAAGCGCTATCCGTCGCAGCTGTCGGGCGGCCAGCGCCAGCGCGTGGGCGTCGCCCGCGCGCTCGCGGTCGACCCGCCGGTCATGCTGATGGACGAGCCGTTCGGCGCGATCGACCCGATCAATCGCGAGCGCCTGCAGAACGAGTTCCTGCGCCTGCAGGCCGAGCTGCAGAAGACGATCGTCTTCGTCACCCATGACATCGACGAGGCGATCAAGATGGGCGACCGGATCGCCGTCCTGCAGGTCGGCGGCAAGCTCGCACAGTACGCGCCGCCCGCCGAGCTGCTGACGGCGCCCGCGAGCTCGTTCGTCGAGGACTTCGTCGGCGCGGACCGCGCGCTCAAGCGCCTCGCGCTGCAACGCGTGCGCGACATCGACCTGTGGACGGTCGCGACCTGCCGGGCGGGCGAGCCGATCGCCGCGGTGCGAGAGCGCCTCGCCGACGCCGACCTGGACATCCCGCTGCTCGTCGACGCCGAGCACAGGCCGGTCGGCTGGCTCTCGGAGCGGGGACTCACCGGCGAGCGCGTGCGGCCGGAGCTGCGCTCGCAGGCCGAGCCGGTCGTCGAGCTCGACGACATCCTGCGCGACGCGTTGTCGGACCTGCTGGCCGCCGAGTCGATGTACGGGCCGGTCGTCGATGCCAAGCGCCAGGTCGTCGGCGCGCTCTCGATCCAGGCGATCTCGCACGCGATCGGCCACGCGCGCGACGACGTGCTGGGCGCGGCCGAGCGCGTGGGCGCGGACCCCGACGCGCAGCCTGCCGAGGCCGCCGAGGACGCATGAGCCAGGCGCTGATCGCCCAGAGCGGCGCCTTTCTGCGCGATCGCACGGGCGACACCGGTTGCCCGAGCAACGACGGCGTCTGCCTGGGCTGGATGATCGATCACCTCGATCGCTACTGGGACCCGTTCCTGGAACACGTCGTCCTCACCCTGATCCCGTTGACCTTCGGCTTCGCGATCGCGCTGAGCATGGGGCTGATCGCCCACCGCCAGAAATGGCTCATCACGCCGCTGACCGGCTTCACGAGCGCGATCTACACGATCCCCAGCATCTCGTCGTTTTTGCTGCTGCTGCCGATCACCGGCCGCGGCAACGACACGGCGATGATCGCGCTGACCGCCTACACGCTCGTGATCATCTTCCGCAATGTCATCACGGGGCTCGCCGGGGTGCCCCAGAACGCCGTCGATGCCGCGCGCGGGATGGGTCTGACGAGCCGCCAGCTGTTGTTTCGCGTCGAGCTGCCGCTGGCGTTGCCCGAGATCGTCGCCGGCCTGCGGATCGCGGCGGCGACCACCGTCGGCCTCGCCGCGTTCGCCTATCTCGCGGGCGCGGGCGGCCTCGGCGCGAGCATCGACTCGGACATCGACTTCCGCGGCAACGTCCTCGTCGCCGGGATCATCCTGACCCTGCTGGCGGCGACGCTGGACGCCATCCTGCTGAGCATGCAGCGGCTGCTGACCCCCTGGCGACGGGCGGCCACGTGATCACGCCGCTGGCCTCCGTCCTGTCGACCTTCGGCGGCGCCATCGAGTTCATCTTCGAGCGGCGCCCGTCGGACGCCGGCACGGTCGAGGTCGGCGGTCTCGGGGAGATCGGCCACTTGGCCGGAAACCACTTCGCCGTCTCGTTCCTGGCGATCGTGGTCTCGATCGCCGTCTCCGTGCCGATCGGCCTGTGGCTGGGCCATCTCGGCAGGGCCGAGCTGCTCGCCGTGGGCGTGGCGAACGTCGGCCGTGCGGTGCCGGCGCTGGCGATCATCGGCTTCTGCGTCGCGTTCTTCGGCACGGGCTTTCGCAACATCACGTTCGCCCTGACGCTGCTGGCGATCCCGCCGATCCTCACGAACACGTACGTCGGGATGCGTCAGGTCGACCCGGAGCTCGTCGATGCCGCCCGCGGGCAGGGCCTCAGCGGCTTTCAGGTCGTCCGTCAGGTCGAGTGGCCGCTTGCGCTCCCGACGATCTTCGGCGGGATCCGCATCTCCGTCGTCACCGTCCTCGCCACGGCGATCATCGCGCCGCAAGCGGGCCTCGACACGCTCGGCACGCCGATCTTCTCGGAGGAGATCTACGGCGACGAGGGTGTGCTGGCCGCGGCGATCGTGGTCGCGTTCCTGACCTTGGGCACCGATGCCGTCTTCGCCGCCATCCAACGCATTGTCACACCGAAGGGGCTGAAGGTTGCCGCTCGCGACAACCGTCGCCGCCGTACCTGGCCCATTCCCATAAGGAGAGTGCAGCACCCGTGACCCGAAGCCTCCGCATCCTGTTCAGCCTGCTGGCCGTGCTCGCGCTCGGCGTGTTCGTCACCGCCTGCGGCGACGACGACGACAGCGGTGACACATCGCCACCGGCCGCCCAGAGCACCGCACCCGCCGACAGTGGAGAGATCTCCGCCGACGAGAAGGCCGCCAACAAGATCGCACCGGTGGACGGCGCGGCCAGCGTCTCGCTGTCGGTCGGGTCCAAGAACTTCACCGAGCAGTACATCCTCGGCGAGATCTACATCCAAGCGCTCGAGGCCGCGGGCTACAAGGTCAAGAAGGACCTCGATCTCGGCCCCGAGCGCGTCGCCCACGCCGCGCTTACCAAAGGCGTCGTCGACGCCTACCCCGAGTACACGGGCACCGCGCTGACGTCGGCCTTCGGCGTGAAGGTCGCGGACGTCCCGAAGGATCCCGAGCAGGCCTACGAGGACGCCAAGGCCGCCTACGCGAAGATCAACATCACGGCGCTCGCGCCGACGCCGTTCGAGAACACGTATCGCCTGGGGATCACGAAGGCGACGGCCAAGCGGCTCGGCAACCCGACGAAGATCTCCGACCTGGCCGACAGCGCCAAGGATCTGACGATCAACGGCTTCCCGGCCTGCCGCCAGCGGATCGACTGCCTGCTCGGCGTGCAAGAGACGTACGGCTTCAAGTTCAAGAAGTTCCTGCCGGGCGAGCAGAAGTACCAGGTGCTCGACAACGGCGACACCGACGTCGCGTTCGTGTTCACGACCGACGGGCCGCTGTCGTCGGGCAAGTACGTCGTACTCGAGGACGACAAGAACGTCTTCCCGCCCTACAACATCACGTTCGCGGTCCGCAAGTCGGTGGCCGACAAGCTCGGGCCGGCGGGCCAGAAGGTGATCACCGACGTCCAGAAATACATGACCGCGGAGATCATGCAGGAGCTCAACGCGCGCGTCGATCTCGACAAGCAGCAGCGCGACAAGGTGGCAGCCGACTACCTCAAGCAGTTCGGCTTCACGAGCTAGACACACCAGCCCAACTCCCTCGCCGCGCACGGTCGCGGCGAGGGCCGAGAGCTCGTCCTATCAATGCTGAGCTTTCGCGCCGGCGTCGGCTACGAGCGCCCCAGCGCTTGGGAGCGCGACCGGTGGGACGGAGAATCCTGGCATGTCGCTACGTCTAGCTCAAGGACGACAGGCACATCTTCCCGCCGTACCACATCAGCCTCGGAATCCGTGACTCGGTCGCCAAGAGCTCGGGGGTCGCGGGCAAGTAGGCCCGGTGCTCGGGTCCGTGTGACCAGGGGCAAACTACGTCTGACCGGCAACATCGACGCCTGATTCAGGGCTGCGCGGCCACCGGCTCGTTCGATCGCTCGGTAGACCGTTGAGCGGCCGATGTTGAGCAGCTCTGCGAGTTCCGCGGGGTTCTTGTCGCCGGCGCGGTAAAAGCGAACGAGGTGCGCTTCTTGGTTGCGTGTCAGCCTGGGTTTGCGGCCTCGAAGTTTGCCGCAGGGTTGCACCAGCGGTGACCTCTCTGCTGATCCTCACGGCGAGTGTCTGCGAGCGCGACCAAGATGGTCGGAAGTGCCGACCACGATGCGATCGGCTACCGCTTCGGACGAGGGGCAGAAGCGCTGGACTCGGCGCCGGGCAGCTCTCGGGCAAGCCCCAGCGCCGTCCCGGCCAGGGTTCCGCTGTGGGATCGACCGCCACGCTGACGTGAGCGAGTCGGCGTCCAGTCCCGCGCTCCGCTGAAGGCCCGCTTATCGCTCGACGCGGATCTCGAAAAGCCCCGTCCAGCCGAACCCGACAAGCGGCTGACTCCGTAGATTCCGCCGTTGTGGGTCTTGCCGACGTGCATGAAGCCATCTCAATGATGCAGGGCCGACCCGACCTTCTCACGAGCGTGGGCCGATGCCCCGAAGAGCTGATTCGTCGCGCCGAGCAACAGATCGGCAAGCGTTTCCCGCCGAGTTACCGCTACTTCCTTTCTGAGCTGGGAGCAGCGTCGTTCAACGGCAACGAGTTCTACGGCCTGATACCGCACAACCTCGAGGGCATCGGCGCTCCGAATGCGTTCTGGCTCTACCAGACCCATATCGCCAAGTTCGCGCAGCCGGCTCGCTACTTCGGATTCTTCGACTACGGCGATGACACCACGGTGGCGCTCGACCTGGGCTCGCGGGATGCGTCCGGTGAGTGCGCCCTCGCGGCGACCCACGCGGGAGGGTGGGCGGAATACGTCGATGACGTTGACGGCGACTTCGGGTCGTTTCTGCTCGCACGGGTGCGCGCGCGCCTCGACGCGGCGTCCCGCTGAACGCTCCTCCAGTGCGACGCGGCAGCTCCGGGGCGGTCTGCCGCCGGCGTTAGAGCAATTGCACGGCGCACCGAACGCCTGGTGCGTTTGCCAGGCGGGCGTCGGTGGTGAGCAACGACGTTGCGGCGGTCATCTCGGTCAACGCGACGTACGTCGCGTCGTAGGCGCTCAGGTTGTGGCGAAGCGCCCACATGCGTGGCCTGAGCCAGTCGGCCGGATAGCGCACGATCGCGAGGTCCGCGAAACCTCTCATTGCGATCGCGGCTTGTTCGTCAGTGAGGGCGCCGCGTAGGACGAGGCCTCGCAGGACATGCGTGACTTCACTGTCGAGCAGGTGGGGGGCCGCGAGGTCTTCGACGCCGAGCCGATCGGGATCAAGCCCACCGGCGACGAGCTCGACGATCACGCCCGCGTCGACGACGTTCAATCGCCCCGTCCGTTATGCAGCTCAGACAAGATCAGGTCGCGGTCGATGCGAGCTCCGACCTGCTCTTGGGTCCGTCGCACGACCGCCGCGTTATCGCGCACCCTCTGTGATCGCCGGGCCAGGTGTTCGAGCTCACGTCGGACGTATCCCGTCAGGGACAAGCCTTCCGCGGTGGCGGCTTCGGCTAGCGCGTCACGAACGTCGTCCGGGACGTCTCGGATCTGGATGACCTTCGGCATTCGCACAGCGTATCGCTGATGGGTGCAGATTGCACCCATTTGTCTGCAGTGCCGCTCGAGGCCGGCAGTCGTCCCGGTTGAGGTTCGCTTGTGGAACCCGCCGGCGCGTCCGATCAGCCCGGGTGCGCGTTCCGCTGAGGGACCGGTCATCGCAGCCGGAGTTGCGAGTTGACGATCGTGTGGAGCCGGCACCTGGTCGACCATCTCATCGACGCTGATCGTCGACAGGTCAGCGTGACGCCGAGGACGACTTGCCGTTGCGATCGGCATCAGTCCTGACGCGACCGAATGCCCCGGCGGCCATCATCGGCGGATGCGGCCCCGGCGGATGCTTCAAGCGAGACGGTGCGCTGCCGCTACTGCGCGGGCTTGACCTGGGGACGCTCGGTGGGGGCGAGGTTCAGCCAGCGCGTGTGAGTGACATGCGTTGGCTTTCGCGGCCCGCGTTGCGGGTGTGATCCGTCCCACGGAATCTGGTGCGTCTGGCTTATGGTGGCGTCAGCGTGCGGCGCGCAGGTACGCGAGGACTGCTTGTACGCGGCGGTGGTCGTCGGGGGTGCTGGTGATGCCGAGTTTGCGCATGCTGTGGGTGACGTGGCTTTCGATGGTGCGTTCGCCGAGGACGAGGCGGCGTGCGATGCCGGCGTTGGTGAGGCCTTCGGCCATCAGGCCGAGGATCTGGCGTTCGCGGTCGGTGAGCGTGGCGAGTGCGTTTGCGTGCTCGCGCGCTTGGATGAGCGCGGTGACGATGTCGGGGTCGATCGCGCGGCCGCCGAGCGCGACGCGTCGTATGGCGGTCATGAACGTGGTGATGTCGAGCACGCGGTCTTTGAGTAGGTAGCCGAAGCCGCCGGCGCCGTGGCTGATCTCGAGCAGCGCCGGCTCGATGTCCTGGGAGAGGATGAGGACCGCGATGCCCGGGATCTCGGTTCGGAGTTGCGCGGCTGCGCGCGCGCCTTCGTCGGTGTAGGTCGGTGGCATTCGGACGTCGACGATCACCAGGTCGGGGTGATGCTCGGTTGCCGCGGCGACCAGTGCGCGGCCGTCCGCGACGGCCGCGACGACGTCCACTGCCGCGTCGCGTAGTAGCCGCACGAGGCCCTCGCGCACCAGTGCGGAGTCCTCGGCGACGATGACCCTCATGCCACGCCGGCCGGCAGCTTGGCCTCGATGCGCGTGCCGCCGCCCGCGGGGCTGTCGATGTGCAGCACGCCGCCGCCGGCAAGCGCGCGTTGCGTCATTCCCGCGAGGCCGCCGCCCGCGCACAGCCGTGCGCCCCCGATACCGTCATCGGCGACTTCCACGCGCAGCTGCTCGCCGTGGCGGTCCACGCGGATGCGAATGTGTCGCGCGCCGGCGTGCTTGATCGCGTTCGTCACGGACTCGCACGCAAGGTAGAACGCCGTCGCCTCCAGGTGCGCCGGCAGCTGCTCGCTCGTGATCTCCAGCGCGATCGGTACCGGCGAGCGACGTGCGACATCGCTCAGGGCCCCTGCCAGGCCGCCGCTGTCAAGCACCCCGGGCCGTAGGCCGCGCGCGATCTCGCGCAACTCGGCGACGGCGGTCGTGACCTCGTCGACGGCGTCGTCTAGCGTGCCGTGTGCGCTGCCGGGGTCCTCGCCGAGCTGATGCTGGGCGTGGCGCAACGCCATTCCCAGCGCGACGAGGCGCTGCTGCGCGCCGTCGTGCAGGTCGCGCTCGAGCTTGCGTCGCTCGGCGTCGGCGGCCGCGACGATCCGTGCGCGTGACGCCTCGACCTCGGCGAGCTGCACGCGCACCTCCACGCGTAGCCGCGCGATCTCGATCGGAAGGCCGGCGGCGCGCACGATGCTCTCGAAGGTGTCGGTGCGCAGGTCAAGCTGCGGGTCATGAAGGATGACGCCAAGCTCAAGCTCGCCACGACGGACGGGCGTGCTGACGCGGATCTGGTCGTCGGGGGGATCTGCGAGCCTGCCGCTCGCATGCGCATAGCCGCCGCTGGCGGGCAGACGGAAGAAGACCTCCAGCCCGCGATCGTTCAGCGCCTGCGCGAGGATCTCGCCGATCCGCTCAGGCTCCTCGCGGCCCGCGCGAACGTCGTCGAGAAATCCTTCGACGAGGCGCAGCCCCTCATAGCGGCGGCGCGCGAAACGACGATCGACGGCGCGTTGCAGACGATCGCGCACAGGTCGGAACGCGATTGCCACGACGACGCTCGCTGCGGCTGTCGCCCACACCTTGCCGCCGCCAAGCGCGATCCCCACGACGAACGCGACTCCCCCATAGGCGGCGCCGAGCGCGGCCGTCAACGCGACGTAGACCAGCGTGCGGTTGATCAGCCGCTCGATCGCGTAGAGGCGGTAGCGCATCACCGCGATCGCGATCGCGCCGGGAATCGCCACCACGGCGACCGCGCACGCGACGATCGTGATGGTCGGGTCACCGATGAGGCACAGGGCGATGACCGGCGGCGCGAGCGCAGCCGAATAGGACAGCCAGGACAGTTGCAGACGCTCGATTCCGGTCGCTCGCCGAAAGCGGCCGCGCACAGCGATCACGGTCGCGACGACGACGCCAAGCACGATGACGGTGAGCACCCAGCCCAACGTCGCGGCCGCCGCCCAGACGGGCAGGGGACTTTCGATCGGCGCGACCTCGGGGTCGTCGAAGACGGTGAGATGACCGCCATCGAGCAGCAACACGACCAGCGCGGCCGCGAACAGCCAGTTCCAGTACCGCGCGGCGCGCCCCCATAACGGCGACGGCGCGCGACCGTCAGGGAACACGAGGACGAGCGCCAAGAACGCCACGAACATCACGACATACGCGTTGAAGTTCAGCAGCGCCAGCCATCGCACCCACAGCGCGTCGGGCTGGTCGAGCATCACCGCGCCAAGCTCGATGAGCCCGAGCGGCACCCACAGCCACGTCAGCGCGAGCCCCAACCACACCAGGCGACGCCCGACAACGTTTCCGCGATCTAACACCACGATCCGCCACCCCAGCAGCGCAGACGGAAGCGAGCTGGCCGCGACAGCGACAATCACGACATCGCCGATGTCCTCGCCATGGGCGATGAACAAGCCAACCAGCGTGACCCACGCGACCACGGTGACCAGCGCCGCGCCCGGCACGACATAACGATCCAACCATCCGCGCGCCACCATGTCCCGAGCGATCATCTCACCGGCCGTCAAGGGCGCCCTCCGTACTGGCACGGAGATCACGCGGCAGTAGGAACGCCGGCGCGGATCGATTCCGTACAGGTACGGATGACCGAAGTGCCCTGCGGCGAGACAGTTGACCCCAGCCGGGGCACGGCACCTACGCCGCCCAGCCAAGTAGTCGATCGCAGACCAGTCGCACCCCCGGCGTAACCGCACACTGCGGCAGGTCGACGAAGGAGGACACATGAAAACGCAGCCCCAAAACACGCCGACAAGGCGCGAAATCCAAGTAGGCAGCCGACCACCCGCCGCGCTGGACGTGAAGGGCGTTCTCGTCTGGCTGGCGATCCTCGTGCCGTTCGTCGTCACGGTCCTCGCCAACGGGCCGGCCGGCGGCCTCATCCCACACGGGACCTATCACCTCGTGTACCTAGCCATCGTCTGCGGCGCCGCGTACGCGGTGCTGCGGTGGCGCTCGCGCACCACGAGCGTTGCAGCGCGGCGGCTGATGCTGATCGTCGCGGTCCTTCAGGGGCTCGCAGCAGTCGGCCACATCGGTGAATGGGCATCCACGCTGTCTGACGACCAATACGAGGAGCCGGGCGTCGGGCTCCTCAAGGGAAACGAGGCCCTTCACACGGCCTTCGCGAACGTCACCGTGCCCGCCCTCGTGCTCTCGATCGCGCTCGCGATAGCCGCCACCATCGTCGCAGCCAGAACGGCGCGACCGGTGAGGTGAGACACCCGACCCAGGACCTCACTCGCGTCCCGCTGGACGTTGGGCTCATCGACGCCGTGGGGGTCCTGGCGACGGCTGCGTGTACAGCGCGACACCGAGCGCGATGAACAGTGAGTCGATCAGGAGCGCGCCGACCGGCGCGAGCGGCGTGAAGGTCAGCCAGAGCAGCATGGTCCCCCACCCGGCCAGCGCCAGCGGCGTCCAGCGGCGCCAGCCGGCCCACGACCCGGTGAGCAGGACCTGACGCCCAAACACCGCCAGCCCAATCACGGCCACCAGCGTCCCCAAGCCGTACACCGCTCCTACGAGGCCCGCGGCGCTCGAGTCCTCGGCCTCCCCGCCGATCGTGAGGCCGGCGATCTCGCCGGCGAGAATCAGGGATGTCCCGGCGAGCGCAAGCGCCGCCCCCGCGGCTGCCGCCCGGGCCGGGCCGCCGTGCCCGCTGCGCCACAGGCCGACGAGCCCGGCCAGCACGAACACATGCGAAAGGCACCACAGCAGGCCGACGACGACGAAGGTCCCGCTCGACCAGGGGAAACGCCAGAGCTCGTCGGGCGTCGCCGACGAGGTCGCGTGGACGACCTGAGCGGTGCTGATGAGGACGCCGAGCAGCCCGCCTGCGGCGCAGGCGGCACCCAAGGTCCGCACCCTGCGGTCGCCGGAGGTGGTGGCCGCGGCGCCGGGGGGTGCCGAACTGGGAAGCGAGCGGGCAGAGGTTGACATGACCGCGAGTATTCACGCGGCGGGCGACTCCTGCCATCCCACCTCTCCCGGTCCTGCGCCCCCCAGAAGTCTGGGGTGTCCGGCGGCGCCGACCGCCGTCATAGTTGCCCTTGTGGGCAGTCAGCTGACAGCTGAGCGCGTGCGTCGCGACGTCGAGGTCCTGGCTCGCGGTGGGCTGGACATCGCCACCTTCTGCGCCGAGGTCGACGAGTCGCTGCGCAGAGCGCTGCCTTCCTGCCCCAGCAGCTGCGTGGCGACGCTTGACCCCGCCACCAACCTCCTGACCGGCGGGTACAAGTACGGAGAGATCGCCGGCAACGACGAGCACGACCAGGCGTGGGGGCTCTTCGAGTACGGGCAGGTCGAGCCGACCAGCTTCACCGAGCTCGCGCACGCCGACGTGCCGGCCGCCGGCGTGCATCTCTCGACCGGCGGCGACGTGCAGCGCTCGCCACGCATGCGAGACCTCATCCTCCCCAACCTCGGCTGCGCGGACGAGCTGCGGCTCGTTGCCCGCGTGGGCGGCCGCGTGTGGGGCGGGATAGCGTGGTTCGGCGAGAAGCCGTTCGAGGCCGAGGACGTCGCCTTCGTCGCATCTGTCTCTGAATCCTTCGCCGCCGGTCTACGGGCGGGCATCCTCGCCCGGCTGGCGCTCACCCCACCGCCGCAGGTCACCGGCCCGGCGGTGATCATCGTCGACGCCGATGACGAGATCAGCCAGGTCAGCGCAGGCGCCCAGGCCCGGCTCGACGCGCTCGGCCTGACCAGCCACGCCGTTACGCCGATGGCGATCATCGGGGCGCTCGTCGCGGGTGCGCGAAGCTTCGCCGCCGGCCTGACCGACACGCTGCCGCGCAACCGCGTACAGCTGCCCAGCGGCCAATGGCTCGTGCTGCACGCCTCACCGCTGTCAGATGCCGACGGCGCGACCGGCAACGTCGTCCTCACAATCGAGGAAGCGCGCCCGCCAGAGATCATCCCGCTCGTCGTCGCCGCCTTCGACCTCACGCCACGCGAGCGCGACGTGATCGAGCTCGTGCTGCGGGGCATCGACACCAGGCAGATCGCGACGACGCTGCACCTGTCCGCCTACACCGTCCAGGACCACCTCAAGTCCGTCTTCGAGAAGGCCGACGTGACCAGTCGCCGCGAACTCGTCAACCACGTGTTCCTCGGCCAGTACACCCCGCGACTCGGCGCCGAGCTCGCGCCATCAGGCTGGTTCCTCGACGACTGACAAGCCGATGGATCTGGCCGCGATGTCAGCCAGCGCCAGTCCAGCGACGCGTGGTGGCCCAGCACCAGCAGACGTGCGAACTCTTCACCGCCGCCCGGTGCTGTGGGACGCTCCGACGTTGATGAGGACGCCGGAGCTCGTGCTGGAGGGACAGGCGGCGCTGGGGCGCGCCGACTGGGCTCGCGCCCGCGAATGCTTCGAGCACGCGCTCGAGCAGGATCTGCTGAGCCCTGGGGCGCTAGTAGACGCAGTCGGCCGGGGACTGCACTTTCAGCCTGAGTACGCCCGTGCGATCGAGCTGACCGAGCGCGCCGAGGCGGCGCTCGTTGGTGTCGGGAAGTGTGCTGCCCACGGCTGGCCGGAGCTCGATCGTGCTCCGCTCACCGGGGAGGTCCGTCGGCGCGAGCGGCTCGCAGCGTCCGCGCTCGTTGTCGCGCGACAGTTCGCGGATAGCGATCTCGCGTACGACACCGAAGCACTCGAGGGCCTTTGGACATGACCGCGAAGACGTTCCGCGCTGCCAGCACGCCGCTCCTCGTCCTCGCCGCGTTCGCGGCGACACCGAACGCAGCCGCCGCCGGCCGCTGCGGCGATCCTGCCCAGCGTCCGTGGTGCGACACGAGCAAGACTCCTGAGCAGCGGACCGAGTTGGTGCTCGCTGCCATGCGGCTCGACGAGAAGCTGCAGCTGATGGCCGGCGACGATCTCGACGGCTTTCTCACCGCGGACCCCGCCACGGGGGTCGGCAACGGCGTGCCGCGCCTGGGCATCCCGACGCTCTTTCACTCTGACGGACCCTTCGGTCCGCGTGAGGGCCGGACGACGGCGATGCCCGGACCCTTGGCCCTGGCCTCGACGTTCGATCCCAACGCGGCGGCGGCGGCCGGCGCCGTGGTCGCCGACGAGGTCAAGAAGAAGGGCAACGACCTAGTCCACGCGCCGACGGTAGAGCCGATGCGCACGCCGCTGGCGGGCCGCACCTTCGAGACCTACGGAGAGGACCCGCTGCTGTCAGCGAGGATCGGTGTGGGCTGGATCAAAGCCGCGCAACGCGAGGGAATCATTGCCAACGTCAAGCACTTCGCCCCGAACTCCCAGGAGGGCGAGGAGGGCGTCCCCCCGCTGACGGGGATCAACGGCAGCCGGTTCCTCGTCGACGCCCGCATCGACGACCGCACGCTGCACGAGATCTACTTCCCGGCGTTCGAGGCTGCGGTCAAGCAGGGCGACGTCGGCGCGGTCATGTGCGCCTACGGCGCGCTGAACGGCGACTACGCCTGCGAGAGCAAGTACCTGCTCAAGACGGTTCTACGAGGCGAATGGAAGTTCAACGGCCTTGTCGTGTCGGACTACGGCTTCGCGTTGAAGGACGTGGCGAAGGCGATCAACGCCGGCACCGACATCGAGATGCCGATCGGGCTCATCTACAACCCGGTCTCGCTGCTCGGCTCGCTGGCGAGCGGGCAGGTCAGCGAGGCGACGATCGACGCCCGCGTCGGCGCCACGCTGCGCACGATGTTCAAGTTCGGGCTGTTCGATCGCGACGCCTACCCCACCAGCGACAACCTGATCGACAAGCCCGCGCACGCCGCGGTTGCGCAGCGCACCGAGGAGCAGGGGATCGTGCTGCTCCAGAACAACGACAACGCTCTGCCGCTCGACACCGGCAAGCTGAAGACCCTCGCGGTCATCGGCGACCTGTCGACCCGCTACAAGGGCGGCGGCGGCTCCTCGAGCGTCGAGCCGTTTGCCTTCAAGGCGCCGCTGGACGCGATCAAGGCCCGCGCCCAGGGCGTCAACGTCCGCTATGACCCCGGCTCGGACCTCGCGGCAGCGGCTGGCGCCGCCAAGGGCGCCGATGCCGCGGTCGTCTTCGTCGAGGACTACGCCACCGAGGGCGCCGACAAGCCCTGCCTGCGACTGCGGTGCGCACCGATCGCCCCGGTCGGCGGCGAGCCGCTCGGCACGATCTCGGCAACCGACGGCGACGCGGTCATCGCTGCGGTCGCCGCGGCAAACCCGAACACCATCGTCGTCCTGGAGACCGGCGGCCCCGTGCTGACACCGTGGCACGACAAGGTCAAGGCAGTCCTCGAAGCGTGGTACCCCGGCCAGGACGGCGGCCCTGCCATCGCTCGCGTCCTGTTCGGCGACGTCGACCCAGGCGGCCGGCTGCCCGTGAGCTTCCCTGCCAAGGCAGGCGACTGGCCGACCGCCGGCAACCCCAAGCAGTACCCCGGCGTGGCGTTCCGCGCCGAGCACTCCGAGGGCGTCCTGATCGGCTACCGCCACTACGACCACAGGAACATCGCGCCGCGCTGGGCGTTCGGCCACGGCCTGTCCTACACCACGTTCCGATACCGCGACCTACGGCGGGAGCGCTCGAAAGACGGGAGCAAGGTCAGGGTCAGCGCGGTCGTTCAGAACACCGGCACGCGCACCGGCTACGCCGTGCCACAGCTCTACCTCGGCATGCCCGACCCTGACGCGAAGACCGTCCAACCGCCCTTCCAGCTGAAGGACTTCACCAAGCTGCGGCTCGCGCCCGGCAAGGCCAAGCGCGTGCGCTTCGCGCTTGACTCGCGCGCCTTCTCGTACTGGTCGACCGCCGCGAGCGACTGGCGGATCGCCCCCGGCTGCTACCGGATCGCTGTAGGAGCGAGCTCACGCGACCTGCCGCTCCGGGGGATCGTCGGACGCGACAGCACGTGCGATGGCGCGCTGCGCCTGGGAGCGTGCACCTCGAAGCGTGCGTTCACGATCCGGCTGCCGCGCGCCATGCGCAGTGCCACGGTCCGAGTGGCGGGCAAGCGCGTCGCGGTCCGCCGGCGCGGCGGGCGGCTCACCGCGCGCGTCGACCTGCGCGCGACCAACAAGCGAACCGTGAACGTCACGGTGGTTGGCCGATCGGCGGAGGGCAAGGTCCTGCGTCAGAGCCGCGTGTATCGCCCATGCGCCTGAACGCAGTCGGCGTCGCCAGGCAAACGTGAGTGCGAATGCTGCGCCGGGCGTCGCTTCAGCGCGACGGCCAACAAGGGCAGTCGGTGCGTCGGGCGTGACCGGTGACGCGCCGACCCGAGATCGCTCGGCTCGTCGTGGAGGCCTGCTGTCACGACCACCTGCGCAGGCCGGGATACCCTCGACCCAAGGACCGCCTTCTCAACGCTGTCGTCGCTTTCGGGGGCGGACCCTTCTCGAACTTTCAGATCGCCCCGACCCCCGACGGAAGGTCCAGATGACGGCCGAAGCGTATGTGTGCCACTCCGGTGAGTCCGAGCTCCGATGGTTTGGTGAGACGTCCACCTACTTCCTCGCCACCGGAGCTCACACCGACGGGGAGTTCGCGCTCGTCGACGAGCAAGCCAAGCGCGGCGAACGGGTTCCGCTGCACCGCCACGAGGACGACCGCGAGTCCTTCTACGTCCTCGAGGGCGAGGTCTCGTACTTCCTCGGCGACCAGCCCGGAGTTCGCGCCGGCGCGGGCGCGTTCGTGCACGTGCCCGCCGGCGCCGTTCACGGCTTCCGGGTGGAGTCTGAGACCGCCCGCTACCTGATCCTCACGACGGCGCGCCACGGCGAGTTCTACCGCGCAATCACCCTTCCATCGCAGCCGGGCGGCCTACCGCCGGCCGAGTCGATCGAGGGATCGGAGATCGGCACGGCAGCCAGGCGGTACGGCATCGAATTCGTCGGCCCCCTGCCTGACGAGGCCTGAGGCCGCACGATACGCGGCGCGTCCTCCCGGCGCGCGAGAGTTGTTCGCGGGTGCATCGCTCGAGCGAAGGAGAGAGCCCGCTGGCTCCGCAGCGTCCCGGTACGGTCTGATGGTGGACGTCGTGGTGGCGAGGGGGCTCGACATCGCCTACCAGCGCGTAGGCGCGGGGCCACCGCTTGTGTTCGTGCACGGGGCCGCCGAGGACAGCCGGATCTGGCAACCGCAGCTCGCCGCGCTGGCCGACGAGTTCACCGTGGTCGCCTGGGACGAGCCGGGGGCCGGTAGCTCCTCCGATCTGCCTGCGAGCTTCGGCCTTGGCGACTACGCCGAGTGCCTCGCCGACTTGATCGAAGCGCTCGGGCTCGGCGCGGCCCACGTCGCAGGCCTGTCCTGGGGCGGCACCGTCGTACAGGAGCTCTACCGCCACCATCCCGAGCTCGTTGCCACGCTGATCCTGATCGATACCTACGCCGGCTGGAAGGGCTCTCTGGCCGCCGAGGAGATACGTACCCGGGTCGCCGCGGCGCGTCAGATGCTCGCAACACCCGCGGCGCAGTTCGATCCCACCCTGCCCGGGCTGTTCGCCGGCGACCCACCGATCGAGTTCGTCGCGCTGCTCGAGCAGATGGCCGCAACCGTCCGTCCCCACAGCCTCGAGACGCAGCTGCTCGTGATGGCCGACGCCGACCAGCGCGACCTGCTGCCTCACATCGCCGCACCCACCCTCCTGATCTGGGGCGAGCTCGACGTACGGTCGCCGCTCGGCGTCGCACATCAGTTTGAGCGGGCGATCCCCGACACCACGCTCGTCGTGATCCCCGACTGCGGCCACGTCAGCAACCTCGAAGCCCCAACCCACGTCAACGACGCCATTCGCGACTTCTGCCGCGCCCATCCACCGCGATAACGCCCGCCGTTGATCTCACCGCAGAGAACCGCTCTACGGCCCGCTCTTGCGATCGCGGCGAGAACCCAACCTCGACGGCGGGACGGTCGGGCAGCCCTGTCCCGTCCTCAACCACCGAGCCAGCCCGACCGCACCGAGATGAGCGTATTCCGTGGCCGGTCGAGGTTGGCTGTGAGCACGCAGTGTCGTCAACGGCCGCAGTTCAGCACTCCGGTTACGTCAGTCGCGCTTCGATGCGGTTCTCAGTAGCTCGCTGATGCCGGCAAGCGCAAACGAGGTGAGGAGCAAGACCCAAGGCCATACCTCTTGATCATCGGCCTGTAGCCAACCGGCGGCGAGTATCGCGATCAGCGCGAGCACGCTGGTCACGAGCGCCGGTCCGCGTCGCCCTCGTACGAAGCCGTCCCAGAACACAGCGGTCACGATCGCGCCGACGACGAGGACCGCCGCATAACCCAGAACTGTGAGCACCGGAGAACCAGCGTAGTTGTCCGGTACGGATGAGGGGGGTAGAAGCAGCCGTCCGGGCACCACGCCGAACGAAGCCCGGCAGCCCGAAACGGCCATTCGCTGGTGGATTACTCAGGCGTCGAGCGGCAGAGGCGATTCGAATCCCGCGAACCCGGACAGCAGCCGTCGCGTGTCCATCACGCGACGGCTCCTTGTCGTCCTCGGCCTGGTCCGCTGGTCTGCCGCCGGTTACCCAGCGGGGGCAGGACAGAATTTCTTCAAGGGTCGTTGAATTGGCTCCAATTCGGCCGGTGACGCTGCGATAGCCGTTCGCCTGGGGGATCCGCTGCCGGCGTGAGATGAAGCGCGGACGCTGCTTCGGCGTCGACGGCTCGCAGCCAGGGCACGAGCGCGCACCCGCGTTCGCTCGTGATCGGCCCGCCGACTGGCCTAGCGTCGCTACCGCAACCAGGCGATAGGAATAGTGATCGCGCGGGCGACGCGCGGCGCGGTGTTTACGCTCCATTTCGGGATGAGCGGGCCCTTCGACCGAGATTTCGACCAACGCCGCGAATGGTGGGATCACCGGCTTTGGCTGCAGATGATCGTTATCACAGCGATCGCCCTGCTCGCCGTATTCGTAGTGTACGGCCTGTCGCTTTCGTCAATCGTCGGCGCGGCCGCTTGCGTCCTTGTGGTGTATGTCCTCGCGCGTGCACGGCTGGCAAGCCGCAGACCCTAGGACGCGGGGCGCCCGCCGTCTTGCAGCTGACACCGGCCCCGCGTGCGACGCCGCCGGCGGCGTCGCCGCAGTGCGCGTGAACGCGCCGCGGGTGTCGCAACGAGGTAGGCGGCCTCGCTGCGGTTCGGTGACGCAACGAGATTCGGCAGACTCACTGAAGTCGCCGCGACATCACGACCACGTCGTCGGCGCCGTAGCCGAGAGCCGAGTAGAAGCCTCGGGCGTCGGCGTTATCGGTCCGAATCATGAGGTTGACCTTCGGCACGCCACGCGCTTGGAGCCACGCCTCGCACGCGCGCATGATCGTCCGGCCGTGACCACGGCCGCGGGCATCCGGGCTCACCGCCAGGTAGTACACCCATCCGCGGTGGCCGTCATGGCCGACGATCGCCGCTGCAACCAGCACGCCGTCATCGATGCCGGCCAGAACCGTGGAAGCCGGACCCGCCATCGCCCGCTGCAGATCATCCAGCGGGTCGTTCCACGGGCGCGTCAAGCCAGATGTCTCCCACAGCGCAGCGGCGGCAGAAATCATCGCGGTGCTCAACGCCTGGATCCTCATCCGCCTGACGATGCCAGGAACCGCTGCGCACAGCACGCGGCCGCCCCGTTTGCTATCCGGGTGCGTAGAACGCCACGCTGCCGCCATCCGTGTGTCCGCATTTGGCACAGAGCACGATTTCGCCGGAGCCGCTCTCAGCGAGCTCTGCGCGCCAGTCCTCGGTCCCGCAGACCGGACAGGTTCTACCCAGTCCGAACGAGCTCATCGTAAGCAGTCGCGCCTCATGCGGCTCGAGCCGCCGAGTCTCCCGGCCCCCAGCGCTCATACGCGGCACGAGCGCCCCCCTGGTGTCGCAGAAGCGAACCGCGGGCAGGCCGGGCGCCGTCGTGGTCGTAGGGCACGAAGAGCACCCAGGCGCCGTTCGCGGCCTCGGCAAGCTGCCAGGCATCGTCTTCGCCCAAAGCCTCCGCCATCGACGCCGACTCAGGTAGCCGACCACCAAGCGCCGCCCATGCAGGGCCGCGGATAGCCGCTGGCCGCATTCCCTCCAGCAGCGTCCCGGCCACGCGCTCGGGCTTGTCGGCGGTCCAATGTGAGATCCACAGCCGTCCGTCTGCGTCGCGGCGAACGCCTGCACACTGATCGCCGTGCTCCGCATCCACGAGAATCGCGGCATCCTTGAGCATCCAGGCATTGTCGCAGCGCGAGCAGCCTCGGCTGTCGCGTCGAGGCGAACGCGGTGAGCGCCTGGACACGGCAGCCGCGCCCCGCTGCGCGTTCGTTTGCCGGACCTCGGCGGTGCGCACGGTGACGTCGCCGTCGTCGGCGGGTTGGGTGCCACCGTAACGTTCGTCCGTACGGCGCACCCTTGCGTGGCTGCGGTCGGTTCTGGTGTCATGCGACGCCTGCGAATCCTGACGACCTCGCTGGCGCTGATCGCGCTCGGCGCAATGCCGGTCGCCGCCGCCGGGGCCGGGGCCGCGGTGCCGCATCTCGGCACGCCGGAGGTGATCACGTCGCTGGGCGGCGAGGCGAACCTCATGGCGTCGAGCTCGGTGCCCGGTCACGGCGACGCGTACGCGGTCTTCTGGAGCACGATCGGCCGCAACGTCTACAGCGTCGTCTACCGCGATGCTGGCGGGCACGCGCACCGCTTCGAGCTTCCCACGCGACGGGGCACGTACCCGCAAGCGGTCCGCATCGTGGCGCTGGAGGACGGCGCCGGGATGGCGATCTGGGACGACGGCAGCTCGCACAGCATCCTCGCTCGCGCTTGGACCCGCGACGGGCGACTGGGTGCGACGCACGTCGTCCTCGCCGGCGTGACCACGACACACAGCAGCGAGAACGACGGGCCGCAGTGGCGCGTGCGCGCGGACGGCCGCGGCACGGTCGTGGTCGTGACGAGCGGTCGTCCCCCTGACGACATGGGACGTGTCTACGCAGCGGTCCGAGATCCGGGCGCGACGTTCGGTGCGCAGCAGGAGCTCACGCGGCCGCCACAGCCGCAGATCTACCAGCGTCAGCTGCGCGTCTCGCCCATCGCCGCGGACGGCAGCGTCGCCGTCGCGTGGGGACCGGAGTACGGCGAGGGGCCTGGCGGCGGTGCGATTCGCACCGGCCGCGCGGCGCGCTTTGGAGCGCCCGTGGAGCAGCACTACGGCGCCGGCGACCCGCTCCTCACGCAGACGAACCACACGGTGCGCGCCGACGACGGCACCCCGATCACGATCTCCGTGAGACTCGCGCGCCTGTGCCCGTGCATCCGGCCTCAGGTGTTTCGCTGGGGTGGCGGCACGCGCGTGCTGGCCTTCCAGACCTACGGCTCCGCGCACGCCTACGAGCTTGGGAACTGGTACGTCGCCACGTCCGATCGGACCGGCGCCTTCACCGACCCGCGCCTCGCGACGCGCAACGCGTCGTCGCTGCCCGTGCGCAGAGCCACGCCCGGCGAGGTCGGCTTCGCCCGCTTCGATACGAACACCGACTACAACCTCTTTCGTCCGCGCTCGCGACTGGTCGTCGTCCCGTTCGGACCGAAGGTCGCTCGCTCGCGGCGCGCTCCCCGGATCGGCTTCGGGACGTATGCCAACGCGTCGTCGCTGCGCCTGCTCGTCCCTGTCCATTGCGATCGCGTCTGCACCGTCCGCGGCAGCTCGGGGACGAGGCGGCTGGGCGTCACCAACTCACAGGGTCGCCGCGTCACCGCGCGCCTGGAGCCGTTTACGATCGGGTACCTGCGCTTGCCGCTGCGGCGCGGGCTGCGCAGCACGACCGTGCGCTTCACGGCGACCGACGACGCGGGCCACGCCTCGACGGCGCAGACGACGTTCCTCCGCGGGCGGCGAGCAGGGCTCTGGTGCATCGCAGGCTCGCGCACCTGCCGTTGACCCGGCTCGGGCGTTCGCAGCCCGCCGCCGCCGGCGCGGGGAGTGGCACACGCTGACGGAGCTGAGTTGAGGTTCCATGTCGAGAAGCGCTGACCGGGCTCGCTCATCAGATAGAGGCCGCGCACCCGCGAGCGGCACGGCCAACCGACACGAGGAGATCACGATGCCGAAGGATCTGCTGCACGACGAGTACACGCCGCTCAAGCCGGCCGGAGGCCGTTCATGACCGTCCTGCGCCTGGAGCACATCGGCATCGTCGTCGACGACCTCGCGGCAGCGTCCGCGTTCTTCGCCGCGCTCGGGCTGGAGGTAGAGGGCGAGGCGTCCGTCGAGGGCGGCTCGGTGGACCGCATCAACGGCCTGGAGGGCGTGCGGGCGGACGTCGTGATCCTGCGGACCCCGGAGGGCGAAGCCAAGGTCGAGCTGGCCAAGTACCGCTCGCCCTCATACGAGGGCGACCTCCGGCCGGCGCCGGCCAACGCGCCAGGCATCCGCCACATCCTCTTCGTCGTCGACGACATCCAGGCATCCCTCGCCGGCCTGCGAGCGCATGGCGGCGAGCTGGTCGGCGAGCTGGTGAACTACGAGGACAGCTACTGGCTGTGCTACGTGCGCGGCCCGGCGGGGATCATCGTCGAGCTGGCGCAGAAGATCGGCTGATGGGTGTCGCATCGTTCGGTCAGGAGCACGTCGCTCGGTCAAGGGCGTGCTGGAAGTCGTTCCACAGGTCTTCGACGTGTTCGCATCCGACGCTGACGCGGAGCAGGTCTGCAGGGATGTGGCGTTCGGCCGGGTACTTCGCGCGTCGCTCGATCGTGGTCTCGACGCCGCCCAGGCTTGTGGCGTGAACGACGAGCTCGAGGCAACTCAGAACTGCGTCGGCGCGCTCGGCGCCACCGCGGACGCGGAAGGTGAGCATGAAGCCGGGGCCGGCCATCGCGCCGGCGCGTTCGCGCTGGGGGTGCGAGTCGAGATTCGGGTAGCGGACGTCGTACACCGAGGGGTGCTCGCTCAGGCGCTGGGCCAGCAGCGTCGCGTTGTGCTGGGCGCGTTCGAGGCGCAGCGGCAGGGTGCGTAGCCCGCGAAGGCAGAGGAAGACCTCCAGCGCGCCGGGTGTCGCCCCGGTCACCGTGCGGATCTCGCGCAGCCTCGCCAGCTGGTCGTGGTCGGTGACGACGGCCGCGCCGAGCAGCAGGTCCGAGTGGCCGCCGATGGCCTTTGTGGCGCTGTGGATCACGATGGCGGCGCCCAGCGCGAGCGGGTGCTGCAGAAGCGGTGTGCACAGCGTGTTGTCAACCACGCACAGGATGCCGCGCTCGCGGGCGAAGGCGCACAGGCGGGGAAGGTCGGCGATCCCCAACAGGGGGTTGGTGGGCGACTCCAGCCACAGGACGTCGGCGTGCTCGCACGCGCCGATCACGGCGTCCGTGTCGGTGACGTCGACCGAGCGGATCTCGCCGCGCAGTCGTCGGAGTCCTTCACGGACGTCCATGTAGGCGATCGCCGGTGCCACGACGATCGGCTCGGGCGTGAAGAGCCCCATGACAGCGGTGGCGGCAGCCATGCCCGACGAGAAGATCAAGGCGTGCCCGCCTTCGAGCGTGCCGATCGCGTCCTCAAGCGCGTCCCATGGCCGGTGGCCACCGCGCGCATAGCCCGACGAGCCGCCCGGGTGCAGCGCCGAAGCCGGCGTGATCGGGACGTTCAACGGACCGTCGGGAACGGCCGGCGGCCGGCCTGTGCTGATCGCGAGCGTATCTGGATGCAGGGTCATTGCGCCTCCGTCAAGTCGGCCGCGAGGCTCAGCTCCGGCTCACCCGGCCCGGCGGTAGCGGATGTGCGTGGCCAGCGGGGAATGCAACACCTCGACGGGCTCCAGCCCGAAGGACTCGACGCCGTCGAAGATCCGCTCGCCAGAGCCGAGCACGGTCGGGGCGATGTCGAGCGTGAGCTCGTCGACGACCCCGGCGATGAGCGCCTGGCGCACGGTCGCGGCGCCGCCCGCGATGTCGACGCCGTCCTCGCCGGCCGTCTCACAGGCCTGTGCGTAGGCGGCGTCGAACCCGTCCGTGACGAAGTGAAAGGTCGTTCCGCCCTCCATCTCGATCGGCTCGCGGGCGTGGTGGGTGAGCACGAACACCGGCGCGTGGTACGGCGGGTTCGGCCCCCACCAGCCACGCCAGTCCTCCTCCCACTCGCCGCGGACCGGCCCGAACATGTTGCGGCCCATGACGTAGGCGCCGCGCGGGCGCATGAGCCAGCCGGCCGCCGTCTCGTCCGCCTCGTTGGCGCGCTCGTCGCCGAGGTGCCAGCGATGGACCTCCCTTCCGCGCTTGCCGAGCGGGTGCTCGCGACTCTGGTCCGGCCCGGCGACGAAGCCATCAAGCGAGATCGACATGTGGCAGGTGGTGTCCGGCATCAGCGCCCTTCCATGGTGGTTGCGAGTTGTGCTCGCACCTTAGGGGGCGCCACCGCCGCCGGGCGGCGCCCCGACAAAGAGCCTGCGGACGCCCCGAAACACGTTTATCGCACGTGCGGCTGGGTACATGTCGGGCCCATCTAGCCGTGACCGGGCGAAGTCGCCTGTCGATCCGCTCGAATGCGGGCTGCGACCGCCCTCACGAGGCCCACCGCAATCGACCCGAAGGAGAACCCAATGCGCAGACCCCAGATCGTGCTCGGCTCGCTGGTCGCAGCCGCGATGCTGCTCGTGGCCGGGCCGGCCAACGCCGATGCGAAGCGGTTGAGCGGAGATGTGACGATCGGCGTGCATACCCACAGCGATCCCGGCCTGCTGTTCGGGACGACGCGGCTGGCGTCCCCGTTCCAGCAAGGCGCCGAGTTCGCCTACTCATCGCGCACGTGCGCGAACCCGGCTCCGTTCAACGAGGTCGGACTGGACTTCACCCCCGACTACCCCGGCATCGACAGCGCCACCGGGGTGGCCGCCGTCCGGCACCTCGCCGAGGGCAGGATCGTGTCCGTCAAGCACGGCGGCAACAAGGGCACGATCTTGGGCACGATCAAGAGCGTCGTGTGCGTGACCCGCAACGGCGTGCGGGTCGCATCCGGCGACGCGCTGGTCATGGACTACAGCGCGAGGTTCCGTCGCACGTCGGACAACGAGCTGTACCTGAAGGGCCGGTTCTGGTTCTCGCCTTCGCGGAGCACCGGGACGTTCGAGGACATCACCGGCCGGGGGTCGCTCGAGGCGCAGCTCACGTGCCTGAACCATGAGCGCAACCCCGCCCTGCCCACGTGCGAAGACCTCGGCTACTACGCCGACTTCGTCGGGCTGCGCGGGAACCTCGCGGCGCCCGCCGGCCAGACGACGCCGGGGCTGATCGGACACTTCCGCGACCACACCTGGTAGCGAGCCGGCGCCCGCTGCACCGCGGCGCACGACGAACTCGAACAAGGAGCGACGCCCCGGCCCGGCGGCCGGGGCGTCTGACGTGCTGAATCCGAGCGGTTTCCTGGCCGTCAGTCACCGCTAACGCGGCCGGCTTGGAATGCAGCGATCACATCTCGAGCGGGCGCAGTGGTTCGAGCCTGACCGGGCATATCCTCTCGGCATGCCGCGCTGGGACTCGAGTGAGGTCGGCCGCCTCGCCGTCCCTTGCTGCGTCGCCGGGATCGTGCCGCTGGTTTTGGTCTTCGGCGCGGACCTGATGTTCGGGCCGTGGAGCGGCTCGATGGACAGCCTCTACTACCTGCAGGCAGTGGTCGGCCCGCCGCTGATCGCGCTGCTGTTCGTCCCCCATCTCCGACGGCGCTCGGTCTGGGTCGCAGTGGGCGGGGTGCTCATCGCGCTGCTGATCATGCTGGCGGTCTTCATCGTCTTCGCCGGCATCCTTTCGGCCGGCGAGTCGTGAGCTGTGCCCTGCGGGTCACGCGGCGAGTGGTGTCCGTCGGCGGCCCGCCGACATGGCTCGCGGGCGTCGACGCGCCGCGCAGTCATCGGCCGGCCGCGCGGTATCGCAGGTACACGACGCGCGAGCTGAACGTGCGCGTCTCGACCAGTTCCATGTCGACACGGTGATCTCGCGGGAAGAACGGGATGCCGCCGCCGACCGCGACCGGATGGACGAACAGCCTGTACTCGTCGATCAGATCCAGACGCGCCGCCTCGGCAGCGAGCTCGGCGCCTCCTACCGCCACGTCTCCACGAACGGACTCCTGCAGCGAGGCCACCTCCGCGCGCAGGTCATCGCGCGCGAGCGTCGTGTTGGCTCCCTCGACCGAGTCCAGCGTCCGCGAGAACACCACCTTCGGCAGCGCCTGCCAGATCAGCGCGAACTCGCGCGCGATGTCCGAGGGGTCCTTGTCGGCCGTCTCCCAGTAGACCATCGTCTCGTACAGGCGACGCCCCAAGACGTGGCCGGCGAGCGCGCGCGTCTGCGCGTTGAAGAAACGGTGTAGCTCCTCGTCGGGCATCGACCAGTCGAACCTCCCGTCCGGCCCGACGACATAGCCGTCGGCCGAGACGCCGCCCATCGCGTAGATCACGTTCGGCATCGGCATTCCTCCTCGTCTGGGAACAGTCACCGGTATGACCCGGCCAACGCTCGATACTCATCGGAGCACCCCTGCCGAGACGGCCGAAACCTCTGGCGGCGGCGATGAGGCTTGATGTCTGGACCCCTCGTGTCGGGTGACGTCCGACACGGACTACCGATTCCTCATGGATCCGGACGTGGCTTCTACCCGAGGCGCTGCTGCCCGGGGTGCTCGATGTAGCGCCGACCAGTTGAGCCACCTGCTGCACCCGCTCGAGCAGCCGAGGCGAGCAGAAGCACCTCACCCCATTTGCCTCACGTTGTACGACCGGCGTAGGCTGGGCCGGCGAATCGAGCGGAGGACGGAGCGATGTACGCACGCACAATGCAGAAGGCCATTTCACGCACCCCGGGCCGCCTCGCCGCGACCGCGACGATCGCGCTGCTCTGCGCGCTCGCAGTGTGGCCGCCGGCCGGCGCCGCCAAGCCGGCGACACAGAGCATCGTGCTCCCCGGCGCCACCTCGGCCGAGGGCATCGCCGTCGGGACCGGATCGACGTTCTTCGCCGGTGACCTGCTCGGCGGCGACATCTACCGCGGCAACCTGCAGCAGGGCACCGTCTCGCTGTTCGTCGACAACCCGGCCGGCCAGCGTCAGGCGGTCGGCATGTCCGTTGACGAGAAGAGCGGCTATCTGTTCGTCGCCGGCGGCCAGACGGGGCAGGCGTACGTCTACGACACCCGCACCGGCGCCACTGTGGCGATCTACCAGCTCGCCGATCCGGCGACGGGGCCGCTCATCAACGACGTCGCGATCACCAAGGACGGCGCGTGGTTCACGGATTCGCTGCATGCGCAGCTGTTCTTCATCCCGATCGGTCCCGGCGGCGAGCTCGGGCCGAGCACCACGCTGCCGATCAGCGGTCCTGCGGCGGCGATCGTCGGCGGCGTCAACGTCAACGGCATCGTCGCCTCGCCGGACGGCTCGACGCTCATCGTCGGCCACACGGCGAACGGCGCGCTGTATACCGTCGACCCGCAGACGGGCGTCAGCACGCAGGTCGCGGGCGTCAGCGTCCCGAACGTCGACGGGATCATCCTGAGAGGCCGGACGCTGTGGGCGGTGCAAGGCTTCAACAACCAGATTGCCGTGATCGACCTCACACCTGATCTCGGCGCGGGCACCGTGCAGCGACTCATCACCAGCCCGCTGTTTCAGGTGCCGTCGACCGCCGCGTTGCACGGCGGCCGGCTGGCGGTCGTCAACGCGAAGTTCGACACCGGCTTCCCGCCGACCGCCGACGAGTACGAGGTCGTGATCGTCGGCGCATGAGAAGCGAGCCGTAGGACGCCCGAATTCGCGGCGGACGCGGCGCAGACAGGCGAATCGCGGCTGCGAAGGCAGGGCGGGGGTCGAGTGCGATGATCGTCTCGTCATGGCCGTGGAGACGCCCCCTGCGCACATCGAGCTCGGCGAGCGGCGGTCGGGCGGCGAGATCGTCTTCCTCGTCGTCTGTGCCGTCGGTACGGGCGCCGTCGGCGTCTACGCGCTGGTCGGCGCGATCTCGGGGACGGGCGGCGAGGGGGGCCTCCCCGCGGTGCTGTGGTTCGTGGTGGCGGGCGGCTTGGGGCTCGGGCTGGTCTGGATCGTGGTGCGTCCAGGCAGCGTGCTCTTCGGCCTGTCCGACCGGCTGCTCGCCGGCCCCGATGGCGTCTGGGCCGGCGCCGGTGGGCGCACCTTCTCCGCGTGGTCCGAGATCGCCGGATTCGAGGTCGTCGCCGGCCGCGCGCCCGAAGATGCGACCGGCGTGATGTGTCTCCACGACGGACGCCGGATCGTGCTGCGTGCGCTGCGCGAGGACGTGACCGGGATCTCGTCCAACGCCCACGCGACGGCTGCCGAGGACGGCGTCCGGACGCTGAACCGCATGCTCGCCGAGGCCCGAGCCGACCCGCCGTTGGCGAGCTCCCACCGCGGGAAATGGTCTTGAAGGCATTCGTCGTCGAGCACTACGAGCAGGTTACGCCAACGGCAAGGTTCGGTTGCTACTTGGGACTAATCGGGTGAGCGGTGCCCGCGACGAGCTGGGTGACCTTTGGGGTGAGCATGTGGCGATCTTGCTGGAGGGCGTCCCCACTGCCATCGGGCAGACTCCCTGATCCATCCCCTGATTCAGCAACAGCTCAGGCTCGCTCACCGAGACGGACACTCGAGTTCCCCCGCGCTCGAACAGATGTCCACTCATGGACGAGCACGCTCAAGGTTCTGATCGGGCGGTTCGACAGCCGTTGCACGCGTAGAGGCAAACTCGTCGCAAGGCGGGGGCGCAAAGCCACGGGGCCCGCTGGGGTCGGCCGGGTTGCCGCGATCGTCAATGATCGAGGGGACCTCATGGCAACACACGACTCGCAAGATCTCGACGGCATGCGGCGCAGCCTGGAGCACGAGCTGTGCGAGGCGTTGAGGCTCGGACGACATCGCGTCGCGATAGAGCACGACGTGCCCGGCTTCGCGGTCGAGCTCGATGACGCGACAGCGGCGGCGTCCTGCAACTGCGACAGCGGCGATGTCGACATCATCAGCGACGCAACGTTCGCCGACCCCGGTTCGCTCTCCGAGCAGGAGCTGCGAGATCTGATCGACCGGTTCGCCGCACGCGAGCACGTCGTCTCCTACGAGCGCCGGATGCTGCACGGTCGGATGGATCTCCTGCGCGCCGAGCTCGTCGGCAGGCTCAGGCTGCGTACGGCGGGCAAGGACTCATCGGTACGGCACGAGCCATCAACGACGGCGAGCTCTCCACCGACCTGCGTGGAGAGCTCGCCGAGCCGTTCGTGACGGTGCGCCGTGCGGTCAGTCGCCGGTGTACTGGAAGATCCAGACTCCGGAGTCGCGGTCGGAGGCGAGCACATACTTCTGGCCGTTGGGGTGCTTGTGCACCTCGACGCCCCAGAAGTTGTTGCCGTCCGCATCGATGTGCGCGCCGACCTCCGTCAGGTCGTCGTTGTCGTACTTCAGCACCCGCAGACCGCCCGAGTAGTACGAGATGTAGGCCAGATCCTCGTCGGGATCCGTCGCCACCTCGTGCACCGACAGGTCGCCGAAGCCCTCGGCGTACGCCGGGTCCTGCGACTCGGGGATGAAGTACTGATCTAGGTCCGCCATGTTGTTCGCGTCGTACAGGTGCACGTAGCCCCAGCCGTCGAACACCGAGCTGATGTTCACGTCGGAGCCGTCCGTCCCGGCCGGCGGCGCGGCGGTCCCGCTGGTCTCGCTCTCGCCCGTACACGTGTAGCCGTCGAGCGAGGCCCCGAGCAGCTTGAATCCGTCGGTGCGCGAGACGAACATCGCCGGGATGCCCGCGGTGACGAGCATGTTGATGAGCGTCTCGCAGCCGTCGACGCCCGGCCGGTTGAACACGATCGCGCCGTCGTAGCCGGCGGCCTCCACGACCGCGAGCTTCTCGTTGAACGTGCACACCCCCCGCTCGACGACGGCGATGGTGTGCGTCGCATCGGGCGCCGGGATCGTGCCACCTGGGCACGCCTGCCCGACTCCGCGCGTGCCGCCGACGAGCGACGTATCGTCGTCGATGAGCGGCACGTTGTCGCCCTGCGTCGCCGTGAGCTCCTCGTTGGCGTACGGCCCGCTCGTGATCTTCGCGAGGACGCGGAACGGATCGAAGTCCTCGTCCGTGGCGATGAACCGCTTGTTGTCGCGCGTGAATTCGGCCTGGTGGCCGTTGCCCTCGGGCGAGATCTGCTGCCCGAAGCCGAGCCGCACCGGGTCGAACGCTTGGTAGTCCGTGTCGGAGATGAACGTCGCGTTCGCCGGGTCGGTGACGTCGAGCTTGATGTAGCCGCCGTCCCAGTAGGACAGCAGGCCGATGTAGCGGCCGTTGATCTTCTTGACGATCTCGTCGTGGATGAAGACGGCGTCGCCGTTCACGGCGCCCAGCGGCTGCGAAGACTGCGGCCGCAGGTCGTAGTCGGCGACCCACTTCGGCCGGCTCGGGTTCGTGATCTCGATGATGTCGGTGTCCGAGAACTCCTCGTTGTCGGTCATGATCACGTAGGCGCGCTTGGTCTCTTCGTTGACCCAGCCGAACGCGGAGTGGACCGTGTTGGCGTGCGTCTGGCTCTTGCCCTTCGTGCCGGTGAAGTCGCCGAAGCCCTCGACGAGCTTCTTCGGCTTCATCGGGTTCGTGACGTCGACGAGCGACACGCCGCCGATGCCGGTCTGCGTACGGCCCGCGCAGATCTCGTTCTGGTAGATGAGGACGTCGCCCTTGAAAAACTTGTTGTCGATGCTGATGACGTGCGAGCCCTCGCCCGCGTAGGTGCCGAGGTGGCTCGGGATGTACGGGCCCCTCTTCGGGCTGGCGGGATTGGAGATGTCGACGACCTGGACGCCGCCGCGCTCGCACGTCGGCTCGCGGTAATGGGTGAGGAAGGCGAAGTTGCCCTTCGCCGACACGTCGCCGATCCGACCCGCCTCGTCGCCGGGCGCGAAGAGGTCGATGTGGCCGATCTCCGCGACGTTGTTGCTGACGGGCGGCAGGTGGCCCTCGTCCTCGCCGTGCTGCTGGAAATCGTGGTGCTTGGTCTCCTTGCCGGAGTCGATCGCGCCGTCGGCGACGCTGGTCAGGCCGTGGTCGGCGAGCGCGGCCGTGGGCGCGAGCAGCGCTCCGGCCGCAAGCACGCCGGTCGCCAACGCGCCCAGCGTGGCGCGCCCGAGTGATAGACGTTTCAACTTGAACCTCCCTAGGTGGGACCGTTCCCCGTTAGGACGGTCCCGCAGGTTGACGGGAGCCCCTTCTTCCCCACCGAACGGCGCCGGTCCGTCCTCATGACTTCCGGCACGCACGCTCGTGTGACGAAGCTGCTTGCCCGGGAAAGTATCGCCGTATCGCGTATACCGCAAGGCTGACTTCGATGCGTCGTCGGGCCGGCGCCGGTCAGACGCCGCTGGAGCCGAACCCGCCCGCGCCGCGCGCGGTCGCGGTCAGGTCATCGGCCTCGACGACGTCGGGCGCGGCGACCGCGACGATGACGAGCTGCGCGATGCGGTCGCCGGCGGCGACGTCGAACGGCGTGCTGCGATCGGTGTTGAGCAGCAGGACCTTGACCTCGCCGCGATAGCCGGCGTCGATCAGCCCCGGCGCGTTGACGATCGCGATCCCGTGGCGGGCGGCGAGACCGGACCGCGGCAGGACGAGGCCGGCGTGCCCGGCCGGCAGCTCGATCGCGATGCCCGTGCCGATCGTCGCGCGCTCGCCCGGGGCCAGCGTGGCGGCGTGCAGCGCATGCAGGTCGTAGCCGGCGTCGTCGTCGTGCGCGCGCACGGGCAACCGCGCCGCCGGGTCGAGGCGCTGGACACGCAGCGGCGCTGCGCTCATGGCGTCAGGCCGGCGTGCCGTTGACCGAGAAGCGCGCGTAGCGCTCGGCCAGCGTCGCCGGCAGGCGGGCATGGATGCGCACGCCCTCGGCGGTGTCCGTGCGCTCGAGGTCGCCGGCGAAGTCGTGCAGCTCGGCGAGCCGGGCGCCCTCGGCGTAGGGCAGCAGCAGGTCGACGGAGCGCAGCGAGCGGCGGAACTCCTCCTCGATGCGGTCGCCGAGCGCCTCCAGCCCCTCCCCCGTCGCGGCCGAGATGAGCATCCCGTCGGGATGCGCGAAGAGCAGCTCCAAGCGCCGCTCGGCGTCGATCGCGTCGCCCTTGTTGAGCACGAGCAGGCGCGGCCGGTCGCCGGCGCCGACGGCCTCGAGCGTCTCGTCGACGGCGCGCAGCATCTCGGTCAGCTCCTCCTCGGGCGCCGAGGCGTCGACGACGTGCAGGATGAGGTCGGCCTCACGCGTCTCGTGCAGTGTCGCCGCGAAGGCGTCGACGACCTGATGGGGCAGCTTGCGGATGAAGCCGACGGTGTCCGACAGCAGGTACGGGCGGCCGTTGATGCGCAGCTCGCGCGTCGTCGGGTCGAGCGTGTGGAAGAGGCGGTCGCGGACGCCGACCTCGGCGCCCGTCAGCGCGTTGAGCAGCGTCGACTTGCCGGCGTTCGTGTAGCCGGCGAGGGCGATCTGCGGCAGGTGCGCGCGCTCGCGCTCGGCGCGCATCGTCGCGCGCGAGGCGGAGACGCCGACGAGCTTGCGGCGCAGCGCGGTGATCCGGTTGCGCGCGAGCCGGCGGTCGGTCTCGATCTGCGACTCGCCCGGTCCGCGGGCGCCGATGCCGGGCGTGCCCGCGCTCGCGCCGAGGCGCTCGAGATGCGTCCACAGGCCGCGCATCCGGGCCATGTTGTACTCCAGCTGGGCGAGCTCGACCTGGAGCTTGCCCTCCGCGCTGTGCGCGTGGCCGGCGAAGATGTCGAGGATCACCGACGTGCGGTCGACGACCGGCATGCCGAGCTCGGACTCGAGGTTGCGCTCCTGGCGCGGGCTGAGCTCGTCGTCGCAGGCGATGACGTTCGCGTCGGCGGCCTTGGCGGCCTCCTTGACGTCGATGAGCTTGCCGGGCCCGAGGTAGGTGTTCGGGTGCGGCTTCTCGCGATGCTGGACCGCCTGACCGACCACCGCCACGCCGGCCGTGCGCAGCAGCTCGCGCAGCTCCGAGAGGTCGTCGCCGTCCTCGAGCGCGGCGATGCAGAACGCGCGCTGCTTCGCGCGTCCCTCGCCTGCCTGGTCGCTTGCGCGACGCTCGCCGATCCGGCCGTTTCGCGATTTCTGCATCAGGTTTCAGTCTAGAGGCAGGTCCGGGCATGCCCGGGCCGGTTCGAACCCATGCGGGCCGTACGATTGCGCGGTGAAACTGAGGATCCTGCGCGCCGGCATCGAGCGCCTCGACGAGCTCGCCCCGCTGTGGCTGCAGATGCAGTCTCACCACGAGTCCGTCGCGCCTGCCACGCTCACCGGCGAGATCACCGGGTTTCGCGATCATGACGGCTCGTGGAAACGCCGGCGGGCGCTCTACGAAGGCTGGTTCGCCGCCGGCAGCGCGGTTCTGCACGTCGCCGAGGACAGCGAGGGATGTCTCGGCGGCTACGCCATGGTGCGGCTGGGCAGCGGCGGCTGGTCGCAGCTCGACACGCCGGAGGCGATGGCCGAGATCGAGTCGCTCAGCGTCGGCCGCGAGCACCGCGGCCGCGGTCTGGGCAGCCGCCTCATCGCCGCCGTCCACGCCGACCTGCGCGAGCGCGGCATCGAGCTGCTCACGCTCGCGGTCTTCGCCGGCAACGAGCCCGCCGCCCGGTTGTACGCGAGGTTCGGGATGCAGCCGGTGCTCACGACGATGATCGGGCGCGTGCCGGACGCCGGCCTCACGCCGCGCGAAGGCGATCCGTAGAGATCGGCGCTGCTCGCTGCACGCCAGCCACGCTGCCGCCTGACCCGCTTCAGTCGGCGAACGCCTCGCGCGCGGCCCGCGCGCCGCCGCGCGCGGCGTCGATGTAGCCGTACGTGCCGTGCTCGCGCAGCTCGTTCGCGGACTCCACGACCGCCGCGTAGGCCGAGAAGGCGAACCAGCCGCCGACCGAGATGCGGCTCACGCCGGCGGCGGCGAGCTCGGGGACCGGCGGCAGCCCGGTCCAGGCGAGCACGTTGACCGGCCGGTCGACGGACTCCACGACGGAGCGGATGTCCTCGATGCGCGGCAGCCGAGGCGCGTAGAGCACGTCCGCGCCGGCCTCCTGGTAGGCCTGCAGACGCGCGATCACGTCGTCGAGGTCCTCGAACTCCTCCCGCCCAAGGACGAAGTTCTCCGCGCGGCCGGTGATCACCAACCGCCCGTCCGCCGCCTGCACCGCGGCCGCGATGCGCTCGGCGGCGTGCTCGATCGCGTACAGCGGCTGGTCGTCGCGCCCGGTCGAGTCCTCGATCGAGCAGCCGGCCAGCCCCGCCTCGACGGCACCGCGCACTGTTTCGGCGACGCCCTCGGCATCGTCGGCGAACCCGTTCTCGAGATCGGCGGACACCGGCAGCGGCGTTGCGGCGACGATCGCGGCGGAGTGCGCGAGCGCCTCCTCTCGCGTGACCGAGTTGTCGGCGCGGCCCAGCGTGGCGGCGAAGCCTGCGCTCGTGGTGGCGAGCGCCTCGAAGCCGAGGGAGGCCAGCAGCTTCGCCGACCCGGCGTCCCACGGGTTGGGGATGACCAGCGGATCGCCGAGGCGATGGAGGTCGAGAAAGCGCTGCGCGAGGTCGTTCATGTTGTTGATGTTGCCAACCGGTGAGGCGAATGGTGCACGCGGGGCGACACAGATTCGCCACACCGCCTGTCGATCAGGCCAGCGCGGCCCGCGCCGGCGGCGGCAGCGGGTCGTAGCGCGCCAGCAGCTCGGGCACCGGGAGCACGATGACGCCCTCGCGCGGGTCGCCCGCCCACATCCCGCCGCCGTTGGAGAGCTTGTACGCCGCGTAGGCGGCGGCGCACGCGTCGAGCTCGTCGAGCGTGCGGTGCCAGAGGCCGCCGTCCTCGTCGATCACGCCGCGCGCGCGCAGGGCGGCGATCCGCTGCTGAAGGCCCCACGGCGTGCGCTTCGGCGGCGGGCGGTGGCCGAGCATCGAGCAGAAGACGGCGTCGGGGTAGGTCTCGCAGAGGCGCCCGAAGCGCAGCGCGCCGGGCTCGATCACGCCGGTGACCGACCCGGCGCCGTCGTCCTCCGGGCGAAAGAAGCCCAGCGGGGCGAGCGCCGCGAACAGCTCGAAGCCGACGCCGATCCAGCGCTCCCACTTCGCGAGCGCCTGGCTGGCCGAGGGGACCGGATACAGCGGCAGGCGCCGGCGGAAGAGCAGCGCGTCGCTGACGCGATGGCGCTCGTAGCGGCCCTCGGGCAGGCCAAGGTCCTCGCGCAGCGGCGCGCCCGGCGCGAGCAGGTCGAGGCGATGACCCGACGGCGCGTCGACCGCCGCGACCGCCTCACCGCCGAAGCCGAGCACGGTGTCGGCGACGGCCCGCACGGTGCCCGGGACGAAGAACGTCGCGACGAGCTCGAGCTCCCCCTCGCCGCCGCGGCGCTCGTGCAGCGTGCAGAGCTGCTGATTGGCCGGGTTGGCCGAGACGTCGATGCCGCAGTAGCGCATGGCGAGGCGCTTACCCCGCGAGCCTGCCGAGCCGCTGCACGGCCTCGAGCAGCCGGTCGTCGGGCGTCGTGAGCGAGATGCGGAAGAAGCCCTCGCCGTTCTCGCCGAACGCGCGCCCCGGGGAGATCACTACGGCGGCCTCCTCGAGCACGTGCGCGCAGTACGCGGCGGCGTTCTCGAAGCCCGCCGGGACCGGCGCCCAGATGTAGATCGTGCCCTTCGGCGGCGTGACGTCGACGCCGATCCTCTGCAGCGCGTCGACGACGAGGTCGCGCCGGCGCGTGTACAGCGCGTTCATCTCCTTGACGTCGCCGTCGGCGTCCGGGCTCAGCGCGGCGATGCCCGCGAGCTGGACGGCCTCGAACAGGCCGGAGTCGATGTTCGTCTTGAGCTTCCAGTACGCGGCGATCGCGTCGGCGTTGCCGACGATCGCCGCGCAGCGCCAGCCGGTCATGTTGTAGCCCTTCGACCACGAGAAGACCTCGACGCCGACCTCCTTCGCCCCGGGCGTGGCGAGGAACGAGGGCGCCCGGTAGCCGTCGTACGTCGTCTCGGAGTAGGCGTTGTCGTGGACGGCGAGGATGTCGGTCCCGCCGACGTAGTCGGCGACCTCCTCGAAGAACCCCGGTCGCACGATGGCGCCCGTCGGGTTGTTCGGATAGTTGAAGAACATGAGCTTGGCGCGACGACGATCTTCCTCCGAGATCGCCATGAGGTCCGGCGTGAAGCCGCGCTCGGGCAGCAGCGGCATGAGCACCGGATCGGCGCCGGCCAGCAGCGGTCCGCCGGTGTAGACCGGGTAGCCGGGGTCGGCGCTCAGCGCGCAGTCGCCGGGGTCGAGGAAGGCGAGGTTGAGATTGAAGATGCACTCCTTGGCGCCGATCGCGGGCATGACCTCCGTGTCCGGGTCCAGCTCGACGTCGAAGCGGCGCATGTAGAAATCCGACACCGCCTGGCGGAAGTCCTGGCGGCCGCGGTTGGACGGGTACTGGTGGGTCTCGGGCTCGGTGACCGCCTCCTGCATCGCGTCGACGACGATCGCCGGCGTCGGCCGGTCCGGATCGCCGATGCCCAGCGAGATGACGTCGATGCCCTGCGCGCGCTTGGCGGCGATCTTGCGCTCGAGCTCGGCGAACAGGTAGGGCGGGATGAGATCGAGGCGCTTCGATGGCTTCACAGGTTCTCCAGTTCGGTGCAGAAGTCGTCGGCGAGCGCGCCGCGGTACACGGGCCGCGCCCAGCCGGTCAGGTCGAAGTGCAGGTCCTCGCCGACGTCGACGACGAGCTCGCCGCCGTCGAGCTTCACGGTCACCGGCGAGTCGCCGCCGCGCAGGACGTAGGCGATCGCCGCCCCGCTGGCGCCGGTGCCGGAGGACATCGTCTCCCCCACGCCGCGCTCGAAGATGCGCGCGCGGATGACGCCGGGCTCGAGCTCGGCGAACCAGGAGACGTTCGTGCGGTTGGGAAACAGCTCGTGGTGCTCGATCGCCGGGCCGATCGCGGTGAGGTCGAGCCGGTTCAGATCGGCGACGTCGGGATGGTGGATCGCGCACTGCGGGTTGCCGACGTTGACGTGCTGGAAGCGCCACGTGTGGCCGGCGGACGTGTGCAGCTCGGCGGCGCCGTCGGCGTCGCCAGTGGGGAAGTCCTCCGAGGCGATGCGCGCGCGGCCCATGTCCAGCGTGCAGGTGTCCGGCCCGGTGATGTGGGGGCGGATCTCCCCGGCGCCGGTCTGGATCGAGAAGCGGTCCGAGGTCGCCCAGCCGTGACGGCGTAGGTACATGACCGCCTCGCGCGCGCCGTTGCCCGACAGGCCCGACTCCGAGCCATCGGGGTTGAAGATCCGCAGCCGCGCGACGAAGCCCGGCTCGTCGGGCTCTGACAGAAGCAGGATGCCGTCGGAGCCGACGCCGGTGTGGACGTCGCAGATGCGCTCGATGCGCTCGGGCGTCAGCGGCCACGGCAGCGACGCCTCCTCGAAGATGAGGTAGTCGTTGCCGAGCGCCTGCCACTTCTCGAAGGCGACCTCGGTCATGCGGCGCGGAGTCTATGAGGCCGCTGCCGCAGTCCGTGGTCGCGGCGAGGTCACGTCGAAGCGGCTACGCTCGTGTTCATAACTCGAGGGGCCGCGGGGATCGCCCGAGACTCGCGCTCAACGCGGAGGCCATGTGAGCCAGCACACGCCCGGACGCGCCGTCGAGGCGACGGACGGGACGATCGACGGACCCCAGCCCCCCCACCCGCGGACCGTCGACGAGCTCGATGCGTCCTTCTGGCGTGAGACGCTCGCGCCGTACGCGCAGGCGGACCTGTCCCACGCCCTGGCGTGCATCGCGACCTCGGTCGTGCCGTATCTCGCCATCACGGCGGCGATGTACGTCCTGCTCGGCGTCTCGACGCTGCTCGCCCTCGCGCTCGTGCTGCCGGCGACCGGCTTTCTGGTGCGCACGTTCATCGTCTTTCACGACTGCACCCACGGCTCGTTCCTGCCGTCGCGCCGCGCCAACCGCTGGCTGGGGGTCGCCTGCGGCATCCTCGTCTACACGCCGTTTCACATCTGGCGCCATGAGCACGCCATCCACCACGCCAGCGCCGGCGACCTCGACCACCGCGGGACGGGCGACGTCGCGACACTCACCGTCGCCGAGTACCGCGCTCGCCCGCGAGGTCGGCGCCTGCGCTACCGGTTCATGCGAAACCCGCTCGTGATGCTCGGGCTCGGCCCGCTGTTCTCGATGATCCTCGAACCGCGGATGGTTCCCCGCTGGGCGCGCAAGCGCTTCGGCCGCAAGATCATCGCGACGGACATCGCGATCATCGGGCTGTGGGCCGGCCTGTGCTGGCTCGTCGGATGGCGTGCTGTGTTGTTCGTCCAGCTCACCCCCGCGCTGCTGGCGGGCGCGGTGGGGATCTGGCTGTTCTACGTCCAGCACCAGTTCGAGGGCGTCTACTGGGAGCGCAGCGAGCACTGGACCTACGCGGCCTCCGCGCTGCACGGCAGCTCGCACCTGCGCCTGCCGAGGCTGGCGCAGTTCTTCACGGGCAACATCGGCCTGCACCACGTCCATCATCTCCACGCCCGCATCCCGAACTACAACCTGCGGCGCGCCCATGACGAGAACGCGATCTTCCACGACGTACGCCAGATCGGCGCGTGGGAAGCCGTGCTCGCGCTGCGCCTGAAGCTCTACGACGAGCGCAGCGGCCGGCTCGTGAGCTTCGCTCACGCGCACCCGTAGCCGACGCGTCGTTCAGCCGTATGCGGCGTCGATGGCGCCCGCGGCGGCATCGACGCCGACCGCCGTCAGGTCGACGAGCTCGACGTCGGGCAGCTTGCGCATCCAGGTGAGCTGGCGGCGGGCGTAGCGGCGCGTGCGCTGCTTCATGGCGTTGACATCGCCGCGCAGCAGCTCGTCGAACCCGAGCGCGACGCGGGCTGTGGCCGAGGCGCCGGCGGCGTCGGCGCGCCGCACCTCCGCGACCGCGCCCGCCGCGATCATCGCGTCCACGCGGCGCTCGATGCGCGCGTAGAGCTCGTCGCGATCGCGAACGAGGCCGACGAGCCGCGTGGGATGGCGCGTGTCGGCGGTCCACAGCCGGTTCGCCGCGGGCTCGGCGTCGTCGTCGAGCGCGCCCTGCGCATGCAGCTCGAGCGCGCGGATGATGCGGTGGCTGTCGGCCGGGGCGATCCGCGCGGCCGCGTTGGGCGCAGCCGCCGCGAGCGCGGCGTGCAGCGCCCGCGGCCCGCGCGCGTCGAGATCGGCCTGCAGGCGCTCGCGCACACCGGGCGGCGGCGGCGGGCGCAGCTCGAGCTCGGCGAGCGCGGCACGCAGGTACAGGCCCGTTCCGCCGACGACGATCGGCGTGGCGCCCTCGGCGAGCAGCGCGTCGATCTCGGCGTGGGCGAGCGCCGCGTACTCGGCGACGCTGAAGCGCGCGCCGACCGGCAGGAACGAGATCAGGCGGTGCTCGAGGCGTGCCAGTTGCTGCGCATCCGGGACGCCGGTGAGGATCTCCAGCCCCCGGTAGACCTGCAGGGCATCGGCGGAGACGGCGACCGGGCGCCCGCCGCGGGCGCGGATCCGCTCGGCGAGGGCGATCGCCACGTCGGTCTTGCCGACCCCGGTCGGTCCGAAGAGGGCGAGCATCTGCGCGGCCACGAAATCAGTATGGGCGGCTTCCGCCGGCGAGTATCGTCCGAAGGCGATGAGCGTGCGCATCGCGTGTGGCCTGTCCACCGCATCCGATCCTCGGACCGGCGCCACCGAGGCGGCCGGGAAGGTCGCGGCCGAGCTCGATGGCCTGACGATCGACCTGGCGGTCGTGTTCGCCTCCGGCGCGCATCTCGCGGCGCCCGAGGCGACGCTCGAGGGCGTCCACGAGGCGCTCGCGCCCGACGTGCTCATCGGCTGCGGGGCCGGCGGCGTGGTCGGCGACGGGCGCGAGATCGAGGGGGGCACCGCGGTCACCGTGTGGGCGGCGGCGTTCGAGAACGGCTTCGTCTCCACCTTCCATGCCGAGGTCACCGAGGTCGAGGACGGCGTGGCGATCGCCGGCGTCCCCGACCTGCAGGGCGCGGGCGGAGCGATCCTGCTGCCCGATCCCTACTCCTTCCCGACCGACGCGGTGCTCGCCGAGATCGCCGACCGCGCGCCCGGCGTGCCGGTCCTCGGCGGCGTCTCGAGCGCGCGCACGCTGCGCGGCCAGGCGGCGCTGTTTCTCGGCGAGCGCGTCGTGCCCGGCGGCGCCGTCGGCGTGCGGTTCGACGGCGTCGAGCTGCTGCCGTGCGTCTCTCAGGGCGCGACGCCGATCGGGCCGGAGCTCGAGATCACCTCCGGCGAGGGCCGGCTCATCAAGGAGCTCGGCGGGCGACCGGCACTGGGCGCGCTGCGCGCGGTGCTCGACCGCCTGCCCGCCGCCGAGCGCGAGATGCTCGCCGAGGGAATGCTCCTGGGGATCGTCGTCGACGGCGGCCACGGCGAGCATGGGCACGGCGACTTCCTCGTGCGGTCGGTGCTGGGCGGCGACCCCGAGACCGGGACGATCGCGATCGGCGCGACGATCGAGGAAGGTCAGATGGTGCGCGTGCACGCGCGCGACGCCGCCTCCGCCGACCGCGACCTGCACGACGCGCTCGGCCTGCGCCGCCAGGCGCTGGGCTCCGACGTCCCCGCCGGCGCGCTGATGTTCACGTGCAACGGCCGCGGGCGCGGGATGTTCGGCCTGCCCGACCACGACGCGACGGCGGTCTGCGACGAGCTCGGCGACGTGCCGACGGCCGGGTTCTTCGCGGCCGGCGAGATCGGGCCGGTGGGCGGGGAGAACTTCCTGCACGGCTTCACGGCGACGGTCGCCGTGTTCGCCTCTTAGTGCCCGCCCGCGCGACCGCGCGTTGGGTGAGGGGGTGTGGGTGTGTGGAGTGGGGGTGTGTGGGTATGTGAAAGCAGCGTAGAGGAATGGGGGGGAGTGTGTGAAGGGGAGGGGGCTGGGGGCGTGCGCGGACGGCGCGCTGATGACGTCGGCGTCGCCGCCGCGACGCGGCCACCCGTGGTGCTCGGGGATCGGCGGCGGCAAGTACAACTGCAGTTCTACGTCGCCGGCGACGGCAGTCGGCGGCGCGCGGTAGGCGGCACGCGACGGTCGGCTACTGCACAAGGGCACGAACTGGGTGCTCTGCCAGCAGGTCGGCGGGCGCGTCACAGCGGCAAGTACTTCAACAACAACTGGGCTGGACGGTCGCCGACAACAACGCACGGTTGGGTCAACGCGGTCTACGCCCAGGGCGGCGACAACGACGGCGCCTTCGGCGGCGGCGTCCGAACTGCAACAACGCCCACGGAGCGCCTCCCGGCGGCAGCGGCGCGCCGCTCCGGCGCCTCCGCCCCCCGGACGGTGGCTGGCTTCCCGAAGGACGTGACGAGCGCCCCCGACAAGGCGCGCTACGACGACGCGGCGAGCTGGAGCGGCGGCAAGAACTGCACCGGCGGCTTCACGGCCGGCGCGAAGCGGCTGCAGGACTGGCTGAAGGCGAACTACGGCGCGGCGTCGATCCAGGGCTACAACTGCCGCCCCGAACACGGCCGACCGCTCCAAGACGAGCATCCACGGGTGGGCCGGGCCAGCGACTGGTTCCGCAACGCGGGCAACGCGAAGCAGGCCGGTCAGGTCGCGAGCTTCATCAAGCGGATGTCCGCCCACGGCGCCGCGATGGCCCGTGCGATGGGCGTGCAGTACTGGATCTGGAATCGCAGCAGTACAGCGTCAAGGCCAGCGGTCAGCGGAGCGCTACGGCGGTCCAAGCCGCATACGGACCACGTACACATCGAGCAGAACCTAGCCGGCGTCGAAGCTCCAGACGTCGTATTGGAAACTCGCCCGCTGATCCACGGTGAGAGTAAATGCAAAAAAACAAAAAAAAAGTAAAAAGATAGCGGGTTGAATAAAGAGGAGCGAGTAAGCATGTAAGGAGGGGGGTGTGGAGGTGTGGGGTGCCGGCGGCGTGACAGTCTTCGGGCCATGAACGTATCCGGCAAGAAGGTGCTGCTGACCGGCGCGACCGGCGGCCTGGGCCACGCCATCGCCCGTGCGCTGGCGGGGGCGGGCGCCCAGGTGATCCTCTCCGGCCGCCGCGCCGACGTCCTCGACGATCTCGCCAAGGAGATCTCCGGCTCGATCGCGCCGGCCGACCTGTCCGATCCGGTCGCGGTCCGCGCCCTCGCCGAGGGCAATCCCGACGTCGACATCCTCGTAGCCAACGCGGGCCTCCCGGCGTCCGGTCGTCTGGAGACCTACGACGACGACCAGATCGAACGCGCCCTGGTCGTCAACCTGCACGCGCCGATCATCCTCACCCATGCCCTCGCGCCGCACATGGTGGCCCGCGGCGCAGGTCACATCGTCTTCATGTCCTCGCTCTCCGGCAAGACGGCGACCGCCGGCAGCTCGCTCTACAACGCGACGAAGTTCGGCCTGCGCGGCTTCGCCGGAGCGATGCGCGCCGAGCTGCACGGCACGGGCGTCGGCGTCTCGACGATCTTCCCCGGCTTCATCAGCGACGCCGGCATGTTCGCCGACGCGAACGTGACGCTGCCCAAGGGCGTCGGCACGAAGACGCCCGAGGACGTCGCGGCGGCGACGCTGCGCGCGATCAAGCGCAACCGCGGCGAGATCGACGTCGCGCCGGTCGCGCTGAAGCTCGGCACGCTGTTCGGCGGCGTGGCCCCCGAGACCGCGGCGCGCGTCACGCGCAAGTCCGGCGGCGAGCAGGTCGCCATGCAGTTCGAGACCGGCCAGCTCGACAAGCGCTGAGCGCCACATGATGCTCGGACGTATCCTCCGCGGCGGGGCGAAAGCGGCGGCGCTGCCGAGGATCACGGCGAGAACGGAGGCGCCGCGTTGGCTTCGTCGAGCGGCCGATGTTGAACAGCTCTGCGAGTTCCGCGGGGTTCTTGTCGCCGGCGCGGTAAAGGCCAACGAGGTGCGCTTCTTGGTTGCGTGTCAGCTTGGGTTTGGGCCTCGGAGTTTGCCGGCTGCTCGTGCAACGGCGAGACCTTCCCGAGTTCTCATTCTGATGAGGCCGGACTCGAACTCGGCGACATGGCTAGGACGTTGAAGAGCAGGCGGCCGAGGGTCTCGGGGCGTGGACGGAGCGCGAGGTTTAGTTTGATGAGGGTGGTGAGTTTCGACGATGTCGCGGGCTCGGGAAGGGAGCGTGCGAGGATCAAGTCGGTGATGTGGTGTAGGAGCATGTCGCCGAGCGGCATGTGGTGAGCGCTTCGCGGAGTCGGGGGGCCGGTTGGTACGGTCAGGCGTGGTCGACGTAGATGCGCTCGGGGGCGAGCAAGTGCGGCGAGGGCGTTTCGCTGAGCAGTGAGGTCTTGGCCTGGTTGGAGACGCGGGCGCAGCCGATCTTCAATCCGGTCGCGGCAGTGTGCCGTATGACCACCTTGCCGGATTTCATGCGGACGGCCCATCGGGACTCGCTCCTACCGTCATGATGCGGAGCGTCGGAGCGGCTCCGAGCGACGCCTGACGACGCCTTCCGAGCCGCTTCCGGCGGGCGTGGAGAATCGATGTTGGCCACCGTTGGCGGTGTAATGTCGGGCGACAATCCGTCCAGCGTTCTCAGTGGTTGTTATGTCCGGCGCCTCGTGGCCGATCGACGACTTCAATGGGGCACACCGTGGGTTTCACACCATCATCGTCAATTGGGTCCGAGTGGATGGCGGGCGGCACCGGTTCCGAGCGCGAAGGCGGTTCCGGGTTCGACGCGGCAACGCCGATCGCTGGCACGCCTTAGCGTCTGATGATCGTCTCGTGTCTGGCCGGCGCTCGGACTTGATCGGAATCAGTGCTCCAACGGTCTCGGCGAAGCTGTCACGGCGTTTAGTCGCTTGGGTCTGGCCGACGCACGATGTATCGCCACACTGCGTCGATCGTTGGTGAGGATCGTCGCCTGTCAGCCGTGGCTACCTTCGCGCTCATCGCTACGCCCGCAGCGGATCGCGCCGATGTGGCGACGTTGCCGGCGGCTGTAGAGGCGAACCTCGACTCGGTTTTTGCGTTCCTCGAGGCAGGTGGATTGCCAAACGGTCGCGAGCGGGTGGAGTGTGATGCCACCTGCCAATATCTGCTGGTCAAGTCGTTCCGCCGCCGTCTTCGCCATCGCGTCGATGGCCAACCGTCGGCGCTCAGGAACGTTGGCAGCAGCTCTACGCTTGCGGACTGCGTCGGGGAGCTTCAGGACAGCGAAGCTCGGCATAGCAAGGGCCGGCGGCGAACGTCGTTGTTTGGCGTGAGGTTTACAAGGACGCAAGCGACTGTTTGTCGGCGTCGAGGTGCGCGCAGCGACTGCGACGATCACGCGCTGCGCTGGCAGCAAAGAACGAGTTGCTGCTCGTTAGTGGTGTGACTGTCTCGCAGACAAGGCTGTACGCGGCCGACGACGGCCTCGTCGGCACTGGCGCTAACGGCGCTACGGTGTGGGACGACGCAGGCACTGGCGGCTGTTGGAAGTACGGGCAGATTCTCGACTCCACCTTCGGCGGTTTCGGCAGTCTGACCTCTAGCGGCGCGTGCTACGCGGGTGGCACGTGGTCTGTCGCTGTGGCGTTAAGTGGGGATCTCGACTCACGTCGACAACACCCTCAGCTGACTACGCAGCTGCTGCTCTTCTGGCTGGGCACCGGCGAAGGCACCAACGGCGAGCTCGCTGGAACTACACGCGACAAGGTCCGCGGTGTGCTCGAGAATGACTGAGATGGTTACGGGCTGGTGATCAAGCGGTTGGATTGCTTGCTCGGCGGAGAATCGGTCGACTCCACCGACTTTTGCTTCAAACTCCCCTCCTGCTGCGGCGAATCCTACGAGATCTGCAGAAGTGTTTGCAGGGCGCTGGGTTTACTGGCGCGATAAAGAAACGCAAGCTAAGCGCGGCTGATGCTGTGCTGGAGGAGCAGCTGACTGTGTTACTGCGACGCAATTGTCAGCGGCTACGCAGACAGAACAGACATGATATCACAGTTTACGTCAACTCGACGAGCTACTGGAGATGAGCTCAGCTGAAACTGTGATCGCTGACACATTGGAAGCTAACAACTCGGATACAATCACTGAAAAGAACTAGAAGAAGATCGCGCGCTAGTGCGTTGAACACTAAGGAGATCGGCAGCGGACGCAGCGCTACTGACTGCAGCTGCTTCTGGTGTTAGTGACAGGCGATGATGCTAAGGGGCTAGCGACGAACGACATCGCTGCTCTGACGCGCAACTAGACGTGGTTCACGCTCAACTACTGCGCGCTGGTGCCTCGCTAGTCACTGCGATGGTACTTCGACTGCGGTGATCCGGAGCTCGATGCAAGAACGCTGACAGGCTGACTACGATGCTGGCGGCAAGCTGGAGTGCGATGAGTTTCTGTACTGGTCTTGCAGGCGAAAGACGGATCGCTAGAGACTCTGATCTAAAGCATCAAGTGGGTGCGCGATACGGAGAACAGGCGGCAGGGCAACAGGCTCGGCAAGTTCTACAGCGCGAGCACAGCGAGTGATCTGCTGGCTGGCTGCAATGTGTACGCGGAGACTACAGCGACGATAGCGCTGTCGCAGGCATCGGCTTTCTTGAACGTGCTACTTCTGCTCGGCAACGGCATCGACACAACGTGGGCGTGCAACGTTTCGCTGAGGCTCTGATCAGATGGCAGTTCTGCTCGACGACGAGCTTCTCCGACGATTTGAGGCGCGACTTCGCTGGCTTGGTGCGGTCGTCATCGAGCATTGGGCAATTGGCTTGATGACGAGCGCATCGATGAGTTGCTTGGACTGCTCGGGATCAACTCTACAGAGGAAGCGCGAGCATGGTGGCGCTGGCACAACGGCACTATGCTAGGATTCAAAAGACTGGGACTCAGCTAATCTGGGCTGCGATCAGACTCCTCTGGAAAGCGTCGTCAATCTTGTGCTCATAGCTAAGGAGCGGGTCGAGATCTTTGGCATGACTGAACTCGCTGAGCATTTGCTGATCGTCAGCGACAAGCTGATGATCTACGTCGACTGCAATGGCGCGCGAGAAGCGCTAGCGCTGATCTACACTCAGAACGATGATCTCGAAGCAACGGAGCTCGCACTGCTTTCAATGGGAGAGCTCATCAAGATCTGGACGCGACTGATCGATTAGGAGTCTTCGCGACGACTTCTGACGGGCAGTGGAAACGCTTCGATAAAAAAGAATAGATAGAAATAAAATAATAAAAAAAATAATATAAAAAAAAAAAAATAAAAAAGAAAAAAAAAAGAATTAAAAAATTGAAGAAAATATTGAAATAGAATAAAAATTAAAAATAATAGAGATAAGAATAAAGAGAAAAAAAATAATAATAATTGAAGAGAAAAGAGATAAAATTAATAGAAAGATAAAAATAATAGAATAGAATGAAAAAATAAATTAAAAAATAAAATAATAAGATAAAATAATAAAAGATAAATAAAATAGAGAAAAAAAAAAAAAAAAAAAAGAATAAATAGAATAGAAAAAAATAATAAAAATACTAGATAGAAGAAACAAATGTTGAAAGAAAAAAAAAGAAATAAAAAATAAAGAGATAAATACAGCAGCCACTGTGTAAATAGAGAATAATGAAAAAAATATATGAAAGACAAAAGAAATAGATAAAAAAAGAGAAAGAGATAGAAGAAAAACTAAAAGAAGAAAGAAATGAGAAGCAAGACGAAGAAGCAAAAAAACAAATACGAAGAACTGCGCGCATGCATCACGCAGAAATCCAGCAAGTAGCGCGCTGACAACAACCCCGAGCATAGCGCACGCACGAGCAAAAAAGAAAGCAACGAGCTACGCAAAAACACAAGACCGCCTGCTCACGTGTCCGCGCAGCGCCACGAGACCGCGCCGGACGAAACGAACCCCGAGAGGAGGCGGAGAAGATACGAGACGCGAACGCAGAGACAGCGCGAGAACAAGGCGCGCGAAGAGAGAGCAGAACAGACCCCAAGACGCCCCGACCAGAAGAGCGCGCGACGACCGTGTGCGCAGATCGCCGCCCCTCGGTCGGGCTCGACACTCGATCGACAGATCGTCACCCAGGACGCCTCACCGCCCTGATCTTGTGCGACGTGATCACCGCGTGACCGAGAGGCAGCGAGCTGATGACGCTCGTACGACGGCTGCCGTCGGCGACCGTCCCGACGCAACTAGCGATGCCGCTGCCGCCCGCTTCAACGGCACACGCGTAGTCCGCCACCACGCTCGCGTGCCGCACGACCTGCGCACCATCGACCGGCGAGGTGATCGTGACCGTCGGGTCGTCTGGTCGCTGACGGTGTAGCCGACCGACAGCGTCCGGTCGTTGCCTGCGTTGTCGGTCGCGGTGACGGTGAACGTGTGCGTGCCCAAGGAGGCTGTATCGATCGCCGCGCCGTCGGCGACAGTACCGACGCACGACGCGAGCCCGGAGCCGCCCGGCTCGTCGGCGCAGGCGTAGTCGACCGCGACGGTGGGGCCACGGGCGTAGTTGGCGCCGTCGGCCGGTGTGGAGAGCGTGACCTGCGGCGCGTCGGTATCGGGCACGGTCGTCTGCCCCGCGGCGTTGTTGCCCCAGCAGGTGATGCTGTCATCGGCCTTGACCGCGCACGTGTGTGAGTCGCCGGCGCTGACGGACTTGTAGGACCCTGTCGGCGCTACAGGCGCCTGCCCGTAGGCGTTGCTGCCCCAGCAGGCGATGCTGTCGTCGGCCTTGAGCGCGCACGTGTGATAGCTGCCGGCGCTGAGGGACTTGTAGGACCCTGCCAGCGTCGCAGACGCCTGCCCGAACTCGTTGCAGCCCCAGCAGGCGATGCTGTCGTCGGCCTTGACCGCGCACGTGTGATGCACGCCGGCGCTGACGGACTTGTAGGACCCTGCCGCCGCGGCGTCTGCCCGTAGACGTTGTAGCCCCAGCAGGCGATGCTGCGTCATCGGCCTTGAACGCGCACGTGTGATAGAGGCCGGCGCTGACGGACTTGTAGGACCCTGCCGGCGCGGCAGTCTGCCCGCTGAAGTTGGCGCCCCAGCAGGCGATGCTCTCGTCGGCCTTGACCGCGCACGTGTGATGCAAGCCAGCGCTGACGGACCGATAGGACCCTGCCCGCGTCGCAGGCGCCTGCCCGTACACGTTGTAGCCCCAGCAGGCGATGCTGTCGTCTGTCTTGACCGCGCACGTGTGCGCGTAACCGGCGCTGACAGACTTGTAGGACCCCGCCGGCGTCGCAGACGCCTGCCCGTCGGCGTTGTCGCCCCAGCAGGCGATGCTCTCATCGGCCTTGACCGCGCACGTGTGAATGTAGCCGGCGCTGACGGACTCATAGCCGGTTGCGGCTTGGGCGCCGGCCGGCGGCGCGAACGCCAACGCGGCGCTCACCACCAGCAACGCACGCACCACCCGCCCGCGTGCCGGAGCGCGGCGCCCGCGCATGCTCGCGTGCTGTTCGCCCGTGCCCATCATGAGATCACCGCGTGCCCAGCGCCCGACCGTGCGGATGCTCCGGTGCGGCCCATCGTTCCAAACGCTCATCCCAGCTCCCCTTCTCCGACGTTTGTGGTGTGTGCGTCTGATGGCGTTATACGACCCGGCCCGTAAGCCCTCTGCTATGGATGCGTCGCACGAGCTCGCGGTGCTTATGCACGCTCGCGCGGATGCCTGGCACCTCGCGCCGCCCTGGCGTGTGATGGGCTCGCGCTATGCGCCTCAGTTGGGCCGCGAGCCGGGTGTGAATGGGAGATGCCTCAACGCTGTGTGAGGGAGCTGTCACATGCGTGGGTCGATGAGCTGCAGTCTGCGCGCGGCAACGGTCACGCACGACTCGGAACGTCAGCGGGGTCTGCGGCGCATCCACCGACGCGCAACGGCAGTAGAGCGGGCGGCTGCGACGAGCTGAGCGTCCGAATACGCGCGCAGGGTGAACGGGGATGGACGTTGCGAGCGCGCATCGCAGCGGTGGTGACGACAGGCGTGGCAGGGAGGGGTAGGCGTGAAGCGGAGGGGAATTGACGGGTAAGGAGGGCGGGACGATGATGTGAGGAGGAGAGAGGGAGTGGGTGTGGATGAAGGGTGGGGGGGGGGGGGGTGCGCCCGTCCGGCGCGCGTGCGAACATACGTTCGTGCCAGCCGGACCGACGATCCTGCATGCCGATCTGGACGCGTTCTTCGCGTCGGTCGAGCAGCGCGACGACCCGCGGCTGCGGTCGCAGCCGGTCATCGTCGGCGGCGGCGTGGTGCTGGCCGCCAGCTACGAGGCGCGGGCGTGCGGGGTCAAGTCGGCGATGGGCGGCGCGCGGGCCCGGCGCCTGTGCCCGCAGGCGATCGTCGTGCGGCCGCGCTGGGACGCCTACGTCGAGGCCAGCCGCGAGGTGCGGGCGATCTTCGACCGCACGTCCCCCATCGTCGAGTGCATCTCCATCGACGAGGCGTTTCTCGACGTCACCGGCATGGAGCGGATCGCCGGCTCGGCGGAGCAGATCGCGCGCACGCTGCGCAGCACCGTGCAGTCGCAGGTCGGGCTGCCGATCAGCGTCGGCGTGGCGTCGACGAAGGTCGTGGCGAAGCTGGCGAGCGGCATGGCCAAGCCGAATGGGTTGCTCGTCGTCGCGCCGGGCACCGAGATCGCCTTCCTGCATCCGCTGCCGGTCGGCAAGCTGTGGGGCGTCGGTGCGGCGACGGCGGAGAAGCTGCACCGCGCCGGCCTGCACACCGTCGCCGACCTGGCCCGCGCCGGCGAGCCGGCGCTCGTCGCGGCGATCGGGCGGGCCGCAGGGCGTCACCTGTACGCCGTGGCGCACAACCGCGTCGTGCGCCCGGTGCGCAGCGGCCGCGGTCGGCGCTCACTGGGCTCACAGCGTGCGCTGGGCTGGCCCGGCACGGCCCCCGGCGAGCTCGAGCCCGTGCTTGCCGCGCTCGTCGACCGCGTGACCCGTCGCACGCGGCGCGCGGGCCTGGCCGGGCGGACCGTCGTGCTGCGCATGCGCTTCGAGGACTTCACCCGCGCGACGCGCTCGCGCACGATGCACCGAGCGACCGCGTCGACCGAGCCGGTGCTCGCCACCGCGCGGACGCTGCTCGCCGCCGCCCAGCCGTTCATCGACGGCCGGCCGTTGACGCTGCTCGGCCTCACGCTCACGAACCTCGAGCGCGATAGCGGCCAGCTCGCGCTGGCGCTCGAACGGCGCGACCGCGCCGCGCTCGACGGCGCGCTCGACGAGATTCGCGAGCGCTTCGGCCCCGGGACGGTGTCGCGCGCGGCGTACGTGGACTCCGACGACAGCCTGGCCGCATGGCTCACGCCCGGCGACGGCGCGCCGACGGGCGCCGGTCTGGGCCCGCGCGCCGGGCCGGGGGCGTAGCGCGTTACCAGGTCGCCGCGAACCCCAAGGGCTCTGCAGCCGGGCGGCGGATCTCCTGCACGACGGGCGTCGCGAAGACGTGGGACCGGATGGCGGCGACGCGTTCGGGCGACGGCGCGGGCGCGACCTGATACGAGGTCGGGAGCGTTGGAGCGGTGTATGTGGGCAGTGAATTGAGCATGCCCCTAAGACCGAGGCTGCGCCGTGAACTCATCGCTCGTGCGGTGCCGTCCTGCCGTGCCCGCGGCGAACGTACGGTCGCGCATGACGTACGAACCGGTGGAAATCGCTGCCGGGGGCGCAACGCTCGTCGGTGATCCTGGAACGGCGCCGGCTCAACGATCGTCCTGCTTCACGTGGGCGTGTGCGACCAGCGCGCTGGCGCGAGGTGGGCGCGCGGCTCGCTGCAGCTGGAAGAGACGTTGTCGCGTATGACCGGCGAGGGTTCGGTGACGTGCCGCCGGCCGACGGGCCCTTTCGGCACGTCGATGACGTGCTTGCCGTGCTCGACGCCGTGTCGCCGGATGCGCCCGGCTGGTTGGTGGGCAGCTCGATGGGCGGCGGCGTGGCGCTCGACGCCGCCCTCGAGGCGCCCGAGCGCATCGCCGGCCTCGTGCTCCTGGCACCCCCGTCAGCGGCGACCCCGAGCCCGACGAGGAGGCGTACATCGCCGCGACGGACGGGCTCGCGGGCGCGATCGATGCCGCCTGGACGGCCGGCGCACTCGAGGAATGCAACCGGCTCGAGGTCCGGTTGTGGCTCGACGGGCCGGCCGAGCCGGAGGGACGCGTGAGCGGTCCGCCGCGCGAGCTGGCACTCGACATGAACCGCATCGTGTGCGCCAACGAGTCCGAGTCCGACGCCGACGGCGCCAGCGGTCTCGACGCTGCGAGTCGCGTGCACGAGATCGCGATCCCGGCGATCGTCGCGTGCGGCGAGCTCGACGTCGCGCTCAAGGTCCGGCGCAGCGCCGGACTGGCCGACGCGCTTGCGAACGCACGTACCGGGGCCTGCCCGGCCGCGCGCACCTGGCCTACCTGGAGGCCCCGGACGAGATCGCGGTCGCTGATCTTGGCTGAAGCTGTCTGCGGGTCGGAGGCGCGCGGCGCTGCGCGAGGCCGCGGCCGACTAGGGCCTTGACTTCAAGTTCACTTGAACTTGTAGCTTGGCACTCCTCACCCCGAACCTCGCGCAAGGAGCCGACATGCAGACCAAAGCCGCGGAGCGCCCCGACGTGCTCACTGAGGTCCCGGGCCTCTACGCGTTGGCGCCCGAAGCGCTCGCCTTCGCGCCGTCGCTCGAGATCCGGGCCTTTCTCCTGCGTCGCAATTGCGGCAACCTGCTGATCTACAGCACCTCCCGGGTCGGTGCCGACACGCCGCCGGTGATCGAGCTGGGCGGCATCGCGCGCCACTACCTCAACCACGGTCACGAGGCCCTTTTCGCATCGGAGCGCATCGGGCTCCCCGTGTTCGCCCACGAGGCAGAGCGCGCATCTGTCAAGGGGCGTTACCGCATCCGCGGCACGTTCTCCCGACGTCACATGCTCGACGAGGACTTCGAGGTGATCCCGACGCCGGGCCACACCCCGGGCGCCACGGCGTACCTGTGGGACAGCGGCGACCACCGCGTGCTGTTCACCGGCGACACGATCTACCTGCGGGACCGCGAGTGGGTCGCCGCCGTGCTGTCGTCCTGCGACCGCGCGGCTTACATCCGCAGCCTCGAGCTGATCCGGGCTCTGGACTTCGATGTGCTCGCCCCGTGGGCCGCCACCCGCGACCAGCCTGCGCTCGCGATGACCGGCCGCACCGATGCACGCCGCCGCATCGACGCGATCATCGATCGCCTACGCGGCGGCGAGCGATCACTGAGCGTCAGAACAACCGGGTCTGCACCTCCCCCGCGCGGCGTCTGGGCGGTTGGTGGTCGGCCTCGCGCCCCGCGGCGCGGTCGATGCCCGCCCGGTCGCGAAACCGGCTCGGCCAGGAGTGCTCCTCGCGGCGCACGAGCGCGGCCAGGCGGTTGCGCTCCTGCAGCGGCGCGTACGCCCCGCGCGCGTACAGCTCCTCGTAGAGCTCGACGAGGTCGGGGCGGTGCGAGCGCAGGAAGTCGAAGAACAGCGCCTTCACGTCCCCGCGCAGATGAAGCGCGATCCCGCCGATCCCGGTGGCACCGGCCGCGGCGGCGGCCTCCAGCAGAGGCTCGATCTGCTCGGGCGCATCGTTGATGCCGGGCATGAGCGGCGCGATGAGCACGCCGGTCGGGATGCCCTGGCGGTTGAGCTCGGCGACCGCCTCCAGCCGCGCCTTCGGATGCGGCGTGTGCGGCTCGGTGGCCCGCCACGCCTTCGCGTCGAGCGTCGGGATCGAGAGGTTCGCGTGGATGTCGGTCACCGCCGCGATCTCCTTGAGCAGCTCGACGTCGCGCAGCAGCAGCGGTGACTTCGTGAGGATCGAGCACGGGTTGCGGGCATCGCGCATCGCCGCCCAGATCCCCGGCATGAGCTTGTAGCGCGACTCGACCCACTGGTACGGGTCGGTGTTCGTCCCCATCGCGACGTGCTCGCCCTGCCACGACGGCCTCGCCAGCTCGGCCCGCACGACCTCCGGCACGTTGACCTTGACGACGATCTCGCGCTCGAAGTCGCGGCCGGCGTCGAAGTCGAGGTACTTGTGAGTCGGGCGTGCGAAGCAGTTGTGGCTCACGACGCCGTTGGCGATGAAGTCGCCCGTGCCCGTGGTGATGTCGTACAGGCGCATCGTCTCCAACGGCTCGATCGCGACGACCGCCGTGCGGGCGTCGGACTTCAGCGCCATTCCGTCGATGTCGAGCTTGCGGCGGATCGCGGGGTCGACGAGGTGAAAGAAGCGCAGGCGCTCGCGCAGCCCACCGCGTATCCGGACGTTGCAGACGTGGGTGGCGGCGAGCGACTCGAGCACCGACTCAAAGCCGAACGCTTCCAGGCATGTTCGAGTCCAGCGCAGGATTGCATCGTCGCCGTTGCTGATGCGGATGACGCCGTTGCCCGAGCCCTCGGCATCGAAGATCCCGGCGAGAAATCCCTTGCGCCACTCGTCGCTGGGGTTCAGCGGCCATCGGATGAGCTGACGGACCCGATCACATCGTGCGCGCGCCCCCGTGGCGATCGCACGCATGGGCCTGCCTCCCCCAGCGCTCGCTCGAAACGGATACGTGTTCACGTACACGCCGTGCCTGAAGAGGTAGTCGTCCGCGCGATCGAGCGCCTCGTCATCAGCGAGCGCGAGCCGAAACCCGTGACGAACGAGCGGAGAGTCGGTGTCGGCCCGCGCGTACGTGTAAGAGCCAAGCGTGCCGTCATCTCGCACCATTCCGCAGAGATAGCCGCGCTGATAGTCGTCCGAATGCCGCGGCCCGGAGGCGAACTGGCCCGTGCCGAGCAAGGAGCTGCCGACGGTCAGATGCGGACGGCGCGCCCCGCCCTGTTCGGCGCCAATCACGTGTTTCCACCCACGACGCGTGAGAAACCGGTGGTCGCCGCTTGTGACGAGCTCGGTGCCGTCCTCCAGTGTCACGCGATATGCCGGCTTGACGCTCGACCAATAGTCGAGGACCGTCGTTCGCACGTAGCGTCGGTAGCGTCCTTTCACCTCTGTCCCGTAGATCTCGTCGCCGACAGCAAGCTTGCGGAGTTGCTTGTGGCTTCCGTCGGCCATGAGGATCGGTGTGCCGCCCCAGGCGCAATAGACACAGGCATGCGTGCAGCCTCGGTACGGGTTGATCGTCCAGCGAAACGGCATCTTCGAGGCCTTCGGCACGCGGTTGATCGCCGACTTCGCGTGGATCTCGTAGAAGCGGATGTCGAGCGCCTCCGGCGCGTCGAACCGGCGCACGGTGGCGGGATCGCGGTAGCCGGGCAGGCGCGCGCCCTCGTCCTCGCCGATGGTCAGATTGTCCCAACGCACGAACACATGTTCGCACAGCCTGCGGATGTCACGCGCCGGCAGGGTTAGCATCCGCAGCCCATGAGCGCGATCGACCACCTCGACCTCGTCGTGACCTCGCTGGAGCGCAGCCTCGCCTTCTACCGCGGGCTGCTCGAGCCGCTCGGCTACGTGCGCCTCAGCGAGATCGTCGGCGAGCGCGGCGAACGCGTCCTCTACCTCGGCCGGATCGGCGGGATGGGCTCGGTCAGCCTGCGCGAGGCGCAGTCCGACGCGCACCCCGTCCCCTACGACCGCTACGCCATCGGGCTGCACCACCTCGCCTTCAGCGCGAGCACGCGCGCGACGGTCGACGAGCGCGCCGCCTGGCTGCGCGAGCAGGGCGCGGAAATCGAGAGCGGACCCGAGGAGTACGAGTACTCGCCGGGCTACTACGCGGTGTTCTTCTACGACCCGGACGGCATCAAGCTCGAGCTCGTCCACCGCCCGGGCGACGGCGACCTCGTCGAGGAGGTGCGACGGCTCGCGGCGCGCGTCGAGCAGCTCGAAGGGGAACGATCCTGACCATGGCCGACGACCCGACCGTTCAGGAGGACCCGGGTCACGCGCCGGATCGGCACGGCACGCACGACCACGACCACGACCACGGTCACTCGCATGACGATGCGCACGGCCACGACCATGACCACGAACATGGCCACGGCCACGGCGGCCACTCCCACGGCCTCGTGCACGAGTCGATCAAGCGCTCGCGCGAGGGCCTGCGCGCCGTCGGCCTCGCGCTCGTCGTCCTCGGCGCCACGGCGGTCGCCCAGCTATTCGTCTTCGTGGCCTCCGGCAGCGTCGCCCTGCTCGCCGACCTCATCCACAACTTCGGCGACGCGGCCACCGCCATCCCGCTCGCGATCGCCTTCGCCCTGCGCAGCGCGCGCGCCGAGCGCTGGGCCGGGCTCGCCGTCGTGTTCGCGATCTTCGTGAGCGCCTGCGTCGCCGGCTACGAGGCGATCGACCGCCTGCTGAACCCCCACGAACCGAAGTACCTCATGGCGCTCGCCATCGCCGGCGCGATCGGCTTCGCCGGCAACTGGTGGGCAGCTCAGATCCGCACCCGCGCCGGACGGCGCCTGGACAGCCCGGCGCTCATCGCCGACGGCGCCCACGCGCGCGCCGACGCCTACGTCAGCCTCGCCGTCATCGCCAGCGCCGCAGCGGTGGCTCTCGGCGCCGACATCGCCGACCCGCTCATCGGCCTCGGGATCACGCTCGTGATCCTGAAGATCACGAAGGACTCGTGGGTGACCGTGCGCGCCGCGCCGGCCGGCGCTTCGGCTCAGCCCGTGTAGACCGCTTCGATCTCGTCAACGAAGCCGAGGCCGCGCTGCGCCTCGCGCGCGACCCGCTCCAGGCTCGCGTCCGCGTCGACGAGCTCGCGCAGGTCGCGGACATGGGCGTCGAAGTGGTCCCTGGCCGCACTGCCGGCGGGGGCGGCGCGACGCACCTTCTTGCGCTGCTCCTTCCACGCCACCTCGAGGCCGCTCACCGCGTCGGCCACCCTCCCGCGGTCGCCGGCGAGCGCCCGCAGCTTGACCTCGCGGTCGAGGTAGTCCAGGCGGGTCACCTGCGCCGGCACGCGATCGGAGTAGACGGCGTAGAAGTCGGGCACGAGCTCGAACGCGCGGTTCGCCGCCAGCGCGACGCGGATCGGCTTGTCGCGCGCGACGATCCGCTTGAGCTCCGCGGCACGGGCCTTCAGCTCGTCGATCTGCGCCGCCGGCACGTCCGCGTCCTCCAGCTCCTCCGCCGCGTCGCCCTGCGCGGCGTCGTCGAGCGCGTTCGCGGACTTCACGGCCTGCGCACGCTCGCCTGCGAGGACGAGGTCCGCCGTGTCCTGCGCACCGCTCTGGACGACGCGCAGGCTCTGCGGGATCGGGCGCTTCGCCGGGGTCTCGTCCTTCTTGTCGTCGCCTCCGCAACCGGCGGCGACGACGGTCACGGTGGCGAGGGCGGCAAGGCTCTTGAGCCGGGTGAGCATCGCCGGTCTCACGACGCGCCCGCCGCGGCGGCCAGCAGCGACAGCTCGCCGACGAGCGTCTGGCTCGTGGCGCTCGTGATCTGCACCGGCACGATGTCGCCGGGCGCGGCCAGCCCGCTGAAGTTCACGGTCTTGTTGTGGCGCGAGCGCCCGCGCAGGCGCGAGGGATCGGTACGCGAAGTCCCCTCCACGAGGACGTCGAGCGAACGGCCGACGAAACGCTGCGCGCGCTCGGCGGCGCGGCGCTGGACGACCTCGACGAGCCGCTGCATCCGCTCGACCTTCTCCTCGTGAGGCACGAGCCCCTCGGTCATGGCGCCCGCCTCGGTCCCGCGCCGCGGCGAGAAGATGAACGTGAACGCGCTGTCGTAGCCGACCTCCTCGCACAACGACAGCGTCTGCGCGAAGTCCGCCTCGGTCTCGCCGGGGAACCCGACGATGATGTCCGTCGTGATCGCCGCGTCCGGCACGTGCTCGCGGATGAGCGCGACGCGGTCGAGGTAGCGCTCGCGCGAGTACGTGCGGCGCATCGCCTTCAACACACGCGACGAGCCGGACTGCAGCGGCAGGTGGATGTGCTCGCAGACCGAGGCCAGCTGCGCGTGAGCGAGGATCACGTCCTCCGTTCATGTCCTTCGGGTGCGGGCTCGTGTAGCGGATGCGCTCGATGCCGTCGATCGCGTCGAGCCGGTGCAGCAGCTCAGAGAAGGACGAGCGCGCCGGCCGCAGGTCACGCCCGTAGGAGTTGACGTTCTGGCCCAGCAGCGTCACCTCGCGCACGCCGTCGGCGGCGAGCGAACGAACCTCCTCCACGAGCTCGTCGGCCGGCCGCGACACCTCGCGCCCGCGCGTGGACGGGACGATGCAGTACGAGCAGTTCATATTGCAGCCGACCGAGATCTGCACCCAGGCCTGAAACTCGCGGGCGCGCTTGCCGGGCAGGTGCCCGGTGAAGCCATCGAACTCGAAGAAGCCCTGCGCGGTGAGCGAGTCCGACGTGAGGAACTCGGCGAGCTTGGGGACCTGCCCGGGCCCGAAGGCGACGTCGACGAAGGGAAAGCGCGCGAAGACCTCGTCCTTGACCGACTGCGCCCAGCAGCCGCCCACGCCGATGATCCGCGAGGGATCCTCGCGCTTGAGGCGCTTGGCGTGGCCGAGGTGCGCGAGGAACTTCGTGTCGGCCTTCTCGCGGATCGAGCAGGTGTTGAAGAGGATCACGTCGGCGTCCTCGGCGACCGCCGCCTCGGCGTAGCCGAGCGATTCGAGCATGCCCTTCATCCGCTCGGAGTCGTGCTCGTTCATCTGGCAACCGAACGTGGTGACGTGGTAGCGCTTCATCGGCCCGCACAGGGTATCCCGCGCGGGCGGCCGCTAGCCTGGGTCGGCGTGTCCGCCGCCATCGCCACCAACGTCCCCGCGGCGGGCGCGGACCGCATCGTGGCCGAGGCCGCCCGTCGCCGCACGTTCGCGATCATCTCCCATCCGGACGCCGGCAAGACGACGCTGACCGAGAAGCTGCTGCTCTACAGCGGCGCGGTCGCCGAGGCCGGCTCGGTGAAGGCGCGCAGCGGTCGCAGGGAGGCGCGTTCGGACTGGATGGAGCTCGAGCAGCGCCGCGGCATCTCGATCAGCTCGACCGCCCTGCGCTTCGAGCATCGCGACGTCGTCTTCAACCTGCTCGACACCCCAGGCCATCGCGACTTCTCCGAGGACACGCTGCGCGTGCTCGCCGCGGCCGACTGCGCCGTGATCCTGCTCGATGCCGCCCGCGGCGTGGAGGCGCAGACGCTCAAGCTCTTTCAGGTCGCGCAGGCGCGCGGGATCCCGCTCATCACGTTCGTCAACAAATACGACCGCCCGGGCATGGACCCGCTGGAGATGATCGACCACGTCGAGTCGACCCTCCACATGGCCGCCGTCCCGCTGACGTGGCCGGTCGGCATCCCCGGCGACTTCCGCGGCGTGCTGGACCGCGAGACCGGTGCGTTCGTGCGCTTCACACGGACCGTCGGCGGTTCCACGATGGCGCCGGAGCAGCTGGTCAGCGCCGACGACGCCCGCTCCGAAGACGGCTGGAGCACGGCCGTCGAGGAGCTCGAGCTGCTCGAGGCCGCGGGCGACGCCTGGGACCCCGCCCGCTTCGCAACGGGCGAGCTGTCCCCCGTGCTGTTCGGCTCGGCGCTGTCGAACTTCGGCGTGCGCCAGCTGCTCGACACGCTCATCGACATCGCGCCGCCACCGCCGGGCCGGCCCGACGCCGACGGCGCGGTGCGCGCGCTCGGGACGCCGTTCTCGGCACTCGTCTTCAAGGTCCAGGCGAACATGGATCCGCGCCACCGCGACCGGATCGCCTTCATGCGGATCTGCTCGGGGCGCTTCGAGCGCGGCATGCGCGCGGTCAACGCGCGCACCGGCAAGCCGATCGCGCTGACCTACGCGCACGAGCTTTTCGGCCAGGACCGCACGGTCGTCGACGACGCCTACCCGGGCGACGTGATCGGCGTCGTCAACGCGACCGACGTGCTCGTCGGCGACACGCTCTACGTCGACGACCCGGTGCGCTTCGGCGCGATCCCGACGCTCGCGCCCGAGCACTTCGTGACGATCCACAACCGCGACCCCGGGCGGCGCAAGCAGTTCCACAAGGGCCTGCAGCAGCTCGACCAGGAGGGCGTCGTGCACGTCCTGCGCCGCGGCGACGAGCCTTCGCCGATCCTCGCTGCCGTCGGCCCCCTGCAGTTCGAGGTCGCCCTCGAGCGGCTGTCGAGCGAGTTCGGCGTGACCGTCAGCATCGATCCGCGCGACTGGTCGGTGGCGCGGCGCGTCGCGCCGCAGGACGCCGACGCCGTGCGCGGCTCACGCTGGGGCGAGATCCTCGAGCGCGCCGACGGCACGCAGCTCGTCGTCTTCCGCCACGAGTACGGGCTGCAGCAGCTCGAGCGCGAGCTGCCCGACGTCGTGCTCGACGCGATGACCGCGCGCTGAGCCGCGGCTCAGTTGATGGCGACCATGAACCCGTTCGCGCCGCTCAAGACGACCCGGAACTGACAGACGCCCATCTCGACCATCGCGTCGCGGTAGGACTCCAGCGGGGTGACGACCACGTTCTTGGGCGTGAAGCTCAGGCCGTTGAAGCAGTACGTGTTCCCGACGCCGCTGACGTTGGCGTCCGCCACGCCCTTGGATCGCGTCTCGTCGACGCTGCCGTCGGAGTTGACGAACGCGAACGCGCGTGCCGATCCGGCCTCGCCCGTGTCCCCCTTGTCGCCCTTCTGGCCCGCGCTCCCCGGCTGACCCGGCACGCCCGGCACGCCCGGAGCGCCTGGCGCGCCGCGTACGAGCTGGCCCACCTTGAAGTCCTGCGCCAGCAGCGAGCCGTTCTTGACGTCGGCGCTGGCGATCGAGCTGTTCTTGATGTCCGTGCCGGTGAGCGAGCCGTTCTGGACGTTCTTGCTCGTGATGGTGACGGCGGCGTAGCCGGTCCCGCCGAGCGCGACGAACAGCGCGAGCGAGGCGACGACGTTGGCGTAGGACAGGCGGCGGCGAAGCGATCGAGCACTGAAACCCTCCAGGGGGACGCGGTGGCGGCGGAGGCTACGCCACCGCCGCACGCCCATGGCAGCACCCGACGAATGTTCGATCGGCGCCGATTCACGCGCTGCTCGACGCGATCACGTCCACGGGCAGGAAACGCTCCCGACGCTGCGTCCGTCCTGCGCGCCGGAGGTCAAGCTCGCGGGGCGAACGCCCGACGCAGTGCCTGGTGTCGCTCTCCACACGACATGTGGTGGGAATGGCGATCGTCGCGCTCGTCCTCCTCGTCGCGGCGATCGGCGGACCCGAGCGGCTGCGCGCGTTCGCCGAGGGCGACGGCGGCTGTCCGGCGGGCGACCGGATCCCCACGCCGGCCGCCGTCGAGTCGGCGCGTGCGGCGACGCTGTGCCTGCTCAACCGCGAGCGCGCGGCGCAGGGGCTGCCCGCGCTCGTCGTGGACGCTCGGCTGACGCAGGCCGCGCAGCTGCACTCCGACGACATGGGCAAGCGCGACTTCTACGCGCACCGCGATCCCGACGGCGTCGAGCCCAGCGCCCGGGTGTACGCGCAGGGCCTGCCGCCGCACGGCACGACCGTGGCGGAGAACATCCACTGGGGCACCGGGCTGGCTCGCGGCGCCGACGGAGATCGTGCGCGACTGGATGAACAGCCCGGGACATCGCCGCAACATCCTCAGCACCGAGGTCTCGCACGTCGGCGTGGGGATCGGCTTCGACGCGCCGGAGCCCGCGCATCAGGGCCGGGCCCGGGTATTCACGACGAACTTCTTCGGCGCGCGGCGATCCGCCGGGAGATCGATAGACGAAAACTTGACGCCTCGTCAAAAGACGGTTGAATGGCAGGCCAGGGGCGGCACGTCTGCGCGGAGCGCAATCCGTGCCGAGTGCACATATCTCAAGAGCTTGGAGGCTCGATGAGCCACGTCAGTCGTCGCCCCGCGCCCTCGCACGTCATGAGGCGCGGCCGGTTCACCTTGGTGCTCGCCTGCGCGGGCGCCGCCGCCCTCGTCGCGCCGCCGGCGCAGGCCGCCGTCACGCAGACGGTGTCGGCTGCCACCGCCGTCGACCGCAGCTGCCACGCCGCCTACGTCAAGGGCGCCGCCGGCACCAAGACCGTCACGACCACCGCGCCCAGCACCGGGCTCGTCCGCGCCCGCCTCTCGGGCCAGGGCGACTGGGACCTCGGCGTCTTCGACGCGAGCTCCGGCAAGTCCGTCGCCGGCTCGGCCGGCTTCGGCTCCAACGAGCTGGCCGAGGGGTTCGTCAAGCAGGGCCAGAAGCTGTTCGTCCAGGCGTGCCGCTTCCGGGGCAGCGCCTCGAGCACGACGCTGTCCGTCGCCTTCGCCGCCATCGCCCAGAAGTCGAGCACCAAGGTCAAGCTCGTCAAGGTCGCCACCGCCACCCGCAAGGACAAGCAGCGCCTGCAGGGTCTCGGCCTGGACCTCACCGAGCACGGCGACGGCACCTCCGTCGAGGTCGTCCTGCACGGCTCGGCCGACGAGCGCACGCTGCGCGACGCCGGCTTCACCTTCACCACCCGCGTCAGCGACCTCGAAGCGCAGTCGAAGGCCGACCGCACAGCCGACGCGAAGTTCGCCGCTTCCAACAAGAAGACGCAGCTGCCCAGCGGCAGCAACCAGTACCGCCATCTCGCCGACTACAACTTCGAGCTCAAGCAGCTGGCGATGCGCTACCCGGGGCTTACCAAGGAGCTGACGCTCAACAACAAGTCGGTCGAGGGGCGCGACGTCAACGGCATCGAGATCACGCAGAATCCGAATGCCGCTGGACGGCAAGCCGATCTTCCTGCAGCTCGGCGTCCACCACGCCCGTGAGTGGCCGTCGTCGGAGCACGCGATCGAGTTCGCCTACGACCTGCTCACGAACTACGGCACGAGCAGCGGACGCGCGATCTCGTCGACACGACGCGCACGATCGTCGTGCCGATCGTCAACCCGGACGGCTTCAACCTCTCGCGCGAGGCTCCGCACGCGGGGTTCAGCGCGTCCTTCGGCCTCTTCGACTTCGAGATGAAGCGCAAGAACTGCAAGGTCTCGACCTCGACAACGGCGGGGTACGAGACCGGGACCTGCGGGGAGAACCCCGCCGGACGCCTGCGCGGCACCGACCCCAACCGCAACTACGGCGGCCTATGGGGCGGCGCGGGCGCGAGCACGAACTGGTCCAGCGACACGTTCCGCGGTGACGACCCGTTCTCCGAGCCCGAGGTCCAGAACATCCGCGAGCTGCAGGCGACGCGGTCGATCACGAACCTCATCACGAACCACACGTTCTCGAACCTCATCCTGCGTCCCCCGGGAGTGTTCGCCATGGGCCCGCCGCTGGAGGAGGCGCAGCTCAAGGCGCTCGGCGCCCGGATGGCCAGCCACAACGGCTACGCCAACATCCCCGGCTACGGGCTCTACGACACCACCGGCGGCACCGAGGACTGGACGTTCTGGACCGCCGGCTCGATCGGCTACACGTTCGAGATCGGCATCGTCGGCTTCCACCCGCCGTACAACAACGCGGTCGTCGACGAGTACCTCGGTCGCGGCCAGGCGGCCGGCGCCGGGAGCGGCGGCAACCGCGAGGCGTACTACGAGATGCTCGACGCCACGAAGGACCAGGGCCTGCACTCGGTCATCGCCGGCTCGGCGCCGGCGGGCTCGAAGCTGACGATCGAGAAGACGTTCGACACCGCGACCTCACCGGTCTGGGGCGACGACTTCGGGTCGGGCATCGGCCCGGCGCAGCTGTTCTCCGACACGCTGAAGTACTCGATGGTCACGGACGGGCCGAACTTCGAGTGGAACGTCAACCCGTCGACGCGGCCGGTGACCGCCGGGCGCGACGGGCGCGATGCGCTGGGCCGACCGCAGGCGGGCTATGACGTCGCCAACCCGGCGGGCCAGCCCGCCGAGAACACCGGCGATCCGCTGAGCGGGGCGCACGAGGAGGTCTCCTTCGTCGTCGACGGTCCGTCGTCGACCACCGTCGACAACGGCACGTTCACGTTCCACATCGAGTGGACGGACCCGAACACCGACTGGGACGTCTACGTGTACAACGCCGACGGCACGCTCGTGGCGCAGTCGGCGTCGTTCGGCGACACGACCGAGGACGCGGTGATGCCCGACCCGCCGGCCGGCACGTACACCGCGGTGATCGTCAACTACGACCAGGTCGACGGCGCGGCCTACGACGACTGGGGCAACGGCCGGGTCGAGTTCGCCAGCCCGACGCCGCGGGTCGAGACCGGCGACAAGGAGGAATGGACGTTCACATGCGATCCGCCCACCGGCCCGGACGGGGCTGAGCAGGCGGTCATCGTCGACCGCGGCGAGCGCGTGGACGTCGTCGGGACGCCTGCGCGCCGTGACCGAGCGTGATCGGCCCGCGCGCACGCGCTGAGCGTGCGCGCGGGCGGCCGCGCTACTTCGCGTACTCGACCGAGCGCGACTCGCGGATGACCGTGACCTTGATCTGGCCGGGGTACTCGAGCTCCTTCTCGATCTCGCGCGCGATCTCGCGCGAGAGCAGCATCGCGGCGTCGTCGTCGATCGCGGTCGGCGTGACGATGACGCGGATCTCGCGGCCGGCCTGCATCGCGTAGGACTTCTCCACGCCCGCGTGGCGCGAGGCGATGTGCTCCAGCGCGCGCAGGCGCTTGACGTAGTGCTCCAGCGACTCGCCGCGGGCGCCCGGCCGCGCGCCCGACAGCGCGTCGGCGGACTGCACGATGATCGCCTCGATCGTCTGCGGCTCGACCTCGTTGTGGTGGGCCTCCATCGCGTGGGCGACGGCCTCCGACTCGCCGTGGCGGCGCGCCATGTCGCCGCCGACGAGCGCGTGCGGGCCCTCGACCTCGTGCGAGACGGCCTTGCCGATGTCGTGCAGCAGCGCGGCGCGGGCGGCGGTCTTCGGTGAGGCGCCGAGCTCCTCGGCCATCATCGCCGCGAGGTGCGCGCACTCGACGGAGTGCGCGAGCACGTTCTGGCCGTAGCTCGTGCGGAACTTCAGGCGCCCGAGGGTCTTGACGATCTCGTCGTCGAGGCCCTGCACGCCGGAGTCGAACGCCGCCTGCTCGCCGGCCTGGACGATGAGCGCCTCGAGCTCGGACTTCGCCTGGTAGTAGGTCTCCTCGATGCGCGCCGGGTGGATGCGCCCGTCGGCGAGCAGCTTCTCGAGCGTGACGCGCGCGATCTCGCGGCGCACGCCGTCGAAGGCCGACAGGACGACCGCGCTCGGCGTGTCGTCGATGATGAAGTCCACGCCGGTGAGGTTCTCCAGCGCGCGGATGTTGCGCCCCTCACGGCCGATGATGCGCCCCTTCATCTCGTCGGAGGGCAGGTGCACGACCGACACCGTCGTCTCGGCGGCGTGGCTCGCCGCGAGGCGCTGCATCGCCACCGAGAGGATCGAGCGCACGCGCCGCTCGGCGTCGCGCTTGGTCTCCTCCTCGATCTCGCGCACGTGGCGCGCGCACTCGTGGCGGACCTGGTCGGTGATCTGCGCCATGAGCTTCTGCTTCGCCTGCCCCGCGCTGAGGCCGGAGATCTTCTCGAGCGCCTGCTCGTGCTCGCGCTGGCGGCGGGCGAGCTGCTCGCGCTCGGCCTCCAGCGCGCGGGTCTGGTCGTCGAGCTCGCGGGCGCGGCGGTCGAGCTCCTCGGCGCGCGCGCTGACGCGCTCCTCGAGGCGGACGAGCTCCTCGCGCGCGGCCGGCCCCACCGCCGGCGCCGGGCGCCGCAGCCTCGCGCCGCCCGCGCAGCGCGATGGCACCGACGATCGCCGCGCCGAGAATCGCCGCTGCCACGATCAGTTCCATGTCGGGGTGCCCCTTCCTCTCCCGCGTGCGGGGCTGGCCGGCCGCGCGGTGCCATCGAGTCTGGGAGTCGGACCGGGCGCGCGTCGGGCGATTACCGGCCGCGCGAGGCGGGCCGGTGCTGTTCAGAAGGGGTGCGAGTCGGGTCGAAGGATGGATGCGGCGGGCGGATCGCCGCCCTGTGTGATGCCCCGTCGTCGTAGCTGCCTGATGGATTCTCGGAACTGCTCGGATGCGCTGTGGCTGTCGCCCTCGGCGGGCTCGGTCTGACCCAAGCGATCATAGGACGGCCGCAAACTGCGGGCAACCGGCGGGGCGTGTGATGCAGCGGCCAGGCGCCGCGCGGGCCTCCGGCCGGGGCCGCGGGACCGGGCGCGAACGTCCGCGCCCGACCCCGGGTCCGCCTGCGATCAGTTGGGATCGTCGTTGTGGCCGTCGTGCAGTCCGCCGCCGCCGCCGGCCCCGCTTCCGTCACCTCCCATCGGCGGGCGCTTGAAGTTCCCCTTGCCCTTGGCCCCGTTCACGACCGCCGTGCTCTGCGCGAACGTGATGACCGAGTGGGCGATCGCGTCGGACATCTCGTGCAGGCCGGTCTCGGAGACGTTGTCGTAGTCGTCGCACGCCGCGTGGTAGCACGGGTCGTACGGCGCCCCCGCGGTGCCGCCGAAGACCGCCGCCTCCGCCGCGGTCTTGACGCCCTCGGCGCCGGTGAACAGTCCGCCGGACGGGATGTTCGCCGCGATGAACGGCCCGTAGTCCGAGCGCCCGTTGAACGGCGTCGGCGCCGAGGCCAGTCCGACGGAGTCGAAGTAGCCCGTGTAGACGGACTCGATGACCCCCGAGCCGCTCTGGCAGCGCGCCACGCAACCGGCCGGGATCACGCCCGTGCCGGTCGAGTTGTCACCGTCTTAGACGAAGCGCACGTAGTTCGGCGAGCCCACCATGTCGAAGTTCAGGTAGAGCGCGATCCGGTCGCCCTCGGCCTGCGAAAGCGACTCGACGTAGCGCGTGGAGCCGATGAGACTGGACTCCTCGGCGCTCCACCACGCGAAACGCACCTTGTTGCGCGGCGTGACCTTCGCCATCTGGATCGCGGTCTCCAGCAGCGCCGCCGAACCGGAGCCGTTGTCGTTGATGCCCGGTCCCGCCGTGACGGAGTCGAGGTGCCCGCCGGCCATGACGACGTTGTTGGCATCGCCGCCGGCGGTCTCCGCGAGGACGTTGTAGGTGTCAAGCGGACGCGCGTCGGTGTCCCTACCCCGCCACCCAACCGTTAGCCGGTGCAACGTACCTCCCGGACACACGCCCGGACAAGGGGGAAGTACGGACCGCGGCAAGATATAACCAATTGGTCTTGTCATAACTGTTTGGTTCTGTCATGCTGCGCCCGCGATGAGCCGCAGCAGCGCACCCGTCCTCTCCCCTCGCCGCCGGCAGCCGGCCGGCTGCTGCGGCGCCGTGGCGCAACCGCGGATCGACGCGGAGCAGGCGACCACGCTGGCCGCCGTCGCCAAGGCGCTCGGCGACCCGACGCGCCTGCGGATCGTCGACGCCGTCCGCAGCGCGGCGCCGGAGGCGGTCTGCCAGTGCGAGCTGCTGCCGCTCTTCGAGATGTCACAACCGGCGCTGGCCAAGCACCTGCGGGTGCTCGTCGACGCCGGCATCCTCGCCTCGCAGCGGCGCGGCACGTGGACCTACTACTACACCCGCCCGGACGGGCTGGAGGGACTGACGAGATGGCTGAGCTGACCGACGCCGACACGATCCGCGACCGGGTGCGCGAGAAGTACGCCGCCGCCGCGCGCGCCGCCGCAGCGGGCGCGGCCGCTCCGTCGTCCTGCTGCGGCCCGACCGAGGTGCCGCTCACCGATGCCTCCGGCACGCAGGTCTTCGGCGACGCGCTCTACGACGCCGACGAGGCGGCGGGCGCGGCGAGCGCCGTCGGCGCCTCGCTCGGCTGCGGCGTCCCGACGGCGGTGGCCGACCTGCACGAGGGCGAGACCGTGCTCGACCTCGGCTCGGGCGCCGGCGCCGACGTCCTCATCAGCGCGCGCCGCGTCGGCGCGAGCGGGCGGGCCATCGGCCTGGACATGACCGACGAGATGCTCGAGCTCGCCCGCGCGAACGCGGCCGCGGCGGGCGTGGCGAACGTCGAGTTCGTCAAGGGCCACATCGAGGACATCCCGCTGGCGGACGCGACGGTCGACGTCGTCATCTCCAACTGCGTCATCAACCTGTCGGGCGACAAGGCCGCCGTGCTGCGCGAGGTCGCGCGCGTCCTGCGGCCCGGCGGGCGCTTCGCCGTCTCCGACGTCATCGCCGACCCGGAGATGGACGCCGCCACGCGCGCCGACATGGCCGCAGTGGACGGGCTGCATCGCCGGCGCGCTCACGCACGACGAGTTCGTCGAGCTGCTCGAGGCGGCCGGCCTGGCCGGCGTCGAGATCCGCGAGACGCATCGCGTGCACGAGCACGCCGGTGCGGCGATCGTGCGCGCCGTCAAGCCCCAGCTGTGACCGCGACCCGCGTCGCGATCAACGGCTTCGGCCGGATGGGCCGCCTGGCGCTGCGCGCGGCGTGGGACTGCGCCGACCTGCGAGTTCGTCCACGTCAACGAGCTGCCGGCGATGCGGCCTGCGCGGCGCACCTGCTCTGCTTCGACTCCGTCCACGGCCGCTGGGACCGCGGCGGCCACCGGCGCACGGCGAGCACGCTGACCGTCGACGGCGTGGCGCTCTCCTACGGCGCGGCGGCGGCGCCCGGCGACGTGCCGTGGGAGCGAGCACGGCGTCGAGATCGTGCTCGAGTGCACCGGGCGGTTCCGCACGCGTCGAGTCGCTGCAGCCGTACTTCGAGCGCGGCGTGAAGAAGGTCGATCGTCGCCGCGCCGGTCAAGGACCCGCGCGCGCTCAACGTCGTCGTCGGCGTCAACGACGACCGCTACGACCCGGCCGCGCACGACATCCTGACCGCGGCCTCGTGCACGACGAACTGCCTGGCGCCGGTCGTCAAGGTCGCTGCACGAGGGGATCGGCATCCGCCGCGGCGTCGATCACGACCCTGCACGACATGACGAACACGCAGACGCTCGTCGACGCGCCGCACAAGGACCTGCGCCGCGCGCGCGCCGCCGGCGCTGTCGCTCATCCCGACGACGACCGGCTCGGCGACCGCGATCGGGCTGATCTTCCCCGAGCTGCAGGGCAAGCTCGACGGCGCTCGCCGTGCGCGTGCCGCTGCTCAACGCCTCGCTGACCGACTGCGTGTTCGAGGTGGCGCGGCCGACGACGGTCGCCGAGGTCAACGGCCTGCTGCGGGCCGCCGCCGACGGGCCGCTGGCCGGGATCCTCGGCTACGAGGAGCGCCCGCTCGTCTCCGTCGACTACAAGGACGACCCGCGCTCGGCGATCGTCGACGCGCCCTCGACGATGGTCATGGACGGCACGCAGGTGAAGGTGCTCGCGTGGTACGACAACGAGTGGGGCTACGCCAACCGCCTGGTCGAGCTGGCGCGCCACGGTCGGCGCCGGCCTGCGGAGCTGGCCGGCGCCATGACCGACGCGCCGCCGCACGCCGGCCCAGCGCGCCGCCGACCTGCGCAACTACGCGCGTCGTCACCGGCGCCTACTGGGCGGACACGATCACCGACGGCGCGATCCGGCATGCTGGTCCTGTTCTACTTCTACGAGCGCGGCTACAGCGCCGTTCGAGGTCGCGTCGCTGTTCATCTTCTACGAGGTCTTCGGCGTCGTCACGAACCTCGTCGGCGGCTGGCTCGCCGCGCGGCTCGGGCTGCAAGACCACGCTGTTCGCCGGGCCTGGGCACGCAGCTCGTGGCGCTCGCCATGCTGGCGTTCGCGCCGGAGTCGCTGGCTCGTCGTCGCCTACGTGATGGTCGCGCAGGCGCTCATCGGGCATCGCCAAGGACCTGACGAAGATGAGCTCCAAGAGCGCGGTCAAGCTGCATCGTGCCCGACGGATGCGCCCGTCCACGCTGTACACGCTGGGTGGCGATCCTGACCGGCTCGAAGAACGCGCTCAAGGGCGTCGGGTTCTTCGTCGGCGGGCTGCTGCTGACCGTCGGTCGGCTTCCAGCACCGGCGCTGCTCGTGCTCGCCGGCCTCGTGCTGACCGCGCTGCTCGTCGCAGCTCGCGCTGATGCGCGGCGACGCTCGGCACGCCCGAACCGAAGGCGCAGGTTCCGCCAGATGTTCTCCAACAACCGCGCGGTCAACGTGCTGGCGGCGGCGCGGGTCTTCCTGTTCGCCGCGCGCGACGTGTGGTTCGTCGTCGGGCTGCCGGTCTTCCTGCGCACGCGTGCTGGGCTGGAGCTTCTGGCAGGTCGGCGACGTTCCTGGCCGTCTGGGTCATCGGCTACGGCGTCGGTGCAGGCGTCGCGCCCGCGCCGCGGCGTACGTCGCGGCGACGCCCGACGGCGCGACGGCGACGTGGCTGGCGTTTATGCTGGCCGCCGTTCCCCGCCGGCATCGCCGTCGCGCTCGCCGGCCGGCGTCACGCCGGCGTCGTGCGTCGTCGCGGGCCTGATCGCGTTCGGCGTCGTCTTCGCGCTGAACTCGGCGGTGCACTCGTACCTGATCCTCGCCTACGCCGACGGCGACAAGGTGGCGATGAACGTCGGCTTCTACTACATGGCCAACGCCGGCGGACGCCTGGCCGGGACCGTGCTGTCCGGCGCGCTGTATCAGTGGCAGGGCCTCGAGGCGTGCCTGTGGGCGTCGGTCGGTGTTCGTGCTCGCGGCCGGGCTGCTCTCGCTCGCGCTGCCGGGTCGGGCCGCGCGGGCCGCGATCGAGCTCAGCCCGAGCTAGCTGACGTGCCCAGGCGCCCGCATCGCCCGCGCCACCGTCGCGCCGTTCGCGGCCCGTCACGGTACGTTCGAGCGCCGCGCGACGGACGCCCAGATGCTCGCGCACGCCAGCGCCCCCAGGCCGGCGACGATCGGCGAGCCCGCGATGGTTCCGGCGATCACGCCCACGATGAGCGCGGTGCCGTACGGCAGGATGTGGGAGCTGATCATGCGCATGGTCGGGGCGCCCCGCCGGCCCGGTCCGAGCCGCAGCTGGCGCCGGCAGGTCAGAGCAGGCGGATCGGCGTGGTGTCGCTGGAGGGCGCGTAGTGCGCGGCACCGGCGTAGCGCGCGGTCGTGCTGCGCGTCACGAGCAGCGCCAGGAGCGACAGCGGCGAGCTCGTGCAGGTGGCCGTACCCGCGCTGTCGGTCACCGCGGTGCAGGCCACCGGCCCCGTCGGGGACGTCGATATCCGGAAGACGATCGTCTGACCGGCCAGCGGTTGCCCGGTCACGTCGGAGGTCAGGACCGCCGTGTAGCGGACCCGGAAGCTGAAGAGCGACCCCAGCAGCGACACCGGTCGCTGGCGCAGCGTCGTGGGCGCCCTCGTGATCGTCACCGTGCGTACGACCGGCGCGGCCGCCGCGTAGATCTGGTCGCCGGGCTGGGTCGCCGTCACCACGCAGGCCCCCACGTCCGACACGGTCAGGGTCGGCGCCGCCGGCGTCCCCGTCACGGCGCACGGCCCGGACGCGCTGAAGCCGACCGGCAGCCCGCTCGTGGCCGACGCGACGAGCGCCACCGGCGCGCTGCCGAACGGGATCGGCGCCGGCTGCGCGAACGTGATTGTCTGCAGGACCGTGCAGTTCAGGGTGCCGGAGCGCAGGGCGTGCTTGTCGGTGTTGGTGTCGTCGGTCCAGAACACCGGCTTCTGCCGCCGACGCACTCCTGCTGCGGCGTGATGGCGAAGCCCTCGTTGTTGAGGTTCGGCATCCCCGCTGGCCGCTCGTAGGTGTTCGTGACGACGAACTTGCCGACGTTCGCGCCGGTCTGCGCGATGTCGAGCGTCGACGATGCGGCCGTTGCAGGTGTCGTCGCAGACCGCCCAGAGGTGGCCGGTCTCGGGCTCGAACTCGAGGTCCATGACCGCCGGGAAGCCGCTGGCGATCGTCGCGACGCGCGTGTAGGTGTCCGTCGCCTGGTCGAGCGCGTACGCGTAGATCGTGCCGTTGTCCTCGACGCCGACGAAGAACAGGCCCGTGCCGTGGTTGGGGTAGTCGGCCGGGTCGTACGCCGCGCCCGTGCGCTCGTCGAGGAAGCCCTTGGCGACCAGGAAGCGTCCGGCATCCACGTGATGGCCTCGAGGCCGAGGTTCGCGCCCACGCCGGGCAGGTCGGCGGTGAGGTTCCAGTCCGTCGGTCGCGATGCAGCGCGGTGCCGGCGACGCGAGGTCGAACCGCAGGATCGGCGGGCGGCTGATCGCCGCTCGCGTCGTTGTTGCGCTCGGTGGACGACGAAGACGCCGTCGGCCGGATCGCCGCCGACGAGCGTCACGCCCTCCGCGTCGGGGTCGCCGGTGCCGTCGGCGTAGCGCAGCGGCTTGCCGGCGCTCCAGCCGTTGGCCGGTGTCCGGCGCCCAGATCGTTCCGTCGAAGAGCAGCCGGTAGAGCGTGCCCGGGCCGTTCCGCACGGCCCAGAGCACGCCCGGGCGCCGGTGCCCGACGCCTCGTAGGCCAGCCCGCTCAGGTTCGCCGCCGAACACGTCGACACGCGTCGACAGTGGCGACCGTCGCTCCCGCCCGGCCACGGGCGGCACGGCGTCACCGGGGCAGACGTTCGCCGCGCCCTTGGTCGACGACGTCGTCGTCGCGAACGCGCCGGTGCCGTCGGGGCAGCGCCCGTAGGTCGTCGCGGCGTGCGCCGTCCAGCTGTAGGTGTCGACCAGCGTCGTCGCCGCCGGGTGCGAACAGGCGGGCCGTGTCCGGCCCGCCGAGGCCGAACCGACGGCGTCGACGTCGACGACGAGGAAGCCGCCGGCCGGCGATCATCGTCCCGGCCGGGATCGTGAAGACGTGCGTGTCGTCGTTGTCCTTGACGACGAAGCCGCCGACGTCCACCGCGGTCGCGCCGGTGTTGATCAGCTCGACCCAGTCGCCGGGCGTGCCGCCATTGGACTCGACTTCGTTGATCTTCACGCGGCGGCCGCGACCGCAGTCGTTGGCCGCGCCCCGGGTCGAGGTCGTGGTCGTCATGAACGCGCCGGTGCCGTTCGGGCAGCGGCCGTACGTCGTCGCGGCGTGCGCGGTCCAGCTGTAGCGTGTCGACCGAGCGTCGGTCGCCGCGGCGCGAACAGGCGCGCCGAGTCCGCCGCGCCAAGCCCGAAGGCGGTCGCGCCGGCGTCGACGTCAGCGACGTAGTAGCCGCCGGCCGCGATCATCGTGCCCGCCGGGACCGTGAAGCTGTGCGTGTCGTCGTTGTCCTTGACGACGTAGCCCGCCGATGTCCGCCGGGCGGCGCCGTTGTTGATCAGCTCGACCCAGTCGCCCGGCGTGCCGCCGCTGGACTCGATCTCGTTGATCTTCACGTTCGGGACGCAGTCGTTGGCGGCCCCGCGGGTCGAGGCTGGTCGTCGTGGTGAACGCGCCGGTGCCGTTCGGGCAGCGCCCGTAGGTCGTCACGGCGTGCGCCGTCCAGCTGTGGCTGTCGACCGCCGTCGTCAGGTCGCCGGGGGCGAACACGCGCGCCGAGTCCATCGCGCCCAGGCCGAACGCGGTCGCGCCGGCGTCGACGTCAGCGACGTAGTAGCCGCCGGCCGCGATCATCGTGCCCGCCGGGACCGTGAAGCTGTGCGTGTCGTCGTTGTCCTTGACGATGTAGCCGCCGATCTCCGCCGCATCGGCGCCGTTGTTGATCAGCTCGACGTAGTCGACCACCCCCGAGCCGCCGCTGGACTCGATCTCGTTGATCTTCAGCGCGCCGGCGGCGGGCGGTGCGGCGAGTGCCGGCGGCGCCAGCGCGAGCAGCGCGACGACCGCGGACAGGCAGAACGCACCAACCGGCCGGTGCCATGAAGTGCTCATCGGGAAGAGATCCTCTGGTCGTGGACGAACGCGAGTCGGCAACCGACGCGGGTCCCGACCCTTCCGAACGGCGGCGAGCGAGAGGTGACGATCCTGTAATGAGCCGGACGGATGCGCGCCGGACCGCTCGAGTGCACCCGGTCCGCAACGACCGGCTGCCCGCGCCGCAGGCCGCGGCGCAACCGGCGTCTACGTGATGGTCACCTCGGAGTAGGCGAGCGCGTAGCGGCTGTCCGCCGCCGCATGACGGCGCGACAGCTCGCTCGCCAGCCGGGTGAGCTCGTCGGCGCGGGGCCCGGGCTGGAGCCGGTTGAACGCGCGGGCCAGGCTCGCGTAGTACCAGCAGACGTCATCCGACGCGGCGTCCGGGTACGTGGCGAGGTCGGTGAGGATCGCGCTCGCGTTATCGACCTTGTCGGCGATCGAGACGCGCAGCGCGCCCGGCGACGAGTCCGCGAGGCGTGCGAGGTACTGCTCCTTGCGCGTGCGCCACGCCGGCTTGGGCTCGTCGTAGGTGTCCGTGCATGCGTCCACGATCGCGGCGACATCTGCGCCGTAGCGCGTGCGGATCTCACGCAGCCGGCGATAGCCGCCCTGATCCTCGGCCGCGTCGTGCAGCAACGCGGCAATCGCCTCGTCCTCGGAACCGCCGTCGTCGATCACGAGGCCGGCCACCCGCAGCAGGTGCGCGACGTACGGGCGCCCGCGCCGCGTCTGGTCGCGATGCACGCGCGTGGCGTACACGAGCGCCTGGGCGAACCGCTCACCCAGCTCCGTCGACGACTCGCTGCCCACACTCGGCCCTGCGGAAGCAACAGTCACGGTGACCTCTCCGTCCGCATTCCGGTGGCCGCGCCGACGACGCCGGTCCCGAGAATGCGTCCTGGTGGCTTGTTGTCAAGCGGATGCTATCCGCAAATTGCGGCTTCGTGCCTGGCGCGTCGCCGCTCAGGCCGCGCCCGCGCGCTCAAACGCCCGCACCGCGTCGTAGGCGAGCTCGAGGTCGTAGCCCTTGCGTACGAGCATCCCCAGCGCGCGGTCGCGCTCGCGCTCGCTGCACGGGACCTCGCGTACGCGGCGGCGCAGCAGGTCGAGCGCGGCGTCGAGCTCGCCCGCCCCGTCACGCTCGCCGACGGCCGCCGCGACGTGCTCGCGGTCGACCCCGAGCTCGAGCAGCCGGCGCTCGATCCGCTCCGGCCCCCAGCCATCGAGCGCGCGCCGGTCCTCGGCGAACACACGCGCGTAGCGCGCGTCGTCGAGGTAGCCCATCCGCTCCAGCTCGGCCACCGCCGCAGCGGCCGCCGGCTCGCTGATGTCCTTGGCCAGCAGGTGGCGGCGGATCTCCGCGGCGGTGCGATCGCGCTTGCCGAGATGGCCGACCGCCAGCTCGAGCGCGCGCTCGTCGCTCGCCACGGCCGGCCTACGCGGCGCCGACCGGGACCGGGACCGGCATCTCCGGCGCCACCACGTCGGCGGCAGCGCGGTCAATGGGCACGACGAGATCCGGGCCGAGCCCGAGCGCCTGCCAGACCTCGGACTCGATCGCCTTGGCGACCTCCTGGTGCGCGTCGAGGAACGCCTTGGAGTTGTTGCGCCCCTGACCGAGGCGCTCGCCCTTGTAGGAGAAGAACGAGCCCGACTTGCTGACGACGTTGTGCTCCACGCCGAGGTCGAGCAGGCAGCCCGAGGTCGAGATGCCCTTGCCGAACTCGATGTCAAACTCGGCCTGCCGGAACGGCGCCGCGACCTTGTTCTTGACGACCTTGACGCGGACGCGGTTGCCGACCGCCTCGGTGCCCTCCTTCAGGGTCTCGATGCGGCGGATGTCGAGCCGCTGGGAGGCGTAGAACTTCAGCGCGCGGCCGCCCGGCTGGGTCTCGGGCGAGTTATGCACGACGACATGGTCAACGAGGTACGTGTGGTTGCCCTCGACCTGGAGGTCGTACCTGTGGGTCTTCGAGGGGCGTCGGTGCTGCTCGGGCGGGTTGGGTTTGCGGTACTTGCGCAGCACCTTCATGGGGGCCGGTCGTAGCGACGTCCGGCTTGCCATGTCGGTGCGGTAGTCACCGGACTCCGGAGCGTCCCACGCAAAGCGACCGCGCACGCTCGGATGAAGCTTGTAGTCCATCGAGGGATGGATGTATGGCGCGATCTTCTCGTGGAACGCACGTGCCCGGTCGCCACTGAATAGGAGGTTGTGACCGGAAACGGTCGGACGGCCCATGCCAAGCGCCTCGCAGCGGGCTGCGAGGCGTTGCTTGTCGGCGTCGCACAAGCCTGCGCAAGCGATCGTCGGCTTGCCATGACCCCACCGACTGTAGTTGCCACCAAACGTACCGTCGTCCTGATACCAGGCAGCGATTGCCCGCTCATCGAGCTGCTCGATGAGCGTGTCGCTGACCGTCCGGCCACCGGTCGTCGCGTAGATCGCCTCGTGCAGCCAGGCGAGCTGGCGCATGGGAATCGTGTCGAAGCCGATGCCGTTGCCTGTCGGACCGAGCTTGTGCGTGAACGGAGCGAGCATCGAGCGCTTCCATTCGCAGTACTCGCGCTGCCGCTCGCCGTGGCCGACACGAAACGACACGTTGTGCTCGGAGGCGTAACGCAAGGATCCGTCGCCCAGCACGCTGCCGAGGATGAGCTTGATCTGGTCGTCGCTGAGGGCGTACTGCTTGACGGCCGCGAGAACCTCGTCGCCCTCCTCGATCTCCCATGCCTGCCGCTCGCCGTCGGGCGTGAAGATCACGTGGTTCGGGGTGCAGGCGAACTTGCGCGTGCCGGAGCCGCCTCCCGCTTGCACCTCGAACTGGAGCCACTCGTCGGTGGGTCCGTTGTCGTAGTACTCCACGATCCGCTTGGGCGTGATCTCGCCCGACTGCGGGTCCATCGACATGACCTCGACGGGCATCCGCTGGTTCACGATCTTGCCGATCTTCTTGGTGCTGCCGTCGGCCAGCACGACGCGGGAGTCGTAATGGAAGCAACCAAACATCACGCCGACCTTCTCGCGGATCTGGTTCGTGAACAGGCACAGGGTCTGCGTGCGGTTGAGGTTGCCGGCGAGCTTGCGCATCGCCTGGCTCATCATCCGCGCCTGCAGGCCGACGGTCTGGTCGCCCATCTGCCCCTCGAGCTCGACGCGCGGCGTCAGCGCGGCGACGGAGTCCAGCGCCACGACGTCGACGGCGCCGGAGCGCACGAGCATGTCGCAGACCTCCAGCGCCTGCTCGCCGTAGTCGGGCTGCGAGACGAGCAACTCGTCGATGTCGACGCCGATCTCGCGCGCGTAGAGCGGGTCCATCGCGTGCTCGGCGTCGATGAAGGCGCAGATCCCGCCGAGCTTCTGGGCCTCGGCGAGGATGTGGTAGACGAGCGTCGTCTTGCCCGAGGACTCCGGGCCGAAGACCTCGACGATCCGCCCGCGCGGCATGCCGCCGATGCCGAGCGCGAGGTCGAGCGACAGCGCGCCCGTCGGGATCGCGGCGCACTTCACGAGAGCGCCCTCGTCGCCCATGCGCATGATCGTGCCCTTGCCGAACTCGCGCTCGATCTGCGTCAGCGCGCCCGCGAGAGCGTCGTTGCGGGCCTTGGCAGCCTTCTGAGTGTCGTTGAGAGCCATGGGTACGAAGTGCCTTTCTGCGCCTGGAAGAACAGCGCACGGTACGGGCCGGATCGGACGGAAACCGAGCCTAGAAACGGCGCCTGCAACGACGCAACACCGCTTCGTCACAAGTCTGCGCAGAGACTCCCCGACGGACCGGACAGAACAGACGTTCGCCACGCCCGGCGACGGGCGGCGCCGCCGAGGCATCAGGATGTGCGGCACATGGCGCACGTCATCGGCAACGACCTCGCGTACGCGCACCCGGGCGGCGACCTGCTGTTCAGCGACGTCTCCTTCCGCATCGCCGCCCGGCCGCACGGTCGGCGTGGTCGGCGCCAACGGCGTCGGCAAGAGCACGCTGTTCGGCGTCCTCGCCGGCGACGCTGCCGGCCGACGAGGGCGACGTCTCGATCGGCGGGCGGCGTCGCGCTACATGCGCCCAGGACGTCGGCGTCGCCGGCGACGCGCGCACCGTGCGCGAGCTGCTGCTGTCGATGGCGCCGACGGCGCTGCGCGCAGGCCGGCGAGCGGATGCCGCGCGCCGAGCGCCGCGCTGGCGGCCGGCGACGACGACGGCCGGCGATGGACGCTCGGGACCGCGATCGGCGACTGGTCGGAGCTCGGCGGCTACGAGCTCGAGGGCCAGTGGGACGCGCGCCTGCCGGCGCATCGTGCGCAGCGGCTTCGCCGAGCTGGCCGACCGGCCCGCGGCGACGCTGTCGGGCGGCGAGCGCAAGCGGCTCGTGCTCGACGCTCCTGCTTCGCCTCCGACGCCGACGTGCTGCTGCTCGACGAGCCCGACAACTTCCTCGACGTCCCCGCCAAGCGCGCGCTCGAGCAGCAGATCGCGCGCGTCGCAGAAGACGGTCCTCGTCATCTCCCACGACCGCGAGCTGCTCAGCGGCGCCGTCGCCTGCGATCCTCACGCTGGAGGGCAACGGCGCGTGGATGCACGACGGCTCCTACGCCACCTACCCGCGAGGCGCGCGAGGAGCGCCAGCGCAGGCTCGGCGACGCGGTCAAGCGCTGGAAGGACGAGGAGCAGCGCCTGCGCGAGCTCGTGCGGACCTTCAAGGAGCGCGCCCGCTACTCGCCGGTCTGGGCCAAGAAGGCCGACGCCGATCGAGACGCGCTGGAAGCGCTTCGCCGACGCCGGGCCCGCCGCCCGCGCCCGTCGCCGACCAGCAGATCAAGGTCCGCATGCGCGGCGCGCGACTCGGCGCGCACGCGTGCTCGACCTGCGACGACGTCGGCGATCGACGGGCTCGTCGAGCCGTTCTCCGACGAGGTCCACTTCGGCGAGCGCGTCGGGCTCATCGGCCCCAACGGCGGCGGCAAGACCCACCTGATGCGCGCGCTCGCCGGCGAGCCGGACGTCCACGAGCGGCGAGGTCCGGATCGGCAACCGCGTCTCGATCGGCATCTTCACCCAGCTCAACCGCGCGACGACTTCGCCGGCCGCGGCGTGCTCGACGTCGTCATGGAGCGCACCGGCGCGCTGCGAGCGGGCGATGGGCGCGCTCGCGCGCTACGGCCTCGCGGAGGCGGCGCAGCGCGAGCTACGACACGCTCAGCGGCGGCCAGAAGGCGCGCCTGGAGATCCTCTGCCTCGAGCTCGAGGGCCACAACCTCCTGCTGCTCGACGAGCCGACCGACAACCTCGACATCGACTCCTGCGAGGCGCTCGAGTCGGGCGCTCGACGGCTTCGAGGGCACCGTCGTGGCGGTCTCGCACGACCGCGCGTTCCTGCGGCGCATGGACCGCTGCCGTCAGCGTGGCGGGAAACCCTTCGCTACGCAGGGTTTCCCGCCACGCTCCTGCGGTCGAGCGTCCGCGAACGCTCACACGACGGGCGGCGCGCAGACCACATTCCCCAAGAGATGCGTGTTGGGGCGCCGTCAAGCACGCCAACGCGGCGCGTCGGCGCACCCCAGCCGCGCGAGCTAGCCCCCCGCGACAGGAAGAATGAGCGCCAGCGCCTCCCCGTCGTGCAACACCCGGTCGCGCCCCACGACATCGCCCCCCAAAGCCACGGCGACGCCCGCGAGCTCGCCGGGCGCACGCCCGAGCCCGGGCTCCAGCACGGCAACCAGGTCCGCGACCGTCGCGCCGGCCGGCAGCCGCACCGTGCGCCGGCCCGGGCCCAGGCGGGCGCCGAGGCGCACCTCGACGGTCACGTCCGGCTCGGCCACGCCGACCGATCGTCGGGCACGCCGACGACGCGGTCAAACCGCCGCCCGCCCGACGGTGAGCCAACAGTCACGAACTGTCGCTGATCGGGCACGCCGGTCATCGCGCTCGGCAGGTCCGGCCTACGATCACCGGCGAGATCGATCTGGTCTCGTCCTATCCGTCCTCCCCGGACCGCTGGCCGTGGTTCGCCTCGACGCGACGGCGCGGTACCTGCCGCGGGCGTGCGAAGTACTCACCCAGGCGGGACACGTCATCGCGTGACGAGCTGGTTCGAAGGGCGCCGAATGGGCGCTGCCACGGGTGGTGCCCGGGGTCGGCTCGTACGGCGCGGCGTGCGTCGCGTCCGTGAACTCCCGGAACAGCCCGGTCACCACGAACGCGGTCTGCTCGCCGATGTCGACGGCGTTGTCGCCCACGCGCTCGAACGCCCGCGCCATGAGGATCATCGTCATCGCCCATTCGCGCGTGTCGGCGTCGTCGCCGACCTCGACCGCCAGCCGGAAGACCTCGCGGTTCAGGCGGTTGACGTCGCGGTCGCGTTCGACGAGGTCCTCGGCCATCGCCACGTTGCGCTCGGCGAAGGCGCGCTTGCACTGCACGACCTCGGCCCGCGCGGCCTCCCCCATCTGCACGACCTTGCAGAGGATCTCGTCGCGCACCGGCGGCTCATGGCCGGTGAGCGGGATGAGCTTGGCGACGTTGACGCACTGGTCGCCCATCCGCTCGACGTGCTTGATGAGATGAAGCAGGGCCGCGACGAGCCGCAGGTCGCCGGCCACCGGCGCCTGCAGGGCGAGCAGGGAGAGGATGCCCTGATGGACCTCGAGGTAGCGCCCGTCGAGCCGGTCGTCGTCGGCGATGACGAACTGCGCGAGCTCGACGTCCTGGTGCTGCAGCGCCTCGATCACGCGGTCCAGCTGGCCGCAGACGAGGTCCAGGCCGCCGAGCGCGCTCGCCTCGAGCTCGGCGAGCTGCTGCTGGAAGTGGCTGCGCTGGTGGTCGAGGGCCACCGCGATCAGCCGAACTTCCCGGTGACGTACTGCTCGGTGCGCGGGTCGTCGGGGGCGGTGAAGATCTTCTCGGTCGCGCGCGAACTCGACGAGCTTGCCGACGCGCTTGCCCTCTTCGAGCTTGTCGACGTTGTAGAACGCGGTCATGTCCGACACGCGGGCGGCCTGCTGCATGTTGTGGGTGACGATCACGATCGAGTAGTTCTGCTTGAGCTCGAGCATGAGCTCCTCGATCGCCCCGGTGGAGATCGGGTCCAGCGCCGAGCACGGCTCGTCCATGAGGATCACGTCGGGCTCCACGGCCATCGTGCGCGCGATGCACAGCCGCTGCTGCTGGCCGCCGGACATCCCGAAGGCGTTCGTCTTCAGGCGGTCCTTGACCTCGTCCCACAGCGCGCCCTTGCGCAGCGCGGTCTCGACGATCTCGTCCATGTCGCCCTTCATGCCCAGTACGCGCGGGCCGAACGCGATGTTCTCGTAGATCGACTTCGGAAACGGGTTGGGCTTCTGGAAGACCATCCCGATCCGCTTGCGCACCTGGACGGGATCGATGTCGGGCGCGTAGAGGTCCTGGTCGTGGTAGCGCACGCTGCCGTGCACGCTCGCGCTCGGGATGAGGTCGTTCATCCGGTTCAGGCAGCGCAGCAGCGTCGACTTGCCGCAGCCCGACGGGCCGATGAACGCCGTGATGTCGTTCTTGAGCAGGTCGAACGTGACGTTCTCGACCGCCGGCACGCCGCCGTAGCGGACCGACACGTCCTGCAGGGTGAAGATCGCCTCCCGGCTCATCGATGGCTTGGCGGCCTGGCCGGGCTTGGGGAGGGCGGCTGCCGGCAGCCCGGCCGAGGCGCTCACACCGGGGCGGGCGTCTGTCGTCGGTTCGGATTGCGTGGAGTCCATGGCATCACCAGTCGTGGGCGTGGGCGGGGTCCCGAACGGGTCGTCGGAGGAGGAGGAGGAAGCGGACATGTCGCTCACCACTTCTGCTCGTAGCGGTTGCGCAGGTAGATCGCGGCGGAGTTCATGAGCAGCAGGACCGCGAGCAGGACGACGATCGCGCCCGCCGCGAGGATGCGGAACTCGTCGCGCGGCTCGACCGCGGAGCCGAAGATGGCGATCGGCAGCGCGGAGAACTGGCCGTCGATCGTCGGGTCGGTGAGCCGGAAGGCGATCGCGCCGACGAGGATGAGCGGCGCGGTCTCGCCGATCGCCCGCGACAGCGCGAGGATGACGCCGGTCGCGATGCCCGAGATCGAGCCCGGCAGCACCATCTTCCAGATCGTCTGCCACTTCGTCGCGCCGAGCGCCAGCGAGCCCTCGCGGATCGACGGCGGCACCGCGCGGATCGCCTCGCGCGAGACGATGATCACGACCGGCAGGACGAGGAGGCCGAGCGTCAGCGCACCGGCCAGCAGCGTCGGGGAGCCCTGCCCCAGCCCCCAGATGTCGACCGGCCCGCGGACGATGAAGGCCAGCCCGAGGATGCCGTAGACGACCGAGGGCACCGAGGCGAGGTTCTGGATGTTCACCTCGATGACGCGGTTCCACCAGCGGCTGTTGTCGGCGAACTCCTCGAGGTAGACCGCGGCGGCGACCCCGATCGGCACGATGAACGCCGCGCACAGGACCATCAGGTAGAGCGTCCCGATGATCGCCGGGCGGATGCCCGACCGCGCCGCGTCCAGCCGCGACGGGTAGTTCGTGATGAACTCGGGCGTGACCAGCGGCACGCCGTCGATCGCGACGTCGATGAGCAGCACGCCGAGGAACGCGACCGCGACGAACAGGCACAGCAGCAACGCCGAGCGGAACAGCAGGTCCTTCGTGCGCTCCCCGCTGGAGGCGCGCTCGACGACGCGGCGCGTGACGGTGGTCTCGGCGACGCTCATTCGTACACCTGCCGGTACTTGCGCACGAAGCGGATCGCCACGAGGTTGAGCGCGAAGGTCATGACGAACAGCGTCGTCCCGACGGCGAAGATCGTGGCGTAGGCGACACCGCCGGCCGAGATGTCGGCGCGCGCGGTGTTCGCGATGAACGCCGCCATGTTCTGGTGCGCGACGTTCAGGTCGAACGTCAGGTTCGGGTTGTTGCCGCTGGCGATGAGGATCACGACGGTCTCGCCGATCGCCCGCGACGCGCCGAGCACGAGCGCCGCGACGACGCCCGACAGCGCGGCCGGGAAGACGACGCGCACGACGACCTGCCACTTCGCCGCGCCGAGCCCGAAGGCCCCCTCGCGCAGCGACTGCGGGACAGCCGACATCGCGTCCTCGCTGACCGACGCGATCGTCGGCAGCACGAGGATGCCGAGGATGATGCCGCCCGACAGCCCGTTGAACACCTGCACGTCGATGCCGACGTCCTTCAGCACCGGCGTGAAGAACGTCAGCGCGAAGTAGCCGAAGACGATCGTCGGGATGCCCGCGAGCACCTCGACGATCGGCTTGAAGATCTTGCGCACGCGCGGGGACGCGTACTCGGCGAGATAGACGCCGACGCCGAGTCCGAGCGGGACCGCGACGAGCAGCGCGATGAACGTCAGGTACAGCGTGCTCCAGATGAGCGGGACGACCCCGAAGGCCTGCGACTCGCCGCCGGTCAGCGGCGACCAGTCGGTGCTGAAGAAGAAGTCGGCGAACGGGACCTCGCCGAAGAACTTCGTCGACTCGTTGAGCAGCGTGATGACGATGCCGACCGTGGTCAGGACCGACAGCACGGCGGCGCCGGCGAGCAGGATCTTGATGGCCTGCTCGCCGACGGAGCGGCGCGTCCGGGTCCGGGTCAGGGAAATCGACCCGGCGCCGGAGCGTGCCGCCTTCTCGTCTTCGCCGCTCACTGCGTGCTACTCCGTCGGCGCCTTGACGGGCGTCGCGCCCTCGAGGTTGGCCTTGGCCTCGGTCAGCAGCTCATCGGTGAGCGGCACGTAATCCGCCGCCTCGTTGACCTGCTTGTTGTTGTCCAGGACGAACTGGATGAACCCCTTGACCTCCGGCTTGGCCGCGGTCTCGGTCGTCGGGTACATGAACAGCGGGCGCGAGAGCGGCGTGTAGCTGCCGTCGGCGATCGATGCGATCTCGGGCTTGACGCAGCCGTCTCCACCGTCGACGGCGAGGATCTTCAGCTTGTCCTTCTGCGCATCCGCGAAGGCGAAGCCGACGTAGCCCAGCGCACCCTTGGTGCCCTCGATGCCGGTGACGATCTGGTTGTCGTCGGCCGAGGTCTGGACCTCGCTGCCCGTGCGCTGCTCGGCGTCGGTCTCGAGCACCGTCTCGGTGAAGAAGTCGTACGTGCCGGATTCCGTGCCGGGCGTGAAGAACGCGACCTTCTGGTCCGGGAAGCCGGCGCCGAGCTCCTTGTAGTTGGCGATCTTCGACTTCGGGGCGAGGAGCTTCTTCAGGTTCGCCGTCGTGATGCAGTCGTCCGGGATCGCGAGATCCTTGTTGGCGACCACGGTCAGCCCGTCGATGCCGACCTGCACCTCGACCGGAGTGATGTTCGCCTTCTTGCAGGCGTCGTACTCCTCCTTCTCGATCCCGCGCGAGGCGTCGGCGATCTGCAGCTCGCCGCGGCAGAACTTCTCGAAGCCGTCGCCCGTGCCGACGCCGCCGACGCTCACGTCGACGTTCGGGGCCTCCTCGGCGAAGAGCTCGACCGCGGCCTCCGCGACCGGCTGGACCGTCGACGAGCCG
>CAVVTD010000017.1:0-337427 GCA_963751065.1 uncultured Actinomycetes bacterium
CGGCTTCTGCGTGTCGGGGGTCAGTCGTAGCTTCTGCGCAGGTGCGCGAAGCGATCCAGCGCGGGCGCCGGCCTGGTGTAGAGCGGCACTCGCGCCAGCCGGTAACGGCGAACGACCGGGTCCTTGGGCGACGTCGCCGATGGGCGCCGCGACTTCGATCAGGGCGCGGCGGGTGAGGTCAGAGCTGGCGTCAGGCATGCCAATCATCGTGCGCCGCACGCCGCGCGCGGGCATTGGCCCGCTGTCCCGGATTCAGCGCGCGGCGCTCGACCCGCTGTCGAACCGCGAAACGCGCGGCGTCGAGCGCCGGCGCATCTCGGCGCGCATGCGCCGGCGCAGCCGCCAGCGCGCGCCGGAGAAGGCGAGGTTGGCGACCGTCGCGAAGCCCTGCTCGTCGCTGCGCAGGGCGAGCAGCAGGTGGGCGATGCGGTCGCCGGAGGGCAGCTCACCCGCCGCCGGCAGGCGCGGGTCGACCTTCACGCAGTAGCAGTAGGCGCGCCGGCGGCGGCCGTGCAGCAGCACCGCGCCGGCCTCGCCGACGATCCACGTGCCGAGCCGGCCGGGCTCGAGCACGAGGCCCGGTGCGCGCGTGCAGCTCGCGCGCCTCGTGGCCGACGAGGTCGCCGAGCAGGCCGACGGAGCGCTGCTCGGGCTCGGCGCCGCCGTCGCGCCGGCGGCCGCGCCGCGCGCCGCGCGGGCGCAGGACGTTCGCGCCGCGCTGCGCGTAGAGCTCGGGGATGATCCAGGCGTGCGCGAGGCAGACGAGCGCGACCGGCAGCGCGAGCGGCTGCAGCCACATGAGCAGCGTCGCCGCGCCGACGAACGGGACGACGTGCGCGACCGTCGTCAGCGTCCACAGCCGGCCGTCGCGGCGCAGCTGCGCGGCATCGACGCGCGGGCGCCAGTGGACCGCCGCGGTCTCCGGCAGGACCTCGACGGTCGCCATCGCGCCGGCTCGCGCGCTCGCTCAGCCGCCGGAGATCGGCAGGCGCATGATCACGAGCTCGGCGTCGACCGGCAGCTCGCGGACGTGCTCGGCGTGGCCCGGGCCCGGTGCTGACCATCGCCGAGATAGCCGCGCTCGAGCTCGGCGCGGAACGCCGCGACCGCGGCCTCGACGGCGGCCGGATCGTCGGGCGTCCACTCGGCGAGCGTCGAGTGGCCGGTGTGGTCCATGCGGATGAGCTTCGACATCGAGTGCCTCCTTCGGCGCCGGCGGGACCGCGTGCACATCGTACGCCCGCGCGCCGGCACGCTCGGGCCGCGGCTGGCGCGCCGAGCACGACGACGCTCGCCGGCCGTCCCGACCGGTCGCCGTCCGCCGCGGAGCGCGAGGCGCCCGGTACGTGCCCGGCCGCAGCGCGCGATCGGTCACCGGTAGCGCCGTGTCGGCGCGGCGGCCCTCGCGACGGAGCCGCGCACGACGCGACCGGTGCGGCGCACGCGGACGCGCCCGGTCGAGGCGCTGCCGTGCACGGCACGCGCGCCTGGGTCGCGCCGTGCGGTCGAGCGCTCCAGCCAGGCTGCGGCAGCGTCACTCGAGCGCGCTCGCGGTCGAGCCTGCGGTGACGCGGCGCTGAACGTGACCTCCTCGCGCCGCCGACGGAGCTGCGTCGGCTCGACCCGCAGCGTCACGCCCGGGCATGCTCGACGGTGCCGGTCGGCGACGTCGGACGTCGGACGGCGCGTCGATCGCCGAGCCGGCGCCGGCACAGGCGAGGCGCGGTCAGTCCCGCCGCGGCGACGCGGCGCGCCATCAGACCCCGAGCTTCTCGCGCACGATGCGCGTGACCTCGCCGCCGTCGGCGCGGCCCTTCGTCTCGCGCATGACGTGGCCGATGATCGCGCCGATCGCCTTCATGTTGCCGGCGCTGATCTTCTCGGCGGCGTCGGCGTTGGCGGCGAGCGCGGCCTCGACGATCGGCTCCAGCGCGTCGTCGCCGCCGGCCATCGCGCCGAGGCCCTCGGCCTCGACGATCTGCGCCGGGTCGCCGCCCTCGGCGACGAGCCGGTCGAGCACGAGCTTGGCGTTGCCGACCGTGACGGCCTTCGGCGCCGACGAGCGCGACGAGCTTGGCGAGCGCGTCGGGGCGCACCTTCGAGGCGTTCGGGTCCTCCTCGCCGACGCGCGCGACGAGCTCGTTGCAGACCCAGTTGGCGAGCGGCTGGCGGCGTCGGCGCCGGTCGCCGCCGCCGCCAGCGCCGCCTCGAAGTAGTCGCCGAGCTCCGTGCGCCAGGCGAGCTGGCGCGCGCTCGCGGCGCTGACGCCGAGCGCCTGCAGGCGCTCCTCGCGGGCGGCCGGCAGCTCGGGCATCGCCGCGCGCGCGGCGCGCGAGCATCTCCTCGGAGATCGCGACCGGGACGAGGTCGGGCTCGGGGAAGTAGCGGTAGTCGTGCGCCTCCTCCTTGGAGCGCAGCGACGTGATCGCCTCCGTGCGCGGGTCGAAGTGCAGCGTCTCCTGCACGACCTGCCCGCCGCCGCGCAGCAGCGCCTCCTGGCGCGCGATCTCGGCGTTGATGCCGCGCTCGATGAAGCGGAAGGAGTTCATGTTCTTCAGCTCGGTCTTCGTGCCGAGCTCGTGCGAGCCGACCGGGCGGATCGAGATGTTCGCGTCGCAGCGCAGCGAGCCCTCCTCCATGTTCACGTCGCTGACGCCGAGCCGGCGCAGCGTCGTGCGCAGCAGCGTCAGCCACTCGCGCGCCTGCGCGGCGGAGCGCACGTCGGGCTCGGTGACGATCTCGGCCAGCGGCGTGCCGCCGCGGTTGAAGTCGACGACCGAGGCGTCGGAGCCGTGGATCCGCCCGCTGGCGCCGGCGTGGACGAGCTTGGCCGCGTCCTCCTCGAGGTGCACGCGGTGGATGCGCACGTCGCCGAGGTGCCCGCCGCGGCACAGCGGCTCGTCGTACTGGCTGATCTGGTAGCCCTTGGGCAGGTCGGGATAGAAGTAGTTCTTGCGGTGGAAGATCGAGCGCGGCGCGAGCTCGGAGCCGAGCGCGAGGCCGATCATCAGCCCGAAGTGGATCGCCTGCGCGTTGGCGCGCGGCAGCGTGCCGGGCAGGCCGAGGCAGACCGGGCAGGTCGCGTGTTGGGCGGCTCGCCGAAGGACAGCGCGCAGCCGCAGAACATCTTCGTCTTCGTCGCGAGCTGGACGTGGATCTCCAGGCCGATGACGGGCTCGAACTCGCTCATGCCGCGCGCTCCTCCGCGCGCTGGCGAGCCGTCGAAGCCGATCGCCTGCTCGAGCGCGAACGCCGCGTCGAGGATGCGGTTCTCGCTGAACGCCGGGCCCGGCGAGCTGGAAGCCCGATCGGCAGCCCCTCGCTGAGCCCGTTGGGGATCGAGATCGCCGGGATCCCGGCGAGCGACATCGGCACCGTGCAGTAGTCGTTGAGGTACATCGACAGCGGGTCGGCGGTCTTGGCGCCGAGCTCGAAGGCGACCGTCGGCGAGGTCGGCGTGACGACGAAGTCGAAGTCCGCGAAGGCGGCGCGGAAGTCCTCGGCGATCTTCGTGCGCACGCGCTGCGCGCGGCCGTAGTAGGCGTCGTAGTAGCCGCTGGACAGCGAGTACGTGCCGAGCATGATGCGGCGCTTGACCTCGGCGCCGAAGCCCTGGCTGCGGGTCTTCGTGTACATCCCGACGAGGCCGCCGTTCTCGACGCGCAGGCCGTAGCGCACGCCGTCGTAGCGGGCGAGGTTCGAGGACGCCTCGGCCGGCGCGAGCACGTAGTAGGCGCTCAGCGCGTGCGGCGCGTGCGGCAGGCGGCAGGTGTGCGACCGTCGCGCCGAGCTCTCGGCGAGCTTCAGCGTCGCGTTGAAGGTCTCCAGCACGCCGGGCTCGATGCCGATGCCCTCGCCGGTCAGCTCCTCGGGCACGCCGAGGCGGATGCCCGTCCAGCGCGCTCGCGGTCGGCCGCGCGATCTCGCCCGGGAAAGCCGATCGAGGTCGAGTCGCGCTCGTCCTGGCCGACCATGTGGCGCAGCAGCAGCGCGGCGTCGGTGACGTCGCGCGTCAGCGGGCCGGCCTGGTCCAGCGACGAGGCGAAGGCGATCATCCCGTAGCGGCTGACCGTGCCGTAGGTCGGCTTGAGGCCGACGATCCCGCACAGCGCGGCGGGCTGGCGGATCGAGCCGCCGGTGTCGGTGCCCAGCGCCCACGGCGCCGAGCCGGCCGCGACGGCGGCCGCGCTGCCGCCGCTCGAGCCGCCCGGCACGCGCGTGCGGTCCCACGGGTTCAGGACCGGGCCGAAGGCGGAGTTCTCGTTCGAGGAGCCCATCGCGAACTCGTCCTGGTTGGTCTTGCCCAGCAGCGGCGCGCCGGCCGCGGCGAGCCGCGCGACGACCGCCGCCGTGTACGGCGGGCGGTAGCCCTCGAGGATCTTCGAGCCGGCCTGGCTCGGCACGCCCTCGGTGCAGAAGAGGTCCTTGACGGCGAGCGGCACGCCGGCCAGCGGCGCGTCCGCGCGCCGGCGCCGCGGGCGCGTCGTCGGCGACCCAGAGGTAGGCGTTCAGCTCGTCGGCCGCGGCGGCGGCGCGGTAGGCCTCGAAGAGCTCGGCGGCGCTGAACTCGCCGCGCGCCATCGCGTCGACCGCGGCGGCGGCGCGTCAGGTGCGTGCGGTCGCGCTCATTCGTCGACCGCGTCGGCCTGCGGGCTGGGCACGAGGAAGCCGCCGTCGGCGACCGCGGGCGCGCTGGCGAGCGCGACCTCGCGCGGCAGCGACGGCTCGACGACGTCGGGCCGCAGCGCGTTGGAGACCTCGACGACGTGCGTCGTCGGCGGGACGCCGGCGAGGTCGAGCTCGCCGATCTTCTCGATGTGCCCGAGCACGTCGGACAGCTCCGCGCTCATCCGGCCGACCTCCTCGTCGGTCAGCTCGAGGCGGGCGAGGCGGGCGACGTGCAGCACCTGTTCACGGTCGATCATCGGCGTCGATTCTAGGAGGCGGCGCCGCTCAGCGCCGGCTGCGACGCGCGTCAGCCGCCGGGTTCGAGCCTGTCAGCTGCCGGCCGCGCCCGGTCGCGCGCCGGCGGCGCCGGGCGCGCCGCGCCGCGCACGGCGAGCACGCGCTCGGTCTGGCGCAGCGAGATCGCGCTGTCCTTGCGCTCGTCGGCGAGCGCGCGCCAGGCGCCGGCGATGATCGCCAGCAGGCAGAGCAGCGCCGAGGTAGGCGCCGCGCGTCGACGCTGACGAGCGCGTTGCGGCCGGGCTCGTCGATCCCGACGCGGTAGAGCAGGTACAGCAGCGCGAGCGTGCCGATGCCGATCGTGACCGTCGCCGACCGAGGTCGCCATCGACACGGCGCGCGCGCTCAGCGTGAAGACGACGAGCGTCAGCGCGAGCGCGATCGTCAGCACGAGCAGCACGCGCCCGACGGTCATCGTCGACCAGCCCGATCGCCCGCCGAACCAGTCGGCGAACAGCACGACGGCCAGGCCGACCGCGCCCGCGGCCGTCAGGAGCTCGCCGCTGCGCAGCCGGCGCGACGTCCATCACGCGGCGACCGCCGCCGCGCGCTGCATCCGCGCCGCCTGCAGCGTGTTGCGCAGCAGGAACGCGATCGTCATCGGGCCGACGCCGCCGGGCACCGGCGTGATCGCCCGCGCGACCTCCTTGACGGCGTCGAAGTCGACGTCGCCGGCGAGGCTGTCGTCGGTGCGGTTCATGCCGACGTCGATGACGGTCGCGCCGGGCTTGACCCAGTCGGCCTTGACCATCTCGCGCCCGGCCGACGGCGGCGATCAGCACGTCGGCGCGGCGGCAGACCGCGGCGAGGTCGCGCGTGCGCGAGTGGCACATCGTGACCGTCGCGTTGGCGCCGAGCAGCAGCTGCGCCATCGGCTTGCCGAAGAGGTTCGAGCGGCCGATGACGACGGCCTCGGCGCCCTCGAGCTGCGCGCCGGCGGCGTCGAGCAGGTCATGACGCCCGGCGGCGTGCACGGGCCGCAGCCCCTCGCGGCCGAGCGCGAGCAGGCCGGCGCTGATCGGCGTCAGCCCGTCGACGTCCTTGCGCGGGTCGATCAGCCCGGTCAGCTCGACGCCGTCGAGCTGGGCGGGCACGGGCAGCTGGCAGAGGATCCCGCTGACCTCGTGGTCGGCGTTGAGGCGCTCGATGAGCGCGACGACCTCGGCGCGCGCGACGTCGGCCGGCAGCGGGAAGTTGAAGCCCTGCATGCCGACCTCGTTGCAGGCCTTCTGCTTGCCGCGACGTAGACCGCCGAGGCGGGGTCGTCGCCGACGAGGATCGTCGCCAGGCCGGGCCCTGCGCCGCCGTGCTGCTCGCTGAACGCCTGCGACGTCGCGCGCGACGTCCGCCCGCACGCGCGCGGCGATCGCCTTTCCGTCGATTATCTCGGCTGCCATGGCGTTCGATCCTTCTGGTCAGAGCTTCGTGATCGGAGCGTATTCGGCCATGAGCTTGCGCTCGCTGCCGTCGCCGGCGAAGCGCACGACGACGATCCCGCCGGCCTCGACGCCGGTGACGACGCCGGCGCCGAACGCGGCGTGCGAGACGTCGTCGCCCATGCGATACGCGGGCACGGGCTGCTCGGATCGCGCGCTCGCCTGCGACGACGCCCACGACCCCGGCCGCTGCGCCGCGACGCCCGGTCGGATGCGCGGCTCGTCGGCGCGGTCGGTGAGCTCGCGCGGGATCTCGTCGAGGAAGCGCGAGCGCATGCCGTACTGCGTCGCGCCGAAGACCGCGCGGCGGCGCGCGCTCGTCAGGTACAGCGAGCGCATCGCGCGCGTCACGCCGACGTAGGCGAGCCGGCGCTCCTCCTCGAGGCCGCCCTCGTCGAGCGCGCGCGAGTGCGGGAAGACGCCCTCCTCCATGCCGGCGATGAAGACGATCGGGTACTCGAGGCCCTTCGCGTTGTGGATCGTCATGAGCGTGACGAGGCCCTCGTCGTCGGTGCGCGTGTCGGCGTCGGCGACGAGCGCGACGCCCTGCAGGAAGACGTCGAGCGTGTTCTCGTCCTCCTCGGCGGTGGCGTCGAACTCGCGCGCGACCTCGACGAGCTCGGCGAGGTTCTCCTCGCGGCCCTGCGCCTCGATCGTGCGCTCGGCCTTCAGCGCGTCGATGTAGCCGGTGTCGTGCAGCAGCGACTCGAGCAGGTCGCCGATCGGCACGCGCTGCTCGACGCGCTCGCGCAGCGCTCTCCATCGTGTCCATGAAGCGCGCCGAGCGCGCGCACCGCCGCGGTGCCCAGGCCGGGCACCGGGTCGGCGTTCGCCGCCGCGTCCCAGATCGAGATCCCCATCGCGTCGGCGTAGCGCGGTGACGCGGCCGAGCGAGGTCTGGCCGATCCCGCGCCGCGGCGAGTTGACGATCCGCGTGAACGAGACGACGTCCTGCGGGTTGCCGAGCACCGTCAGGTAGGCGATCGCGTCCTTGATCTCGGCGCGCTCGTAGAACTTCGTGCCGCCGATGACCTGGTAGGCGATGTCGCGCCGCACGAGCGTGTCCTCGATGACCCGCGACTGCGCGTTCGTGCGGTAGAAGACCGCGATCTCCGCGCGGCTGGCGCCCTCGTCGACGAGCCGCTCGATCTCGCCGACGACGTAGCGCGCCTCGGCGTGCTCGTCGTCGAGCTCGCGGATCCTGATCGGCTCGCCCTCGCCGAGGTTCGTCCACAGCGACTTGTGCTTCTGCTCGCGGTTGTGCGCGATGACCGCGTTGGCGGCGCTGAGGATCGTCTGCGTCGAGCGGTAGTTCTGCTCGAGCTTGACGACGTGGGCGTCCGGGAACGTCTCCTCGAAGTTGAGGATGTTTCGGATGTCGGCTCCGCGGAAGCCGTAGATCGACTGCGCGTCGTCGCCGACCACCGCGAGGTTGCGGTGCTCGCTGGCGAGCAGCTGCAGCCAGCGGTACTGGACGGCGTTCGTGTCCTGGTACTCGTCGACGAGCACGTGGCGAAACGCGGTCGAGTAGCGGTCGCGGACCTCCTGGAAGAGCTGCAGGACGTTGACGGCGTTGACGAGCAGGTCGTCGAAGTCCATCGCGTTCATGCGGTGCAGCTCGCGCTCGTAGAGCGCGGTAGGCGTCGGCGACCGTCTGCTCGAAGTACGACCCGACGAGCTGGCCGTAGGCCTCGGCGTCGCGCAGCTTGTTCTTCGCGTCGGAGATCTGGTGGTGGACGGCGCCCGGCGTGTAGCGCTTCGTGTCGACGCCGAGCTCGTCGAGGCAGCGCTTGACGAGCCGCCGCGCGTCGGCCTGGTCGTAGATCGTGAACTGGCGCGTGTAGCCGAGCCGGTGCGCCTCGGCGCGCAGCATCCGCGCGCAGGCGGCGTGGAAGGTCATGACCCACATCGCGCGCGTGCGGCGGCCGAGCAGCAGCTCGACGCGCTCGCGCATCTCCTGCGCCGCCTTGTTCGTGAACGTGATCGCGAGGATCTCGTTCGCGCGCGCCATCCCGGTGCCCTCGAGGAAGGCGATCCGATGCGTCAGCACGCGCGTCTTGCCCGTGCCCGCGCCGGCGAGGATCAGCAGCGGGCCCTCGCCGTGCGTGACGGCCTCGCGCTGGGGCGGGTTGAGGCCCGCGAGCAGGTCCTCGATGCGGTCCGGGAGGCGGTGTCGGGCATGCCACCTGAGCATAGGCCCGGGGTCGGAGGCACTCCGCGGCACGGCCTGCACGCGCGCCGCGGCTCGGCACCTATACTCGCGGCTTCGCCGTTTCGAGGGAGGCAGGGCATGTCGCGCGGGTTCACGATCGCGACAGCGCTCGCTGTGCTGTTCAGATGTGGGTTGCGAGCGTCCGGGCGCTGCGAGCAGCAGCGCGGCTGTGCGCGGCGCGACGCCGTGCCGACGGCGGCGACGCTGGCGCAGGCCAACGAGCGCGATCCTGTGCCTCATCAACGCCGAGCGCGCGCGCCGCGGCCTCGCGCCTGCGCGCTCTCAGCCCCGCTGACGAGCGCCGCGGTCGGCCACAGCGCGGACATGGTCGCGCAGCAAGCTACTTCGCCCACGTCAGCCTCGACGGCCCGACCGCCCGCCAGCGCGTGCTGCAGCGCAGGCTACTTCACGGCGGCGCCGGCGTCGGTCGACGAGGCGCTCGCCGTGGGCTGGAGTCGCGCTCGCCACGCCGCAGGAGCTCGTGAGCGCGCTCATGCGCAGCCCGATCCACCGCAGCATCCTGCTCGGCCGGCGCCTCCGCGACATCGGCGTCGGCCTCGTGCTCGGCGCCCCCAGCTCGACCTGCCGGGCGGCGCGACGCTGACGCTCGACTTCGCGCGTCGCTGAGCACGGCCGGGGCGGCCATGGCCGCGGGGCTCAGCGACGAGGTGCGCGCCGCGTGCGCGCAGATCGCCGCGACGGCGCAGTCGGTGCCGCATCGACCTCGACGCGCTCGCCGACATCGAGCCCGGCGCCGCCGCCCGCGCTCGACCCGCTGCGCCACTACCTCGACGGCTCGCCGGCCGAGGTCGCCGCGTACTTCCTCACGCTCGACACGGTGAACTTCGGCTCGGGCTGGTTTCCGACGCTGCGCAAGCGCGCCGGCTCGTCGGGCTACTTCACGGTCGCCTGGGCGCTCGCCGACCGCTTCCGCGCGCACGGGCCGTGGACGCCGGCGCAGCTGCGCGCGATCGGCACCGACGAGATCGCCGACACGCTCGGCCAGCCGCGCGACCACGAGCTGATGGCGCTCTACGCGCAGGCGCTGCGCGCGCTCGGCACGCTTCCTCGGCGACCGCGACGCGCTCGCGCGTCGTCGCGCGCGGCGCGGCGGGTCGGCGCAGGCGCTCGCCGCCGAGCTCGCGGCGGCGATGGCGCTGTTCGCCGACCGCGGCTTCTACAAGCGCGCGCAGATCGTGCCGGCGAACCTCGCGCTCGCCGGCGTCGCGCGCTTCAAGGACCTGGACCGCCTGACGATCTTCGCCGACAACCTCGTCCCGCACGTCCTGCGCTGCGACGGCGTGCTGCGCTACGACGAGCGCTGGCCGCGCACATCGACAGCGGGCGGCTGCTGCCCGCCGGGCGCGCAGGAGCGCGAGATCCGCGCCTGCGCCGTGCACGCCTGCGAGCTCATCGCCGCGCGCGTCGGCGCCAGCGAGCACGAGCTCGACAACTGGCTGTGGAGCCGCGGCCAGGCGCCGGAGTACAAGGCGCTGCCGCGCCACAGGACGCGGACGGTCTACTACTGAGGCGCGCTCAGCCGCCGGCCGGGCTCGGGCCCTGGGCCGGGCGCAGCGGGCGCACCTCGGCGCGCGTCTCGCGCTCGGCGCCCGACAGCTGCGCGACCTCGCGCTCGAGCTCGGCGATCCGCGCCGACAGCCGCGTGATCGCGTCGGCGATCGGGTCGGGCAGGTGGATCCAGTCGGTGTCCGGGCCCTCGGGGCGCTTGCCCTCGACGCGCACCGGATGGCCGGGGTTGCCGACGACGGTCGTGTTCGGCGGCACGTCGTGGATGACGACGGAGTTGGCGCCGATCTTCGCGCCGTGGCCGACGGTGATCGCGCCGAGCAGCTTCGCGCCGGCGCCGACCGTCACGTTGTCCTCGAGCGTCGGGTGGCGCTTGCCGGTCTGAAAGCCCGTGCCGCCGAGCGTGACGCCCTGGTAGAGCGTGACGTCGTCGCCGATCTCGCGCCGTCTCGCCGATCACGACGCCGGCGCCGTGGTCGATGAAGAAGCCCTGGCCGATCCGCGCCGCCGGATGGATCTCGATGCCCGGTCCAGCGTGCGCGAGACCATCGACAGCGTGCGCGGCACCAGCGGCACGCCGATCGTGTGCAGCCCGTGGGCGACGCGATGCGCCAGCAGCGCCTGCACGCCGGGCCAGCTCGTGAGGATCTCGCCGCTGCCCGCGCCGCGCGCCGCGGGGTCGCGCGCGTGCGCGGCCGCGACGTCGCGGCGGACCTCGCCGACGACCCGTGCCAGGGTCCCGAGGCCGAGCATGCCGACAGCGTAGCGGCGGCGAACGCGGCCTGCGCGACGTGCGCGGCCGCCTACGGAGCGAAGAACGGCGTCGAGACGTAGCGCTCGCCGGAGTCGGGCAGCACGACGACGATCCGCTTGCCCTGCGACTCCGGCCGCCGGCCGACCTCGATCGCCGCGGCCAGCGCGGCGCCGCAGGAGATGCCGACGAGCACGCCCTCGCGGCGCGCGACGTCGCGCGCGGTCTGGATCGCGTCCTCGTCGTCGACCGGCGACGACCTCGTCGATGATCTCGCGGTTGAGCACCGGCGGGACGAAGCCGGCGCCGATGCCCTGGATCTTGTGCGGGCCGGGCGCGCGGCCGGAGAGCACCGCGGAGCTCGCGGGCTCGACGGCGATGACGTGCAGCTCGCGGGTTGCGCGCCTTGAGGAACTCGCCCGCGCCGGTGATCGTGCCGCCGGTGCCGACGCCGCAGACGAGCACGTCGAGCTCGCCGTCGAGCGCGTCCCACAGCTCCGGGCCGGTCGTGCGGCGGTGGGCCTCGGGGTTGGCCGGGTTGGAGAACTGGTCGGGCAGGAAGACGTCGGGGATCGTCGCCATCGCGCGCGCGGCGTCGACGGCCTCGTTCATCCCGCCGAGCGACTCGGTGATCTCGCACGCGCGCGCCGTAGAGGCGCAGCAGCGCCCTCGCGCTCGCGGCTCATGCCCTGCGGCAGGGTGAGCACGAGGTCATAGCCCTTCGCCGCGCAGACGAACGCCAGCGCGATGCCGGTGTTGCCCGAGGTCGCCTCGACGATCGTCGTGCGGCCCGGCTCGATCAGCCCGTCGGCCTCGGCGGCCTCGATCATCGCGACGCCGATGCGGTCCTTGACGCTGCCGCCGGGGTTGAACGACTCGAGCTTGCCGAACAGGCGCACGCCCGGCGGCGCCATCCGCGTGAGCTCGAGCATCGGGGTGCGGCCGACATAGTCGGCAATGCTGACCGGGATTCTCGCCATCGCCAACCGTACCCCGCCGAGCGGCGCGGTCCGGTGGCACATGTGTGCGGCTGCACCGGCCGCGGGTAGGCCGCGAGCATGTCCTTCGCGGAGCAGGCGGCGGCGCTGGACGTCCGCTATCCGGCGCCGCGCATCGCAGGTCCCGGCGATCCGCCAGCGCGGTCGGCGAGGTCGCGCGCGACCTCGGCGCCGACGACGACGGTCCTGCTGCAGATCAACCTCGCGGTCAGCGAGGCCGCGACGAACGCCGTCCTGCACGCCTATCGCGATCGCGCCGCGGCCGATGCCGGCGACGTGCGCGTCGTCGTGCGCGACGAGCGACGGGCTGCTCGTCGTCCACGTCCACGACGACGGGATGGGCCTGATCGCCGCGCCCGGACAGCCCCGGCCTCGGTCTCGGGCTGTGCCTGATGGCGCACGAGACCGACCGCTTCGAGATCCGCAAGGCGCCGGGGGCGGCACGGAGGTCGTGCTGCACTTCCGGCTCTGACGCGGGTCGGCGGACCGGCGTCCAGCGCCGGTCTTCGCCCGCGAGCGTCGAGCGCGCGCGCGCAGTCCTGCGCGACGTGTCGGCGTCCCGAGGTCGACGCGTCCCACGGCTGGTCCTGGAACAGCCACTCGAGCGCGCGACGGCGCTCGAGCACGACGCCGAGGCGCGATCTGCCGTATCCCAGACGCTCGCCGTGGTACTGGCGCGGCGGGCGTGCCAGTGCAGCCAGGTAGTAGAGGTCGAGCATCGCGACGAGCTCGGCGAAGCGGCCGCAGGGCGGACGCCGCGCGCTCTCGCGCCGCGCCAGTCGGACGCGAGCCGCTGGTGACACGGGCCTGGCCGCACGGGGCGGGCGCCGTGTCGCGCGACGGCCGGCACCGCTAGCGCGCGGAGCCTCCACGCCCGGCGAGTCGCAGGGCCGGTCCAGGCTGCCCTCGTCGCAGCTCGAGCGCGACCGCATCCCTGGTAGCGCCCACGGCGCTCGCGCGACGACGCGACGCTGAGATGTTGACTCGTCGCCGCGGCAGCGTCGGAACGGCGTGGCGCGCTGCGGCCGCGAGCCCGCGAGAAGGCGCAGGAAGCTGCGGCGCACGTCACGCTCGCGATCCAGGCGACGTCGCTCGTCGCGTCGCAGCGCGCAGCGACGCCCTGCCTGCCACTCGGACCGCGCCGAAGGCAGGGCGCCGCGATGCTGCAACGTCGCCATGCGCGGCCGCGACGGCGTCGCGACGCGCCACGACGCCGCGTGGTCGACGCGGGTCTGGCCGATGTCGTCGAGCGCCGTGATCTCGATGGCGACGGCGGCGGCGACCCGTGCGCCGGGACTCCGGACACGCCTGAAGCGCGACGAGCTGATCGGATCGAGCGGTACGGCGGTCGATGCCGGCCGCAGGACTGATCGTGGCGTAGACCGTCCGAGATTCCACGGAGGTCAGATGCCGTGACCGCGATCGTCGCCGGGCCACCGGCGCTGGCCAGGTCGCGCGGATCCGACGCAGGATCGGCCACCGTCGGCGGTTCGTCGAACTGCGGCTGCGCATCGACGCTGATCTGCGCCGGCCGCCGCGATGCCGGCGGCGCCGTTGGTGGCCCGCGCCTGCACGACGACGCCGTAGCTGATGGTCGTGTCGCTGTAGCTCGGCCGATGACGACGGAGCCGGTGTAGGTGATCACGCCCGACGCGATGATCACCGGAGGCGAGCGACTGCACACTCTGCCCGGCGTCGCCGGACTCGAACACGTCGGCGTAGACATCGCGACGCCGAGCGTTGTCGAGCACGTCAGCGCTGATCGTGACCGTGGCCGCGCTCGTACGGCAGGCTGCCGGGGCTGACGCTCGCGTCGAGACGATCGGCGGGGTGTCCTCGCGCGTCCAGGATCTTGCGCCAGGGCGCTGCCGGGCAACGCCGACAGCAGCGCCACGCAGCGCCAGCACGATGGCCGCGCCGAGCGCGGCGATCCGAGGACGTCACGCGTCGACCTCGTCATCCCACCAGCTCCCGGTGTCCGCATGGCCGTACGTCGATGCGCGCCACTCGCAACTGGTCGAGGCTACACGACCTGGCTGACCGGGTGGAACGGTCCGCGCGCGTCGGCGGATCGGCCGAGCGCAGGCGGCCTGCAACGGGCGCACGAACATGAAGCGTCCGTCGCAATCTCGGTCGGGCTTGGCAGCGCGACCTTGCGCGACGGCGAGGAGCACGTACGTCACACCGCCGGTCATGTCAATACGCATCGCGTCCTGCCCGCTCACATGCGGGTGCGCTCCAGGACGCCGACGAGTCCATCGATGAGGCCATGAGTCGCATCGAGCCGCCGACCGCGGTCCAGGCGTCGAGTCCGGCGCCGAGCGGTCGCCAATCGGCGACGTCGTCAGATGTGGTACATCGCGACGCCCGCCGCGCGCGCCTCGCGCTCGACGACGTCGGCGATCGTGGTGCGCGGCGAGGACGTCGCGGGCGGCGGCGGCGGCGTCGCCGAAGATGCCCTCGGCGTCGCGGCCGAGCGGGCCCTCGAGCAGCTCGACGACCTCGAGGACGGTGATCTCGCCGGGCGGCGCGGGCGAACGTGTAGCCGCCCTTGACGCCGCGCTGGGACTTCAGCACGCCGGCGCGGCGCAGCGTGGCGAAGAGCTGCTCGAGGAACTGGACCGGGATGTCGCGGCGGCGCGCGAGCTCGCCGATCGGCACCGGGCCGTCGCCGCCGGCGCGGCCGAGCTCGGCGAGCGCCTGCAGCGCGTAGGGCGACTTCGTGGTGATCGAGATCATCGGGGCTCCGGTGGCTCACTACGCTCAGCCTATGGGACCGGTCAGCCGCTATGCACCACCGCTGGCGCGTCATGGCGCTCATCTTCGCGCTCTCTGCGACGCCGGATCTCGAGCTCCGGCCTCGGCGCCTGGGACCTCGTCCTGCGCAAGCTCGCCCACGTCACGATCTTCGCCTGCTGTGGCTGACGCTCGCGCGCGCGACCGACTGGCGCCGCCCGGTCGCTCGCCGCCGTCATCGCGGTCGCTCTACGCGGCCAGCGACGAGCTCCACCAGTCCTTCGTCGAGGGCCGCCACGGCACGCCGGTCGACGTCGCGATCGACGCGGTCGGGATCGGCCTGGCGGCGCTCGCCTGGGCGCTCACCGCGCGGCGGCGCGGGCGGCCGGGGCCGCCCTGGCCGCTGCGGCGCCGAGCGGCTAGAGCCAGCCGCGCTCGGTGGCGATGCAGGACGGCCTGCGCGCGGTCGACGGCGCCGAGCTTGCCGTAGATGTTGTGCAGGTGCGTGCGCACCGTCGACGTCGAGAGCTGCAGCTCGGCCGCGATCTGCTTGTAGACCTTGCCCTCGGCGAGGCGCTTGAGCACCTCGACCTCGCGCCCGGACAGCGGGCACGGATCGATCTGGCGCGGGCGGCCGGAGGTCGGGTAGGGCAGGTCGTACATGACGGCGCGCAGCTCGGTCGGGCCGAGGCCGATCGAGCGCGCGACCTTCAGCAGCGCGTTCGGCGAGACCTGGCCGCCCTGGGCGTAGTGGGCGAGCATGTCGGCGAGGCGCACGAAGGCGGCCTCGCCGGTCGCGTCCTCGGAGTGGTGGCGCTCGATCGCCGAGGCGACGGCGCTCGGCAGGCCCCAGCGGCGGGCGAGGACGCCGCCGACGAGCGCGTGGTCGACGCCGAGCTCGCGGCGCTCGCGGTGCACGCGCTCCTCCGGCGTGCGGGCGTCGCCGTGGACCTGGCCGGGGTAGCCCGGGTAGGCGTGCATGAGCACGAGCTTGCCGATGTCGTGCAGCAGCGCGGTGACCATGAGGCGGTCGCGGTGCTCGTAGCCGGCCTCGGTGGCGAGGCGGTCGGCGGCGCGCTGCGTGGCGACGCCGTGCAGGCGGAAGCGCTCGGGCGCGGTGTCCCAGACCGAGGAGCGCTCGAAGAAGTCGAAGGTGCGGGCGCGGCTGGCGAGCGCCTGGACGGATTCGGGCGAGAGGAGCTCGACGGCCTGGACGACGGACTCGACGCGGCCGCGGCGGCGCTCGTCGAGCTGGTTGGCCATCCGCAGGACGGCGATGACGAGCGCGATGTCGGACTCGACCGTGGCGACGATGTCGGCCGGCGAGACGCGCTCGGCGCTGACGAGGCGCAGCAGGCGGTTGCGCGACTCGGCGAGCGCCGGGAAGGCCTCGAGCGCCTCGAACGCAGCGGTCAGCCGGCGGCCGTGGCCCTCGTTGTGATGGCGCTGGACGGGCGCGCTGCTGGACTCGGCTGTCGCGTGCGGGCGTGGTGATCATGTCGGGCGGTCCCTGCTTTCTGGTCGGGATCGTCGGGGCACACCCGGTATCGGCAGCTATAGACGAATGGTTGAGAGCCAACTTCGTCATATTTGTTATGCGCGCAAGCGCCGCGTCGATGCCGCGCGAGCGCCTCGTCGCGCCCGAGAACGCTGAGCGTCTCGAAGATCCCGGGCGACACGGCGGTGCCCGCGAGCGCGACGCGGATCGGCTGGAAGACCTGCTTGGGCTTGGTCTCGCGCGCCGCGACGACGCCCTCGAGCGCCGCCTGCGTGTTCTCCAGCGTGAACGTGTCGAGCGGCTGCGAGCGCCGTCGCGCGCGTCGGCCAGCGCCGCGCGCCCGTCCTCGTCGAGCCACTTCTCGCGCGCCTTCGCGTCGTCGGCCGGGCCCGTCGAAGATGAAGCCCGCCAGCGGCCAGAAGTCCGCCAGCGTCTGCATCTTCTCGCGCGAGATCTCGACCGCGTCGCGCAGGCCGCTGCGGCCGGTGAACGCCTCCAGGCGCGCGCGTCAGGTCGTCGACCGACAGCTCGCGCAGGTAGCGGCCGTTGAGCCAGCGCAGCTTGCGCTCGTCGAACTGCGCCGGGTTGCTGCGACACGCGCTCGAGGCTGAAGCGCTCGACGAGCTGCTCGGTCGAGAGGATCGTCTCGTCGTCGGCGTCGCCCCAGCCGAGCAGCGCGAGGTAGTTGCGCACCGCCTCGGGCAGGTAGCCGGCGTCGCGCAGCTCCTGCACGGACGCCGCGCCGTGGCGCTTGGAGAGCTTCTTGCCGTCGGGGCCGTGCAGCAGCGGCAGGTGCGCGTAGATCGGCGGCTGCGGCGCCCAGCGCCTCGAGCACGAGCAGCTGCTTGGGCGTGTTGGAGAGGTGGTCCTCGCCGCGGACGACGTGCGTGATGCTGCGCGTCGAGGTCGTCGACGGCGACCGCGAAGTTGTAGAGGACGCTGCCGTCGGCGCGCGCGATGACCGGATCGTCGAGGTGCACGTGCTGCGAACGTCGTGTCGCCGCGGATGACGTCGTGCACGACGGTCGCGCCCTCGTCGGGGACGCGCAGGCGCACCGCGCCCTCGCCCTCGTCGCTCGCCGCGAAAGCCGCGGTCGGCGCCGTGCTGCGGCCTTGTACGCCTTGACGTCGTCGCCGGTCGCGGTGCGAGCGGTAGGCGTGGCCCGCGTCGAGCAGCCGCTGCAGCACCTCGCCGTGGCGATCGGAGCGCGCGACCTGGCTGATCGGCCCCTCGTCGTAGTCGAGCTCGAGCCAGCGCAGCGCCTCGAGGATCTGCTCGACGTTCTCGGGGGTCGAGCGCTCGCGGTCGGTATCTTCGATCCGCAGCACGAGGGTCCCGCCGGTGCCCCGCGCGAGCAGCCAGTTGTACAGCGCCGTGCGGGCGCCGCCGATGTGCAGCGCGCCGGTCGGAGAAGGAGCGAAGCGGACTCTCATGTGCGTGACACGCTACGACGCCTACGCGATGCTGATCGGCGCCCACGTCTCCCCCGCGGGCGGCCCGGCGAAGGCCGTCGCGCGCGGCGTCGAGCGCGGCGCGCACGCGATCCAGATCTTCAACCAGAACCCGCGGGCCTGGAAGCCGCGCGACTACTCCGACGAGGAGGTCGCGGCGTTTCGCGCCGCGATGGCGGACTCCGACGTCGACGCGCTGCTGATCCACGCCGTCTACCTGCTCAACTGCGCCACCGAGGACGCGGAGATGCGCGCGAACACGCTGCGCTCGCTGATCGCGTCGCTGCAGGCCGGCGCGGCGCTCGGCGCCCACGCCGTCGTCCTGCACCCCGGCTCGGCGAAGACCGGCGACGTCGGCGCGGCGATCGCGCGCGCCGGCGAGGTCATCGCCGAGGCGCTCGCGCGAGACCGACGGCTGCCCGCTGCACCTGGAGAACACGGCCGGCTCGGGCGGCACGCTCGGGCGCTCGTTCGGCGAGCTCGCCGCGCTCATCGAGGCCGCCGGCGGCGACGAGCGGCTCGGCCTGTGCCTGGACTCCTGCCACCTGCTCGCGTCGGGCTACGAGATCCGCACCGCGGAGGCGCTGACCGCCGTGCTCGACGACTGCGTCGCGCAGGTCGGCCTCGAGCGGCTCGGCTCGCTGCACCTCAACGACTCGCAGACGCCGCTGGGCTCCAACGTCGACCGCCACGCGAACGTCGGCGAGGGCGAGCTCGGCGAGGACGGCTGCGCGGTCTTTCTCTCCGAGCCGCGCTTCGAGGGCCTGCCGCTCGTGCTCGAGACGCCGGGCGCCGAAGCACAGCGGCCCGACCGCGCGAGGAGATCGCGCTGGACGCGCACGCTGCGCGAGCGCGGGCTCGCCGCGCGGCGCGGCTGACGCCGGCTGCGAGCTAGCGCGTCGCGCGCGCCGCGCGCAGCGCCTCGCGCACCTTCATCGGCTTGCCCATCCGCAGGACGGAGCCCTCGTAGATCCGCGCGGCGAGCGGGATGAGCAGCGCGATCGACAGCGCGAGGATGCCGAGCGACGCGGCGATCTCGGCGCCGCTCGCCTCCCCCACCGCGACGCGCACCGGCATGACGATCGGCGAGGTGAACGGCACGAGCGAGCTGATCACCGCGAGCGACGAGCCCGGGTCCTCGAGCACCGGGAACGCCACGAGGTAGCCGGCGACGAGCACCATCGTGACCGGCGTGCTCGAGCTCTGCAGATCCTCCTGGCGGGAGACGATCACGCCGGAGATCGCGTAGATCGTCGAGTAGAACAGGTAGCCGAGCACGAACCACAGCAGGACGACGGCGAGGATGCCGACGTCGGCCGAGCGCAGCTCGAGCGCACCGCTCGCCGACGCGACGGCGAGCCCGACGAACGCCGTCAGCGCAAGCTGGACCAGCCCGAGCAGGCCGATGCCGAGGACTTGCCGGCGAGCAGCGCGCGCGGCGGGACGGCCGCCATCAGCACCTCGATGACGCGCGAGGACTTCTCCTCGACGACGCCCGACGCGACGGCCAGGCCGAAGATGATCAGCTGCATGTAGAGCAGCAGCGAGGCGACGAACGCCACGCCCTTGCGCTCCTCGGCCTCGCTGCTGCCGAGCGCGCGGGTCTGCAGCGCCGGGCGGCGCGAGCGCCTGCCGCGCGTCGGCTTGCGAGAGGCCCTCGCGGCGCAGGATCTCGGCCGCCCGCACCTCGCGCGTCGCCGCCTGCAGCACCTGCTCGAGCTCGCCGTCCGGGCTGTCCTTGGCTGACGAGCTCGTCGCCGACGATCGCGGCATCGACGTCCTCGGCCTGCGCGGCGGCGCGCGCCTGCGCGGCGTCGGCGAACCGCTTGACCTCGAGGCGGATGTCGTAGGCCTGCGCGGAGGCGCGGGCGGACTCGGCGATCGCCACGGCCTCCGAGCCCTGCGCGCCGACCGTGTACTCCTGCGTCGCCGTCGCCGCCGAGCAGGCCCGCCGCGACGGCGATCGCGGCGACGATGAGGACGGTGACGAGCGGTCGAGATCTGAAACGCGCGCGTGGCGGATGCGCTCGCCGAACTCGCGGCGGGTGACGAGCATCACGGCGCGGCGGAAGCTCATCGCTCGACGACCTCGCGAAAGAGCTCGGAGAGCGTCGGGCGGGCGGGCGCGAAGAGGCGCACGCGACCGGCCCGCTGCGCGGCGTCGAGCACCTGCTGGTCGTCGGCGCCGGCGCCGAGCTCGAGCAGCACGCCGCGCTCGTCGCGGGCGACGACCCGCACGCCGGCGAGCCGCTCGGCCCAGCCGTTGGCGCGCGCCCTCGACCTCGACGCGCAGCCGCGGCCGCGAGCGCTCGCGCGCGCAGCTCGTCGACGCGGCCCGTCGGCGACGATGCGCCCGCGGTTGACGATCGCCACGCGATCGCAGATGCGCTCGACGAGCTCGAGCTGGTGGGAGGAGAAGATCACCGCGGCGCCGTCGCGCGGCGCGCTCGGCGAGCACCTCGGACATGACGTCGGTGCCGATCGGGTCCAGGCCGGAGAACGGCTCGTCGAGGATGAGGACGGGCGGGTCGTGGACGAGCGCGGCGGCGAGCTGGACGCGCTGCTGGTTGCCGAGCGAGAGCTCCTCGATGCGCTGCTCGGCGCGCTCGGCGATCCCGAGGCGCTCGATCCAGCGCGCGGCCGCTCGGCGGCGGCGCGTCGTCGCGGCCGTGCAGCGCGGCGAGGTAGCGCAGGTGGCGGTCGACGCGCATCTTCGGATACAGGCCGCGCTCCTCGGGCATGTAGCCGAACGTCGCGCTGCTGCTCGCGCGTGACCGGCTCGCCGCGCCAGCAGCACGTCGCCGGCGTCGGGCTCGAGCACGCCGAGCGCGATCCGCATCGCGGTCGTCTTGCCGGCGCCGTTGGGGCCGACGAAGCCGACGACCTCGCCGTCGGGGACGGCGAGCGACAGGCCGTCGAGCGCGACGGTCTGTCCGTAGCGGCGCGACAGGTCGCGAAGTTCGAGCATCGGCGTCCCTGCCCCGTCGCGGCGCGCCTACACGGCCGATGCAGGTCGATCGCGGGCGGTAGCGCGGGCGTCCGGCGGGTAGTCAGCGAGCATGACTACGCTTCGAGAGGACTACGACCTTCCCAAGCGCCCGCCGCTGCCGTTCGCCAGGCGGTGGTCATGTTCGCGCGTCGTGCTCGCGCTCGGCCTCTGGCTGCTGCTGCCCAGCTCGCCGATCGCCGTCGGGCTGCTCGCGGTGATCGTGCTGGCGCCGTCTTCGTCGGCGTCGGCACCGTGCTGCGCTCGCGGGAGCTCGACCGAGAAGCCCGGCCGCAACCCGGTCACGCCGCCGAGCATCGACACGTAGCCGCTCGCGCCAGAGGACTTCTGACCTCGCTCGAGCGTCTCGCCGCTGCCGATGCGGCCAGGCGCTGTCCGTGAGTGTCTCGGAGCTCCGGCGCCGACTCAGCGCTCGGCCTGTCCGGCTGTTGATTGCAGGCATCGTCGCCGATGGCACAGTTGGTCTGCTCGCGGTGTGCTCTGCTGACGGCGCCGATCTTCGTGTCGGCTCGGTCACGACTGTCCGTGCCCTCGACGTGACCGGCTGCAGCCGCGACAGCCGAGCCATGCCTCATGATGCCGGCTCACGACGCTGAGCATCGACCGCGCGGCTAGGCAGACGCACCGACCCATCGCAGCCGCGTCAGACAGCGAGCGCCGCCGGCCCGAGCACCTGCTCGAGCTCGGCGCGCAGCGTCGGCGTCGGCGCCACCTTGTAGGACGGCCCGAGCTTCAGCGTGCGCGGGTCGCCCGAGCTCATCTGCACCTCGAGCAGCACCTCGCACTCGCCGGGGTAGCTCGCCAGCAGGCTCTTGAGGTCGTCGATGATCGAGGCCTGCAGGCGCGCGGCGTCGCGGATCGTGCACGTGCAGCGGCGCCGGCCCGACCTTGCGCGTCGGCCGCGGCGGCCTTGGCCTGCTCGACCTCCTCGGGCGTCGGCTCGAACGGCTCGACGGTCTGCACGACGAGGCAGGTCTTGTCGGCGTCCTTGTGGTCGACGCGGCCGCGCACGATGACGACCGAGTCGACGCCGAGCGCGCCCTCGTACTCGGCCAGCGCCTTGCCGAAGACGAGGATCTCGACCGAGCCCTCGAGGTCGTCGAGCGTCGCGAACATCATGTGGTCGCCGCTGCGCGTGCGGATCTTCTTCGCGGCGGTGATGATCCCGCCGGCGTTGACCCAGTCCTTGTCCTTGCGCTCGCGCGAGCTCGGCGAGCGGGCAGTCGACGCGCTGGCGCAGCGCCTCGCGCACCTGCTTGAGCGGGTGCGCGGAGATGAACAGGCCGATCGACTCCTTCTCGATCGCCAGCAGCTCGGGCTGCTCGAACTCCTCGGTCGGGATCGGCGGGTGCTGCGGCGCGGCGAACGCGGCCGCCGCGCCGCTGGCGTCGTCGCCGCGCCGCCGCCCCAGTCGAAGCCGTCGAAGATCGAGCCCTGGCCGATCTCGAGGTCCTGCTGGACCTTCTGGCCGGCGCCCTGGGCCTGCTCGAGCACGCTGAGCATGCCCTTGCGCGTCGCGCCCGTCGAGCCGAACGCGCCGCACTTGATGAGCGCCTCGATCGCCTTCTTGTTCACCGCGCGGGCAGTCGACGCGGGCGCAGAAGTCCCACAGCGACGTCGAACGGGCCGCCCTCCTCGCGCGCGGCCTTGATCGCCTCGACCGCCGCGTAGCCGACGCCCTTGACGGCATCCAGGCCGAAGCGGATGTTGCCCTCGAAGACGACGAAGTCGTGGTCGGAGACGTTGACGTCCGGCGGCAGGATCTCGATCCCCATCTGCTCGGCCTGCGTCGCGAAGAACGGGACCTTGTCCTTCGTCGACATGACCGAGCTGATCAGCGCCGCCATGTACTCGGCCGGGTAGTTGGCCTTCAGCCACGCGGTGCGGTAGGCGATCAGCCCGTAACACGCGGCGTGCGAGTTGTGCGAGACGATCCCGTTCGCGAGGAAGTTCAGAGGCCGTCGGCGCACATCTCGACGTCGTACGTGCTCTCGTAGCCGAGCGGCTCGATCGCGAGACGGATCGCCGTTCTCGGCATGTGCTGTCGCCATATGGCGCTCGACGCGGAACCGGAAGTCCTCCGGCGTGACGACGACGTACGGCAGATCGCCGTACTTGCGCTGCGAAGTACTCGGGAGCACGGTCCATGCCGTCCATCTCCCAGTACACGCCGTCGAAGTAGAAGTCGCACATGCGCCCGCTGGTGAGCGACTTGTGCATCTCGAACTCGATCCGCGAGTCGATGAGCCACTCGCACATCTCGCGCTCGGGCCAGCTCGCGCACCACATGCCGTTGGAGCGAGCGAGCAGTGGCCGTAGCCCGGCCGGTGTCGTACGCCGCGCGAACCTGAGCGAACGAGCGCGCCATCTGGCGAGCGCGCCACTCGGGATCGTTCGCCCAGAGCCACTTGACCCGCTCGTGCATCGCGGCCGTGCCGGCGCGGGTCATGTCCGGATGCAGCTCGTGCATCCGACGCATGTGCGCCGCCTTGTCCTCGTGCGGTCGCGCTGCCTGTAGGCGCGCATCCGCAGTGACGGCGGGCGATCCCATTCGCGCGCTCGGCGCTGTGGGCGAGCCGGCGCATCGTCTCGCGGCGTGCCTCGCGCTGCTTGTCGCTGATGAGCGGCGTCGTGATGAGCTCGGTGGCGCCGACTTCCATGTCCGACACCGGCAGTAGCCGGCGGTGGTCAGGAACCGATGCTCGGCGGTGGCGCGCACCTGGCGACCGCTCTCGCAGCGACCTGATAGACGAACTTGCGCCGGTCTTGACGATCCGCTGGACCTTGTGCGGGCGGATCTGCCCGTCGGCCCACATCGACATGATCTCCGGCACCTGCTGGCGCGCCGCGGTGGAGAGACGCATGCGCGTGCCGTCGGGCAGGATCACCGGTTGGCGGAAAGCACTTGTTGAACGAGTAGTCAGCCGCCTTCACGTTCGTCGCCCACAGCTGCTCGATGACCTGCTCGCTCGTGCCCGAGGCGCGGCAGCCCTCGACGGAACTCGGGCTCGAGCTTCGCCATCGCCTCGCGGTTCTTCTTGCCGATCGCCTTGCGCAGGTCGTCGGCCTTGGCGCCGCTGAAGCCGGCGAGCGTCTTGGCGATCTGCATCGACTGCTCCTGGTAGAGGATCACGCCCTTCGTCGTCTCGGTGATCGCGCGCAGGCGCTCGTCGGCGAACTCGATCGTCTCCGGGTTGCGCTTGCCGCGCGCGTACGTCCCGATGTGGTCCATCGCGCCCGGGCGGTACAGCGCGTTGAGCGCGACGAGGTCGTCGAACTCCGACGGGCGCACGTTGCGCAGCGCCTTCTGCATGCCCTCGGACTCGAACTGGAAGACGCCGATCGAGTCGCCGGCCGCCAGCATGTCGTACGTCGTGCTGGTCGTCGAGCGGCAGGTTGGCCATGTCCGGACGCACGCCGGTCGAGCGCTCGATGATGTCCAGCGCGTCCTCGATGACGTCGAGGTTGCGCAGGCCGAGGAAGTCCATCTTCAGCAGGCCGAGCTGCTCGACGGGCTTCATCGAGAACTGCGTGACGATGTTGAAGATCTTGTTGCCGTCGGCGTCGACCTGGTTGGAGTCGGCGAGCTGCAGCGGGACGATGTCGGTCAGCGGCCCCTCGGCGATGACGACCGCGGCGGCGTGGATCGACGAGTTGCGCACGATCCCCTCCAGGCCCTTGGCGACGTCGACGATCTGCTTGGCGATCGGGTCGGAGTCGTAGGCCAGGCGCAGCGGCTGGCCGGGCGCCAGGCAGTCCTCGAACGACGGCGAGCGGCCCATGATCGGGTCCGGGATGAGCTTGGCGAGCTTGTCGCCGACGCCGTAGTCGTGCTCGAGCACGCGCGCCGCGTCGCGCGTCGCCGCGCGCGGGAACATCTTGCCGAAGGTGACGATCTGCGCGACCGACTCGCGGCCGTACTTCTCGACGACGTAGCGCATGACCTGCGCGCGGCCGCGGACCGAGAAGTCGATGTCGATGTCCGGCATCGACACGCGCTCGGGGTTGAGGAAGCGCTCGAAGAGCAGCCCGTAGCGCAGCGGGTCGACGTCGGTGATCTGCAGGCAGTAGGCGACGATCGAGCCCGCCGCCGAGCCGCGGCCCGGGCCGACGGCGATGCCGCTTCGCTTCGCGTAGGCGATGAAGTCCCAGACGATGAGGAAGTAGGCGTCGAAGCCCATCCGGTGGATGACCTCGAGCTCCATCTCCATCCGCTCGCGCGCCTCGGCCGGCGGCGGATCGCCGTAGCGCGTGCGCAGCCCCTCCTCGACCCGCGCGCGCAGGTAGGCGTGCTCGTCCTCGCCGTCCGGCGTCGGGTAGGCGGGGATGAGCTGCTTGTCGAGCTCGATCTCGACGTTGCAGCGCTCGGCGATCTCCAGCGTCGAGGCGATCGCCTCGGGCCACAGCGAGAACGAGTCCGCCATCTCCTCGTTGGACTTCAGGAAGAACTCGTTCGTGTCGAACGTCATCTTCGGCGCCTTCAGCGTCGACTTCGTCTGCACGCACAGCAGCGCCGTGTGGTGGTGGTAGTCCTCCTTGCGCAGGTAGTGCACGTCGGCGGTGCCGACGAGCGGCCGGCCGAGCTCGCGGGCGATCTTCACGATCCCCTCGTTGGCCTTGTTCTGCTCGGGCAGGCCGTTGCGCTGGACCTCGAAGTAGACGTTCTCGGGCCCGAACACCCCCAGCAGGTCGTCGGCGTGCGCACGCGCCTCGCCCTCCTGGTCGGAGATGAGCCGCTGGCAGAAGCGCGAGGCCAGGCAGCCGGTGAGCGCGATGATCCCCTCGGCGTGCTTGGAGATGACGCTGAGGTCGATCGTCGGCTTGCCGCGGTTCAGCCCGGCGAGGAAGCCGGCGCTCGAGAGCTTGACGAGGTTGCGGTAGCCGACGTCGCTCTCCGCGATGAGCGTGAGGTGGTTGTGCTCGTGGCGCCCGCGCGCGGTCTGGTCGTCGACGAGGTAGATCTCACAGCCGAGGATCGGCTTGATGCCATGCTTGCGGGCGGCCTGGAAGTGCTCGATCGCCCCGTTCATCACGCCGTGGTCGGTGAGCCCGAGCGCGGGCTGGCCGAAGTCCGCCGCGCGCTTGGCCAGGGCGTCGATCTTGCACGCGCCGTCGAGCAGCGAGTACTCGGAGTGGACGTGCAGATGGGCGCAGGCGGGAGGCGTCACGGCCGTCGAGAATAGGCGCCGCAGCGGCGGAAGCCGCGATCGCGCGAGGGCGTTCCCGCACCTTGCGCAAATGGTCGTCGGTCTGGCGTCAGGCGCCCTGGCCGCTGCGCCGGGTCGCCCCGACCACGGCCACGGTGGCGACCGCGCTCACGACGAGCGCCGCCGTCGCCACGCGCCGCGACGGGAGCATCTGGGCCACGCGACGGCGCGCGTACCAGCGCGCGCCCTGCCATACGACGAATCCGAGCATCTTGTATCCCATGCCCTACAGGCTACCCGGGGTTCCGCCGCCTACCCGTGAGTTTCGCGTTCGCTAGGAATCCTCAGCGTCCTCGGCCGGACCCGCGCCCGTCGGGTTGAGGTCCTCGCGCAGGCGGTAGGCCATCCGCGACTGCAGCGACCACAGCTCGATGAAGCCCGGCGATGCCTGCTGGGAGAACAGCCCGCCCGACTCGCCGAACGACGCGAGCGCCTGGTCGTAGACCGCGTTGGGCGATGCCCGCGTCACGACCCGGGCCGAGCCCTTGTAGAGCTTGACCCCGATCGTGCCCGTGACCTGCTCGTTGACCTTCTCCATGAACGCGTCGATGTCACCGCGCAGCGGCTCCCACCACAAACCGGCGTACACCAGGTAGGCCCACTTGCGTTCCAGTCCCGGCTTGAACTGATTTTGGTGAATCGTGCCGACGAGCTTCTCGAGCTCGGCGTGCGCGGGCAGGATGATCGCGGCCGCCGGCACCTCGTAGATGTCGCGCACCTTCAGGCCGACGATCCGGTCCTCGATGTGGTCGACGATGCCGACGCCGTGGCGGCAGCCGATCTCGGCGACGTGCTCGAGCAGCGCCACGAGCTCCATGCGCTCGCCGTCGACGGCCACCGGCACCCCGCCCTCGAAGGTGATCGCGACGGTCTGCGGCTCGTCGGGCGCCTGCTCGGGCGGCGTGACGAGCTGGAAGACGTCGTCTTCGGGCGCGTGCGAGAGGTCCTCGATCCAGCGCCCCTCCGAGGAGCGTCCCCAGAGGTTGTCGTCGATCGAGTAGGGCGTGATCTCCGTGCCGCCCTTGACGGGAATCCCGTGCTTGCGGGCGTACTCGATCTCCTCGTCGCGGCCCATCTGCCAGCCGCGCACGGGCGCGATGACCTTCAGCTCGGGCGCGAGCGTCGCGATCGTCGCCTCGATGCGGACCTGGTCGTTGCCCTTGCCGGTGCAGCCGTGGGCGATCGTGTCGCAGCCGGTCTTGCGCGCGTACTCGACGGCGAGCTTGGCGATGAGCGGGCGGCCGAGCGCGGTGAACAGCGGGTAGCCGCCGCCGTACAGCGCGTTGGCCTTGATGGCGGGAAGCACGAAGTCGCGGGCGAACTCCTCGCGCGCGTCGACGGTGTAGCAGTCGACGGCGCCGATGCGGCGGGCCTTGCCCTCGATGACCTCGTAGTCCTCGCCGGGCTGGCCGAGGTTGACCGTCAGCGTGACGACCTCGGCCGAGTACTCGTCGGCGATCCACTTGAGCATGACGCTCGTATCGAGGCCGCCGGAGTACAGCAGCAGGACGCGCCCGACCTCGCTCGGGTCGGCGAGATAGGAGGCGGTGCGGGTGTGCGGTGTCTGGTTCGTCGTCTCAGCCATGAGCGGGAAAGCCTACGAGCCGTCAAGCCTCAGCGGCCGCGCGCCATCTCGCGTTGCATGAGAAGTTGGTGACGAACGCCGCCAGGATCAGCTAGTTTTCCGTGATCTGATCGCGCGTCGGGCTCGCGTGAGGACGGATCCAATCAACTGCAGGGGGAAGAAAAGATGACCATCGAGGCACGTCGCCTATCGCGCGGCGTCGGCGCGAGCCTTCTCACGCTGGCCCTATTTCTGATTGCGGCGGTGCCGATCGCCAGCGCTGACACGATCTACCCGGACAACAAGATCACGGGTACGTCCTTCGATTCCGGCCTCGACGGCTGGACGGAGTTCACCAACGACTGCATCCTGATCGACCTGCTCGGCCTCGAGCTCGGCGTCCCCGTGAACCCGACGGTCTGCTCACCCCACACCGGCCACTCGGCCGGTCATGGCACGCCGCCCGGATCGCTCGAGCAGTCCAGCGAACAGGCTGTGTCCGCGCAGGTGCTCGGCGAGGCCGTCGGTCTCGTCCGGGGGACGGCCACGGCGCTGTCTCCGGTGTTCACCGTGCCCACGGGCGGGCCCGCGACCTTCACGGTCGATCGGCGCTTCAGCGTCGAAGCGGTGCTTCCTCTGGGCCTCACCGATGCCCCGGTTCAGTTCAACTACAACTTCTTCCTCATCGACCAAGCATCCCCTGGCACGCCCTATACCCTTGACGGCGACACGGTGTTGCGCAACCGCGGCAACCAGAGCCCCGCGTTTACCGGGCACGGCCCCATCCCCATCCCCGCTGGAGTCGTTCAGAGCGGACACAGCTACCGCATCGCGGTGACCACGACCTTCAGGGCCACGCCGCAGCTCCTCAGCCTGATCGCGGCGATCTACACCGCCCGCGCCCAGTACGACAACGTCCGCCTGCGCGTGCAGGACGGGACGCCGACGTTCGGACCGGCCACGGCGATCACCGATCCCGCCACCGAGATCACCGCGACTACGGCCACCCTGAACGGCCGCACGAACGCACAGGGCCTGGATTCGACGTACCGGTTCCGCTACGACGACGACGCGGACTTCGCGAACGACGCCACCGACCCGACGGACGACATCCAGACGGCGGCGTTCAACGCGGGCAACAGGACCGACCAGCAGCCACGCTCGCGCGACATCGCCGGCCTGACGGCGTGCACGAACTACTTCTTCCGGATCGAGGCGACAACCGATGGGGAGGACGGCCCGGCGCCGGGAGGCATAGGCGCGACGCTCTCCTTCCGCACCGACTGCGCGCCGTCCGTCACGACGCTGCCGGTCAACGGCATCGGCACGACGACGGCACAGTTCAACAGCGCGATCAACCCCGAGGTGTTCCGCGAGGAAGGACCGCTGACAACGTACGTCTATGAGTACCGCGTCAACGGCTCCGCTGCCGCGTTCTCGACATCGCCGGCCGGTGCGCCGATCTCCGGCGGTCGCCGCGTGGTGTCGCCCAACGGCGTGCCGATCACCGGGTTGGCCGCGGACACGACCTACGAGGTGCGGGTCGTGGCGACGAACTACGTCGGTACCACGACGGGTAACTTGGTCCTGTTCACGACCGCCCATGTCGCCGTCGACGGCGAGGACGGCGAGGACGGCGAGGACGGCGCTGACGGCGCACCCGGCGCCACCGGGCCGCAGGGTCCGGCCGGCGGCACCGGACCGCAGGGGCCGGCGGGCAACACCGGCGCCACGGGCCCGGTCGGCCCGCGCGGCCCGCAGGGCACGCAGCCGTCGATCTCGTCGGAGATCCTCAACCTCGTGTCCGGTGATCCCCGGGCGCTGATCCGCATCGACGCGACGCGCCTCAGCGTGCCGCGCCGGGGCCGCAACATCGGCCGGGTCCGGGTGAAGATCTTCTGCCGCGGCATCGCCGTGCAGACCTGCTCCGGTCAGGTGAAGGTCCGCTCGCTGAACCCGATCAACCCGGCGAGCTTCGGCTTCCCGTCCAAGCCCGCCCGCCGCGTCACGTTCGCGACGGCCCCGCTCCAGCTCGACAAGACCAAGGTCGGCTTCGCGATCCTGGACTTCAACGCGCAGCGGCGCTCCGTGCTCAGGCGACACCGGTCGGTGCGGTCGACGGTCATCGTGTCCGTCATCGACGCCAACAACAACCGCCAGAACGTGCGCAAGACCGTCACGGTGGTGCTCGGCCGCTAGCGCCGCGCAGCCCAAGCAGCACGTCCGATCGCGGGCCCTCCTCCGGGAGGGCCCGCGGTCGTCCGGCCCCGCTTTCGCAATCTTTCCCTGTCCTCTGCGTTAAGGGGAGCTAAGGAGCACCAACAGGGAGGGATTCAATGTGCCACCGCGCAATGAGTAGGGGGCGGCTGCTTGCCGTCTGCGTTCTGGGCACGCTTGCGAGCGTCGTCCCCACGGCCAGCGCGGACACCGCGCTGCCGGTCTGGTCCTGCCGCGCGAGCGCGGCATACGTCGAGCTCAACCCGCTGCTCGACACCCAGCGCATCGAGCCCGTGCTGGCCAACGGCTTCCCCAACCGGGCCACGCCGGACACCGAGCAGTGCGCCAGCGCCGACGCCGGCGTGCAGGACGTCGAGATCCCGGGCGGCGAGGCCGCGCCGCTCGTCACGTTGCAGTCGGCGTTCGCGACCACGTCGATCACTCCGCAGATCGGGGCCGCCCGCAACCAGACGGTGGCGTCCGACGGCGGCGTCCTCGAGCCGCTGCGCGTGAACATCCCCGGCCTGGACATCGTGGCCGAGGCGGTCACGGCGAGCGCAGACGCCAGCTGCGTCGGCGGGAGCCCGGTCATGACCGGATCCAGCGACATCCTCAGCCTTTCGGTCAACGGCGACGAGATCCTCATCCCGGACGACGGCAGCTTCGCCGACATCAACCTGCTGCCGCTGATCCGGGTCCGGCTCAACGAGACGGTCCGCACCGGGACGTCGGCGACCGCCGACGAGTCGCTCACGCAGCGCGCCGTACAGGTCGAGCTGCTCCAGGCCCTCGGCGGCGAGCCGGTGTCGCGTGTCGTCATCGGCGAGGCGAAGGTCGACCGCCACGGCGCCGTCTGCGCGCCGGCGCCGCCGCCGCCGACCTGCCCGGCGGGCTTCACCCCGCAGGAGGGCTCGAACCCGCTGCTGTGCGTCAAGACGGTCACCGCGCCGTGCCCGGCGGGTTCGACGGCCGATCCCGACCAGGGCGGCGCCTGCGTCATCGTCCGCCAGGTCGCGACGCCGTGCCCGACCGGCACGACGGCCGACCCCACGCGCGGCAACGCGTGCATCCTGCTCGTGCAGTCGCCGCCGGCGACGTGTCCGGCGGGTACGACGCGCGATCCGGCGACGAACAACTGCGTCCTCGTCCGTGACCGGCCGTGTCCGGCCGGGGCGACGGCCGACCCGGCGACGCGGGTGTGCGTCGTGACGAACACGAACAACATCGGCTCCGGCGAGAACGGGCGGGTCGGAAGCCCGACCGGCCCCGTGGCGACGTGCGGGCGGCTGACGATGCGCTTCGTGAGGGGCACGCGGAACCTCGGCTCGAGCATCACGTCGCGCTTCGGCACCCGGACCGTCACGCGTGGCCGGCTCGTCACGTGCGGCGCCAATCCGCGCCCGATCGTCGGGGCGCGGATCGACGTCGTGCACGTGCTGCCAGGCGACAAGCGGCGCCGCAAGACCGGGCTGCGCTCGCGGGCCAACGGCCTGCTGACGCTGATCTTGCCGATCGACCTGCGGTCGCGCTCGATCGAGTACGCCTACCGGCCGGATCTGACGTCCACGCGCGTGACCTCGCGCCGGACGCTGCGCTTGACGGTGCGCAGCCGCACGGGCCGCGTCCTGCGGTAGGGCGCCCGGACGGACCAGCAGGCCTGCGGGCTCTCCCTACAGGAGGGCCCGCAGTCGTTGCAGGGCCTCGTCGGCCTCGGCGTCGCCGATCGTCAGCGGCGGCAGCAGGCGCAGCGTCGCGGGCCCGGTCGCGTTGAGCACGAGCCGCTGCTCGAGCAGCGCGCGCCGCACGAGCTCCGGAGCGGGTGGGTGGGGACCGATTCCGAAGTCGCAGGCGAGCATGAGCCCGCGGCCGCGCACCTCGACGACGCCGGGCAGCGCGGCCAGCCCCTCGGCCAGGCGGGCGCCGAGCCTGCGCACGCGCTCCAGCAGCGCCGCATCCTCGACGACGTCGAGCACCGCGAGCGCCGCCGCGCAGGCCACCGGCCCGCCGGCGAACGTCGAGCCGTGGTCGCCCGGAGCGAAGACGTCGGCGTAGCCCGGCGAGCAGATCAGCGCACCGATCGGCAGCCCACCGCCGAAAGCCTTGGCCGAGGTCATGAGGTCGGGCACGACGCCCGAGTCCTCGTAGGCCCACAGCGTGCCCGTTCGCCCGAGGCCGCACTGCACCTCGTCGAAGATGAGCGCCGCGCCGTGCTCGTCGCAGGCGGCGCGGGCGGCGTGCAGCAGCTCGTCGTCGAGCACCCAGACGCCGCTCTCGCCCTGCACCGGCTCGAGGATGACCGCGGCGGTCCGCTCGTCGACGGCGCCGGCGACAGCCGCGGCGGTCGGCGCGACGGCGACGAAGCCCGGCACGAGCGGGGCGAACGGCGCCTGCTTGGACTCCTGCGGCGTCGCCGACAGCGAGCCGTACGTGCGCCCGTGAAAGCCGCGCTGGACGGAGATGATCGTGCCCTGCGGCTTGGCCTTGCGGGCGAGCTTGAGCGCCGCCTCGTTGGCCTCGGTGCCGGAGTTGGCGAAGTGCACCTTGCCGCCGAGCGAGGACGTCCGACAGGCGCTTGGCGAGCTCGCATGCCGGGCTCGGTGTAGAAGAGGTTGCCGACGTGCACGAGGCGGGCGGCCTGCTCGGTGATCGCCGCGACGACCGCGGGATGGGAGTGGCCGAGCGACGTGACGGCGAGGCCGGTCTGGAAGTCGAGGTACTCGTTGCCATCGGCGTCCCACAGCCGCGCCCCCTGCGCCGCGCACGAACTCGACCGGCTGGCGCGCGTAGGCACGGGACGACGTGCTCGCGCTCGAGCGCTTGCAGCTTTTCGAGGCTCACGACGCCGGGCGGATCTTCGTGCCGCTGCCGGCGTCGGTGAAGAGCTCGAGCAGCAGCGAGTGGGCGACGCGGCCGTCGACGATGTGCGCCGCGCTGACGCCGCCGTGGATCGCGTCGACGCAGGCCTGCAGCTTGGGCCGCATGCCGCCGCCGATGTCCGGCAGCGCGGCCTCGACCTCGTCGGCGCCGGCCTGCGTGATCCGCGACTCCGGGTCGGTCGGGTCGCGCAGCCAGCCGGCGACGTCGGTGAGGAAGATGATCTTGTAGGCGGTGAGCTCGCGGGCGATCGCGCCCGCGGCCTCGTCGGCGTTGATGTTGTAGGAGCGCCCCTGCGAGTCGGCGCCGACGGAGGCGATGACCGGAATGTAGTCCTGCGCGATGTGGTGCAGCACGTCGGCGTTGACGCGCTCGATGCGCCCGACGAAGCCGATGTCCTCGCCCGACGGCGAGGCCTGGCGCTCGACGCGCAGCAGGCGCCCGTCGTCGCCGCACAGGCCGACCGCGGGCTGGCCGTGGCGCCCCAGGCGCAGGACGATGTCCTTGTTGACCTTGCCGACGAGGACCATCTTCACGATCTCGACCGTCGCCTCGTCGCTGACGCGCAGGCCGTCGACGAACTCGACCGGCATCTCCAGGCGCTTCATGTAGTGCGTGATGTCCGGCCCGCCGCCGTGCACGACGACCGGGTTCATGCCGACGTACTTCAGCAGCACGACGTCGCGCGCGAAGTCCTCGACGAGCTGGGGGTCGTTCATCGCCGCGCCGCCGTACTTGATGACAACCGTCCGGCCGTGGAACTCCCGGATGTAGGGCAGCGCCTCGAGAAGTGTTCCGATGTCCCTCATGCCGGGCTCCCCAGTCATCTACGTCGTGTATTCGGCGTTGATGGTCACGTACTCGTGGCTCAGGTCGGAGAAGAAGACCTCGCACTCCGCGCCATCGCCGGGCAACGTCACCTCGTACTCGATCTCCAGGCCCGCTGCGGCGGCCTGCAGCGCCGCCTCGTCGTGAGGTACCGCGGCGCCGTTGGCGGCGACCAGGATCCCCTCGATCGCGATGTCGAAGGCCAGCGGCGCGATGCCCGGCAATGCCTGGCCGAGCGCCTGCGCGATCCGGCCCCAGTTGGGGTCGGCGCCGTGCAGGGCGGTCTTGACGAGCGGCGAGTTGGCGATCGCCCGCGCGCAGCGCTCGACGACCTCCGGCGTGCCGCCGCGCATGTGGATGCGCCCGATCCGCTTGGCCCCCTCCCCGTCGCGAACGATCATGAGCGCGAGCGTGCGCAGCAGCGCGTCGAGCGCCTCGCCGAAGCGCAGCTCGTCCTCGCTCTCGGGCGCGACGGCCACGCCGCTGGCACCCGAGCACTGCAGGATCACCGTGTCGTTCGTCGAGAGCTGCCCGTCGACGGAGATGCGGTCGAAGGAGCGCTTGACGCAGACGCCGAGCAGCAGCTCCGCCGTCTCGGGCTCCAGGGCCGCGTCGGTCTGCACGAAGCAGAGCATCGTCGCGAAGGCGGGCTCGATCATCCCGGCGCCCTTGGCCTGCGCGCTCAAGCGCACCGTGCCCGACGGCAGCTCGACGTCGAGCGTCGCCCGCTTGGGAAACGCGTCGGTCGTGAGGATCGCCTCGTTGAACGCCTCGTCGCCATACGGGTCCAGGCGCGCCGCGGCGCCGGCGATCCCGGCCTCGAGGCCGTCCGTCCGCAGCGGCACGCCGATCACCCCGGTCGAGGCGACGGCGACCGTGGCCGGCTCGAGGCCGAGCTCGAGCGCGGCGGCCGCCTGCATCGCGCGCGCGACCTCCATCCCCTCCGGGCCGGTCGCGGCGTTCGCGTTGCCGGAGTTGGCGATCACCGCCCGCAGGCCGTTGGGCGTGGTCTCGTCGCGCGTGACGAGCACCGGCGGGGCGAGCACGCCCGAGCGGGTGAAGCGGGCGGCGCTGACGCATCGCGGGGCGTCGCACACGAGCAGGCCGAGGTCGATGGCCCCGCCGACCTTGATGCCCGCCGAGGCGTTGGCGGCGCGAAAGCCGGCCGGCAGGCCGCCGCCGAGGTCGTCGGAGACGTGTCCGGGCCGCTGCACCCAGCGCGACACGAAGAACTCCTGGCCCGCGAGTCCCGTCATGGCTCGATGCCCAGCGTCTCGTCGAAGCCGTACATGAGGTTGAGGTTCTGGATCGCCTGCGACGAGGATCCCTTCCAGAGGTTGTCGATCGCCGAGAAGACGAGCACCTTGCCGGTGCGCGGATCGCTGCGCACGTGCAGCCGGCACATGTTCGTGTCGCGCACGTCGCGCACGCCCGGCGGCGTCGCCGACAACTCGATGAACGGATGCGCGCCGCTCCACGCCTCGTAGGCGGCGTCGAGCTCGGCCTGCTCCCAGGGGCGCGTCGTCGTCACGTAGCAGGAGACGAGCTCGCCCTGGTCGATCGGCAGCAGGTGCGGCTGGACGGTCGCCGTCACCGGCGCGCCGAGCAGCGCGAGCTCCTGGTCGACCTCCGGCGCGTGGCGGTGGCCGGCGACGCCGTAGGCGACGACGTTCTCGTCGACGGTGACGAAATGCGTGCGCTGCGTCGCCCCGCGCCCGGCCCCGCTCACGCCCGACTTCACGTCGACGACGACGTCGGCGATCGTGCCCGCGCGGGCCAGCGGCGCGAGCGCGAGCAGCGTGGCGATCGGAAAGCAGCCGGGGTTGGCGACGAGGTCGGCGGCCGGCAGCTGATCGCCGTAGAGCTCCGACAGGCCGTAGACACCGCAGCCGAACAGCTCGGGCGCGCCGTGCTCGCCGTACCAGTGCGCGTACGTGTCGCGGTCGCGCAGGCGAAAGTCGGCCGACAGGTCGACGACGCGCACGCCGCGCTCGCGCAGCGCCGCGACGACCGGGGCCGACGCGCCGTGCGGGTAGGCCACGATGGCGGCGTCGACGGCGCCGTGGCGATCGAGGTCGAGCTCCTCGAGCACGGCGTCGACGCGGTGGTGCGGGTAGAGCTCGCTCAGCGGCTTGCCGGCGTCGCTGCGGCTCGTGATCGCCGCCAGCGCGAAGCGCGGGTGGCGATCGACGAGGCGGGCGGCGAGCGCGCCGGTGTAGCCCGACGCGCCGGCGACGAGGACCGAGGGATCAGCCGCCACGGAGCTCACCGCCCAGCTCGGAGCCCAGCCGCGCGACGATCTTCTCGCGCACGGGCGCGACGTCGGCGTCGGTCAGCGTGCGGTCGGGCGCGCGGAACGTCAGCGCGATCGCCAGCGAGGTGCGGCCCGCCGGGATCTGCTCGCCGCGGTAGACGTCGAACACCTCGGCGCGGGCGAGCAGCTTGCCGCCCGCCTTGCGCACGACGTCGAGCACGGTCGCCGCGGCCACCGTCTGGTCGACGACGATCGCAATGTCCTCGCGCAGCTCCGGGAACGACGTGAGGTCCTGGTAGGTGGGCACGAGCTCGGCATGTGCGATGACGGCGCCGATATCGAGCTCGAAGGCGGCGACGCCGTCGAGGTCCCACGCGGCGGCGACGAGCGGGTGCACGTCGCCGACCCAGCCGACGACCTCGCCGCCGACCGTGACCGAGGCGCTGCGGCCGGGGTGCAGGAACGGCTGCGGCGCGTTGGCGAACGACCCCTCCGCGCGCAGGGTGCGGAGCAGCGCCTCGACGTAGGCCTTGGCGGCGAACACGTCGCCCGGCATGAGCGCGCCGAGCGCGTGGTGCTCGTCGGGCAACGTGGCCTCCGGCACCGCGAAGTACACGCGGCCGGACTCGAAGATGCCCGTCACGCCCTGCCCGCGCGCGGCGTTGTGGCGCGCGGTGTCCAGCAGCGAGCCGAGCAGCGTCGTGCGCATGATCGACTCGTCCTCGCTCATCGGGTTGACGATGACGACGTGCGCGCGGCGCGGGTCGTCGGCGGGCAGCCGCAGCGCGTCGTCGCGCGCGGAGGACTCGAAGCTCCAGCCGACGACCTCGAGCAGCCCGCGGCCGACGAGCACGTCCTCCGCGCGACGCCGCAGGCGTTGCTCGGGGGTGAGCAGGCCGCTCGCGCCGCGCCGGCGCGGCAGCGTGGCGGGCAGCTGGTCGTCCATCCCGTGCAGCCGGGCGACCTCCTCGATGAGGTCGGCCTCGCGGGTGACGTCGTTGCGCCGGAACGGGGGCACGGTGACGTCGAGGCCGTCGTCGCGGTCGGCGGTCTCGAAGCCAAGCCTGGTCAGGTGCAGGCGGCTCTCCTCGGGCGCGATCGCCACGCCGAGCAGGGACGCCACCTTCGCGTCGCGCAGGCGCAGCGTGAGCGGCGCCGGTCCGGGGCCGCCGATGTCGACGGTGCCCGGCCGGAGCGTCGCGCCGGTCAGCTCGAGCATGAGCCGCGTGGCGACGGCCTGGCCGTCGAGCGCCTGTTCGGGGGCCAGGCCCTTCTCGAACCGCGCGCTCGCCTCGCTACGCAGGCCGAGCTTCAGCGCGGTAGCGTGGATGTTCGCGGCGTCCCAGTTGGCGGCCTCCATGAGGACCGACGTCGTGTCGTCCTGCACCTCGGAGCGGTTGCCGCCCATGACGCCCGCGATGGAGGTCGGGCCGGCGGCATCGGCGATGAGGCAGACGTCGGCGTCGACCGTCCGCGTCTGGTCGTCGAGCGTGACGACCCGCTCGCCGTCGGTCGCGCGGCGCACGACGAGGCGGGCACCCTCGATGCGGTCGAGGTCGAAGGCGTGCATCGGCTGGCCGGTGAGCAGCATCACGTAGTTCGTGATGTCGACGACGTTGTTGATCGGCCGCTGGCCGCACGCCATGAGGCGCGCCTTCAGCCACGGCGGCGACGGACCGAGCTTGACGTCGTCGAACGCGCGGGCGGTGAAGCGCGGGCAGAGGTCGGTCGCCTCGACGACGATCTCCACGCCGACATCGCCCTCCCACGATCCCGGGTCCTCGGTCCACGGCGGCGCCGCCAACGGCGCGCCGGTCGCCGCGTGCACCTCGCGCGCCACGCCGTAGACGGCCAGGCAATCCGGACGGTTGGGCGTGATCTCGAGCTCGAGGACGTCCGTCGAGAGCGGCAGCACGCCCTCGAGCGGGTCGCCGGGAACCAGCCCGTCGGCGAGCACCATCGTCCCGGCGTGGTCCATGCCGATGCCGAGCTCGTCCTCGGCGAGGATCATCCCGTTGGACTCCTGGCCGCGCAGCTTGGCCTTCTTGAGCTTCGTCCCGTCGGGCATGACCGAGCCCGGCCGGGCCACCGCGACGGTCTGCCCCGCGGCGACGTTCGGCGCACCGCACACGATCTGCGAAGCCTCGCCCCCGCCGATGTCGACGACGCACACCTTCAGCCGGTCGGCGTCGGGGTGCTGGTCGGCCGACAGCACGCGGCCGACGACGAAGTGCTCCAGCGCGTGCACGCCGTGGTGATCGACGCGGTCGACCTCCGTGCCGGTCATCGCCAGCCGCGTCGCCAGCTCGTCGACGGGCAGGTCCGGGGCGCAGTACTCATGCAGCCATTCGATGGGAACGCGCATCAGCCGAACTGCTCCAGGAAGCGCACGTCGTTGTCGTAGAGCAGCCGTAGGTCGGGCACGCCGTGCTTGAGCATCGCGATCCGCTCGATGCCCATGCCGAACGCGAAGCCCGAGATCCTCTCCGGGTCATAGCCGTGCTCGGCGACATAGCCGAACACGTTCGGGTCGACCATCCCCGAGCCGAGGATCTCGACCCAGCCGGTGTCCTTGCAGACCCGGCAACGCCGGCCTGTGCGGTGGTCCATGAAGCACGACACGTCGACCTCGACGGAGGGCTCGGTGAAGGGGAAGAAGTGCGGGCGCAGGCGGACCTCGCGGTCGGGACCGAAGATCGCCCGCGCGAAGGCCAGCAGCGTGCCCTTCAGGTCGGCGAGCGTGATGTCCTCGTCGACCGCCAGGCCCTCGATCTGATGAAACTGCGGCGTGTGCGTCGCGTCGGAGTCGCGCCGGTAGACGCGGCCGGGGACGATGACGTACAGCGGCGGCGGCTGGGCCTCCATGGCGCGGATCTGCATCGGCGAGGTGTGCGTCCGCAGCACCACGTCCAAAGCACTCCCCGGCCGCTGCACGTAGAACGTGTCGAGCAGGTCGCGCGCGGGATGCGTCGGCGCGTGGTTGAGCGCGTCGAAGTTGTAGTAGACGGTCTCGACCTCGGGGCCCTCGGCGATCCGGAAGCCGAGGCCGAGGAAGACGTCCTCGATCTCGCGCCGCGTGGCGGTCAGCAGGTGCAGGTGGCCGACGGGATTCGGACCCGCCCACCCCGCGCCGGGCAGCGTGACGTCGGCGACGTCGGCGAGCAGGCGCTGCTCGAGCTCGCCGCCGGCGAGCTGCTCGCCGCGCGTGCCGATGAGCGCCTCGAGCGCCTGGCGCGCCTGGTTGGCCGCCTTGCCGGTCGGGCCGCGCTCGGCGGGCTCGAGCTGGGCGATCCCGCGCAGGACGTTGGGCAGCTCGGCCTTGCGCCCGAGGTAGCGCACGCGCAGCTCCTCGAGCTCGGCGCTCGTCGCCGCAGCGCCGATCGCCGCCTCGGCCTCTTCGCGCAGCTCTGCGATGCGGTCGATCATGCGCGCGCCATCCTATGGACGCCCGCTCAGCTCGTAGAGCGCGATCGTCGCAGCCATCGCGACGTTCAGCGACTCGGTGGCGATCGGGATGTGCACGACGCGCGCGCAGGCGGCGACGACGTCGGCGGGCAGCCCGTCGCGCTCGGCGCCGACGAGCATCGTCAGCTCCTCGCCCGCGGCCGCCACGCCGGCCGCCAGCGGCTCGCCCGCGCGCGCCACGAGCGCCATCAGCTCGCCGGGCAGCTCGTCGACGCCCGCCACCCGCGCGACCGGCATCTCGAACAGGGCGCCCATCGAGGCGCGCACGGCCTTCGGACCGAACGGGTCCGCGCAGCCCGGGCCGAGCGCAACCGAGTCGGCGCCGAAGGCGAGCGCCGAGCGCAGGATCGTGCCGACGTTGCCCGGGTCCCCCACGCCCCACAGCGCGACGCACAGCGGGCCGCTCGCCGCCGACCAGCGCTGCTCGTAGACCCCGATCTGGCGGCTGCCCGAGCCCAGGCCGGACACCGTCTCCAGCAGCGCCGGCTCGACCTCGTCGCCGTCCAGCCCGCTGTCCGCCGCGGCCACGAGCACGACCGGGTCCCAGCCCGCGGCCGCCGCCGCGGCGACGAGATCCTCGCCCTCGGCGACGAAGCGCGACGCGTCCTCGCGTGAGCGCCTCCGCGCGAGCCGGCGGATCTCCTTGAGCTTGTCGTTGTGTGAGCTGGTGATGGGCATGAGCGAAAAAAAGGGCGCCGGTCCTGTCAGAGGAGCGGCGCCCGGGAGGTTCGGTGTGTCGGCGGTGCGGTCAGGCAGCCGACGCCTCGCGGGCGGCGTCGACAAATCGGCGGAAGGTCTCGGGGTCGCGCACGGCGATGTCGGCCAGGACCTTGCGGTCCAGCTCGATGCCGGCGACATGGAGGCCGTGGATGAACGTGGAGTACGTCATGCCCTCCTGGCGGGCGGCGGCGTTGATGCGCGTGACCCACAGGCGGCGGAAGTCGCGCTTGCGGTTGCGGCGGTCGCGGTACTGGTACGCCTCCGCCTTCATCAGCGCTTCCTTGGCGCGCTTGTAGTTCGAGTTCGCCTCGCCGCGGAAGCCCTTCGTCCGCTCGAGCGTCGAGCGGCGCTTCTTGCGGGCGTGAACGGAGCGCTTGACGCGGGTCATCTACTTGCCCTTGCTTCCCGTGCGCAGCAGCTTGTTGACGCGCTTGGCATCTTCGGGCTGCATGATCACCGGCTTGCCGAGGTGACGCTTATGGTTGGCGGACTTCTTCTCGAGGATGTGGCTCGTGAAGGCATGGCGACCGCGGACCTTGCCGGTCGCAGTCTTCGTGAAGCGCTTCTTGGCGCCGGAGTGGGTCTTCATTTTCGGCATGCGAGCGGGTCAGTATAGGACAGGCGCTCGCGTCGCCCTGGCGAGCACGTAGCCGGCCTGCAGGACCACTCCCCCGGCCCGCTCCTCGGCCACCTCGCGGACGATTTCCTGCGCGCGGGCACGCAACTCGGTCTGCCGCGGCGCCACCGCCAGGGGTCCGAGCGCGCCGATGAGGCGATCCACGGCCCGCTCGCACGAGTCCATGTGCCACTCGAGGTCGGCACGCTCCAGGCACACGTTTTCACTGTGGCGCTCGAGCTCCTGACGCAGCCGCTCCTCACGCCCCCAGGCCAGCGGTGGCGGGACGCCCGCGGGCAGCGGATCGTGCGCGGCCGCAAGTCGCAGCAGGCGGCCGACGACGCCGAGCGGCGTCCAGGCCGTGAAGGCGACGGATCCGCCGGGCCGGACGACGCGAAAGAGCTCGTCGATCGCCACCCGTCCGTCAGAGCTGAACATCGGGCCGAAGGCGGAGACGACGGCGTCGAACTGCTCGTCCTCGAAGGGCAGCGACGCGATGTCGAGATCATGCTCGTCGAGGTCGAGCAGCGCTCCCTGGGCTGGGCGCGGAAGCGCCGCCGCGGCGGGCGCCCAGAGGGCGGCGTCCTCGCCGCGAGGCCACGCACGCTGCGCTGACGCGGGCGCAGCTGGCGCGACCGGCCGCGCCGGCTGCGGACCGGGGTCTGCCGACGCCGCATCGAGCCCCTCGACGAGCCGCGAGAGGCCGAGGGTGAAGACCGCGCGGCGCGACAGCATCGGCGCACTGTAGGCCGGCCGGCGCCGAGGTCCCAGTTCGTTCACAGGTTGGAGACAGGCGCTTCACATCGTGCCGAGCCCGGCGCACCAGCATGGCGTTCGTCCACACGAGTCGAGGAGAACGAATGACGCCTGAGACGACGACCGTCAGCCGGAAGCGGTTCCTGCAGGGAAGCGCCGCCGTCGGCGGGAGCCTCGCGATCGGCGGGCCGCTCGCCGCGCTGGCCGCCAACAGTGCAGAAGGACGCCACCTCTCCGCGCCCGGCTACGGCCCGATCGCGCCGGTCAAGGAGATCGACACCGGCATCGAGTTCATCGCGCTGCCGGCGGGCTTCAGGTACCGCGTGATCTCCAAGCAACTCGATCCGTCGATTGCCTGGGTCACCGATCCGGCGACCGGGCTCGATGCCCCGCAGACGATCGGCACGCCCGGCATCTTCGACGGCATGGGCGCCTACCGCGGCCGGGGCGGCACGACGATCCTCATCCGCAACCACGAGCACCGCCAGCAGGTGGGCGAGCCGCCCGTGGTCGTGCCCACCGCCGACCGCTACGACCCCAACCTCAAGTACAACGCCGGCAACACCCGGCTGGTCGTCGGCCGCGATCGCCGCGTCATCGAGACGACCCACGTGCTGGGCGGCACGTCGACGAACTGCGCCGGCGGCGAGACGCCGTGGAAGACGTGGATCACGTGCGAGGAGGTCTTCATCGTCCCGACGGCGACCGACCTCAAGCACGGCTACTGCTTCGAGATCGACGCCGACTCGCGGACGCCCAACCCGGCGGTGCCGATCAAGGCCGCGGGCTGCTTCGCCCACGAGGCCGTCGCCTGGCTCAACGGCATCCTCTACGAGACCGAGGATCGCACGCCGTCGGGCTTCTACCGCTGGCTGCCCGAACGCCAGCCGCGCGAGTTCGGTGACCTTGCCACGACCGGGGGCCCGCTGCAGGCGATCAAGCGCACGGGCTCGGCGTCGTCCTTCAACGCCAATACGGCCGTAGTCGGCGAGGTCTTCGACGTCGAGTGGGTGACGATCCCCAATCCGGACCCGCCGACGAACACCGTCGCGACGCAGGGGGTCGCCAAGGGCATGATCTCCTTCAGCCGCCTCGAGGGCTGCTGGGTCGGCGACGACAAGGTCTACTTCGACTCGACCTCCGGCGGCCCGGCCGGACTCGGCCAGCTATGGGAGTTCGATCCGCGCCGGCAGACGCTGAAGCTCATCTACCAGTCGCTGAGCGCCGACGACCTGCAGGCCCCGGACAACCTCGTCTACGTGCCCGAGTCGGGCGACATCTTCCTGCAGGAGGACGGGGCCGGCGAGCAGTTCGTGCGCGGCGTCACGCAGGGCGGCGCGATCTACGACTTCGCCAAGACGATCCTCAACGACTCGGAGTTCTGCGGCGGCTGCTTCTCGTCCGACGGCGATACGTTCTTCCTCAACCAGCAGGGCGGCACAGGCGTCACGAACCCCGCCGACGTTCCCGCCAACGGCGGGCTGACCTACGCGATCTGGGGCCCGTTCCACCGGGCCGGCCGCTAGGCGTCGCTAGGACGCGGCGGCCTTGCCCTTGGCCTTGGCACCGTTCTTCGACGGTGCCGGGGCCGCGGCCGCCTCGCCGGCGACCTCGGGCTCGGGCTCGGGCTCGGGCTCGGGAGCTGCCGCGGGCTGTGGCGCGGGCTCGGCGGGCGCGGCGGCCTCCACCGCGGGCTCCGTCGTGGCCTTCGCCTCGCCGGCGTCCTGGCCGCCCTTGGGCGGCGCCGCGATCTCGCCGCTCAGCACGGCCTTGGAGGGCCCGAGCATCATCGTCATGTTGCGCCCGTCCTGGATCGGGCGCTGCTCGACGGTGCCGATCTCGGCCAGCTCCTCGGCGAGGCGGTCGAGGATCATCACGCCGCGCTCGGGGTGCGTGACCTCGCGGCCGCGGAACATGATCGTGACCTTGACCTTGTCCTTGTGGAGCAGGAAGCGCTCCACATGGCCCTTCTTGGTCTTGTAGTCGTTCTCCGCGATCTTCGGGCGGAACTTGATCTCGCGGATCGTGATCTGCTGCTGGTGCTTGCGCGCCTGCTTGAGCTTCTGCGCCTGCTCGTACTTGTACTTGGAGTAGTCGAGCACGCGGCAGACGGGCGGCCGCGCCTCGGGCGCGACCTCCACGAGGTCGAGATCGCGTTCCTGCGCGTAGCGCAGGGCATCGGTCGTTCGCATGACGCCGATCTGGTTTCCGGTCTCGTCGATCAGGCGCACCTCGGGCACGCGAATGCGATCGTTGATCCGTGTCGAGTCCCGCTCGGGCGGGCGCCGGTCAAATCTGCGAGGGACCGGCACTATGAAAGGAGGCTGCGCGTCAAGCTGTTGGCGAGCGCAGCGATGAATTTTGAGTCGTAGTCAACGCCGTCGAGTATAGCCCGAATCGGCCGACCGACAAGGATTTTCGCCGCACCTGCGCGTCAGGACTCGCGCCGGGCGACCTTGCCGGCGAGCTGCGCCACGAGCTCCGCGACCGGCAGCGAGCCGCTGTCGCCGACGCGATGCTCGCGCACGGAGACCGTGGGGTGGGCGGGATCGGATATCTCGCGGTCGCCGACGACGAGCATGTAGGGCAGCTTGCGCAGCTCCGCGTCGCGGATCTTGCGCCCGACGGACTCCGTGCGATCGTCGAGCTCGGCCCGCAGGCCGTCCTTGAGCAGCGCGGCGAGCACGCCGGCCGCGGCCTCGGCGTGACGGTCGGCGATCGGCAGCACGATCGCCTGCACCGGCGCCAGCCAGAGCGGGAACTCGCCCGCGTAGTGCTCGATGAGGATGCCGATGAAGCGCTCGAAGGAGCCCAGCAGCGCGCGGTGGATCATCACCGGGCGGTGGTCGGCGTCGTCGGCGCCCGTGTAGCTCAGGTCGAAGCGCTCGGGCATCGAGTAGTCGAGCTGGACCGTGCCGAGCTGCCAGGAGCGCCCGAGCGAGTCGGTCATGTGCAGGTCGATCTTCGGCCCGTAGAAGGCGCCGTCGCCGGCGTTGATCTCGTAGCTCAGGCCGCGCGCGTCCAGCGCGTCCTGCAGCGCCGCCTCGGCGCGGTCCCACATCTCGTCGGAGCCGATCCGCTTCTCCGGCCGGGTGGAGAGCTCCAGGCTCGGCTCGAAGCCGAACAGGTCATAGAGGAAGAAGCCGAAGTCGAGGCAGCCGATGACCTCCTGCGCGGATCTGCTCCTCGGTGCAGAAGATGTGGGCGTCGTCCTGCGTGATGTGGCGCACGCGCATGAGCCCGTGCAGCGTCCCGCTGGGCTCGTGGCGATGGACGAGGCCCTGCTCGGAGTAGCGGATCGGCAGGTCGCGGTAGGAGCGCCGGTCGTCCTTGAAGAGCTGGATGTGGGCCGGGCAGTTCATGGGCTTCAGGCCCATCGGCCGGTCCTCGACGTCCGTGAAGTACATGTTCTCGCGGTACGTGTCCCAGTGGCCGGACTGCTTGAAAAGGTCGACGTCGTAGAGGATCGGCGTCTTGACCTCCTTGTAGCCGCGGGCGCGGTTCTCCTCGCGCCAGAGCTTGGACAGCTCGTTCCAGATCGCCATCCCGGCCGGCTGCCAGAACGGCGAGCCCGGCGACAGCTCGGAGAACATGAACAGCCCGAGCTCCTTGCCGAGCTTGCGGTGGTCGCGGGCGCGCGCCTGCTCGAGGCGCTCGAGGTGCTCGGCGAGCTCCTCCTTGGAGAAGAACGCGGTGCCGTAGATGCGGGTGAGCTGCTGGCGGCTGGCGTCGCCGCGCCAGTAGGCGCCCGCGACCGACTGCAGCTTGACGGCCTTGATGCGCTTCGTGCCCGGCCCGTGGGGACCGCGGCAGAGGTCGGTGAAGGGGCCGTTCGTGTAGAGGCTGACCGTCGTGAGCGGCGCGTCGGGGTCGGCGTTCTTCACGAGATCCTCGATGAGCTCGACCTTGTAGTCCTGGCCCTCGGCGCGGAAGCGCTCGAGCGCCGCCTCGACGCTGACGTCCTCGCGGACGAACTGCTCGTCGGCGTTGATGTGCTGGCGCATCTTCTGCTCGATGCGGCTGAAGTCCGCGTCGGAGACCGTGACGCCCTCGGGGAACTCGAAGTCGTAGTAGAAGCCGTTCTCGATCGGCGGCCCGATCGAGATCTTCACGCCCGGATAGAGCTCCATCACCGCGGCGGCGAGCACGTGGGCGGCGTCGTGACGGATGACGTCCAGCGCGCCCGGGCTCTTGGCGGTGATGATCTCCAGCGGCACGCCGGCGACGAGCGGCCGCGCGAGGTCGCGCACCTCGCCGTTCTGGCGCACGGCCAGCGCCGCGCGGGCGAGGCCGGGGCCGATCGCGGCGGCGGCGTCGGCGCCGGTCGCGCCGTCGGCGAGGGCGAGCTCGGTGCCATCGGGCAGGGTGACGTTCACGGTCCCATTGTGCACGGCCCGGGCGAAAACCCGTTTGCGCTCACGCGCTCCGGCTATCCCGGTGGATGACCGCACGGGGACGGCGGTTGGCACACGAGAACCCAATCCGGAGGAGGTACCCCCATGGCCGACGAACTTCGCGACCGCAAGATCGCCATCCTCGCCACCGACGGCGTCGAGCAGGTCGAGCTCGAGCAGCCGCGCCAAGCCGTCGAGGACGCCGGCGCGCAGACCACCCTGCTCTCGCTCGAGGACGGCGAGATCCAGGCGATGAACAGCGACATCAACCCGGCCGACACGTTCGCCGTCGACCGGAAGGTGAGCGAGGCGTCGATCGACGACTACGACGCGCTCATCCTGCCCGGCGGCACGTGCAACCCCGACAGGCTGCGCATGGACGAGGACGCCGTGGCCTTCGTGCGCGACTTCGTCAACTCCGGCAAGCCGGTCGGCGTCATCTGCCACGGCCCGTGGACGCTCGCCGAGGCCGACGTGCTGCAGGGCCGGCGGATCACGTCATGGCCGAGCGTCCGCACCGACCTGCGCCGCGCGGGCGCCGAGGTCGTCGACGAGGAGGTCGTCATCGACGCCAACCTCATCTCCAGCCGCAACCCCGATGACCTGCCGGCCTTCTGCGACGCCATCGTCCGCGAGTTCTCGGCGGTCGCCGCGCGCTGATCGCGCGCCATTGCGCCGCATTTCGTTTGTTCGCGCCCGAACCGAACAGCCGTTCGGTTCGGGCTGCTAGGGTTCCGCGTCCAAGCGGGTGAGTACACGGCGTTCTCCGAGCGCCTGCCCCGTGGCAAACGACCGGCCACCTGCGCCGCGCGCTCGTCGCGTGTCGCCTCTGGGCCGTGGAAGGACAACACAACCGAATGCGTCTCAGAACCCTGGGCGCCGTGTGCGCTTCGTGCGCTGTAGCGGCGTCTCCCTCCCCCGCAGTCGCGCAGGCTCCGGCTGCGGCCCCCGACCCCTCGGCGACCCCGCCGATCACCCCGCCCGGTGACCTGCACCGCGGCGCCAAGCGTCAGCTCCTCGAGCGCCACATGGTGCTCGCGCGCCGTCTTGGCCACCTGAAGGGCGACCCGCTGACGCGCACCGAGCGCAAGCGCAAGCGCGAGGCGCTGCACACGTTCGCGCTCGCCGACCTGCGCCAGTCCACGCGGCGCGTCGCTCGCGACGTCCGCGAGGCTCGTCAGGACCGCTTCGGCGGCGCCCCGAACGTGCCGATCCCGGCCGTGCTCAAGTCGATCGCGCAGTGCGAGTCGCACGGCAACCCGCGGGCGATCTCGCCCGGCGGCACGTACCGCGGCAAGTACCAGTTCTCCTTCTCGACCTGGGCGTCGGTCGGAGGCAAGGGCGACCCCGCCGCTGCCTCGGAGACCGAGCAGGATCGCCGCGCGGCGATCCTCTACCGCACCGGCGGTCCCGGCCACTGGCCGGTCTGCGGGCGCTAGAGCGCCGCGCGGGTAGCCTTCGGCGGCATGGATGCCGCCGGGCTACGCGCCGCCTTTCCCGTCTTCGCGCGCTTCGCATATCTCAACGCCGGGACGTGCGGACCGCTGCCCGCGGAGGGCGCCCGCGCGATCGGCGCGGCGCTCGTGCAGGCCGTCGGCGGCGGCCGCACCCACGCGTACTTCACCCAGATGCTCGATTCGCGCACGCAGCTGCGCGAGGCGTACGCCCAGCTGATGGGCGCGGCCACCGACGACGTCGCGCTGACGACGTGCACGAGCGAGGGCGTCGTGCGCGTGCTCAACGCGCTCGACCTGCAGCCCGGCGACGAGGTCGTCACCTCCGACGAGGAGCACCCCGGCCTGCAGGGACCGCTCGCCGCCGCCCGCGACCAGCGCGGGATCTCGCTGCGCGTCGCGCCGTTCGCGCAGATCGCCGACGCGGTCGGGCCGCAGACGAAGCTCGTCGCCTGCTCGCACGTCAGCTGGGTCAACGGCCGCGTCGTCGAGGGCCTGTCGGACCTCGGCGACGTGCCCGTCCTGCTCGACGGCGCCCAGGGCGTCGGCGCGATCGCGCTCGACATGGCGACGCTGGGCTGCAGCTTCTACGCCGGCTCGGGCCAGAAGTGGCTCTGCGGCCCGATCGGCACCGGCATGCTGTGGATCTCCCCGGAGTGGAACGACCGCCTGGCCGCGAGCGGCCCGACGTACCTGAACCTCGTCGACGCGAGCGCCGGCCTCGACGCCGTCCCCCACGCCGGCGCGGCGCGCCACGACGCCTCCGCGCAGTCGCTGGAGACCTTGGCCGCCGCGATGGCCGGGCTCGACGTCCTCGGCGGCGCGGGCTGGCCCGCCGTCCACGAGCGCGCCGCCACGCTCGCCGCCGAGCTCGCCGACGCGCTGGCCGAGCGCGGCCGCGAGGTCGCGCCGCGCGACCGCACGACGCTCGTCTCCTGGAAGGACCCCGACCCGCCCGCGACGGTGGCGCGACTCGCCGAAGCCGGCGTGATCATCCGCGACCTGCCCGGCCGCGGGCTGCTGCGCGCCTCCGTCGGCGCGTGGAACGACCACTCCGATCTCGATCGGCTGCTCACGGCACTCGATGGTAGGTGATCGGCGACCTGTTCCGGGCTCGCGCCGCCGAGCTCGAGCGGGCCGGACGCTCACGGCTGTACGTCGAGCTCATGCGCGCCGCCGGGGCGGACGCCGACGCGGGCGGGATCGTCGCGGCGATCTTCGCGGCGATCCGGCGACGGCCGCCTCGGTCCCCGAGCTGCGCCTGCTCGCCGCGCTGCATCACCTCGTGCTCAGCGGCGACGCGCCGCAGCTCGCGCGCCACTTCCCGAGCGCCGGCGGCGACGCGCCGGCGGCGGGCGCGTGGCCGGCCGCCCGGCGCACGCTCCTCGAGCACGAGGCCGTCGTGCGCCGCCTCGCGCAGCGCACGGTGCAGACGAACGAGCCGGGCCGCTGCGTCTCGCTCTACGGCGGCCTGCTCTGGCTCTCCGAGCGCCACGGCCTGCCGATCCGCCTGCTCGAGATCGGCGCGAGCGCCGGCCTGAACCTCAACGCCGATCGCTTCCGCTACGTCGTCGGCGGCGCGCCGCTCGGCGACCCCGCGAGCCCGCTGGAGTTCGTCGAGCCGTGGGAGGGCACGCCGGTCGACGACCCGGCCGGCGCCGCCGCGCGGCTGCGGGTGACCGAGCGCGCCGGCTGCGACCGTGCGCCGATCGACGCCACGACGCCCGACGGCCTGCTGACGCTGCAGTCCTACATCTGGCCCGACGAGCCCGAGCGCCTGGCGCGCATCGCCCACGCCGCGGACGTCGCCGCGCGCCACCCCGTCGCCGTGCAGCGCTGCAGCGCGGCCGCGTGGCTGGCCGGCCGGCTCGCCGAAGCGCGGCCCGACACGCTGACGGTCGTCTGGCAATCGGTCGTCAACCAGTACCTCGACAGCGGCGAGCGCGACGCGATCCGCAGCGTGTTCGCCGCCGCCGGCGGAACGCTGGCGTGGCTCACGCTCGAACCGCCGGCCGTCGGCGCCCGCCGGGATGGCAGCTTCGAGCTGCGCTGCCGCGAGCGGCCGGAGGACAACGGCAGCGGCGAGGCGCGCCTGCTCGCGCACGCCGGCTACCACGGCCCGCCGGTGGTCTGGGAGGTCTAGCGCCGGATCCAGGCGCCCGGGTCGGCGGTCAGCTCGACGATGTGCTCGGGCATCTCGCCGGCGGCCACGTCGGCGAGCGAAACGCCCTCGAGCACGCGGCGCAGGCTCGCGCGCACGGCGATCCAGACGTCGAGCAGCGGCTCGGCCGTGCCGGTGAACGTCACGTCCTCCGGGCGCCGGCCGCCCACGCCGGCGAGCGGGCCGTCGATCGCGCGGATGATGTCGGCGAGCGAGATCATCGGCCGCGGGCCGGGCGAGCAGATGGCCGCCCTCGGGACCGCGCCGGCTCTCGACGATGCCCGCCTGACGCAGTCCCTGGAGGATGTTCTCCAGGAACTTCAGGGGGATGTCCTGTGCGCGCGAGAGCGCCTCGGCCTTCACGGGGCGCGTCGGCTCGTCGCCCTGCTGGGCGACCGCCAGCTCGACGCAGGCCCGGACGGCGTAGTCGACCTTGGCGGAGACGCGCACAGGGTGATGCTACGCGCGGCGCAGGCGGGCGGCGGCGCAGATCCCGAGGACGACGATCGCCACCGTCCCCGCGTAGGCGGCCGCGGCCGGCTGGTAGCCGGCGAACGGCGGATCGGCCAGCCGCACGACCGCGATCGCGAGCGAGATCAGCGCGGCGCCGAGCGTGGCGAACCGCATGCCGCGTAGCGCCGGCCCCGTGAGACCGAGGCGCCGGACGAGCAGGAGCGACGCGCCGAGCAGGCCGGTGACGATCCAGATGAGCGCGCCGCTGCGCAGCCCGTCCCATGCGCTGGCGTCGGGCGCCGCGTAGAGGTCGAGATACCCGAGCGCGCCGGCCTGCGGCGGCCCCGGGCGGGGCTCCACGGCGTCGGGGTCGAGCACCCACCACGGCAGGAACACGAGCACGACGAGCACGGCGCCCGCGAGCGCACCGACCGCCTCGGCGATTCGTCGACCGCGCACGAGATCACCCTACGTCGCCGCGCGACGTGTCATACTCCCCAATCTCGGTTGACAATTAGGTAATTCCCACGGAGGACACGTGAAGACCCGCGCACACATCGTCGTAACCCTGCTGGCCACCGCCCTCGCGACGGTCATCGCCGGCTGCGGCGGCGCGAGCGACAGCACCGATTCCGCCGACGCGGCGGCCGGCGGCGGCGACGGCGCCACGAAGCTCTCGCTCGTCGCCTACGCCGTGCCGAAGGTCGGCTTCGACAAGGTCATCCCCCTCTTTCAGAAGACGAGCGCCGGCCAGGGCGTGACGTTCAGCCAGTCCTACGGCGCGTCGGGCGACCAGTCGCGCAAGGTGGCGGCGGGCCTGGACACCGACGTCGTGAACTTCTCCGTCGAGCCCGACGTCACGAAGCTCGTCGACAAGGGCCTCATCGCCGCCGACTGGAACGCCGGCGAGCACAAGGGCATCGCGTTCGGCTCGGTCGTCACGATCGTGACGCGCCAGGGCAACCCGAAGAACATCAAGACCTGGGACGACCTGCTCGAGCCGGGCATCGAGGTCGTCACGCCCAACCCGTTCAGCTCGGGCTCGGCGAAGTGGAACCTGCTGGCGCCGTACGCCGAGAAGAGCCAGGGCGGCAAGAAGCCGCAGGCCGGCCTGGCCTACCTCGACAAGCTCATCTCCGATCACGTCAAGGTGCAGCCGAAGTCCGGCCGCGAGGCGTCCGAGACGTTCCTGCAGGGCAGCGGCGACGTGCTGCTCAGCTACGAGAACGAGGCGCTGTTCCTCGAGCGAAACGGCGAGAAGGTCGAGCACGTCACGCCCGCCACGACGTTCAAGATCGAGAACCCGGTCGCGGTCACGAAGTCGGCGAAGAGCCCGGAGGCGAAGGCGTTCGTCGACTTCCTCTTCACCCCCGAGGCGCAGAAGGGCTGGGCCGAGGCCGGCTTCCGGCCGGTCGACGCGACGGTCGCCAAGGACTTCGCGAGCGACTTCCCGGCGCCCGCCAAGCTCTACGAGATCGCCGACCTCGGCGGCTGGGGCAAGGTCAACGACGAGCTCTTCGATCCGGACAAGGGCTCGGTGGCGAAGATCTACGACAGGGCCACGAGCTAGCGCTCGGCGATGGCGAGCACGGCACATCTCCCCGCGGCCGGCGGCGCGCGCCGGCGCGGACGCCGGCCGGCCGCCGTCGGCGGCGTCGGGCCGCTCGGCCTCGGCGTCGCCACGCTGTGGCTGAGCCTCATCGTCCTGCTGCCGCTCGCGGCGGTCGCGACGCGCTCGCTCGACAACGGCGTGGCCGGCCTGTGGGACGCGATCACGGCCCCGGCCGCGCGCGCGGCGCTCGAGCTGACCGTCGGGGTCTCGGTCGTCGTCGCGCTCGTCAACGTCGTCGCCGGGACGCTCATCGCCTGGGTGCTCGTGCGCGACGAGTTCCCCGGCAAGCGCTTCGTCAACGCGCTCATCGACCTGCCGTTCGCGCTGCCGACGATCGTCGCGAGCATCGTGCTGCTCGCGCTCTACGGCCCGCGCAGCCCGATCGGCCTGCACCTCAACGCGACGAAGCCGGCGCTCGTCCTCGCGCTGCTGTTCGTCACGCTGCCGTTCGTCGTGCGCTCGGTGCAGCCGGTGCTCATCGAGGTCGACCGTGAGGCCGAGCAGGCGGCCGCCTCGCTCGGCGCCGGCAACTGGACGATCTTCCGGCGCATCGTCCTGCCCGCGCTCGGCCCGGCGCTGCTCGGCGGCGCCGGCCTGGCGTTCGCCCGCGCGATCGGCGAGTTCGGCTCGGTCGTGCTCATCGGCGGCGGGATCCCGTTCGAGACCGAGGTCGCCTCGCAGTACATCGCCAAGCAGATCGAGATCGACCGGCCGGTCAACGCGGCGGCGGTGTCGATGACGCTGCTCGTCATCTCGTTCGCCGTCCTGCTCCTCCTGCGCTTCGCCGCGTCGCGCAGCCGCCGCCACGAGGCCGGGTAGCGGCATGGCGCTCACCCGCAAGACCCGGCTCTCCCTGCGCTTCGTCGCGCTCGGCTACCTCGTCGCGCTGCTGCTCGTGCCGCTGACGCTGATCTTCTACCGCACGTTCGAGGACGGCCTGGCGGCGTTCTGGGCGCAGGTCACCACCCCCGCCGCGATCTCGGCGATCTCGCTGTCGCTGACGATCGTCGCGATCGTCGTGCCGCTGAACGTCGTCTTCGGCGTCGTCACCGCGCTCGCGCTCGCGCGCGGCCGGTTTCGCGGGCGCGGCATCGTGCAGGCGATCGTCGACCTGCCGTTCGCCGTCTCCCCCGTCATCGTCGGCGTCTCGCTCATCCTGCTGTGGGGCACCGGCGGCTGGCTCGGCGGCGTCGCCGAGTCCGGGTTTCAGGTGATCTTCTCGCTGCCCGGGATGGTGCTCGCGACGATCTTCGTCACGCTGCCGTTCGTCGTGCGCGAGGTCGAGCCGGTGCTGCAGGAGATCGGCGACGAGCAGGAGGAGGCCGCCGCCACGCTCGGCGCCTCGCGCGCGCAGACCTTCCGGCGGATCACGCTGCCGGCGATCCGCTGGGGCCTCTTCTACGGGATCGTGCTGACCGTCGCCCGCGCGCTCGGCGAGTTCGGCGCGCTGCTCGTCGTCTCCGGCGGCGTCTCGGGCGAGTCGCAGACGCTCACGCTGCTCGTCCACGCCCGCTACATCGACGACCACAACGTCTTCGGGGCCTACGCGGCGTCGACCGTCCTCATGGCGTTCGCGCTCGTGACCCTCCTGCTCATGACGACCCTGGACCGCAGACGGGAGACCACCGCATGATCTCTGTACACGGCGTGCGCAAGCAGTTCGGCGACTTCACGGCGCTCGACGAACGTCTCGCTCGAGGTGCCGGAGGGCTCGCTGACGGCGCTGCTGGGCCCGAGCGGCTCGGGCAAGTCGACGCTGCTGCGGATCATCGGCGGCCTCGAGCGGCCCGACGCGGGGACGCGTGCTCATCGACGGCGAGGACGTCACGAACGTCCCGCCGCAGCGGCGCGGGATCGGCTTCGTCTTTCAGCACTACGCGGCGTTTCGCCACATGAGCGTGCGCGACAACGTCGCGTTCGGGCTGCGCGTGCGCAAGCAGCCCAAGGCGCGGATCGCCGCGCGCACCTCGGAGCTGCTGGGCATCGTCGGCCTCGCCGGCTACGCCGAGCGCTATCCCAACCAGCTGTCGGGCGGGCAGCGCCAGCGGATGGCGCTGGCGCGGGCGCTGGCCGTCGAGCCGCGCGTGCTGCTGCTCGACGAGCCGTTCGGCGCGCTGGACGCGAAGGTCCGTGCGGAGCTGCGCGAGTGGCTGCGGCGGCTGCACGAGGAGGTGCACGTGACGACGCTGCTCGTCACCCACGACCAGGAGGAGGCGATGTCGATCGCCGACAAGATCGCCGTGATGGACCACGCGCGGATCGAGCAGGTCGGCCGCCCGCGCGAGCTCTACGACGCGCCGGCCAATCGCTTCGTGGCCGGCTTCCTCGGGCCGGTCAGCCAGCTCGGCGACCGGCTCGTGCGCCCGCACGACATCGTCATCTCGGTCGACCACGTCGACGACGGGCTGGAGGCGATGGTGTCGCGGGTCATCCACCTCGGCTTCGAGGTGCGCGTCGAGCTCACGCTGGCCGACGGCGAGCCGGTGGCGGCGCAGGTGACGCGCCACGCGATCGACGAGCTCGAGCTGGCCGAGGGCGACATCGTCTGGCTGCGCGCGGCGACGACGAGCGAGCTCGCGCCGGTCTAGCCCGATCGGGTCGTCCAGCGTCTCCAGCCAGGCGATCCAGCCTCCGGTCAGCACGAGGTCGGCGAGCGCCGCGTAGCCGCCGGCGCCCGGGTGGCTGCCGTCGTTGGCGGCCGCCTCGCTGCGCCAGTCGTCGCTGGCCAGCAGCCGCTTGGCGGTGTCGACGAACGGCAGGCCGCGATGCGTGACGACGTGGGCGAGCTGGTTGGAGAGCTCGGCGATGCGCTCGTCCTGCTCGCGGTCGCCGACCGGCGGCGGGCCGACGACGAACACGCCGTGCCCGCTCGCCTCGACGCGGTCGATGAGGCCGTTGAGCGTCCGCACGGCGATGCCGGGCGGCACGCGCAGGCGCCTGTCGACCTCGGTCATGTCGTTCGCGCCGAAGGCGAGGACGACGCCGTAGCGCGCGGCGGCGTTGCCCGTCCGTGCCTGCGTCTCGGGCTCGAAGCGCGCGGCGACGTCGGCCGACGTGTGGCCGCGCACGCCGAGGTTGTACGCGGTGATCGGCAGGCCGGCCTCGTAGGACGCCGCCGTGACGCGCCCGACCCAGCCCAGGCCGGTCGGGTCGCCGACGCCCGCGACGTAGGAGTCGCCGAAGAAGAGGATGCGGCGGTCGGTCGTCATCGGCGGGCATCGTAGTTCGGCGGCGGTTCGGGAAGATGGGAGCCATGACGACCATCACCCACCTGCGCGGCATCCCCGCGCTGCACGCCATGCGATGACCGTCATCGCGCTCGATACCCCGCAGGGCGGCGCGCGCGTGCACCTGCACCCGGCCGCCCACCCGATCGCCGCGCTCGTGCTCGGCCACGGCGCCGGCGGCGGCGTCGCCGCGCGCGACCTCACCGCCGCGACGAAGGTCGCCGTCGACGCGGGCGTCAGCGTCGCGCTCGTCGAGCAGCCCTACCGGGTGCTCGGGCGCCGCTCGCCGCCGCGCGCGCCGGTGCTCGACGCCGCCTGGACGTCGATCGTCGAGCAGCTCGCGGCGGATGAGCTGGCCGGTCTGCCGCTCATCGTCGGCGGGCGCTCGTCCGGCGCGCGCGTGGCCTGCCGCACGGCGGCCGCGACCGGCGCGATCGCCGTGCTGTGCCTCGCCTTCCCGCTCGTCGCGCCGTCGGGCGTGTCGCGCCAGGACGAGCTCGACGCCGTCGAGGTCTCGATGCTCGTCGTGCAGGGCGCCAGCGACCGCTTCGGGATCCCCGAGCCCGATCCCGAGCGCTCGCGCTCGGTCGTCGTCGTGCGCGGCGACCACGGCCTGAAGTCCGACCCGATCGCCGTCGGCGACGCGATCGCGGCATGGCTCATGGTCGTCCTCGCCCAGATCGGCTGAGAGACTGGTTGCCGGCAACCGCATTGGACGCGCCGAGTGCGAATAGCGCACCCGGCGCGTCATTCGTCGGCTCAAGTCCTCAGTGCGGTCTTGCGAGGAGGCTCGCGCCCCAGCCCGCTCCGACGGCGACGAGCACTCCGACGATCGATGGCAAGGGCTCGTACCGTTCGATCGAACTCCCACACGGGGGAGCAGACCTCGTAGCACGACACCTCGCAGAAAGCGACAGCACCAGACCAGACCCTGTCAGTGCCCATCCGATGTCGGACGCCGGCGTCACCGCCGACGTCGACGGCCGGATCAATCCGATGAAAAGCAACGCGATGGCCACGAGCGCTACGAGCAGCGCTCCAAAGAGCGCAAGCCCGAGCGCCGCGCGGTTGATCACCTCCGCATACGTGACGCCGACCTCGCCAGCGCTGACGCCGAGCTTGCCATAGAAGCCGTCGTATGCCAGTCGCGCCGCCCCATAGAGCACAACTCCGAGAACGAAGAGCGTCTCGCGAAGTCCCTTCACCGCGTCCACGAGGCCTGCGGCAACACCGGCAGCACCGTTCCGCGTTTCCTGCTCAATCCGCGCAGTGTCTTCCATTAACCCTCATACGACTCGATGCGAGGAAAGTGCACGCACGATAGGTTGACAGCGAGAGAGCCCCGACGCCACGACGACCAGCGCCGTCGCAGTGCAACAGTCGATTTCAGAAGATCAAGGTACGAAAGTTGTGTCAACGCCATCGCGGCAACCACGCCGTCGTTGGCGTCTCTTGGGATTCATCTTGGCCGGCGTGGGTGTCTTGCTGTCCATTGTTGGCGCACTTCTCATATACGGGGCAGCAACCACGTACGGGGGCGATACGGATCCGGGGTCCGAAGCGGTCGGTGACGTGCTTTTGCCAACCGGCGGCGCGTTCTGCGTCGTTGGACTGTGCATCGTCGGCGCCGTCGGGTTGCTGGCCGCGGTCGCAACCATGCGCGCCGCGTCACAGGTCACGGCGGGGTTACTGCTGCGCAGCGTGCTTTCACTGATCGGCGCAGCCTTCGCCCTTCTCGTAGCAGGCTGCATCCTGTTCGCGCTCGTCGAGTCCGACTGAGGCCAGTCGCCGCCGCACGAGCCGCGTCCCCGGGCCATCCGTGCCCATATCGTTCGCGGCGTGGACGAGGCCTTCATCACGAACATCGCCGACGCGCCGGCGGTGAGCCACCCCCGCCGGGCGACCCGCATCGCGCTCGAGCCCGAGGACGGCGAATGGCCGGAGACCGGCGTGAACATCCAGATCATGCAGCCGGGCCAGCCCAACTGCCGCTACCACTCAGAGCCCGAGCAGGAGGACTTCCTCGTGCTGCACGGCGAGTGCATCGTCATCCTCGACGGCGAGGAGCGGACGATGCGCCAGTGGGACTTCCTGCACTGCCCGGCCGGGACCGAGCATGTCTTCGTGGGCGCGGGCGATGGGCCGTGCGCCGTGCTGATGATCGGGTCGCGGCGCGGGGACGAGGCGCACTACCCGGTCAACGAGATCGCCGCGCGCTACGGCGCGTCGGTGGCCACGACGACCGACGATCCCGCGGAGGCGTACGCGGACTGGCGGCAGGAGCCCTGGGCCTCGGTGCCCAACCCGTGGCCGCTGGACCGCTCAGCCTGACTCGACCGGCGCGCCCCCGAAGCCGATCTCGTTGCCGTCGGGGTCGCGGTAGGTCGTCTTGCGCACGCCGTTGGCATACGTCTCGCGCTCGTCGGGCTCCAGGCCGCGGGCGGCGATCTGCGTCACCCAGGCGTCGAGGTCGTCGACGAAGAGCGTGACCACGCACTGGCCGGCGCGGTCGGCGTCCTGCACGACGTAGACCGAGCGGTCTTCGGCGAGCGTCCACACCGCTTCGGTGTCGTGCGGGAAGAACGTCGGCTCGCCGAGCAGCCGCTCGTACCACTCGCGGGCCTCCGCGAAGTCCCGGACCCGCAGCCCCGCGAAGAGGTGCAGCGACATCTGGCGCAGGCTACATCCGGAAGACCGGCCGCGCGAGCTCGCCGAGCGGTGCGTTCGCGCACACCGACAGCGCGTGACCGACGACGTCGCGCGTGTCCAGCGGGTCGATGATCCCGTCGTCCCACAGCCGCGCGGTCGCGTGGTACGGGTGGCCCTGCGCCTCGTACTGCGCGCGGGTGCGCTCGCGCAGCGCCTCGATCTGCGCCGGGTCGCGGTCGGACGCGACCGCGCTCAGGACCGTCGCCGCCTGCTCGCCGCCCATGACCGAGATGCGCGCGTTGGGCCACATCCACAGAAAGCGCGGGTCGTAGGCGCGGCCGCACATCCCGTAGTTGCCCGCGCCGTAGGAGCCGCCGACGACGACCGTGAGCTTCGGCACGCGCGCGCACGACACGGCGGCGACCATCTTCGCCCCGTCGCGGGCGATCCCGCCGGCCTCCGCGTCGCGGCCGACCATGAAGCCCATGACGTTCTGCAGGAACAGCAGCGGCACGCCGCGCTGGTCGCACAGCTGCACGAAGTGCGCGGCCTTGCGCGCGGTCTCGCCGAACAGCACGCCCTGGTTGGCGAGGATGCCGACCGGGTGGCCATGGACGTGGGCGAAGCCGCAGACGATCGTCTTGGCGTACAGCGCCTTGAACTCGTGCCAGCGCGAGCCGTCGACGACGCGGGCGATGATCTCCCGCGGGTTGTAGGCCTTGCGCAGCGTCACCGGCACCGCGCCGTAGAGCTGCGCCGGGTCGACGGCGGGCGGCTCGTCTGCTCGCGCACCTCCCACGGCGGCGGCGGCGCCGGCCCGAGCGTGCCGACGATCGAGCGGACGATCTGCAGCGCATGGGCGTCGTCGTCGGCGAGGTGGTCGGCGACGCCCGAGCGGCGCGCGTGCAGGTCTCCCCCGCCGAGCTCCTCGGCGGTGATCTCCTCGCCCGTCGCCGCCTTCACGAGCGGCGGGCCGGCGAGGAAGATCGTGCCCTGGTTGCGCACGATGACCGTCTCGTCGCTCATCGCCGGGACGTACGCGCCGCCCGCCGTGCAGGAGCCCATCACCGCGGCGATCTGGGCGATCCCCGCGGCCGACAGGTTCGCCTGGTTGAAGAAGATCCGGCCGAAGTGGTCGCGGTCGGGGAAGATCTCGTCCTGCAGCGGCAGGTAGGCGCCGCCGGAGTCGACGAGGTAGATGCACGGCAGCCGGTTGCGCAGCGCGATCTCCTGCGCGCGCAGGTGCTTCTTGACCGTCATCGGGAAGTACGCGCCGCCCTTGACCGTCGCGTCGTTGGCGGCGATGACGCAGTCGCGCCCGGCCACCCGGCCGATCCCGGCGATGAGGCCCGCGCTCGGCGCGGCGCCGTCGTACAGATCGTGCGCGGCGAGCGCCGACAGCTCGAGCAACGGCGCGCCCGGATCGAGCAGCCGCGCGACGCGCTCGCGCGGCAGCAGCTTGCCGCGCGCGACGTGGCGCTCGGCGGCGCGCGCGCCGCCGCCCGCGCGGACGCGCTCGCAGCTGCGCGCGCAGATCGGCGACGAGCGCGCCGTGCGCGGCCTCGTTCGCGGCGAACGCCTCGGAGTCCGGGCGGGCGCTCGAGCCCAGCACGACGCTCACTTGCGCCCCTTCCAGTCGATCGGCCCCGCGACGAGCGTGTGCGACCCGAGCTCGCGGCCGAGCAGCTCGCGCACGGCGTACGCCGCGTGCAGCAGCGCGAGCAGGTCGATCCCGGTGTCGACGCCCATCTCGTGCAGCATCCCGACGAGGTCCTCGGTGGCGATGTTGCCGGTCGCCCCCGCGGGCACCGGGCAGCCGCCGAGCTCGCCGAAGCTCGACTCGAACGACGCGCAGCCGGCCTGCAGCGCGGCGAGCGCGTTGGCCAGGCCCTGGCCGCGCGTGTTGTGGAAGTGCGCGGTGAGCTGGACCTCGTCGCCGAGCGCCGCTGCCGCCTCCGCGAAGAACTCCGCGACCTGCACGGGGTTCGCCATCCCGGTCGTGTCGCCGAAGGCGACCTCCTGCGCGCCGGCGTCGACGAGCCGGCGGGCGATCGCCAGCACGCGGGCGCGCGGCACGACGCCCTCGTACGGACAGCCGAAGCTCGTCGAGATGATCGCCTCGACGCGCAGCCCGGCCTCGCGGGCGCGGCCGATGACCGCGGCGAGCTCGGCCAGCGACTGGTCGATCGTGCGCTTGACGTTGCGCCAGTTGTGCTCCGCGCTGGCCGACATGAACACGCCGACCTCCTCGAAGTGCTCGCGCAGCTCCAGCGCGCCGTCGAGGCCGACCGCGTTGGGGATCAGCACGCTGCGCGCGACGCCCGCCGGCACGTCGATCGCGGTGAGCACCTCGCGCGCGTCGGCGAGCTGCGGGATGACGTCCGGGCGCACGAAGCTCGTGACCTCGATGCGCCGCAGGCCCGTCCGCGCGAGCTGGTCGATGAGCGCGACCTTGTCGGCGGTGGGGATCCGCTCGGGCTCGTTCTGAAAGCCGTCGCGCGGGCCGACCTCGCGGATGTCCACCCGCGCCGGATAGAAATTTCGTCCTCCAGTCATCGAAACCGCCTACCGGTCACGCCACGCATGTGAAACACCGGTTTCGCTGACCTCCGGACGACGTTACCCGCCCACCAAAGCGCGAGCGATGACCATCTGCTGGATCTCGTCGGTCCCCTCGCCGATCGTGAGGACCTTCGCGTCGCGGTACATGCGGCACACCGGGTACTCCTCGATGTAGCCGTAGCCGCCGTGGATCTGCACGGCCTCCTCGGCGCAGCGCACGGCCAGGCGCCCGGTCTTGAGCTTCGCCTGCGCGGCGGCGAGCGAGAAGTCGCGGCCGGCGTCCTTCAGCAGCGCGGCGCGGTAGACGAGCAGACGGGCGGCCTCGATCTCCGTGGCCATGTCGGCGAGCTTGCCCTGGATCGCCTGGAACTTCGAGATCGGCTTGCCGAAGGCGCGCCGCTCCTTGGCGTAGGCCAGCGCCTCGTCGAAGGCGCCCTGCGCGAGGCCGAGGCCCATCGCCGCCACGCCGATCCGGCCGATCGCCAGCACGTGGAGAAACTGCTTCAACCCGTTCCCCACCGGCCCGAGCAGGCGCTCGGCTCCGACGCGGCAATCGTCGAACGTCAGCGGCCGCGTGTCGGATGCGTGCCAGCCCATCTTGCGATACGGCTCGCCCTGCTCATAGCCCGGCGTGCCGTTGGGCACGAGGAAGTTCGAGATCTCCCCCTCGCCGGTCAGCGCGGTGATCGTCACGACGCCCGAGATGTCCGTGCCGGCGTTCGTGATGAACTGCTTGGCGCCGTTGATGACCCAGTCGTCGCCGTCGCGCCGCGCGCGCGTCTTCGTGTTCGCGGCGTCCGAGCCGGCCTCGGGCTCGGTGAGGCCGAAGGCGCCGAGGATCTCGCCGCTGCACAGTCGCGGCATCCAGTCCATGCGCTGCTCCTCGGTGCCGAACAGGTAGATCGGCTGCGTGCCCAGCGACGTGTGCGCGCAGAGCGTGATCGCCACCGACGAGTCGATCCGCGTGAGCTCCTCGACGCACAGCGCGTAGGCGAGCGTGTCGCCACCGGCGCCGCCGTACTCCTCGGGGAACGGGATCCCCATGAGGTTCAGCGCCCCGAGCTTGGCGATGATGTCGTAGGGGATCGACTTCGTGCGGTCGAGCTCCCCGGCGACCGGCGCGACCTCGGCGACGGCGAACTCGCGGACGGTGCGGCGCAGCAGCGCGTGGTCGTCGGAGAGCTCGAAGTTCATACGACGCAGTATGAACGTTCGTTCACTTCGTCGCAATGCGCCGCTTGGTTAAGGCGTAGCATGCGCTCGATGGCTGTGAACGCCCGCTCACCCGGCGACACCCGCGAGCGCATCCACGACGCCGGTTTGACGCTCTTCAACGAGCGCGGCTACACCGGCACGACCGTCCGCGAGCTGGCGGATGCCTGTGCGCTCACCCCCGGCGCGATCTACAACCACTACGCCTCCAAGGAGGCGCTGCTGTTCGCGATCGTCGACCGTGTCCACGACGAGGCCGACGCGATCCTCAGCGAGACGCTGCGCACCGCCAGCCGCGCGCCGGCCGCGCAGCTCGAGGCGCTCGCCGCCGCCTTCACCGCCTTTCACATCGCCCGCCCGCGCGAGACGCGCGTCGCCAACCGCGACTACATCTACCTGCCCGGCGGCGAGCGCGAGAGCATTGTCCGCCGCCGGCGGCGCGTGCGGGCGCTGTTCGCCGACGTCCTGCGCGACGGCGAGCGCGACGGCAGCTTCTCCTTCGGCGAGCTGGGCAGCGAGGATGCCGTGCAGGCCGCGAGCATGGCGATCCTCAACATGGTCGTGCTCGTGGCCGAGTGGTTCGATCCCGCCGGGCCGCGCAGCGCGCGGGACACCGCGGCGCTGCATGGGCGCCTGGCGCTGCGAATCGCGCGCGCGAACGTCGTCGAGGCGCCCGCACTGGAGTAGAGCGCGGGCGCCGTGACGGAGGAGAGCACTGCGGGGGAGGACCGACCGGTACTGCGGGGAGAAGCGACAGAGGCTGCTGGGGGAGGAGCTACATGACCAACTGCCGTCCTTATCGGCAGCGTCCGGCGCCAGCTTGAGGGCCGCCCGCGCGAATTGATTGACCGCGTCCGGGCGGACAATCAGTAGCGTCGCTCTGGCGCCCGGCTCAGGGAGCCGGTGGTGGCGGCGGCGCGTTGAGGATCTGACTCAGGATGCCGCCCAGCCCATTCACGATCTCACCCACGGCCGTGCCCACCTCACCCACCGTCTCCTTCAGCCCCTCGTCCAGCTTGTCCGTGCGCTCCTTGAGCGTCGGGCGGCGTGCGGGCGCGGCGGGCGGCGGCGGCGGCGGAGGCGGCGCCGTCACGACCGGCGCGGGCGCCACCGGCGGCGGCGGAGGGGGCGGGGGCGGCGGCGGCGGGGCCAGAGGCGGCGGTGGCGGCGGCGCGACGACCGGCGCCGGTGGCGGCGGCGCGGCGGCGGCCGGCGCACGGCGCACCGGCGACTCGCTGGCCAGCGGTGGCGCGACGGGCGCGATCGCGCCGCCTCCGCTGCGGCTCGGCCCGCCGCTGCGCGCGACCGTCGTCTCGGCCGGGGTGACCTGCGGACCGGTGACGAGCTGGCCGAGCGCCCCGAGTCCGCCGAAGCCGCCCGCGCCGACGAGGACGACCGCGAGCGCGGCCACCATCGCGACCGGCACGAGCGCAGCGGCCGTCCCGGCCGTCAACAGCTGGCGCAGCCATGCGCCGACGAGGTCCATGCTTCGATGATAGGCCTGCAAGCGTCCAGCAAGAAGCGGTCCATCGCCGGCACGCTGCAGCTCGCGCTGCTCGGGCTGACCGTCGGGCTGGCGATCATCGGCGCGATCGGGATCGCCGCGCTCTACGACGCCCGCCAGACCTACGAGGACCGCGTCGCCGAAGCCTTCTCGCTCGAGGTCGCCGCGGCCAACCTGCTCGCCTCGACAGTGGCGCTGGAGGCGAACCTCGCCCGGCCGCGCTCGCGCCGTGCCGCCCGCTTCGTGGCCAGCGCCGCGCGCAGCTTCGACGAGGTCGCGGTGCGCGTCGAGCGCCTGGCCCGCACGGATGGTCCCAGCCGATCGCGCGTGGGGCCGATCGCGCTCGCTCGCCGGACGGCGCGTGCGCTCGCCGTCCACCCCACGATCGACGCGACCCGCGCGCGGGCGATGCGCAACCTGCGCACCGTGCGCACCGCGGTGCAGGATCTCGCGGCGCGCCAGCAGCTGCGCCGCGAGAACGCCCGCGACGCGGCCGCGAGCCGCTCGCGCACCGCGCTGCTGGCGATCGTCTTCGGCGTCGGGCTTGCGCTCGTCGGCGTGCTCGCCTTCCTCACCCTGCTCATCCGCGCGATGCGCCGGCCGCTGGACGACCTCGTCGGCGCCACGCGGCGGCTGTCGTCGGGCGATCTCAGCGCGCGGGTGGAGGCCGGCGGGCCGAAGGAGCTCGAGGCCGTCGGCGTCGCCTTCAACACCATGGGGGCGGACCTGGCGACCGCGAGCCAGCGCGTCGAGGCGCAGCGCCAGCGCCTGGCCACGACGATCCAGAGCCTCGGCGACGGCCTCGTCATCTGCGACCACCAGGACCGCATCACGTCGATGAACCCGCGCGCGAGCGAGCTCGTCCCGGGGCTGCGCGTCGGCGCGCTCGCCCACGGCCCGGACAGCCCGCTGCCGCAGGTGTCCGACGCGCTAACCCGCGAGGTGACCGTTCGCCGCGAGGGCGACCTCGCGCTCGCCGTCACCGCCGCCCGCCTGGCGGGCCCCGACGGCGGCGTCGTATGGACGCTGCGCGACATCACCGAGCGCGCGCGCCTGGAGCAGGCCAAGAGCGACTTCGTCGCAACGGCGTCGCACGAGCTGCGCAGCCCGCTGACGTCGATCAAGGGCTTCATCGAGCTGCTCGAGTCGACCGACAACCAGAACCTCACCGAGCGCCAGCTCGAGTTCATCCACATCGCGCTGCAGTCCACCGACCGGCTCGCCGAGCTCGTCAACGACCTGCTCGACATCGCCCGTATCGAGTCCGGGCAGTTCGAGATCCACCCGCGCAGCGTCGACCTGCGCGACACGGTCGCGGAGGTCGCGGCGATGATCGAGCCGCGCCTGCAGTCCAAGCGCCAGCGCCTCGATCTGCAGATCTACGACCCGCGCCCGCCGGCGCTCGCCGATCCGACGCGCATCCGCCAGGTCGTCACGAACCTCGTCACGAACGCGCACCTCTACACGCCGGAGGAGGGCACGATCACGCTGCGCCTCGAGGCCGACGCCCAGACGACGACGATCACCGTCGCCGACACCGGGCGCGGCGTCTCGCCGGAGGAGGCGCGGCGGCTGTTCGACCGCTTCTACCGCGGCACGACGGACGAGCGCAAGAGCCCCGGCACCGGCCTCGGGCTGGCGATCGTCAAGTCGCTCGTCGACCTGCACGGCGGCACGATCGACGTGCAGAGCACGCTCGGCGTCGGCACGACGTTCACTGTCCGGCTGCCGTCGGCGCCGAGCTTCGGGGGGTTCATGCAGCGGCCGCCGACCAGCGCGACGCCCGCCGCGCTGTCGTCGCGGCGCGTGCTCATCGTCGACGACGAGCCGGCGCTCGCGGCGCTCATCGCCCAGCAGCTGCGGCCGCTGGGCATGGACACCGTGCAGGTGCATTCGGGCGCCGACGCGATCGCACGCCTGAAGCACGAGCATTTCGACGCGATGACGCTCGACGTCTTCATGCCGGGCATGAACGGTTTCGACGTGCTGCGTGCGGTGCGCAACGACCCGCGGCTGCGCGAGATCCCGGTCATCTTCGTCTCGGTGGCCTCGCGCGCGCCGGAACTGGCCGGCGAGTGGGCGGTGCCCAAGCCGATCGACCGCGGCCGCCTGACCGAGGTCATCGGCGCGGCGATCCAGGCGCGCCGCTCGCGCGTGCTCGTCGTCGCGCCGGAGGCGCTGCGCGCCCAGCTCGAGCCGGCGCTGGAGATGCTGTGCGTCGAGCACCGCTGGGAGACCTCGCCCGAGGGCGCGGCGCGCGCGGGCGCGGCGGAGTTCTTCGAGGTCGCCCTCGTCCACGAGACGATGGGGACGACGCCCGCGGTCGTCGACGGAACCGCCTTACGCGGGCGCCGCTACAGCCGTTCCGTCATCGTGTTCACAACCGAGGGCGACGGGCAGACGGCGTCGGGCGGCGTCGGGATGCCGGTGTTCGGGCTGACCGGAGCCGTCAGCGCGTTGCGCACGGCACTCGGCGAGCGTCCCACGGATCGGGGAAGATGACATCGATGGAGGTCAGCAGGGAAGATCAGCTGCGCGAACGGATCGCGGCGCTCGACGCAGAGCTGGGCGAGCGGCGGCGCGAGGCGGAGGTCAAGGAACGCCAGCTCGAGCGCTACGCCGCCGACCTGCGCGAGACGTTCAAGGAGGAGCGCGCCCGGGCCCAGGAGCTGCGGCGCTCGTACATGCTCACCGTGCGCGCGCTGGCCAGCGCGGTCGAGGCGCGCGACGCCTACACCGGACGTCACGCCGAGCGCGTGGCCGCCTACGGGCTGAAGCTCGCCGAGGCCTACGGGATGCGGCTCGCCGACCATCCGGAGATCGAGTTCGGCTTCATCCTGCACGACGCGGGCAAGGTCGCCGTGCCCGACGCGATCCTCTTCAAGCCCGGCCCGCTGACGACCGCCGAGCGGCTGATCATGCAGCAGCATCCGGTGACCGGCTGGGAGATCGTGCGCGACATCGACTTCCTCGGCGCGGCGCGCGACGTCATCCGCCATCACCACGAGCGCTGGGACGGCACGGGCTACCCCGACCGGCTGGCCGGGAACGCGATCCCGATCTCGGCGCGGATCTTCGCCGTCGCCGACACGTTCGACGCGCTGACGACGAACCGCCCATACCGCCAGGCCTCCTCGACCGCCGTGGCGCGCGACATCATCGAGCAGGCCGTCGGGACGCACTTCGACCCGGCGGTCATCCAGGCGTTCACCGCCCTGCCCGACGCGGTCCTCGAGCGCATCCGCCTGGAGATCGGCTGAGACGTGGCGGACCAGCACGTCGTGCTGATCGTCGACGACGATCCGTTCATCCGCAAGCTCATCCTGACGACGCTCGAGGGCGTGTCGTCGTTTGACCTGCACCAGGCCTCCGACGGCGAGGAGGCCGTCCAGACCGCGCGCCGCGAGGGCCCGCGCCTCGTCTTCCTGGACATCGACATGCCGCGCATGGACGGCATCGAGGCCTGCCGCCTGATGCGCGCCGAGCCGGCGATGAACGGCGCGAAGATCGTGATGCTCACGGCGTCCTCGGAGGACTCCGCGCGCGATCGTGCCGCCGCGGCCGGCGCCGATCGCTTCCTCACCAAGCCGTTCAGCCCGCTCGACCTGCTGCGGCTCGTCGACGAGCTCGGCTCGTAGCGGGGGCCGGCGATCAGGCGCCGAGCGGGCGCTCGCGCAGGTCGGGATCGGGGCCCTGCAGCTTGGCCTCGACGCGCAGCGCGCGGGTGCGCAGCAGCTCGGGGATGATCGCCTCGACGATCGCCGACGCGCGGGAGATCGCCTGCCACGCGTTCGTCGCCTCGAGCTCGAGCCAGCTCAGCGTCAGCTCGCTGTGGTCGACCTCCATCTTCAGGTCGGCGGCGGGCAGCTCGTGGATCGGCCGCTCGGCGGCGGCGTCGGACATGAGCCAGTCGTCGATGACGCCCTTGGCGCGCATCGCCCAGCGCATCTCGGCGGGGACGGCGAAGTTCACACAGAAGACGACCGGCGGCAGCGTGGACATGGCCGCTGAGGCTACTTCTTGAAGAGGCCGCCGGTGATCATCCACCGGTCGGAGATCTTCTCGAGCTCGATGTCCATCCCCGCCCCGGTGACGTGAACGACCGCCTTGTCGCCGTCCAGGCGCGTGTCCTCGACCTCGCCGTCACGCAGCACCGCGCGGATCGGCTCGCCGAGCGAGTCGTGGAGCTTCGTGATCCCCTCCTCGCACGTCTTGGCGCGGATGTCCTTGAAGCCCAGCGGGTTGTTGGCGAGCGTGCCGAGGAGCTTCTTCTTCGCGCCAGACGTGAGCTGGTCGCAGACCTGCTGCTCGTCGCCCTCGGCCAGGCCGCTGATCGCCGTCGAGACGGTGTCCTCGGCGGCCCCCTCGTCACCGCCGCAGCCGGCGGCGAGCAGGGCGGTGAGAACGGCGACGAGAAGCGCGGCGCGCATGCCTCGCGAAGCTATCGCTTCCGGCGCGCGGACGGCGCACGTTCCCGGTACGTTCTGCGCCCATGACGATGACGCTCGACGAAGCTCTCCTGTCGCTCAACGACCGCCTCGGCCACGAGGTCACGGTGTGGGTCGAGATCGCGCACGAGAAGCCGCTGCTCATCGTGACCGGCATGCTCGAGAACTGGAGCCACGAGACGACCGCGACCGGCGCCGAGCTGCCGACGACCGGCCAGGCGTTCGACCTCTACGGCCACTACTCGATCGGCGACGCGCGCTTCGATCTCAGCGACTCTCCGGTGGAGACGGTGACCGAGCGCAAGGACGGGCTGACGTTTCGCGTGCAGGGCGGCGCCCGGCTCGTCGTGACGTGGACGCCGAAGATCGAGGGCGACCTCGTCTGACGCCGGCCGGGCGGGGCCAGGCGCCGCGGGCGGCGCCGCTCAGCCGCCGCCGCGGATGGCGACGACGAACGCCGCGATGCGCTCGGCGAGCTGACGGCACTCCTCGTCGTCGAACGTCGCCAGGCGCTCGGCGAGCGGGCCGAGCGACTCGGTCGCCGACAGCAGGTGCGACGCCATCCCGCGCTTGAAGCTCTTCTCGACGTGCAGCAGCTCGCGCGGGCCGAGCGTGTCGGGTAGGAACGGCAGCGGCTCGGTCGTGACGATCGGGATGTCGTAGGTCACGCCCTCGGGCAGCTGCGACTCGGCGTCGGCGGCGAGCTCGGCGATCTCCGTGCGCAGCGCGCGGACGGTCTCGGTCTGCGCGTTGGCGATCGCGCGGGCGTCCTTGATCTCGTCGTCGCCCTCGGCGATGTGGCCGAAGGACTCGGCGGCCTCCGTCAGCCAGGCGACGTGGTGCTGCGTGTGCGCGTCGAAGGCGAACAGCGCGCTCAGGCCGCCGCTGGCGTCGGCGAGCGTGAGCAGTGCGTGCTCGGGCGGGATGTCGAAGCGCAGGGCCATGGCTCGCCACGACGGTACAAGGCAGCGGCGAGCGGATAATCGCCGCCGACCGTCCACGCGCCGGCGCAGGGGCTCAGGTTGTGCGGCGATCGCGCCGATCGTGGCGGGCAATGCGCCGACTGCTGCTCGCCTGCCTCGCGTGCCTGGCCGCCGCTGCCCCCGGCTGTGGCGACGACGGCTCCGCCCCTCCGACGGGGAGCCCCGAGGAGCAGGTGCGCGCGACGCTGTCGGCGCTCGCCGAGGCCGATCGAAGCGGTGACTACGACCGCTACTGCGAGCTGCTGAGCAGCGCGTCGGCCCGCTCCCTCGTCCAGCTCGGCGGGGCGGGCGGCGATTGCCAGGCGGCCATGCGCTCGACCACGACCCCCGGGCACGCGGCCGCCACGACGGCCGCGCTGGCGGTGGACGTCACCGTCACCGGCGATCGCGCCCTCGCGCGCATCCCGGACGACGGCAACGGCGTTTCACTTGTGCGCGAAGACGGCCGCTGGCGGGTGGAGCTCTTCGGCTCGCAGGGTCTGCCCGCCAACGCGACCCGGGCCGCGCCGCCCGCACCGCCCGCGGCGGTCCTGGGATCGCGCCACGACTCCGCCGCGAAGTCCGACGCGCGCGCGGCGGTCTCGAGCATGGAGGCCTGCTTCAGCGACACGAACACGTACGTCGGCTGCCGGCCGACCACTGCGGGCGGACCCGTCGAGGTCCTCAACCCCACCGCCGCGAGCTATGAGGTGGTCGCCCGTACGGACGCCGGCGCGGAGTACCGGATCCGGCGCGAGCCGACCGGCATGTTTCAGCGCGTGTGCGCCACACCGGTGGCGACGACGAGCTGCCGGGAAGGCACCTGGTGAGCTGAGCGGTCGCGGGCGCGATCGTGCATCCCCCTGTTGGTCATGCGAACATGCGTTCGTGACCAGTCAGGGTAACCCGCACGCTCGGTTCCGCCGCGCCCTGACCACCGGCAACCTCGTGATCGTCGAGGCCGCGGCCCGCGAGCTGCCGCAGGTCGCGCTCGACGACGCGCTGGCGATTCTCGTCATGCTCGCCAACGTCGGCGATCCGCGTTTCGATCGCGCCGCGGCACGCTGGATCGGCCGGCTGCTCGTCGAGACGCCGGCCGGGCTGCGCGAGGCGCGCTACGCGCTCGCGCTCGTCGAGCGGCTGCCGGCGTGCCGCGACGCGCTGCAGGAGCTCGCGCGGCGGCGCTGAGCCCGCGCCCCGGCCGTGGCGCTACCGTCCCTGTCATGAACGACAGCGAGCACGACAACATCGCCAGCGAGGTCCTGTCGGACTTCGGCCGCAAGCTGGGCCGGCCCACGCTCGACCCGCGCCGGCTGCGCGAGGTGCTCACGGCGACCGTCGCCCAGCACGCCGACCGGCCCGCGATCGCCGGCCTGCGCGAGGGCGGCGCGCACTACTACGCGGTGCCGAGCGACGGCAACGCCTTCGAGCTGCGGCTCGGCTACCACGAGCTCGCCATGCTCAACCCGGACGGCGCCGTTCCCGGGGAGTTCGTGTCGGTCGCCGTCGTGACGAGCGCCGAACTCAACGGCTAGTCCTTGCTCTGCGGGCCCGAATGCCCGTACTTGCAGGGGTCGAGGACCTATATTGGCGATCGACCGGTTCGGCCGCTAGGTCAGCAAGCACCTCAATCCCTCCCCCGCCGCCGCAGCATTGAGCTCGTGATCGAGGCACACGAAGCCCGGAGCGCCGGTCACGTCCGCGGCGCGTAGGCCGCTCGCGAGCTGCACCGCGTCGTAGCCCCGCAGGCCGTGCCGGCCCGCGAGCTCGGTCGCGATCGCCAGGAGCGTCCGGTCGACGTCAAGAATCGCGGAGGTCGACCAGATCCGCTCGAAGCGCGCCCAGGCCTCGCGCTCTCTACGCGCGGTCAGACGCCGTCCGCGCCTCGCGCGTGCGAGACCCGCTCTCGCCTCGACCGCAGCGATCGCCGATGCCGCAACGGTCTCATGCTCGATGAGGATCTCTCGGATCGCCGGGGCGGCCGTCTCTCCAAGGACAAGCGCCAACAGCGCGCTCGTATCGAAGAATGCCGTCAGCGTCGGTCCTCGACAACCTGCTGCGAGATCGGTGGACCGTCGCCGGTCACCAGCGCCGACAAGTCAGCCGGCACGCTTGTCGGGCCTCCCGGCCAGCTCATCAAGCCCTGGTCCACCAGCCGCTGTACTCGAGCCGGCGCGGCGACCGGACCCATGCGCGCGACCGGCGCGCCGCGACGCGTAATCACGATCGTCTCACCTGCCTCCACGGCATCGACGATCGCGCTCGCATCGCGCTTGAGCTCCTTGATACCGACCTCGCGCACGTGACCACCTTAGCGCGGCAGGTAGTCACCCACAACCGCCCTGCTGGTTCAACGCCGCCAATCAAGCAACGAAGTCTGAGCCCCAGAATTCAACCCTGAAAGCAGAAAGACCGCGCCAGCGGGGCTTTCCTGATGATGGGCGATACTGGGCTCGAACCAGTGACCTCCGCCTTGTCGAGGCCGCTTGGGACGGCTCCCACAGCGACCCGTAGCGAGCCTATATCAGCCCGTAGCTGAGGTTTCGTGTCGTAGCGGTTCGCTACGGAACGCAACGGGTTTCTTACGGGCGGGGTCGAGCCGGGGTCGAAGTGCGTGTGTCGGGTCCGAATCGACGCGGACACCCCTGCCGTAGCGTCGAATTCATGCCTCCCAGGAAGAAGAGCGGCGTCGCCACGGACGCCGCGATCCGGCACGTCGCGCCCAAAGGCAACACGCGCGCCGTCAAGCACGGCGCCAAGACCGAGCAGCTGGTAGCTCCGCGCCGAGAGGCGCACATGATCCGCCTCCGGGACGATTACCCCCACCTGGACGACCGGCGGCTGGCCCTGTTGGCTGACCGACTCGCGCGAATTGACCTTGCTACGGCGTGGCTTGAGAAGCAGAAGAGCCTCGTCCACAACAAGCAGGGCGACGTGTACCGCGTAGCCGAGTTGGTCGAGAAGTGGGCGGCACGCGCCGAGGCCGTGCTCGCGGAGGCTGAGAAGGAGCGCAACAAGCCCCGCCGCGTAGACCTCGCCCAAGAAATGAGCGCGCTGGAAGAGGGCGAGGCCGCGTGACGCGGTTCCAGCCCCGGCCCGGCCGTCACGACCTCATGCGCGCGCACGCGCACGTGGGCAAGGTCGCGATGCGCAACGGTGTCACGGGCGAGGTCATTGTCCTGGTCGCCGGCAGCCCAGAACTCGCGGCGCTCAGGCGCGAGAAGCACCCAACCATCTGGCACCGGTCGCTGTGGACGCAGGTCGCGCTACCCCATGGCTGACGCTGGAGCGCTGCGGGACGACTTCGGCGCGTTCTCCAAGGCCGTGGGTCGCCCGCTCACGCCGTGGCAGGTCGACGCCCTGACGCTGGACGTGCCGATCACGGCCATCGTCGCCCCTAGGCAGGCGGGCAAGAGCCGCAGCCTCGCCAATCTCGCGTTGTGGTTCGCCTTCCGGCGGCGCACGCAACGCGTGCTCATTGTGTCCGCCAGCGAGGAGGCGTCGCGGCGCGTCCTGCGCGACATCTTGGAGGTCGCCGCCGGGAGCAAGCTGCTCGCAGGCTCCCTCGTCACCGAGCAGGCCGCGCTCATCAAGCTCAGCAACGGGTCGGAGATCAGGTCGGTTCCGGCATCCGAGCGGCAGATACGTGGATGGTCGGTCGACCTGCTGCTCGTCGACGAGGCCGCGCTCGTCCCGGACGAGATCATCTTCAGCGCATTCCCAACCGTCACGGCCAGAGAGAACGCGCGCATCGTCCTGGCGTCGTCGGCAACGGTGGCATCGGGCGCGTTCTTCGATCACGTCAAGCTCGGCGAGGCAGGGACGCCGCACGTTCGCGCGATCCGCTGGGCGCTGAACGACTGCACGTGGATCACGCCCAGCGCCATCGAGGTCATGAAGGGCAGCATGTCGGAGGTCCGCTTCAACGCCGAGATGCTCGGCCTCTGGGCGGACGGCGCCTCATCGCTGTTCAGCAAGGCGATCCTCGAGCGCGCCACGGCCGACTACCAGACGGTCACGCTGGACGACCTCGTCGGCCCGGCGCGCGTGCTCGGCGGGGTCGACTGGGGCGCCCACCACGACCGCTCCGCCTGCGTCGCCATCGGCCGCTTGCCCGTAGAGGGGGACAAGCCCACCTTCGCCGTCGTCATGGTCAAACGATGGGCGGTCGAGTACCCGCTCACCGACGTCATCAACGAGCTCGCTGTCTGCCGCGCGCACTGGGCCTGCCTAACGCTGGAGCGCAACGGCCTGGGCGAACCGTGCTGCCAGATGCTCGCCCGGCGGCTACGCGAACGGCCCGGCGAAGAGGGCGGCGCCCGGCCGCAGGAGTGGGTCATCATCGACCACAGCCCCGACCGACCCAAGCCCATGCCGCCGAGCGGCTGGAAGCAGAAGCACCGCGCGTGGTCGGCACGCCTGAACCCACTTCACGCCAACGCGCCGCAGAAGGCCGCGACGTACAGCGCCCTGCGGTTGCTGCTCGACGCGCAGCAGCTAGTCCTGCCGGCCAGCGCAACCGAACTACTGCGCGAGCTTCAGATGCTTCAGGTCGACCTCTCCGCCAGCGGCGAAGAGAAGATCGAAGCGTCAAGCGGACACGACGACCTCGCAGACGCGCTCGCCCTTTCGATGGCGCCCTACCGCGACGCCAGCAGGCGATGGCGAACGATCCTGGGCGACCTCAGCGACCCACGCCGCCCCGCTCCCCCGCCCAACCCCACGGCCCTGGCCGCTGGAGGAGCAACGGTCACCACCGGCGCTGGCTTGGCGGTCCCAGCCGCCCCCATCTTCCAATCCGTCAACGGGCGCGACGTAACCGCGCCGCTCGGCTTGCTCAACAGCGAGCGCGAGCCGGTGCGCGTTGGCGACTTCATCTTGAACACCAACCCAAGGAGCGCAGCATGAGCGTGTACGAAGAAGACGATGACGACCGCTACGGGGACGGCTATGCCGACGCGATGCGCGCCCGGCTCCGCGGCGACGTCGACAAGCTCCCGATCACCATCGAGGACGTGAAGAACATGACCCAGGACGAGATCAACGCCAACTGGGAAGACGTGTCGGCGATCTTGGAGCAGAACCTATGACGACCAAGGCGAGGAACAAGATGGCGGGCAACGGCGTCCTCGCGCAGCACGCCCAGCTTGCCCAGGAGTTGGCCGCCGCTCATGCCGCCGAGCACGAGGAGCGGCGCAACGTCGCCAAGCACCAATCAGCGGCGGAGAGGTTCAACGAGACACGCATGCGCCTTTACGGCGACAAGGCGCGCGGGCGGCTCAACGGCCTCGAAGAGCTGAACGAGGCCGAACGCGGCTGGACCGAGGCCCGGCAGCAAGCCGCCACCGCCGCCCAACAGCAGGAGGCCGCCAAGAACGCGATCCAGGCCGTTCAGAACGAAATCTCCGCGCTCTACCACGCGCACCTCAGCGTGTTCGCGGCCGAGGCCGAAAGGCGCACGCGGGTTGCAAGCGAGGCCTTGGCCGCGCTCGCAGGCCCGTACGAGGCCGCGTGGCACGCGTGGGCTCAAGCGCGGGCGGCATGGCAGCCGCTGCAGCCGGCCATCTTCGAGGCAGTGATGCACGCCGAGCACGTCGAAGGCGTCTGGTCCGACCGCGCGCAAACGCACCGCGACGCGATGGTGCCCGAGCTACCCCTGCCCGAGCCGGGCTTCCTGGCCGGCATCCCGGCGGCACGTCCGGCCGCAATGCAGCCCGTCAACGGCGCCGACGAGGACACCGCCGCCTAGCGGATTGCATCACCGGAACGCCCCAGGTCCGGTACCGTTTGGGTTAGTAGCCGACACCCGGCCTCTGCTGCAAACAGCAAGTTTCGAGGGTGGACCAAGCAGGATCACGCGCACAAGGCCGCGTCCGAATAGCAAGCCGAGAGGCGAGCGACACGTTCTGTCACTCATCACGGAGGCTTGCCATGCCCGCTCGTACCAGCGCGCCCGCGAACAGCGCCGCGCTCCTCACGCCAGAAGAGGCTGCCGCGTACTTGAACATGCCGCTGAAGCGGCTGAAGCAGCACACCGTTGCCGGTGACATCGAGTACATCGCGTTCGGCGAGCGCGCCAAGCGTTACGAGCGCGCAGGCCTAGACGCGTTCATCGCGGCACGGCGAATGCGCCGTGCGAATTGAAGTAAAAGAGCCACCGGGCAGCAGATCAGGTCCACCCGGTGGCTCTGGCGATCGCACACCTTCATCACGCGTGCGCACAGTGAATTCTAAAGCAGCGTCACAGCCGGTGGTCTTGCAATATAGGTGTGAGTGCGGGAGCAAACTCCGCGCCGAACCGGGTCACAGCAAGCCGTGGGTATGGGTCTGCTCGCGCTGCGGCGGTGGGTTGGAGGTCATACAGCGCAACGCTGAGGCGCACGGCCTCGATTGGCACAAGCTGATCGACGAGCCGCTGCTACTGGGCGAGCCGTTGACGACTTGTGCGAGGAACAGCGAGGCGGAGGCCCTGCCCTCGCCTGCGTGGTTCCGTAGGTGCGCCGTAAAGCTGCGTAGGAGCCCAGCGCCACTCACCTGGCTACAAACCCACAGGCGGGTGTCGCTAGCGGCGCTACGGCTTGCCGGGGTCGGCTGGGACGGCGAACGGCTCCTGTTCCCCATGCGCCACGGCGGCGAGATCATCGCCTATAAGGCGCGGCTACCCCGGCCCGGCGCACAGATGGTCTGTTGCCCTGGCGCCGGGCGACCTTGGCCGTTGTACCCGCGAGTGCCGCGTGAGGAGGGCTGGGTGCTGCTCGTGGAGGGCGAGCTCGATGCGTTGTGCGGCCTATCGGTCGGGTTGCCCACGTGCTCGATCACGCTCGGCGTTGGGACCTGGCGCGACGCCTGGCTAGACGATCTGCGCGGGCTGCGCGTGGGCGTCTGCTTTGACAACGACGCGCAACGCGCAGCGATGAAGCGCGTGGCGACCCTCCAAGCGGCCGGCATCGACGCCTATCGCGTTCGGCTTCCCCGGCGGATCGGGCCGAAGGGCGACCTCTCTGACTACCTCAACCAAGGCGGCGACCCCGAACGCCTGCGCCGCCGGGAAAGGAACGGATGACATTCAACCCCGCTGACGAAGCAGACATTGCGCTCGTGTTCGACCGGCTCTCGCCCGAAGCGGCGTCGGTGTTCACCGACCAGGAGTTCGCCAACCTCGTCCGCGCGACGATCAACGCCGCCGAAGACGAGGTCGACGCGGACTACCTCGCGCAGGTGATCGAAGTGTGCGGCACCGCCCGCTACCACGCCAAGTTGCTTGAAGTCGCGCTGGCCGCGCCCGACGAATTCGCACCGGGCCTCGAAGATGGTGAACTCGTCTGGTCGAAGTTCATACCTGGCGGCAGCGAGCCGCCCAACGGTGCAACCAAATACTCATGATGCGGGCCGGGGCGCAAACCCGGCCCGCGAACCTACAGTGACACCGTGATGCACATACTAACCGATACTAGCTTTCGCCCACTTGCACTCCGAGAGGTAGTACCGTGCCACAAAATAGTAACGGACAGCCGCAGCCTCCGTTCATCACAGTTGAGCACTTGCCAGACGGTGGGTGGCAGATCATGTACGACCTGGAGGGCATCAGGGACACCCCACCGCCGGAGCGCTTGCACGTCGTAGGCGCGTCCGAGGCCGCAGAACGTCCGCCGCCGGGGAGCCTGGCCGACCGCGTCTTCTCGCGCCGCGTTGAACTTGGCCAACTGATCCGCGAGGGCATCCCAGCCCTGGACTACCTGCCCGCGTCGGACGGCATGCTCGTGCGCGGCAAGCGCCACCTCATCGCCGCGCCCGCCAAGACCGGCAAATCCATCGGCATGGAGGCGCACTGGGTCGACATGGCGATGGCCGGGGCGTCCGTGGCGATCTTCGATCGTGAAAACGGCAAGGCCATCTACGCGCAACGCCTGAAAGACATCTATGAGGCGCGCGGCATGTCTGACGCTGACCGCGCCCGCGTCGAGGATCAGCTCGCGTACTTCGAGTATCCAAGCCTGAAGCGGGGCGACGGAGCGGCGCTGGCGCATGCGTTCGATGAGGTCGACGTCATGGTCTTCGACGCGCAGCGCATGTTCCTCACCGACCTCGGCTTCAAGGAAGCCGACGCCGACGACTACGCGGAGTTCATGAGCAAGGTCATCGACCCGCTGCACCAAGCCGGCATCACCACGGTCATCCTCGACAACACCGGCCACGCTGAGAAGGGCTGCTCGCGCGGCTCCGCCGCCAAGGGCGACCTGAATGAAGTCATGTTCTCGATGGCCGTCGACGCCGAGTTCAACCTCAGTCGTCGGGGGCGCCTGAGGCTGAAGGTGGAGACGTCGCGGTTCGGCAACCACGGCGCGTGGACGATGGAAATCGGCGGCGGCAGCTTTGGCTCGTGGGAGACCACCTCCCAGCAGCCCAAGCGCGACGACGTTCTCATCGTCGTCCTCGCGGTGCTGGCGAAGAAGTCGCCGCTCGGCCAAGACAAGGTCCTCGACGGTTGCCGCCGGGCGGGCGTGAAGATTGGGAACGACGAGGGGCGCGCGCTGCTCGACACATACGTGACGCGCGGCCTACTAGCGCGCTCTGCAGCGGGCTACGAAAAGGGGCCAAAATGATGGGCCTGACCTACGCCGGTTTGGTCCGGCGTAGGGGTACGCCCGGCGTAGGCCCGGCGTGGGTCAGCCTCCAACTGCAGAAATCCCCCGCCGCTACTGGGATTTACCTACGCCGGATTAGGACCGGCGTAGGTCGGCGTGGCCCTACGCCGCCCGCCCGCTCCTTTAGGAGCGGCGGGGCGGGGCTGGCGGTGTGGCGGAAGGCGAAAGTACCGCCCATCGCGCATAGGCACGCGTGCATTGAGGGAGCGGACCTACACACAACGCGCCCCGCCTGGCTAAGGCGGGGGTCACTTTTCTCCGCGCGCAGCCGTAGCCGGTGTTTACGCCACACCGTACGAGCCACTCGACCCTCACCCCGACCCCGGAACCAGTACCTTTCGGCAGTTTGTAACAAACGCTACAAGGTGCAGGAGGCTGGCATGAGGCTCACGGAACGAGCGCTGAAGATGTACCGGGCAGAGGCCCGCAGGACCGGCAGCTACGTCATCGCGCGGCAGAAGGTCATAGCCCACTACGGGCTCACGGCCCGGCGGTTCGATCAGATGCTCAGGATGCTGGGGAGGGAGCGCTGATGCGCGGTGGTCACGTACGCAAGCGCACCCGCCCCAACGGCACGGTGCAGGGGTGGCAGGCCCGCTACCCCGACCCCAAGGACCCGACAAAGCGCGTCATGAAGACGTTCCGCACCCGGCGGGAAGCCGACGAGTACCTAGCCGAGCAACGGCTGGCGGTACGCGACGGCACCCACGTTGACCCCCGCCGGGCCGACCGCCCATTCAGCGAACTCATTGAGGCCTGGCGTGCCGCCCGCTACATGCGCCTTCAGCCCAAGACCCGCGACCGCTACGACCAGATCATCCGCAAGTACCTCGGGCCGGAGTTCAACTCCACGCCGGCCAGCGCGATCAGCAAGGAGACCGTGACGCGGTACTTCGCCAAGCTGGCCACCGACCCCACCGTCAGCCCCGGCACCGTACGTAAGGTGCACACCGTCATGTCGTCGATCTTCACCGCCGCCGTACGCCAGGAGATCGTGCGGCGCAACCCCTGCCGCGACCTCGAGCAATCTCTCCCCACCCCGGCGGCACGGGACATGCTCGTACTCAGCGCGGCCGAGGTTCATGCGCTGGCGAACTACGGGCTGCTCAAGGCCCAGGACCGCCTGGCGATCTTCCTCGCGGCGTACACGGGCCTACGCGCGGACGAACTCTGGGCGCTGACCCGCGCCGACTACGACCCGTTGCGCGGCGTGTTGCACGTGCGCCGCGCGATCAAGGCCCTGGACCCCGTCGAGATCGGCGCGCCCAAGAACGGCACCGGCCGCACCATCGGCCTGCCCTCGGGCATCAAGGCCATGCTCGACACCCATCTCGTTCCCGGCGGCAACAAGCAGCCAACGCCCACCGACCTCATCTTCACGACACCGGGCGGCGGCGCCGGGCGCAAGGCGGGCGACGGCGGCTACGTACGGCACGGCTCATGGATGCGCCGCGTGTTCCGCCCGGCGGTCAAGGCTGCCCTACCCGCCGACAAGCACAAGCTGCGCTTCCACGATCTGCGGCATACCAGCGCGAGCCTGCTGATCGAGGCCGGGGCGCACCCCAAGGTCATCCAGACGCGGCTAGGCCACAGCGACATTCGCACGACGCTCAACACCTACGGGCACCTGCTGCCCGGCCTGGACGACGCCGCGACGGCCGCACTCGACGCCGCGCTCTCTGCCGCCGCACTCCCGGCGGCTACCAACGTGGTCGCGCTGTGACGCGCAAGTGGGACCCCGGCAACTGGGACAGCGACCCGCGCACGCTGCCGGCCGAAGCCGTCAAGCGCCTACGCAAAGACCGCGCCCTGGCCGACCAGACCTTCATGAGCAAGTGCGAGGCCTTCAACGCCGGGCTAGTTGTGGGCGTAGCCGCCGCCCAACACGCAGCCCAGCGCGCCCGCACCCTGCAAAACACGGGGTGATGTGCGTACAGGTAGAGGGCGCTGGTTCGATCGTCGCTCACCAACCAGGAGGGCGACATGCCGCAAACAGCGATAAACCGCACCCGAACAGGAGCCGAGATCCTGTACGGCACGAGCAAGGGGCACCGCCGCGTCTTGTTCTTGGAGTTGATGGCCTGGGCGATCACGCAGGCCGAAGACGACGACACGGTCGAGTTCCGCGATGAGCTCAAGCAACACCGCAAGAGCATCTGGGGTAGTCGCCCGTGGGCCGGAGCCGCCAGTGACGAGGAGGAGTTCCTAGCGCATGTCGCCGACATGGCCCGTGTCTTCGCGGGCTGCGACGGCGCCGGGGGCGCCTGGTACCCCAACCGCAAGAGCGGGCCGCTCACGGGCCAGGACCTCTAGCCGTGGGTGACGCCTGGTCCCCACCGTCGCCGCCGGGCCGCTGCGGGGAATGCGGCTACGACATGGTATGGGTCAACGTCGATCCCGCCGCCCTGTCGGCCTCGCCGTGGTGCGCATGGTGTGCGCGCCCCGACACGGGCCAACGCTCGTGGAAGCTCCCGACCCCGGAGTACTGCCGCGAGCAGCTAGACACCTGGGCCAGAGAGTCAGAGTTCACGGACGACGACTGGGACGACAACGAGGTTGAGGACTGGTAGCGCCCGCCATACGGTCCTCCTAGGGCCACACCTAAGCCTTCGCGCGGCCTGAACCTGGGCCTACCCCTGGGTTTGGGGCGCGCCGGGCTTAGCCTCCGCCGGCTCTCAATCGGTGGAATGCAACCGATTGATCTCTTTGATGATCGCGTCCTGTTCGTCGTCCTGAGCGCGAATCCGATCCGCCGCAGCCCTGTAGGCAGCCTGATCGGAATCCGCCGCCGCAGCCTGCATCTGTCGACCGTACCGCTTCGACGCTGAGTACATCGCGATCAGTCGGTCGTGCACATCGGAGTACTTGGGCGTTGGCGACAAGCCGTTGAGTTGGCCAAGAGTCGTGTCCAGCGTCGCCTCACCTTCGCCAAGCGTTTCCACCTGCGCCGAACGCTTGTTGAACTCGAGAATGTACGCCTTCAGTTGTCCGTAATAGGCCAAGTCAGGGTTGGCCGTCTTTGACGACAGGTCTTTGGCAAGGCTCGCCGTAGTGGGCTTCTCGAATCCAGCGATACCCGCCGCGTTGAGCGCAACGCGGGTGCCCGTGTGTACCTGACAGCCCTCCTCTGACGGACGGAACAGATATGGGATCGGGGCGAACCAGGTGAACGTCCAACTCGATTCGACCGCGCCCCTGTCAGTTAGGCAGTCCTTGCGGTAGCTGATGCCACCAACAAAGAGGGCTATCTGCGCGCCGATGAAGACGAAGGCGAGTAACGCGCCGACGCCTCCGAACACGGCTTCGGCCCGTGACTTCACTACCTAGTCACGCTACCACTGGAGCGTCAGCGCGCCTAAACCGGCCCCACAACCACGAGAACCCCAGACCGGGTTGGAAGCGGTCCAGGGTCCTGATCAGTTTCGCGGCGGTAGCAATCGGACGCGTCCTGCAATCTCCACGCTGTACCCGGCTACCGTCAGGCCTCGGCGCTCGGCGGTCGAACTCCAGTGTCCCCGGCTTGGGGTCTTGGGGCGAGGCATCGCGCCTGGCCAACCGCACGCAGAATTGGAGCAGGTCGCTCGGACAGAAGACGAATCGGGGGTCGAACGGGGGTCGAACTGGCCCTAGCTCACCGGCCCGGCGGCACCCCTGAAATGCGAAAGCTCCACGGTTACAGGGACTTCGGAGATGGGCGATACTGGGCTCGAACCAGTGACCTCCGCCTTGTCGAGACGGCGCTCTCCCAGCTGAGCTAATCGCCCTGGGAGACCGCGAGGATAGCAACGACGGGGCTCCGTGAGGGCCGTCCGGATAGGCTCGCGCCGGCCATGCGGATCACCCTTGCCCAGGTCCCCAGCATGCTCGGCGACGTCGACGCCAACCTCGTGCGCGCCGCGGAGATCGTCGGCGAGGCCGGGCAGGACTCCAGCGACCTCGTCGTCTTCCCCGAGCTGTATCTGACCGGCTACGCACTCGGGCAGGTCGACGAGGACGTCTCGATGTCGGCCGACGATCCGCGGCTGACCGCGCTGAGCGCACTCGTCCCCCAGACCGACGTGCTCGTCGGCCTCTACGAGGACGGCCGCGGCGTGCACAACTACAACTCCGCTGCTTACCTGAGCGGCGGCGGCCTCGTGCATACGCACCGCAAGCTCTACCTGCCGACCTACGACGTCTTCGAGGAGCGCAAGCACTTCTCCCCCGGCCAGACGATGCGCGCCTACGACACCCGCCATGGCCGCATGGCGACGCTCATCTGCAACGACGCCTGGCAGCCGCACCTCGCCTTCCTCGCCGTGCAGGACGGCGCGCTCGTGCTGCACATGCCGACGAACTCCTCGCAGAGCCGCTTCCCCGAGCGCTACGACTCGCAGACCTACTGGCGCGACATCACGGTCTTCTACGCACGGATGTACCAGTGCTTCGTCGTGTTCTGCAATCGCGTCGGCGACGAGGGCGAGCACCTGCGCTTCTGGGGCGGCTCGCACATCGTCGATCCGTGGGGAAAGATCGTCTGCGAGCTGCCGGAGAACGAGGAGGCGGTCGTCACGACCGACCTCAACCTCGCCAGCGTGCGCAAGCGCCGCCGCGAGGTGCCCCTCGTCCGCGAAGCCCGCCTCGGCCTCCTCGCCCGCGAGGCCAACCGGCTCGCGGACGAGGGCGGCGACGCCTGAGCCGCTCGCGTCAGGGCGCGCGCCGTGGCCGCGGCGCCGGCCGCCCGGGAGCCGGAAGCGCCTGCGCGAAGCCCGGCGGGATCGGCGTCGGGGCGAGCAGCAGCGAGGACCCGCCGCCCGCGCACAGGTAGGAGGACGGCGGCGCCGGTGCCACCGGGGCGGGCAGCGGCCGGGCCGCGCGCGGCGCCCCGCGCAGGCCGCGAGCCAGCGCGCGAGCACGAGCCCGAGCCCGCGCCGCCGCGCCCGCCACCGCACGGCTGCGGCTGCGGGCGACGATCCGATTCAGCGTGCTCGGCAGCGGCGCGCCACAGAACGACCCGCCGGGCGACGGCGTGACGCGCACCTGGTCGCCGCCGAGCTTCGGGCAGGCGCCGCGGGGCCCGGTGCGAAACACTGGCGGCGCGACGAGCGGCTGCACGTGCGGCTTGCCGTCGCTTCCCGTCCACACGATGTAGCGCGGTTCGAAGCGCTGTGGGCGCGCGAGCACGAACGAGTACCCGTTGTCGTGCACGTCGGCGCGCGTCGCGCCGCCGTCGGCGGCGGTGATGAACACGCCGTCGACGCCGTCGGGCACGATCCCCGACACGCTGAGCATGTTGCGCCCGGCCCCGGCGCAGGGATCAAGCGCCGCCGTCGCCGTGCCGCGCTGCAGCTCGATCAGGGCTCCGCCCCCACCGGCCGGGGCGGCGCCGAGCGACACGACCGCGAGCCCTTCGCGCGCCTTCACCGCTCGTCGCGGCGCGCAGCGAAAGAACCCCGCCCCGACGTCGGGCACCGGCACGACCCAGGCCTTCGCCGCTCCGGCCGAGCGCAGCAGTCGCGCCGACTGCGGATCGACCGGCTTCAAGCCGCTCGCCTTCAGCGCGGCGAGCGCCTTCGCCGGCAGCGCGTCATCGTCGTTGCGATCGCGGCGCAGGATCCCGAAGGCGTTCTTCAGCGCATCGCTCGGGGGTGCGGTCGCCGGCGCCGGCTTCGCGCGATCGCGCGGCCGGCAGATCGCCTCGACCGGCGCCGCCATCACGACCGAGGGCATGGCCGGGTAGATCGGCGGCGCGGCGAGCGGTGCGCTCATCGCACGCGGCGGGCGCGGCTTCGTCGCGGCGCCACCGCCACCGGCCGCCTGCGCGCCGGCCGCCGTGGCCGCGATCGCGACGAGCCCGAGCGGTACGAGCCGTCGCGCGGTCCACAGCTTGCGGTTCATGGCGTTGCCTCCTTGGGATGTCCGGCACAGCGGCCGTTGCGGCATACGAGAAGCACGGCGCCCGACGCGTCGCGGGCCGTGACGAGCGGCACGTCGCGGGCGCCGTCGAGCGCGGCGACGAACGTGCGCATCCCCGCCGGCAGCCCGCCCTTGCCGATCGCCTCGGCGTCGGCGGGGGCCGACGCGACGGTCGCGCTGGCGCCGGTCGCCACGACGTCGACGTCGCGCGCGGCGGCGGGCAGCGCGCCGAACGCCCACGTGCGGTTGGCGACCGGGTCGAAGTACGTCTGCACGAGCCGCTGGGCGAGGATCGCCGGGCTCACGCCGCCGAGGCCGGAGCCCGACGCGATGTCACAGCGCGCCCCGCCCCCGCCGCCCGGCACGCTGAGGAACACGCCGACGGCGCGCACCGAGGCGTAGTCGCAGGCCGACGCGCTCAGCCGCCACGCGACGCCGCGCAGCTCGCCGTCGGCGACGTAGACCTGCTCGCCGGCGTGCCGGGGCGCGACCGCGCCCGGCGGCCGGGCGGAGTCGGGCAGCGGCGCCGGCGCGGGCGCCCAGATGGCGCTGCGCGTCGCGATCGCGGTGGGCACGAGGACGAGCATCGCGATCGCCACGACGACGCTGCGCCGCCAGCCGGCCAGGCGCGAGCGCCGCGGCGGCCGGCGCCAGGCGCGGTGCAGGTCACGCCCGAGCTCGCCGAGGATCGCGTCGGTCTCGCGTGCGCCGCCGGTCATGCCGGCGCCTCCGCCGTCGGCCCGTGCCCGTGCCCGTCCAAAGCCGTCGCGATCGCGCGCAGACCGCGCGACACCCGCGCCCGGGCCGCCTGCTCGCTGATCCCGAGCCGGCCCGCCACCTCGGCGTAGTCGAGCTCCTCGACGACGCGCAGGCGCACGGCGTCGCGCTGCTCGGCGGCGAGCTCGGCCAGCGCGCCCGCGACGGCGGAGCGCAGCTCGCCCAGCGCGGCGAGCTCCTCGATCCGGGCGAGCTCCTCGCTGTGAAGCGAGGGCGGCTGCACGCCGGCGCGGCGCAGCGCGCGCCGCTCGGCGGCGCCGCGGCGCAGCGTCTCGTTGAGCACGTTGCGGGCGATGCCGAAGACCCAGCCGGCGAGCGCGTCGTCGTCATGCGCGTCCCCGCGAAAGCGGCGGCGCAGCTCGAAGGCGCGGGCGTACGTCTCGCCGACGAGGTCGATCGCAAGCTGGGCGTCGTAGGTACGGCGCGTGAAGAAGACGAGCAGCCGCCGCGCATCGCGCTCGTATGCCGAGGCGAGGCGATCAGCGTCGAGTCGGCGTGAGCGAGCCATCGTGTGAACTTGTCACGAGCGGGCAATCTTGTGACTGGCGCTACCCTACGCCCGCCCTCGGCGCCGTGGCGGAGTGGCTACGCAGCGGCCTGCAAAGCCGTTTACTCCGGTTCGAATCCGGACGGCGCCTTCACGAGATGCAGCACGTCAGCGGTGCCCGCGAGTAGCCGGCCGCCGCCGCGGCGGCGTGCATCTCATGGGCCTGCGCGTGGGCGCAGGCGGCGCAGACGAAGAACGCGGGCTCGAGGCCGGGCAGCGGGTCGCGCGTCTCCCAGGCATAGCCGAGGGCCTGCGCGGCGATGTCGGCGTCGTGCAGGGGCGCGCGCCCGCAGCACGCGCACACGCCATCCGTGAACGTGGGCAGTGGCCGCTCAGGAACCAGCATGCAAACAGACTCTACGCCCGGCACGCCCATTCGCCGCGGTGCGCCGCGTAGAAGCGCGCGGTGCGTACGTCCTGCTCGGCGGGCGAGGCGAGATCGGGCCGGACCGTGAAGCCCGCGCGCGCGCCGGCGCTCCCGGGACCCCAGGTGTACTGGTAGGCGCCGAAGTGGTGCCCGCTCTGGCGGTAGTTGTGCGGGTAGCCCATCCCGCGCGTCTCGCAGGCGCGCAGGCGCGCGAGCATCTGCCGCTCGGCGGGCGAGAGCCGCGCCTGCAGGCGACGCCATTGGCGAGCCTTCACGCGAACGTTGCACGAGCGCGTGCGGCACTGGATGCGCGCCCGGCCGGATCTGGCGGACTCGGCGTGCAGGTCCTGGTGGCCCTGCTTGGCCTTCACGCGGTCGTTGCACGAGTGCGTGTGGCACAACGTGCGTGCCTCGGCGGACGCGGAGAACAGGACGGGCACCGCGACGAACGCGGCGAGGGAGAGTCGGGAGATACGGACACCTTCCACGAGGGACGCGCAGCCACCCAGGCGACGCCGGACCGGCTCCGGACGAAGGAGCCTCTCTACGGCTATCGCGCGATATGCGCGCGATGGCGCTCGACAGCAGCAGCGGGCAAAACCTACACAAACCGCCGGTCGATGAGCCTGCAGGCTATGCGGACATGGCCCGGGATCGTCTGAAGGCACGCCTTGCCATCTGCCCACGCGCAACACTGTGAAACGTGGGAATCATCACGCTGCATCAGGGCGACATCACGACCGACGCCGACGCGGACGCGATCGTCAACGCCGCCAACGAGAGCCTGCTCGGCGGCGGCGGGGTCGACGGCGCGATCCATCGCGCGGCGGGTCCCGCGCTGCTCGAGGAGTGCCGGACGCTCGGCGGGTGCGACACCGGCGATGCAAGGATCACCGGCGCCGGGCGCCTGCCGGTCGACCACGTCATCCATACCGTGGGGCCGGTGTGGCGCGGCGGCGAGCAGGGCGAGCCCGAGCTCCTGGCGGCCTGCTACCGGCGCTCGATCGAGCTCGCCGCCGAGCACGGCTGCGCCCGCGTCGCGTTTCCCGCGATCTCGGCGGGCGTCTACGGCTACCCGCTCGCCCAGGCGGCAGCGGTCGCGATCACCGCCACGCGCGCGGCGCTGGACGCCCACCCCGACGTCGAGGAGGCTCGCTTCTGGCTGTTCGGCGATGACGCCTACGCCGCGTTCGAGCGCGCCCTCGACGCGTGAGCGCGACGACCGCCGCCATCGTCCTCGCCGGCGGGCGCTCGACGCGCATGGGGCGCGAGAAGGCGACGCTCGACTGGCACGGCTCCACGCTGCTGCGCCGCGCCGTCGGGCTCGTCGCGCGCTGCGTCGACGGACCGGTCGTCGTCGTGCGCGCGGCCGGCCAGGACCTGCCGCCGCTGCCGGCCGGCGCGGAGCTGACCACCGACGACCGCGAGGCGCGGGGTCCGCTGCAGGGCATCGCCGCCGGGCTGGACTGGCTCGCGGGCCGCGCCGAGATCGTCTTCGTCACGGGTGTCGACGCGCCGCTGCTGCACCCGGCGCTCGTCGCGCACGTCATCGCCTCGCTGCAGGCCGACGACGACGTCGCGCTCCCGCAGGCCCACGGTTTCCTCCATCCGCTCGCCGCCGCCTACCGCGCCGCCACGATGGCGCCGCTCGTCGCCGAGCAGCTCGAGCACGACCGGCTCGGAACCCGGCCGTTGTTCGAGCGCTGCCGCGTGCGCCGCCTCGACGAGGCCGCGCTCCTCGCCGACCCCGCCGTCGCCGAGTTCGACCCGGATCTGCGCTCGCTCGAGAACCTCAACAAGACCGCCGAGTACGCGGCCGCTCGCGCCCTTCCCGAGCCCCAGGTCACCGTCGAGGGGACCGGCACGATCCGCGCGGCGACGCTGGCGCGGGCCGGCGGCGGCCCGGCCACGATCAACGGCCGCCCGGCAACCGATCCGCAGGAGCCGCTCGCCGCCGGCGACGTCGTCGTGCGCAGCGGCGCCGCGGCCGAGTAGGCGCGGCCGTCGCCGCGCAGGCGTCGAGAGGCCCGCGCGTGCTACTTTGCGGCCTCAGCCCTGGCCGCGCGCCGCGTTCGCACGGCGGCAAGGGCGTCGTCGTCTGCACCGGTCACCGCGCGCCGGCACGTGTTTCGCGAGTGTCTGCGGCGCCGTCGAAACGAGGTTCGCCGTAATGAGTGCACAGCCGGAGATCGCCAGCGAACCCCTACAGGTGGGCGGGCCGTACTGGGAGGAGCTGTCCGTCGGCGACACGTACGTCGAGTTCCCCGCGCTGACGCTCAACGAGGGGCACGCCGCGCTGCACCAGTCGATCGTCGGCGACCGCCTGCGCCTCGCGCTCGACGCGACGCTCTCCGAGAAGGTGGCGGGCCGCCGGCTCGCGCACCCGATGCTCGTCTGCGACGTCTCGATCGGCCAGTCGACGCTGCCCACCCAGCGCGTCATCGGCAACCTCTTCTACCGCCGCCTCATGCTGCGCCGCCTGCCCGCGATCGGCGACACGCTGTACTCGACGACGGAGATCGTCGCGCTGAAGCGCAACACGATCAAGGAGGGCCGCCGGCCGACCGGCCTCGCCGTCCTGCACATCGTCACGACCGATCAGGACAAGCGCGCGATCCTCGACTACTGGCGCTGCGCGATGCTGCCGATCAACGATGTCGACGCCTCGCAGCCGCACGCCGACGACCTCGACCAGTTCCCCGCCGACCTGCCGGCCGACGCGCTGCACGCGACGCTCGACGGCCTCGACCTCGGTGTCTACCGCAGCGAGATCCCGGGTCGGCACTTCGCCGACCTGGCCGCCCCGACGACGTGGGTGCTCGACGGCGGCGACAGCGTCACCGCCGCCCCCGAGCTCGTGCGGATGTCGCTGAACCTCGCCAAGGCGCACTCTGACCCGGGCTCGCATCACTCGGGCCAGCGCCTGGTCTACGGCGGGCACACGATCGGCATCGCCGCCGGGCACCTGACGAAGGTGCTGCCCAACCTCGTGACGATCATCGGCTGGCATCACTGCAACCACCTCGCCCCGGTGTTCGAGGGCGACGTGCTGCGCAGCACGATCCATCTGGAGGGGACCGAGGCGCTGCCCGACGGCGGCGGCCTCGTGACGCTGCGCATCGAGGTGCAGGCTCAGCGCGCGGACGGCGCGCTCGACGCGGTATTGGACTGGCGACTTGTGGGAGCGATGGCATGAGCGAAGGAATCCTGGACGGCGTGCGCGTGATCGAGGGCTCGGCGTTCGTCGCCGCGCCGACGGCGGGCATGACGCTCGCGCAGCTCGGCGCCGACGTGATCCGCTTCGACGCCCCGGGCGGCGGCCTGGACTGGAAGCGCTGGCCGCTGACCTCCAACGGCGACAGCCTCTTCTGGTCGGGTCTGCAGAAGGGCAAGCGCTCGATCGAGATCGACCTGCGCTCCGAGGAGGGCCGCGAGCAGCTCTCGCAGCTCATCACGCTGCCCGGGCCGGGCAACGGCATCTTCATGACGAACTTCCCGGCCCGCGGCTGGATGAGCTACGAGAAGCTCTCCGAGCGCCGTGAGGACCTGATCATGGTGGTCATGACCGGCAACCACGACGGCTCGTCGGAGGTCGACTACACGGTCAACCCGTCGGTCGGCTTCCCCGAGGCGATGGGCCCGCGCGACTCCGCGGTGCCGACGAACAGCCTCATGCCGGCGTGGGACACGGCGATGGGCGGCCTGGCCGTCGCGGGCCTGCTCGCCGCGCTGCGCCACCGCGACCAGACCGGTGAGGGCCAGCTCGTGACGATCGCGCTCTCGGATGTCGCCGTGGCGACCGTCGGCAACCTCGGCCGGATCGCCGAGGTCCAGCTCGAGGGCCGCGACCAGCCGCGCGACGGCAACTACCTCTACGGCGCGTTCGGCGGCGACTTCCCGACAGCCGACGGGCGCCGGGTCATGGTCGTCGCGCTGACCGGCCGCCAGTGGAAGGCGCTCAAGGAGGCGACCGGCACGGAGGAGCTCTTCGACACCGTGGCCGCCGCCACCGGCCACGACTTCCGCGGCGAGGCCGGGCGCTACAAGGGCCGCGACCTCATCCGCGAGCTGCTCACGCCGTGGTTCGCCGAGCGCACGCTGGAGCAGATCCGCGAGACGTTCGCGGGCACCGGCGTGTCGTGGGGTCCCTACCAGACCTTCAAGCAGCTCGTCGAGGAGGACGCGCGCTGCTCGGAGGCCAACCCGATGTTCACAACGGTCGAGCATCCGGTCGGCACGTACCTGACGCCCGCGTCGCCGCTCGTGTTCTCCAAGAGCGGGCGGCTGCCGGCGCGGCCGTCGCCGCGCCTGGGCGAGCACACCGAGGCGGTCCTCGGCCTGCTCGACGAGGCGGGGGCGGCTCAGCCGGCTTCGTAGGCCTCCAGCAACCGCAGCCACACCTCGCTGCGGGTCGGAAACGCCGGCACGCAGTGCCACAGCCGCTCGATCGGGACCTCGCCGGTGATCGCGATGGTCGCCGCGTGCAGCCACTCGCCGACCTCGAAGCCGACGAACGTCGCGCCAACGATGACGCCGCGCGCGGCGTCCACGACGAGCTGCGCCGTGCCCGCCGTGCCGCGGCCGACGAAGCTCCCGCCCGCCGTGCTCTGCGTCGGCACCGAGACGACCCGCACCTCGATTCCCGCCTCGCGCGCCAGCGCCCCGGTGAGGCCGACGGCGGCGACCTGCGGATCGGTGAAGATGACGCGCGGCGAGCGCGGTCCGCTCTGGGTCACGCGGGCGGACTCGTCGCCGTCGATGACGAGGCTTGCGACGTGCGCCTCGTACTTGCCCATGTGGGTGAGCAGCGCACAGCCGTTGACGTCGCCGATCGCGTAGAGCCAGTCGTGGCCCTCCACGCGCATGCGGTCGTCGACCGGGATGAACTCGCCGGCCTCCAGGCCGACGGTCTCGAGCCCGAGATCGCCGGTCGCCGGGCGCCGGCCGACGGCGACGAGCAGCTCGTCGCCGGTCAGCTCGTCGCCGTCGTCGAGCGTCAGCGTGACCGGACCGCCGGGATCCGGCCGCGCCACCGCGGTGACCTTCACGCCGCTGTGGATCGTCACGCCATGCTGCGCCAGCGCGGTGCAGATCGCCTCGCCCGCGAACGGCTCCTCGCGCGCGAGCACGCGCGGCCCGCCCTCGACGAGCGTCACGCTCGCGCCGAGCGAGGCGTAGGCCTGCGCCATCTCGACGCCCACGACCCCGCCGCCCAGCACGAGCAGCCGCGGCGGCACGATCCGGCTCGTCGTCGCCTCCCGGTTGGTCCACGGCCGCGCGTCGGCGAGGCCGGGGATGGGCGGCATCGCGGCCGTGCTGCCGGTGGCGATCACCACCGCGCGGCGGGCGCGCAGCTGCACCTCCCCCACCCGGACGATCCGTTCGCCGGCCAGCCGGCCCTGGCCGCGCACGAGCGTGATGCCGTGCTCCTCCAGCCACGGCAGCTGCACCGAATCGTCGAGATCGTGGACGACCTCGTCGCGACGGCGCAGCACCGCCTCGGCGTCCAGCCCGCCGGTCACCGCCTCGCGGACGCCGGGGACGCGTTGCGTCTCGGCGAGCAGCTCGGGGGGCCGCAGCAGCGCCTTGGACGGCATGCAGGCGTAGAACGAGCACTCGCCGCCGACGAGGTGCGCCTCGACGATCGCCGTGGCGTGGCCGCGATCGGCCACCCGTCCCGCGAGCACCTCGCCCGTCGGGCCGGCGCCGATGACGATGACGTCGAATTCACGGTCGGCCATCCTGCGTGAAAGCCTACGGGCCGGGCGCCGCCGGCCGGCGTCGATCGCCGCCGCGTCCGCCACGCCGCAAGCACGCGGCTATAATCCGCCACCCTCGCGGATGTAGCTCAGTTGGCTAGAGCGTCTGCTTGCCATGCAGAAGGTCGAGGGTTCGAGTCCCTTCATCCGCTTGTCGAAAAGGCCCGCAAACGCGGGCCTTTTCCGTGCCGGGGGCGGAGGCCGCCTCAGCGCTTCGCGAGCGAGCCGAGGGCGACGAGCATGAGCGCCGCCGCCGCGAACGCGAACGCCGCCGCCGGCGACGCGACCGTGTAGAGCGGGCCCGCCACGCTGCTGGCGAATGACGTCGCCGAACGCTTCGACGGCGGCGAGCAGGCCGAACGCCGATCCACGCAGATGATCCGGCGGGTGCGGCCCGGCTTCGTCTGCCACGTCGAAGTGCGCCATGCTCCGTCCGGATGCGGGCCGAGGCCACCACCGCGACGCCGGGCTTCCCCAGCTCCGCCGCGCTCATCCGGCGCGCGCTCGGCCTGGCGATCGTGCTTGTGCTGTGCGTGCTCGCGCTCAGCGTGCTGCCCGGCCTCGACGACGTCCGTGAGCGCCTCGGCGACGCCGACACACGCTGGATCGCGGTGACGTGCGCGTGCGCGCTTGCCTCCATGCTGAGCTACGTCGTGGCCCTGCGGGGAACCCTCTCGCGCCGCATCCGCTGGCGCTATTCCTGGCATCTCGGGATGGCCGAGCTGGGCAGCAACGTGCTGCTACCGACCGGCGGCGTCGGCGGGCCGGCGCTGGGCGCGCTCGTCATGCACCGCGCCGGCGTGCCCACCGAGATCGCCGCTCCGCGTTCGGCGGCGCTGTTTCTCCTCACGAGCGCGACGAGCTTCGCGGCGATCGTCCTCGCCGGCACGGCGACCGGTCTGGGCCTGCTGCCCGGCGACGCCTCGTGGGTGGGAACCCTGCTGCCGGCGGCGATCGGAGTGGCCGTCATCGCCGGCGTCGCGGCGCTCGCGCGGCTCCCGATGGGCGCGCCGCCGGAGGGCGCCGGACGCCTTGCGCGCTGGCGCCATCGCGTGGCCGGCCTGCTGCGTGACGGCGTGCAGCAGAGCGCCGCCCTCCTGCGCGCCCGCGATCCGCTTGTCATCGGTGGCTGCATCGGCTACCTGGCATTCTCGATCGCCGCGCTGGCCGCCGCATTCGCGGCCTTCGGCGGCGGCGGGCCGCCGCTCGGGGTGTTCGTCCTCGCCTACACCCTCGGACAGGTCGGGTCGCTGATCCCCACCCCCGGCGGCGTCGGCGGCACGGAGGGTGGGCTGATCGGCATGTTCGTCCTGTACGGCGCCCCGGCGGCGCCCGCCGCGGCCGCGGTTCTCGCCTACCGCGTCTTCCAGCTCGGCCTGCCGGTCATCTTCGGCCTCGTCGCCTTCCGGGAGATCCGCCGCCGGCTGCGCAACGAGGCGGAGACCGCCGCCGTCATCGCGCTCTTCGAGGCCGAGGAGCGCGCGGCCGATGCGTGAGGTTCCCCTCCCCGAGCCCGACGTGCCACCGCTGCAGCGCTCGGTCGCCGCCGCGATCGCGGCGATCCTCGAGCTCGGTCCCGGCGAGGTACCGGTTCCGGCCGCCGACCACCCCGCGCCCTGGACGGTCTGGCGCAACTGGCTCGCCGGACGCGGGCTGGGCCTCGTCCCGGTGGCGGCCCCGGCGACGTTCAACTGGCCCGGACCATGGATCGCGCTGCTGCCGGCGGACGACGGAGCCGGCGACATCGCCGCGGTGGCGTTCGGCTCGCCACCCGGCCTCGCGTGGAGCCCGCTGCCCGGAGAGCACGCCTTCGCTGCCGTCCGGGGCGGTTACGTCATCGCGCCCGCCGACCCGGCGCTGTGGGCGCGCCCGGTGCCGGCCGCCGAGACCCGCGACAGCGGCCGCGTCGAGCTGCTCGCGCTCGCCACCGCCGCCGAAGCGCCGATGATGGTCGTGGCCCGCGCCACCGCCCACACCGGCCGCGGCCTGGAGGGCGATCGCTACTACGACGCGCACGGCACGTTCTCCGATCCCCACGCGACCGGCAACGACCTCACGCTCATCGAGGCGGAGGTGCTCGACGAGCTCGACCTGCCCGCGGCCGGCCTGGCTCCCGAGGACGCCCGCCGCAACGTCGTCACGCGCGGGATCGACCTCAACGCGCTCGTCGGCCGGCGCTTCACGATCGGCGCCGTCGAGTGCATCGGCAGGCGCCTGTGCGAGCCCTGCGCCCACCTGCAGCGCCTGACCGTCCCCGGCACGCTGCGCGCCCTCGTCCATCGGGGCGGCCTGCGTGCCGACATCGTCACCGGCGGCGTCATCGCTGTCGGTGACGCGGTGACGCCGACCTCCCTTCCGCCTGTGCCTCTGGAACACTGAGCGAAGGTCGATGCGACGCGGGTGCAGACATTGGTACCGCTCTGTCACGTAGGCATCCTCAGAATGGGCGAGTAAGGTGTGAGTGGTGTCTATAACTCTGACGCAACTTCGCAGCTTTCTCGCGGTCATGCGCGGGGGTTCGGTCACCGCTGCCGCCGACGAACTCGTGGTCACGCAACCCTCGGTCTCCGCCGCCGTCGCCGCGTTGTCGCGCGAGCTGGGCACGCCCGTAACCGAGCGCGAGGGCCGCGGCATCCGCCCGACCGCCGCCGGGACCGCGTTCGCTCCGTTCGCGGCCGACGTGATCGGCCTGCTCGAGGAAGGGCGTCGCGCGGCCCGTGAGGCCGCCCATCTCGCCGACCGCCGCCTGCGGCTCGCCGCCGTGACGACCGCGGCCGAGTCCTTCGTCCCGCCGCTCATGCGCGCGTTCTCGCAGGCCAACGACTCGATCGGGCTGACGCTCGCCGTCGGCAACCGCGAGCAGGTGCTCGATCTCGTCCTGGACCACCGCGCCGACGTCGCGATCGGCGGCCGCCCGCCGCGCGACCCTCGCGTGCAGTCCACGCCGATCATGGCCAACGACTTCGTGCTCATCACCGCGCCCGACGACCCGCACGCCAACGGCGCGGCCGCCGACGCCGCCGAGCTCGAGCGGCGCGTGTGGCTCATGCGCGAGCCCGGCTCGGGCACGCGCGTCGTCAACGAGGAGTTCCTCGCCGCCGCCGGCCTCGAGCCGCAGACGCTGACGCTCGGCTCCAACGGCGCGATCAAGCAGGCCGCGCGCGCGGGGCTGGGGATCGCCTTCATCTCGCGCGCCGCCGTCGCGCTCGAGATCGACCACGGCCTGCTCGCCGCGCTGCCGGTGCGCCATCGCCCCGCGTCGCGGCGCTGGTATGCGATGTGCTCGACCGTCGGGCCGCGGCGCGCCGCCGTCGAGAACTTCATGGCGTTCGCCGCGTCGCAGGCCGCACGCGAGGCGCTCGGCGAGAACGGCGCCGAGCAGACCGCCCCGCGCGCCCCGCGCGCGAAGTAGTTCGCCCGAGCAGCCGCGGTAGCGCGGCTAGTTCTGCGAGACCGTGGGAGCCGGTGCGCGGCTCTCGCCGGCGTTGTCGTTGCGGACCGTGCCGTCGCCGCCGAGCGCCACCGCAGCGCGGGCGGTCGCGAGGTGGTAGAGCACGATGACCTGGACGATCGCCAGCGACTCGGAGCGGTGCAGCTCCGTGCCGACGGTGAACTCGCCGAGGCGCTCGGAGCGCAGGTGGCTGGCGAACTGCATCCGCTCCCACACCGCCTCCTCGATCTCCGCACCGCGGGCAGGGTCGATGTCGCCCGGCACGTAGAGGCGCTGCTCGGTGGCGGTCTCGTCGAGTCGGATGCTCGTTCCGTCGTCCTCGGAGAAGTCCGAGAGGTCGGGATGCTCCAAGCCCTTGCGCAGCACGATCTCGGCATCGAGATGCTCCTGATCGCCGCGCTTGCCGGGCATGAACGACACGATGATGTCCGCCCAGCGCTGCTGCGGACGGATGTAGAGCTCTGAGTCCGCCTCGCGACGATCGAGTTCCTCGAGCACCTGATCGGTCGTGTAGCCACGCCGGGAGCAGTCGCGCTGCACCTTCCAGGCGCGGCGCAGCTTCTCCGGCGGAGCGAGGAACACGCGCACGTCGTAGGAGTCGCGCAGCGCATCGGTGTGGTAGCCGAGCAGGCCCTCGATCAGGGTGAACTGCTTGGGCTGGGTGTACACCGGCGGGCCGAACGTGCCGTCCTTGTGCTGGTAGACGGGCTTGAGGATCGCGTTGCCGGCGCGCAGCTCGGCGAAGTGGCGCTCCATGATGTCGACGTAGTTGCAGTCCGGATGCAACGGCGTGATCCCGTGCTCGGCCCGCTGGCGACGGTCGTAGCGGTGGTAGTCGTCGGCCGCCACATGCGTGACGTTCTTCTCGCCGAGCATGCGAACGAGGCCGCGCGAGAGCGTCGTCTTGCCCGACGCGGAGTCGCCGACGACACCCAAAATGATAGGTCGGGGCAAGGTGTGCTCCTCGAGCTAGCTCTCGTTACCGGGGGCGTTCTTCTTCTTCTTGTCGGCGCCGTTGGAGTCGGCCTTCTCGTCTTCCGGCGACTCGCCCTCTTCGTCTCCGAACAGCGAGCTCGCAAGGATATCCTCGGCCTTGATGGTCATGAGGTCTTCCTTGCTCAGGTCGTTGCGATTGTCGTACAACCGCCCCGCCTGACGCATGCGCGCGCGATCGATCGCGTTGCGGATACTACGTCCGTAGGCGAAGCGCGGCCGCTCGAGGCGGCGATTGATGTACTCCTCGAACGCCTCGCGCGCATCGGGCTCGAACTCATACTGCTGCTGCTCCATCATGAGATCGGCGATCTGCACGAGCTCCTCGGGCGTGAAATCCGGGAAGTGCAGGTGGTGGGCGACGCGCGAGCCCATACCGGGGTTGGAGCGAAAGAACGTCTCCATGCGGTCCTTGTAGCCCGCGAGGATGACGACGAGGTCCTCGCGCTCGGTCTCCATGACCTGCAGCAGGATCTCGATCGCCTCCTGGCCGTAGTCGCGCTCGTTCTCGGGGCGATACAGGTAGTAGGCCTCGTCGATGAACAGCACGCCGCCCTTGGCGCGCTTGAGCACGTCACGCGTCTTGGGCGCCGTGTGTCCGACGTACTGCCCGACGAGGTCGTCGCGCGTGACGGAGACCACCTTCGGCTTGTCGATGTAGCCAAGCCGGTGCAGGATCTCCGCCATCTTCAGCGCGACGGTGGTCTTGCCGGTACCGGGGTTGCCGGTGAACGTCATGTGCAGCGACGGACGTGACGACTCGAGCCCTGCCTCGCGACGGAGCTTGTCGATGACCAGGAGCGCCGCCATCTCGCGGATGCGATCCTTGACCGGCCCGAGACCGACGAAGTCCTTGTCCATCTCGTCCAGCACCGCCTCGACGGCGTCCGCGCCGTCGGGCAGCTCTTCGATCTTCTCCGGCAGGGACTCGAGCGTCTGTGCCATCAGTCGTCTTCTGCCTTGCTGCCGTTCGGCTTCGACTTCGACTGGCTGATGATCGGCGCCAGCTCGCTGTGCTTCTCGCCACCGTAGCGCTCGCCGGCCGGCGTGTTCAGCCCGGCGTACGAATGGATCGTGTAGCGGATCACGCGGTCGTGGCTCTCCTGGCGCTCCAGGCGGAAGCCCGGCTCGTGCTCCGGACGGTTGACGATGAACGACATCGCCGACGTCTGGCGCCCCAGGGAGCGGTCGTACGCGACGACCTTGACGTAGAGGTGCGAATGCGCCTCACGGCAGGCGCGCACGTCGCGCATCGCCACGTCGGAGTCGTCCTCGTCGAGGTCGAACATCGGCGGCGACCACATGTCCCAGAGCCCGTTGCGCGGGTGCGGGTCGTCGGTGTACTCGACCATGATCGACCAGCCGTTGGAGAGCGCGTACTTGATCTGCGCCTCGATCTGCTCGTCGGTCAGGTCCGGGAGGAAGGAGAACTGCCCTTGTGTGAGTCTCATGTCGTGTCTCTCCCTACGCCGACGTCGGCGTGACTTCGACGTCAGCCGTGTCGGTCGAGGTGTAATTGAACGTGATGTCCTTCCAGACCTCGAGCGCGGCGTTCAGCTCGGGGCAGCCCTTGGCGGCCTCTACGAGGATGTCCGGACCCTCTTCGTAGTAGTCGCGACCTTCGTTGCGGGCCTGGATGATGGCCTCGACGGCGGTGCGGTTGGCGCTGGCGCCCGCCGCGATGCCCATCGGGTGGCCGATCGTGCCGCCACCGAACTGCAGGATCGAGTCCTCGCCGAGGTAGTGCAGCAGCTGGTGCATCTGACCGGCGTGGATGCCGCCGGAGGCGACCGGGAAGACGCCGGGCAGCGAGGCCCAGTCCTGGTCGAAGTAGAGCCCCTGCTGGAGGTCCTTCTCGACGTAGCCGTCGCGCAGGGTCTTGTAGTAGCCCATGATCATCGCCGGGTCGCCCTCGAGCTTGCCGACGACGGTACCCGCGTGGACGTGGTCGACGCCGAGCAGGCGACACCACTTCGCGATGACGCGGAACGACACGCCGTGCGTCTTCTGGCGCGTGTACGTGCCGTGGCCGGCGCGGTGCAGGTGCAGGATCATGCCGTTCGCGCGGGCCCAGTTGGACATCGACGACATCGCCGTGTAGCCGACGGTGAGGTCCTGCATGATGATGACCGAGCCGACCTCCTTGGCGAACTCGGCGCGCTCGTACATGTCCTCCATCGTCGCCGCGGTGACGTTGAGGTAATGGCCCTTGACCTCGCCCGTCGCGGCCTGCGCGCGCTGCACGGCCTCCATGACGTGGATATAGCGGTCGCGCCAGCGCATGAAGGGCTGCGAGTTGATGTTCTCGTCGTCCTTCGTGAAGTCCAGACCACCGCGCAGCGCCTCGTAGACGACGCGGCCGTAGTTCTTCGCGGAGAGGCCGAGCTTCGGCTTGGTCGTCGCGCCGATGAGCGGGCGACCGAACTTGTCGAGGTACTCGCGCTCCATCGTGATGCCGTGCGGGGGACCCGGGAAGGTCTTCACGTAGGCGACGGGGATGCGCATGTCCTCGAGACGCAGCGCCTTGAGCGGCTTGAAGCCGAAGACGTTGCCGATGATCGAGGAGGTGAGGTTGGCGATCGAGCCCTCTTCGAAGAGGTCGATGTCGTAGGCGATGAGCGCGATGTACTGGCCCGGGGTGCCCGGAACCTCTTCGACGCTGTAGGCCTTGGCCTGGTAGTGCTCGTAGGAAGTGAGGCGGTCGGTCCACACGACGGTCCAGGTCGCGGTCGAGGACTCGCCCGCGACAGCCGCGGCTGCCTCGATCGCGTCGACGCCCTCCTGGGGGGTGATCCGGAAGGCGCAGAGGACATCGGTGTCCTTGGGTTCGTAGTCCGGATCCCAGTAGCCCATCTCGGCATACGGCGTGACGCCGGAGTCCCAGCGGCTCTTGGTCTTCTTCTTTCCGTCCTTCTCAGTGGTGCTCATTCCATCCTCTCTCGGTGTGCGCTCAGCGCGACACTACCCGGTCAATCCTAAGACGTAAAGCAAAAGATCGACCGTTTTACATAGGGCATAGCTTATGTGTGCAGTTCGGCGGCCGGAGAGACCGCGGCGTTGGGTGCTGAGGTCAATAGCGCTGCACCTTCGACCATCTCGCTGAGCCGGCCGACGACGTCGACGATCGACTCCTGCGCGCAGAAACTGATGTCGGACTCCAGGCCCTCGCGGCGCAGGCCGATCGCGCCCCCGCTGGCCGACAGCGCGTCGAAGGGATCCGGATACGCCGCGGCCAGGGCCTCGGCGATGCGGGCGGCGTCCGTACGGTCGCCGTCCAGGCGGGCGCTCAGGCGCCCGGCGAGGTAGACGTCCTCCATGCTCACTCTCCCATCCGTACCCGCACAGACGAGAAGCACATCATCACGTTCGGCGAGCTGCGCGAGCACGGCGTCCAGGTTCAGCAGCGACGCGACGAGGACCTCGTCGGCCGACGCGGCGGCGGCGACGATCGCGGGCGCCCCGTTCGTCGTGGCCAGCACGAGCTCGGCGCCGCGCGGCGCGACCGTCTCCTCGGGCGAGTTGCCCAGGTCGAAGCCCGGGGCACGCGCACAACCGACCTCGCCGGCGAGCGTGCGCTCCGGCGTGCGCAGCGCCGTCGCCTCGTCGATGCTGCCGGCGACGAGCACCCGCTCGTAGCCGGAGGCCAGCGCCAGCGTGATCGTCGACGTAGCCCGCAGGACGTCGATGACGACCGCCGTCCCCGCGGGGCGGACGGCGGTGCCGAGGAAGGCGACGTCGATCACGAGAACGGGCCCGGGCTGCGCGGCATGTGCCGCGGTCGCCTAGACAGTGGAACGCACGCCGGCGGCGTAGCGCGCGGCCATCTCCTCGAGGGAGAGGGCCTCGTAGTCACCGGCGTGGCCGGCCATGCCGAGCTCCTGCATGCGCTGCATGCAAATGAGCTTCTGGCCGGCGCGGGCGGCCTTGCCGACGCCGCGCGGATCCCAGTCGCCGGGCTTGTTGTTGAGGTGTTCGCGCACGAACGTCGTGATCGCGAGGCGGCCGTCGGTGTCGATGTTCACCTTGCGCACGCCGTGCTCGATGCCGCGCTGGATCGCGTGGATCGGCACGCCGAAGCCGGCGTCGACCTCGCCGCCGGCGGCCTTCAGGCGCTCGACGATGTCCTTCGGGACGCTGGAGGAGCCGTGCATGACGATGTGCGTGTCGGGCAGGCGGCGGTGGATGTCCTCGATGATCTCCATCGCCAGGATGTCGCCGTCGGGCTCGCGCGAGAACTTGTACGCACCGTGGCTCGTGCCGATCGCGACCGCGAGGGCATCGACGCCGGTGCGCTCGACGAACTCCTCGGCCTGGGCGGGGTCGGTGAGGCAGATCTCGCCGGAGCCGACGCCGTCCTCCATGCCGCCGAGCGTGCCGAGCTCGCCCTCGACGGTGACGCCGCGCTCGTGCGCGTAGTCGACGACCTGCTTGGTGACGGCCACGTTGTCCTCGAAGTCCAGCGGCGTCTTGGCGTCCTCGCCGAGCGAGCCGTCCATCATCACGCTCGTGAAGCCGAGCTCGATGGCGCTGATGCAGGTCTCGGGAGAGTTGCCGTGGTCCTGGTGCAGGGCGACGGGGATGTCGGGGTAGGTCTCGGCCGCCGCGAGCATCATGTGGTAGAGGAAGTTGTCGCCCGCGTAGGAGCGCGCACCGCGCGAGGCCTGCACGATGACCGGCGACTGCGTCTCCTGGGCGGCTTCCATGATCCCCTGGATCTGCTCCAGGTTGTTGACATTGAAGGCCGCGACGCCGTAGCCGCCGGCCGCGGCTTCGTCGAGCAGCTGTCGCATGGTCACGAGCGGCATGTGGTCATCCTTTTGCGGAGTTGGTTTCGGGTGCGGGAGTGCTCTCGACGATCCGGCGGTAGGAACCGGGCCGGACGATGAGCGACTGGGTCGAGATCCAGCCGGCCGTCAGGCGGGGGGCGCCGAGCATCGTCCCGCCGGTGATGCCGCAGGCCGCGAAGATCGCGGGACCGCGGACGAGGTCGTCGGCGTCGAGCACCTCGTCGAGCGAGATCCCGGCGGCGATGATGGCCTCACGTTCGTGGTCGCGCTGAGGGGCCAGACGGGTCTGCATCCCACCGCCGAGGACCTTCACGGCGCAGGCGGCCATGATCCCCTCGGGCGTCCCGCCGATACCCATGAGCATGTCGACCCCGGTCCCCGGCAGCAGGGCGAACATCGCTCCGGCCACGTCACCGGCGCTGGGCATGATCACGCAGACGCCCATCTCGCGCAGGCGCGCGGCGAGCTCGACGTGGCGGGGCTTGTCGAGCAGCAGCACGCGCATCTCGGAGACCGGCTTGCCGAGTGCGGCGGCGACGGACTTGACGTTCCACTCCGAGCTCTCGCGCAGGTCGATGGCGTCCTTGGCGGCGGGGCCGACGACGAGCTTGTCCTGGTAGTGGCCGGGACCCGGCGACCACAGGCAGCCGTCGCCGGCGAAGGCGATCGTGCACAGCGAGCCGGGCAGGCCGGCGGCGCAGAGGTCGGTGCACTCGACGGGATCGACGGCGATGTCGAAGCGCGGGCCGTCGCCGTCGCCGAGCTGCTCGCCGTTGAAGAGCATCGGGGCGTTGTCCTTCTCGCCCTCGCCGATGATCACCGTGCCGAGGCCCTTCGTCTCACCGAGCACGTGGCGCATCGCCTCCGTAGCGGCGCCGTCGGCGGCCTTGCCGTCGCCCGACCCGGCGTGATCGCTGGCCGCGAGCGCCGCGGCGCGGACGGAGCTCAGCGCCAGCGACTCGAGGCTCGCGGGCAACGCATCGGTCGCGCTGCGAGCAGCGTCGACTGGCTCCTCCACCAGGGACATGGCGTCATCCTCGCGGTCGCTGACTTTGGATTCAAGCGAAATGTTCGGCTCTTTCGATTGAGGAATGGCTATACGTTTCCGCGCTGGTGCGGGCGGCGGAGCCATTCCACCTCTGCCTTGCACGGTACCGGGTGTGCGGCGGCGACTACTTCTCCCACCAGTCGCCGCGGCTGGCGCGGTAGCGCTTCAAGCGGCGCAGCAGCCACTCGAGCAGGTTCTGCGTGCGCTCGAGGATCACCTCCTTGGCGAGCGCGATCGCGTCGAGCGGCTTCGTCTGCACCGGCGGGGCCGGCGCCGGGGCCGCGGCCGGTTCGCCGCCGGGCTCGTCGCCGCCCGGCGCCGAGCTCACGTGCGCAGCCCCTCGAGCGCCTCGGGCGTGTCGACGTCGGTCGCGTCACAGAGATGCCCGCACTCGATGCGGTACACGCCGATCGACTTCATGACCTGCCGCGCGCCGGCGTCGCCCTGCAGCTGCGAGAGCTGCGCGAAGTAGTCGCGGCCCAGCGCGACCGGGTGGCCGGGCATGCCGTCGTAGACGGCGCGGGCCCGGGTCCGGGCGCCGTGCTCGCCGGCGAGGTCGACGAAGCGGGCGATGACCTGGGGCGTGATCCGCGGCATGTCGCCGAGCGTGATCACCGCGGCGTCGGCGTCCGCGACCGCCTCGATGCCGCGGCGCAGCGATGCCGCCTGGCCGTCCGCCCAGTCGTCGCAGACGACGACCTCGGCCGAGCCGAAGTCGACGCCCGCGCGGATCTCGTCCGCGCGGGCGCCGAGCACGACGACGATCCGGTCGATCGCCGGAACGCCCTCGACCGCTCGCAGCGCGTGCTCGAGCAACGGCTTGCCGTCGAGCTCGGCGAGCTGCTTGGCGCTCGCGCCGAAGCGCGAGCCCGAGCCGGCCGCGAGCACGACGGCTGCGATCACGCGCCGCTCGCCGTGGTCAGCGCGCGCCGCGTCAGCACCCGCGCGAGGTGCTGCTTGTATTCCGGCGTGGCGTTGAGGTCGCCGAGCGGGCTCGTCCCGTCCGCGGCCAGCTGTGCCGCGGCCGCGATGTGCTCGGCGTCGAGCGGCTGCCCGCGCAGGGCGTCCTCCGCGGCGGTCGCCCGCAGCGGCGTGGACGCCATCGCCGTCAGCCCGATGCGGACGTCCTCGCAGACGCCGTCGGTGGCCTTCACGAGCGCGCAGACGCCGACCATCGCCCAGTCCTCGGCGCGGCGGCTGAACTTCTCGTGGGCGAATCCGTAGCCGACGAGCGCCGGGATGCGCACGTGCGTGAGCACCTCGCCCGCGCCGACCGCGGTCGTCATGTAGCCCTCGAACAGGTCCTCCGCGCTGATCTCGCGATCGCCGCCCGAGCCACGCACGGCGACCGTGCCGTCGTAGGCGCGCAGCATCGCCGGGAAGTCCGCGGCGCTGTCGCCGTGCGACAGCGAGCCGCCGATCGTGCCCCGGTTGCGCACCTGCTGGTCGGCGATCTTCGACGCCACCGCCGAGATCAGGCCCATGTCCTCGCGGGCCTGCAGCTCGGAGTGGCGCGTCAGGGCCCCGATGACGAACGAGTCGTCACCGGTCTGGATGCCGCGCAGCTCGTCGACCTTGCGCAGGTCGACGAGCAGGCTGGGCGCCGCGAAGCGCAGCTTCATGAGCGGCAGCAGCGAGTGTCCGCCGGCCAGGAGCTTCGCGTCCGCCCCGCCGTCGGCGAGCTTGGCGATCGCGTCGTCGACGGAGTCGGCGACGGTGTAGTCGAACTCGGCGGCGATCATGCCGCACCTCCCTCGGGCTGCGTGGGTCCGGATCCGGCCGAGCCCTCGCCCTGGTCGGGCAGCTCGACGCCCTGCTCGCTCGCCCGCGGGCCGTCGCCGCGGCCGCGCGCCTCCTCGAGCGCCTGCCACACGCGCAGCGGCGTGAGCGGCATGTCGATGTACGAGATGCCCTCGTGACGCAGCGCGTCGATCACGGCGTTGACGACCGCCGGCGTGGCGGCGATCGTGCCCGCCTCGCCGATGCCCTTGACGCCGAGCGAGTTCGACGGCGACTTCGTCTCCGTGCGGTCGGTCTCGAAGCTCGGGACCTCCGCCGCGGTCGGCAGCGCGTAGTCGACGAACGTGCCGGTGATGAGCTGACCGCGCTCGTCGTAGACGACCTGCTCGTAGATCGCCTGGCCGATGCCGTGCGTGACGCCGCCGTGCACCTGCCCGTCGATGAGCATCGGGTTGACCGCCGGCCCGCAGTCGTCGACCGCGACCCAGCGCACGACCTTGACGCTGCCGGTCTCCGGATCCACGTCGACGACGCACACGTGCGTGCCGAACGGGAACACGAAGTTCGACGGGTCGTAGATGAGCGTCTGCTCGAGGCCGAGCTCCATGCCCTCGGGCATCTTCGTCGCGTCGATGTAGGCACAGCCCGCCGCTTCGGCGAGCGTCATGCCCTGGTCGGGATCGCCCTTCAGCGAGAACTTGTCGTTGCTCACCTCGATGTCGGCGGCGTCGGCCTCGAGGTTGAAGGCGACGATCTCGCGGATCTTCACCGCGATCTTCTCGGCCGCGTGGGCGACCGCGACGCCGCCGATCGACAGCGACCGCGAGCCGTACGTGCCCAGGCCCATCGGGCCCGTCGCCGTGTCGCCGTGGACGACCTCGACGACGCTCGGGTCGGTGCCCAGGCGATCGGCCACGATCTGCGCGAAGCCGGTCTCGTGGCCCTGGCCGTGCGGCGAGGCGCCGGTGAACACCGTCACCGAGCCGGTCGGATGGACGCGCACGAGCGCCGACTCGTAGAGGCCGATGCCCAGGCCGAAGCCGCTCGGGCCGACGGCCCGCGACGGCGCCAGGCCACAGATCTCCGTGTACGTCGAGAAGCCGATGCCGCGCAGCGTGGGGTGGGTGGGATGGTTTCGCAGCGACGCCTGCTCGGCGCGGAACGCGTCCATGTCGACCATCTCGAGGGCGCGGTCCAGCGCGGCCTCGTAGTTGCCCGAGTCATACGTGATGCCGTACGGCGTCTCGTAGGGGAACTGGTCGGCCTTGATGAAGTTCTTGCGGCGCAGCTCGACGGGGTCCATCCCCAGCTCCTGGGCGAGCTGGTCGATCGTGACCTCGAGCATGTGCGTCATCTCCGGGCGGCCCGCTCCGCGAATCGCGTCGGTGAAGAACTTGTTCGTGAACACCCCGGTGATGTCGGTCTGCACGACGGGGATCGCGTAGCAGCCGGTCATCACGAAGGCGCCGAGCTCCGGGATCATCGGGGTCAGCAGGCCGAAGTAGGCGCCCAGGTCCTGGATGATGTTCGCGTGGAAGGCGGTGATCTTGCCGTCCCGCGTCGCGCCCATGCGCACGTAGTCGACCTGGTCGCGGCCGTGGTGTGAGACCGCCATCGACTCCGAGCGCGTCTCGATCCACTTCACCGGGCGGCCGAGCTGCTTGGACGCCCACGCGCACATCGTCTCCTCGGCGCAGACCTGCAGCTTGCCGCCGAAGCCGCCGCCCACCTCGGGGGCGATGACGCGGACCTTGTCCTCGCTGATGCCCATCTGGACGGCGTAGAACAGGCGCAGCAGATGCGGCACCTGCGTCGAGGACCAGACGGTCAGCTGACCGGCGCGGTACTCGGCGATGCAGCCGCGCGTCTCCATCGCGGCGCCGGCGGTGCGGTGGTTGACGATCCGCTGCTCGACGACGACCTCGGAGTCGGCGAGCGCCTGCTCGATGTCCCCGCCGCCGCCCATCGACCACTCGTGGGCCTTGTTCGTGCCGAGCGACGGGTGGACGAGGACCTCGTCCTTCAGCGCCTGCTCCACGTCGATGACGACCGGCAGCGACTCGTACTCGACCACGACGTCGGCGGCAGCATCGACGACGACGTACTTGTCGTCGCCGACGACGAGCGCGACGGCGTCGCCCTGGTGGCAGACCCGGTCGCGGGCGATCGGCCAGCGCTCCGGGGTCTTGATCTCGACGCCCGGCGGCGCCCAGGCCATCGGCAGCGGGGCGAGCAGGTCGCTCATGTCGTTGCCGGTGTAGACGGCTTTGATGCCGGGGCGCGCGAGCGCGGCCGACGTGTCGATCGAGACGATGTTCGCGTGCGCCTCGTGCGAGCGCACCACGGCGGCGTGCAGCATGCCGGGCAGGGCGAGATCGTCGACGTAGGTCGCCCGGCCGGTGATCAGGCGCGGGTCCTCCTTGCGGCGCAGCGACTGGCCGACGTGCTTGGTGGAGGGAACGGCGGTCGTCATACCTTGATCCTCCGGGAGGTCTCGGCCGCGGCCTGTACCGCCTTGACGATGTTGTGGTAGCCGGTGCAGCGGCAGAGGTTGCCCTCCAGGCCGTGGCGGACCTCGTCATCTGACATCGTCCCCACCCGCCCGTCGTCGCCGCTGTGGCGCTCGAGCAGATCGGCGGCGGCCATGATCATGCCGGGGGTGCAGTAGCCGCACTGCAGGCCGTGCTCGGCCCAGAAGCCCTCTTGGAGGGCGTGCAGCGTGCCGTCCGCAGACGCCATCCCCTCGATCGTCTTGACCTTCGCGCCGTCGCACTGGACGGCGAGGACCGTGCAGCTCTTGGCCGACTCGCCGTCGATCAGGCAGGTGCACGCGCCGCAGTTCGACGTGTCGCAGCCGATGTGCGTGCCAGTCAACCCGAGCTCGTCACGCAGATAGTGCACGAGAAGCATGCGCGCAGGAACCTCCGACGCATGCGCTTCCCCGTTAACGGTCACCTCGACGGGCACCGTAGCTCCCATGCTCATCCTCCTTCTCTTGACTTCCGTCACAAATCGTTGCCGGACCTCATCGCATGGCGGCGGCGTGCCGTGGTACGGCCGTGCCCATGTGATTATTCGCATCCGCCTAAAGGCTGGATGGGCCGGACGCGTTCATCTGGCGCGCTCCTACCCGGTCGGCCGGGTTGCGAGCCGCGAGCTCGCGGTCCGGCGCGTGGCCACCACGATGCCGGCGACGATCACCGCCACACCGAGCAACTGCAGCGGCGCCGGGTCCTCGCCGAGCAGGACGATGCCGAGCACGACCGAGCCGACCGGCTGGACGGTGAGGACGACCGACGTCAGGCTCGCCGGCAGCCGCGGCAGCGCGACGGCGATGAGCAGCCAGCCGAGCACCTGCGAGGTCAGCGCGAGCGTCAGCAGCCAGCCGTGCGCCGGCCAGCTCGGGACAAGGTCGACCTCGCCGATGAGCGCGCCGGCGACGATCGCCACGCCGGTCGCCACGAGCGTCGCCTCGAACAGCGGCCCGGCGGGACGGCGCAGGTCGCGGCCGGCGTGGCGCAGGACGAGCAGAAAGCCGGTGTAGGCGACGGCGGTGAGCACGCCGTAGAGCGCGCCGAGCGCGGGGTCGTCGCCGTAGGCGCCCTCGCCGATCACCCCGGAGATGAGCACGGCGCCGCCGAACACGAGCGGGACCGCGAGCGCGACGTTGCGCGACGGCCTCTCCCCGAGCAGCGCCCAGGCGGCGAGCGCGACGAGCACGACCTGGAGGTTGGCCAGCGTCGTCGCCAGCCCGGCGCCGACGTCGCCGATCGCGTGATGCCAGAGGATGAGGTCGGCGGCGAAGAAGGCGCCGGCCACGGCGGCGTAGCGCCAGTGGCGCGGCGGCGGCGGGCCGAAGCGCCGGCGCTCGCGATAGGCGAGCGCGCCGAGCACGGGCAGCGCGTAGGCACAGCGGAAGACCGCCGCCGTCGACGGGCTGACACTGGCGAGGTCGACGAGGATCGCCGAGAACGCGATCGCGATCGCCCCGGCCAGGGCGGCGAGCGCGGGTCGCTGCGTGATCGCGCTACTGATGGCGGGCGCTGTCGAGGGCCTGGTTGACGAGCGCGTCGGCGTCGGCGTTCTGCGCCCTGGGGACCGAGCGGATCGACCAGCGCTCGAAGGCGTCGAGCGCCGCCGTCGCCTGCGCGTGCAGCGGCTTCATCGCCGGGTGCTTGACCTTGTAGGCGCCGGTCACCTGCTTGGCGACGAGCTCGGAGTCGTTGACCACCTCGACCTCGTCGGCGCCCAGCGCGCGGGCGCGCTCGAGGCCGAGCAGCAGGGCGCGGTACTCGGCGACGTTGTTCGTCGCGACGCCGATCGTCTCGGCCACCTCGTCGAGGATCTCACCGTCGGGTGAGGAGATGACGGCGGCGGCAGCAGCCGGCCCGGGGTTGCCGCGAGCGCCGCCGTCGACGTGCACGACGACCTTCACGGCACCGACTCAGCTGGGTTCGATGCGGGGGAACTCGCCGGGCACGCGCTGGCGCCGGCGGTCGCGCGTCTCGCGCTGCTCGGCGGCGGCCGGATCGTCGTTCGGGCCGCGCCGCTCGGACTTGCGACGGTCGACGATGACCGTGACGTTCTCGTCGTCGGCGTAGTACGCGGTGAGCTTGTCGAACAGCTCACTCTCCAGGGCTTCGGGCACCACGCAGTAGATCATTGACCCAGCCTAGACAAGCGCGGGCTCACGCGCCAAGGACAAGACGTCCACGCTCGTCGGCGAGCGCGTTGGCCACACGTTCGGCTTCGGTCAGCTCGGAGAGCTCGGCGCCCTGGCCGAGCACCTGGACGCCGGCCGCCTCGTCGGCGAGGTCGACCTCGTAGCGATACCAGCACAGCTCCCAGCCAACGACGATCGAGACGATCGCGCCCTCGACCTCGGACGGCAGCACGGTGACGATCGGGGTACCGAGCGAGCGCGTCACGCCGGCGATCCGGCGCGGGTGCGCGCTGAGGTTGAAGACGTCCAGCGCGCGGGCCATCTTCAGATCGGCGTTCGTCGGCACCGCGTGAACATGGCGCGGCTCGCGCGACTCCACCCCACCACCGGTCGCGACCGGCTCGGCGCCGCGGACGACCGCGCTCTCGCTGTCGAGCAGCTGCTGCGCTTCCTGCTCGTCGCGCTCGCGCGCCTTCTCGCCCGCGCCGATGCGGTCGACGTTGGCCGAGATGCGCCGGTAGGGGAGCTCGACCGGCGGCGGGGCGGCGCGGCGCGGCGGCTTCAGGCGACCGAAGAGCGAGCGCGGCCCGCCGCGCTGGCCGTTGCGCCGGGCGACGAGCGCGTTGTCGGCGCCCTCGCGGATCCAGCCCTCGTTGGCGGCGCGCGCGGTGCACAGCTCGCAGACCATCCGCCGCGACCCGTTGGCGATGAACGCATCGGCGTGCTCGCCGCGCAGCAGCGTCCGGCCGCACACGTCGCACGCGACGACGGCACGCGAGGTCGTGATCGACTTGCGCTCCACCATGGCCGTCAGCGTACCGGCCGAGCGCCCGTGGTCGCATAACGGGCCTCAGCCGGCAAGCGGCGGCCCGACGTGCTTGCCCAGCCACGTGACGAGCGGGCGGGCGCCCGCGAGCTCGGCGCGCACGATCTCGCGGCAGCGCTCCTCGTGCAGCCACGGCTCGAGCTCGTGACGCGCGAAGACGGTCAGGTTCTTCAGGCGCAGCCGCTCGATGCGCGGGTGGTCGACGGGGTAGCCGCGCGGGGCGCGCTTGAGCTCCGGCTCGACGAGTTGCAGGCCCGCCGACTCGGCGGTCTTCAGCGCGCGCTCGAAGGCGGCGGCGCGGCGGCCGTCGTCGATCGCGGCGCGAAATCGCTCGAGCTGATCGGTGGACGGATGGTGCCGGCCGGCGCCGATGAGCAGGCCGTCGAGCGACAGCTCGACGTAGTAGCCGCCCGCTCCGCCGTAGCCGATGGCGATGCCGAGCTGCTCCTTGATCGGCGGGCGGTGGTGGAAGCGCGCGTCGTTGTAGGGCCGGAAGAAGCGCGCCGTGCCGAAGTCGCTGAGCGCATCGGCGAGTGCCTGGCCGGGGGCGCGCAGGTCGTTGTCGTAGCGCGGCCGGTTGGCCTTGAACCAGTCGCGATCGTTGTTGTCCTCGAGGTCGCGGAGGAACTCGAGGGCTGCCGGTGGCCACATGGCGCTATCCCCCGAAGAGCGCGTCGAGCGCCACTGTGAAGCCGGGCAGTAGCGGCGACGTGAGGGCGTCGAATCGGGTGAGTTGCAGCGCGACGTCGAACTGCGGCGCCTCGGAGGTGGTCCGCCGGAAGACGAGCACCTCGTCGGCAGCCGTGTCGACGAGCCAGAGCTCGGGAAGACCGCGGGCCTCGTAGCCGGCCTTCTTGCGACCGATGTCATACCGCCAGGTGCTGGGCGAGCGAACCTCGACGGCGACATCCGGCACCGGATACGGCGGGCGGTCGTCGTGCTTGGGTGCGCGGTCAGCGCGGTACCAGACGAGATCGGGCTGGTAGACGTCGAGCTCGCCCATGCGCACCGCGAGCTCGATCGACGGGAGACCGCGATCGGATGCGGCGCGCGCCCATGCCATGAGCTCGAAGAGGATCTCCGAGCAGATGAGTTGATGACGCAGGATCGGAACATCCACGACGAGCTCACCGCCGACGAGCTCGGCCCAACGCAGCTCGTCTTCTGGCAGCGCCAGGAACTCCTCGGCCGTCATTCGCTCCACAACCGGCATCGCCGTCATCGTACCTGCCCTCCTCGTGGTCGCTCACACCTCATAGAGGCGCCGGCGACCCGATGTTCGCCCCCCTCAGGGGCCGGCCGCGAAGCGCACGGGATAGGCGACGAAGGCGTCGGAGCCCGCGACTGGCTGGGCGGCCTGGGCGACGATCACGCCGGCGGCCCCGGACGGGCGCTCGAAGCCGAGTCGCTCCGAGAATGGCGCCTTCTCCATCGCTCCGGCGGTGGCCGGGACGCGGACGAGCGGGTCGGGGTCGAACGCGGCGTGGACGCGCAGGACGATGCTGCCCTCGTGGCCGACGCCGGTTCCGGCGACCGTCACCGGCGAGGCGATCTCGCTCAGGACCTCGGGCTGCGTCACCTCGATCTCGTCGCTCAGCGCGGCGGTCACGAACCAGCGCTCGCCGTCGAGCCGGCGCAGCACGACGGTGGCGACGACGCGGTCCGTCGGCCGGCCGTCCTCGCCGCGGCGCAGGACCGGCACCTCGCCGACGCGCGGTTCGCTCTCCTGAAACTCGCCGAGCGCGGGGTCCTTCACACCGACGAAGTCCTCGACGAACGAGCGCGCCACCGCGCGCGGGGTGCTCTCCGGCCCCGCGTCCGCGGGCGCGGGCCACAGCGCCTGGTCGAGCCCGCCGAGCGGTGCGGGCGCCGTCGTCGTCGTCGTGACCGTCGCGCCGGCGCCCGGCGCCGCGTCGTCGTCGTCCTCGCCGCAACCGGCGAGCAACAGCCCCGCACAGATCACGGCGGCGGCGGTGAGGCGGAGGATGCGAGCGCGCGCGGCCATGCCGTTGGAACGCCGGCCGCGCGCAAAGGTCGCGCCCGCGCTACGCGCTGACCGCCTCCTCGGCCGTGGCCTGGTCGACGACCTTCTGCTGCAGGTGCGCAGGCACCTCCTCGTAGTGCGCGAACTCCATCGTGTAGTCGCCCTGGCCGCCCGTGAGCGAACGCAGGTCGGGCGCGTAGGTGAGCATCTCGGCCATCGGCACCTCGGCCTTGACCTCGGTCAGCCCGCCGCCGACGCCCTCCATGCCCTGCGGCCGGCCGCGACGCGAGTTGAGGTCGCCGATGACGTCGCCGACGGACTCCTCGGGGATCGACAGCGTGACGAGCATGATCGGCTCCAGCAGCGCCGGCGACGCGTTGCTCATCGCCTCCTTCATCGCGATCGAGCCGGCGAGCTTGAACGCCATCTCCGACGAGTCGACGGTGTGGTAGCTGCCGTCGAAGACGGTCACAGCGATGTCCTTCACCGGGCAGCCGGCGATCGGGCCGGACTGCATCGCGTCGATGACGCCCTTCTCGACGGCCGGGATGAACGACGTCGGGATGACGCCGCCCTTGATCTTGTTGATGAACTCGAAGCCGGCGCCGGCCTCGCGCGGCGCGATCTCGATGTGGCAGTCGCCGAACTGGCCGCGCCCGCCGGACTGCTTCTTGTGGCGCCCGTGGGCCTTGGCCGGCTTGCGGATCGTCTCCATGTACGGCACCCGCGGCGGCTTGAGCGTGACCTCGGCGCCGAAGCGCTCCTTGAGGCGGTCGACGATCACCTCGACGTGCATCTGCGACAGCCCGGCGATGATCTGATCGCCGGTCTCCAGGTCGCGGTGCAGGTCGATCGTCGGGTCCTCCTCCTGCAGGCGGCGCAGCGACGTGTAGACCTTGTCCTCGTCGCCGTGGGCCTCCATCGCGAAGGCCATGACCGGCGCCGGAAGCTGGATGGCCGGCATCGAGATCGGCTCGTCGCGCTCGGCGAGCCAGTCGCCCGCGCGGGTCTCCTTGAGCTTGGCCACCGCGCCGATGTCGCCCGGGCCGAACTCGTCGGCGTGGCCGGACTCCTTGCCGCTGAACACGAGCAGCTGGCCGACGCGCTCCTTGTTGTGGCTCGTCGTGTTCATGACATGGCTGTCGTGGCGCATGACGCCCTGGTAGACGCGAAAGAGGTTGATGCGCCCGGCGAACGCGTCGGCGCGGGTCTTGAAGACGTAGGCGTACAGCGGCTTGTCGTCGTCGGCCTCGAGCGTGATCTCGGGCAGTTCGAGCGAGCCGTGCTTCACCGGCGACGGGAGGTCTTCCACGATGGCGTCGAGCAGGCGGTTCGTGGCGAGGTTGCGGGTCGCGACGCCGCAGGTGACCGGGAAGAGCGAGCCGTGGTTCGTGCCGTCCTTGAGCGTCGTGACGATCTCCTCGTGGGCGATCTCCTCGCCCTCGAGGTAGCGCTCCATGAGCGCGTCGGAGACCTCGCAGATCTCGTCCATGAGCTTCTCGCGGTACTCCTCGGCGAGGTCCTGCATGCCGGCGGGGATGTCGGTCTCGGTGCAGTTGTCGCGGCCGTCCCCGCTGTAGCGGTAGGCCTTCATGTCGACGAGATCGATGACGCCGGAGATGTCGTGCTCGGAGCCGATCGGGATCTCCGTGGCCACGACGTGGGGGCCGAAGGCCTCCTTGAGCGAGTCCAGCGCGCGGAAGAAGTCGGCCCGCTCGCGGTCGAGCATGTTCACGAAGATCATCCGCGCGAGGTCGAGCTCCTCGGCGCGCGCCCACAGCCGCCGCGTGCTCACCTCGACGCCCATGACGCCGTTGACGACGAAGATCGCCGACTCGGCGACGCGCATCGCCCCGAGCGCGTCGGCGACGAAGCTCGGCTCGCCGGGGGTGTCGAGGAGGTTGATCTTGCGCCCGTCCCACTCGAAGGAGCTCAGCGCGAGCGAGATCGACATCTTGCGCGCCTGCTCGTCGGGCTCGGAATCGGAGACCGTCGTCCCGTCCAGCACGGAACCCAGCCGGTTGGTCGCGCCGGCTTCGAACAGCAGCGCCTCGTGCAGTGACGTCTTTCCACTGCCGCGGTGGCCGATCAGGGCTACGTTGCGGATGCGGTCAGCAGGCTTGTGCATGCGCGGCTCCTCTCCTCGGGGAAGGCGCGATGCTATCCCCGGAGCGCCCAAATATCGACCGCCGACGGGCAGCGGTGACGCGCGGCGGTGCGCCTACTCCGCGAGGTTCTCGTCGGACATGCGCCCGCGCAGGCGCAGCACGGCCTTCGTGTGCAGCTGCGAGACGCGCGACTCGGTGACGCCGAGCACCTCGCCGATCTCACGGAGCGTCAGGTTCTCGTAGTAGTAGAGCGCGACGACGAGCTTCTCGCGCTCGGGCAGGCGGGCGATCGCGTCGGCGATGCGGTCCTTGAGGTCGGTCGCGTCCATGACCTGCGCCGGGTCCGGAGCGCCGGGGTCGTGCAGCGTGTCGAGCAGCGAGACCTGGTCGCCGGAGGCGTCTGACACCGTCCACAGCTCGTCGAGCGCGGCGACGGTCGAGTTGGAGATCTGCAGCAGCGCGTCCTGGAAGTCCGAGACGCTCATCTCGAGCTCGTCGGCCATCTCCTCGTCGGTCGGCGCGCGCTGGAGCTTGTGCTCGAGGCGGGTGTTGGCCTGCTCGATGGCGCGGGCGCGCGCGCGGACGGACCGCGGCACCCAGTCCAGCGAGCGCAGCTCGTCGATGATCGCGCCCTTGATGCGGGTGATCGCGTAGGTCTCGAACTTGATCTCGCGCTCGAGCTCGAAGCGCTCAATGGCGGAGATCAGGCCGCCGAGGCCGTAGGAGATGAGGTCGGCTTCCTCGACGTGGGCGGGCAGGCCGGAGGCCATGCGGCCGGACACGTACTTGACGAGCGGCGAGTAGGCGACGACGAGGCGTTCGCGCGCACGCGTATCCCCGTCGCGCTTGTACTGGCGCCACAGGTCCTTCAGCTCGACAGATTTTACGTTGGTTTCCATACCCTCTAGGCCCTCGGGTGCGCCCGCGCATACGCGCCTTTGAGTCGGGCCGACTCTACCCGAGTGTAGATCTGCGTTGTCGAGACGGAGGCATGACCGAGCAGCTCTTGGATCGATCGCAGGTCCGCGCCGCCTTCCAGCAGATGCGTCGCGAACGAGTGACGCAGCGCGTGCGGGTGCACCCCGCCCTGCACCGCGGCGTTGCGCGCCCACATCCGCAGCCGCCGCCGGATGTCCGATGTCGACAGCCGGCGACCGGACTTCGAGAGAAAGAGCGCCGGCTCGTCGGGCTGCTGGACGAGGGCCCCGCGGGCGCGCTCCAGGTAGCGCGCGAGCGCCCTCAGGGCGGGTTCGCCGGCCGGCACGAAGCGGGTCTTGGACCCCTTGCCCTCGACGCGCAGCTCCTCGGCGTCGAAGTCCACCGACGTGAGGTCCAGGCCGACGAGCTCCTCGGCGCGCAGCCCGCTGGCGTAGGCGATCTCGAACAGCGCGCGATCGCGCAGCTCCAGCGGCGTCGAGGCGGGGATGCGGTCCAGCAGGCGGCTGATCTCCTCCGGCGCGAGCACATGCGGAAGCGACTTGGCGCGCTTGGGCGCGGCCAGCAGGTCGGCCGGGTTGGCCGTGATCTCGCCGTGCTCGCGCAATGTCTCGAAGAACGCGCGCAGGGCGGCGAGCTTGCGCGCCACCGTCGCGGGGGCGGACCGGCGCTCGGACAGCGCGGCGGCGTAGTGGCGCAGGAGGCGGTGGGTGACGGCGGGCGGCTTGATGTGCTGCCAGCTCGCCCAGTCGGCGAACTGGCGCAGGTCCGCCCCGTAGGCGCGGCGCGTCTTCTCGGCGGCGCCGCGGCGGCGCAGGTCCTCGTCGAAACGCACGAGGGTGGTGCGCCAGTCCCCACTAGTGGGTCGCCCAGGGACGTCGTGCTCGAAACCCCGGGATGCCGGCGCCGCCTGGCCAGGACGCAGGACCGAAGGTGTGCCTCTGGCACATCGAGCGTCCGAGGACGCCGCCAGGCGGTGATCGGCGCCCGAGGTTTCGGGTGCGACGTTCGTGGGCGGCCCACTACCCTCGGGCTCGATGGGCGTTTTCTTCATCGACACGGCTCAGGGCACCGTCGCCACCGCGCGGCAGCTCACCGAGGCCGGCATCGGCACGCCGGCGGACGGCCCGCCGCGCCCGTGGCTGCGCATCCAGGGGACGGGCGACGCCACGACGCTGTGGTACGCGGTGATGCGCAAGCGGGAGCGAGGGGTGTTCATCGGCACGCTGGTCATTCGACACTCGCCGCATCATGCCCTTCTGCTCGAGTCCGGCTGGGAGGAGATTCCCGTGCCGGACATCGGCGTCGGCGTCGGAGTCGACCACTAGGCGATGTAGATGGGAGTTCCCACGGGAACCTCGTCATAGAGCCTGATGACGTCCTCGACGAGCATCCGGATGCAGCCGTGCGACGCGTTCGTGCCGATCGATCCGCGGTCGGACGTGCCGTGCACGCCGACGCCGTCGTAGACGCCGAGCCAGCGCGCCTTGAGCGGGTTGCTCGGGATCCCGCCGGGGACGACCGTGCCGGCGAGCGACCCGGCCCAGGGTGAGTTGGGCACGCTCCAGGCCGGGTTGACGGCCTTGTTCGCGATCGAGTAGAGGCCGGGCGGTGTCTCCAGGCCGGCCTGCCCGACGGCGATCGGATAGATCTGGACGGGCCGCAGCTTCTTGTAGAGCGCGATCCGGTAACGGGCACGATCGACCTTCAGCAGGACGGGATAGCGTGCCGCGAGCTTCTTGCCCGAGACCTTGGGCTGCAGGGTCTGGATCGGCGCGGTGATCCGGCGGTCGGCCGTCTGCACGGCCGTGGTCAGCGCCTTGCCCACGTCCGCGCGCAGCTGCTTCGTGTCGATCGTGCGGCCCGTGCTCGACGGGCGGATCGCGACGTCCTTGGGCTTGAAGCTGACCCTGGCGTCCTTCGCCGGATAGCCGACGGCGGCGCGCACGCGGACGGCGAGACGCATGACGGCCGCCCGCGAGTAGCGGACCGTCGGGGTCACCCGGGCGTCGACCTCGCCGCCGGCGATCGCGCGCCACGTACGCGCCAGGACCCCGCCCCCGCGGCTGCGCCGGATCGCCTCGCCGACCATCGCGTCGACGTCGACCGCGATGTGCGCCCCGCGCGCGGTGAGCCGGAACGGCCGGCCGGCCGAGCGCACGACGAGCGGCCGGCGCAGCGGCGCGACGAGGCGTTGCTCGAGCGCGGCGCGCGCCTCCGCGCGGTTCATCTCGCCGACGTCGACCGGTCCGACGCGAACGCCCTTGGCGATCAGGTCGTCGCGGCCGGCGTCCCACGCGAACATGCCGGCGATCGCGCCGGCGACCAGCGCGACGGCGGCGACGACCAGAACTGCAACGAGCTTGCGGGGCATTGCCTTCCTTCGTCTACGCGGGTCCGCTGACGTCTGTGGGCCGGAGAGTACGCGAGCCGCCGGGCGATGCGCGCCGGATTTGCAGGGAAGTTGCCGTCAACGCCCGACTTTGGCGCCGCGCCGCAGCACCGGGTCGAGCTGGGCCGCCAGCCCGCTCCAGTCGTCGGCGCAGATGACGTCCTCCTCGTCGCACAGCTCCCGGTTCCACGGATGGGCGATCGTCGCCGTCAGGATGCCGCGATCGATCGCCCGGGCGAGGTTCTCGGGGCTGTCGTCGATCAACAGCTCGATGCCGAGCTCGACGCAGCGGCCGACCTTGTCGTGCGCGCAGTACAGATCGTCATAGCTCAGGCCGATCTGCTTCAGCCAGCTTGCCGTGGGTTCGTAGGCCTCCGGGTCGCGGTGGCTGGTGACGTGGATGTAGTGGCCGGCCTCGCGCCAGCGGTTGACCGTCTCGACGGCGTCGGGGTAGGGCTCCCCGGCGAGGATCGCCTTCTCGCAGTGCGTCTCCTGGATGCAGAGGTGCAGCTGATCGTGGCGCAGCCGGGTGATGCCCCAGTCGAGCTGCTCCTCGTAGGGCAGGTCGATCCCGAAGCGCCGCAGGGCGGCATCGGAGAGACGATCCCAGTAGTGATGCAGCGTGGAGTCGATGTCGATCGCGATGCGCATATGGGGCTGCCGCGGGCGGCTGTCCTACAAGCGTAGACCTGCAGCGCGATGCGGGTACACGCGACGCGTGATCCGGATCGGCTGCAGCGGCTGGAACTACGCCTCGTGGCGCGAGAGCTTCTATCCAAAGGGGCTCGGCGCGGCGCGCTGGCTGGAGTACTACGCATCGGTCTTCGACACCGTCGAGGTCAACACGACCTTCTACCGGCTGGTGAAGCGCTCGAGCGTGGAGCGCTGGGTCGCGCAGACGCCGCCGGAGTTCTGCTTTGCGGTGAAGTCGTCGCGCTACCTGACGCACGTCAAACGGCTGACGGACATGGAGCGCGGCGTGCAGCGGCTGATCGAGCCTCTGGCGCCGCTGCGCGACGCCGGCCGCCTGGGGCCTATGCTCTGGCAGCTGCCGGCGAACTTCCACCGCGACGACGCGCGCCTGGCGTTCGCGTTGCAGCGGTTGCCGCCGGGGCGTCACACGTTCGAGTTTCGCCACGCGTCGTGGTTCTGTGAGCCGGTCTACGAGTTGCTGCGCGCGCACGGCGTGGCGTTGACGATCGCCGACCGGCCGGGGCTGGACTTCCAGACGCACGAGATGACGGCGGACTTCGCGTACCTCCGCTTCCATCACGGCCACCGCGGGCGGCGCGGGAACTACTCGCAGACCGAGCTCGCCGAATGGGCCGAGCGGATCGCCTCGTGGCCCCCGGAGGTCGACGTGTTCGCGTACTTCAACAACGACTGGGAGGAGTTCGCGCCGCGCAACGCGCTGGCGTTGCGGCGGATGCTCGGGCTGCAGCGGGCCGGCGCGCTCGCTCGCTAGTTGCTATCGCTGCCGCGACCTATGGCCCGCCACGATCGCCGCCGCGAGCGCCATGCGATGGTCCTGGTTCCAGGGCGGCCCGAGCGTTGCGCGCGGGCCGCGGAGCACCTCGCCGGCCCGCTCGCCGAGGAGGTTGGCGGCCTCGGCCTCCACCGCATTCGCGTCGTAGACGTCGACGGTCCAGCCGCGCGCGTGGGCGAGCTCGGCGAGCACCTGGCGGTACATGACGGAGTCGGCACGGCTCTCGTAGGGCACACGGCGCTGGACGGCGATGTCGGTGGGGAAGTCGGACGGCCAGCCGCGCAGCGACATCGACTCGATCGGTTCGGGCAGCGCGGCGGCGAGCTCGTCCAGGGAGGCCGACGCCGCGCGCGCCGCCGAGGCACGCACCTTCGCGACGAGTGCCGCCGCGGCCGCGTCGTCGAGCGGCCGGCCGGCGCGGTGGTGGATCGGTGCGGCGGGCAGGCCGGGTTCGATCAGCTCGATGCGCCGGCGGTCGACGACGCGGTGGTCGGCCGCTGCCGTGACGGCCACGGCCCAGCCGAAGTGATGCGCTATGCCCAGCCGCATTCGTTCGGCATTGGAACGGGCGGTCAGGTGATGGCGCCGATCGAGGCGCTGGAGACGAGCTTGGCGTACTTGCCCAGGACGCCGCCGAGCTCGGCGTTGTCGTTGCCGTCGTAGGCCGCGACGCGGGCGGCGATCGTCTCGTCGTCGAGCGCGACGTCGAGCCGGCGGTTGTCGACGTCGATGGTGATCTCGTCGCCGTCCTCGACGGCGGCGATCGGGCCGCCGCGGACGGATTCGGGAGCGACGTGGCCGGCCATGAAGCCGTGCGTCGCGCCGCTGAAGCGCCCATCGGTGAGCAGCGCGACGTGCTCGCCCATGCCCTGGCCGTTGAGCGCCGCCGTGACGGCGAGCATCTCGCGCATGCCGGGACCGCCGGCCGGGCCCTCGTCGCGGATGACGATGACGTCGCCCTTCTCGATCGTGCCGGCGACGACGGCGGCCATCGCGGCCTCCTCGCCCTCGAAGACGCGCGCCGGGCCCTTGTGCAGCCGGCGCTCGTGGCCGGACAGCTTGACGACGCAACCCTCGGGCGCGAGGTTGCCGCGCAGGATCGCCAGCCCGCCGGTGGCCTTGATCGGGTCGTCGAGGGGGCGCACGACCTTCTGGCCTTCGGTCTCCACGGCGTCGCGGGCGTGGTCGCCGATCGTCCGGCCGGTGACCGTGACGGCGTCCTCGTGCAGCAGGCCGGCGTCGAGCAGGCGCTTGGTGACGAGCTCGATGCCGCCGGCCTCGTAGAGGTCCTTGGCGACGTACTTGCCGCCGGGCTTGAGGTCGCAGAGCATCGGCGTCATCTCCGAGATGCGGTCGAAGTCGTCGATGTCGAGCTCGACGCCGGCCTCGCGCGCGACCGCGAGCAGGTGCAGGACGCCGTTCGTCGAGCCGCCCGAGGTGGCGATCGCGGCGATCGCGTTCTCCAGCGAGTCCTTCGTGATGATGTCGCTGGGGCGCAGGCCGCGGTCGAGGACGTCCATCATGAGCTGGCCGGCGGCGATCGCGACGTCGGCCTTGCTCGCGTGCTCGGCGGGGACCATGGCCGAGCCCATCGGGCTGATGCCGAGGACCTCGAAGGCCATCGCCATCGTGTTGGCGGTGAACTGCCCGCCGCAGGCGCCGGCGCCGGGGCTGGCGACGAGCTCGAGCTCGGCGAGATCGTCGTCGGTCATCGTGCCGGCGGCGTGCGCGCCGACGGCCTCGAAGACGTCCTGGATCGTGACGTCGTGGCCGCGGAAGCGGCCGGGCGCGATCGAGCCGCCGTAGAGCATGACGCCGGGCAGGTTCAGGCGCGCGAGAGCCATGACGGTGCCGGGGATCGTCTTGTCGCAGGCGCTGAGCGCGATGACGCCGTCGAAGAGATGGCCGCGGGCGACGAGCTCGATCGAGTCGGCGATGACCTCACGCGAGACGAGGCTCGTCTTCATGCCGCTCGTCCCCATCGTGATCCCGTCGGAGATCGCGATCGTGTTGAGCTCCATCGGCGTGCCGCCGGCGAGGCGGATGCCCTCCTTGACCTTGGCGGCGAGCGCGCGCAGGTGGAAGTTGCAGGGCATCGTCTCGATCCAGGTCGATGCGACCCCGATGATCGGCCGGTCCATCGCCTCCTTGTCGAAGCCGATGCCGTTGAGGTAGGCGCGGGCGGGCGCGCGGGCCGGGCCCTCGGTGAGGGCACGGGAGTTGTGTTTGGTGTCGAACTTGGTGGTGGCGCTCACGGGGCGGGAACACTACCCGCGCCGCGGCGCTGGTCGCGAAGCCGCGCCTGCTCCCACTGGCCCAGCCGCCAGAGGTCGCGCTTGATCTGCTTGGGGTCGACCTGACGACCGGGCAGGTGCATGTTCGCGCTGGCGATGATCCGCCGCTCGTCGCCGGTCAGCGCCATCCACTTGGCGAGCACGTCGTCGGAGTCGGGCAGGCGCGCCGACCCATACGGGCGCGTGTCGTCGGGGAACGTGACGCAGTACTCGCTGAGCAGGCGGCGGGTCTGCGGCATGTAGGCCACGATCGGCTTGTGCGGATAGATGAGGTAGGCGTACGTCGTGCCGCGCGAGTCGCGGTCGTCGAGCGGCCCCTCAGACAGCCCGCCCCAGACCCGGATGAAGCCCAGGTCGCGGTACATCGCCCACTCCTCTTCGTTGACGCACGACCGCAGCAGCGTGCGCGCGCGCTGCTCGGCGCGGCGCTCGCGCCCGGGGTCGTAGCCCTCGATCTCGACGACCGCGCGACGCGCCCGCCAGCGCGAGATCTTCTCGGCCGCCACCGGCCACCCGACCTCCCAGAGCAGCACGAGGGTCACGATGATGCTGGCGCTGATCGCGAGCAGCATGCCGGCGCAGCCCCGGTCTACCGGCCGCCCGCGGCGCGCGGGAAGAAGATCACGCGCTCGGCGCCCTGCGGCACGTCATCGAAGCTCGACACCATCTGCGCCTGCCGGCGCCCGCCGCGATCGGCGGTCGGCACGGCCGCCCACATCCCGGCGTCGAGCTGGGCGCGGAAGGCCTCCACGAGCTCGTCGTGCTCCTCTGGCACCTCGACATCACCCTCCGCGATGAGGACCTCACCGTGCCCTGGCTTCATCCGAAGGAACCGCACGCGGGCGATTATGGCAAAGCGGGGGTGCAGCTTGGAACGGTTCGTGCGCCGGTCGTCAGTCCTGGCACGAAAGCCCGAAGACATCGACCGGTCCGGCGCCTTCCCCGAGCTCGCGCAGGCCATCGCGGACCGCCGCGGCCGCGACGGCGCGCGCGTGGCGGGCCGCCTCGAGGGGCGTGTCGCCGAGTGCCAGTCGCGCGGCCAGGGTCGATGAGTGCGTGCAGCCCGACCCGTGCGCGGCGCCGTCGGGATGGCGCGCACCGGGCAGCTCGGTGAGCGTCCTGCCGTCGAAGAACAGGTCGGTCCCACTCTCGCGGTGCCCGCCGGTGACGACGACGTTGCGGGGCCCGAGCGCATGCAACGCCCGTACGAGCTCCAGGCCGTCGAGCGCCTCGTCGCCGGCCAGCGCCCGCGCCTCGGCGAGGTTCGGCGTGATGACCGTGGCCTGCGCGACGATGAGCCCGCGCAGCGCGTCGACGGCCTCGAGCGCGAGCAGGCGCGCGCCGGACTCCGCCACCATGACCGGGTCGTGGACGATCGGCGTCTCGGACGGCAGCTCCTCGAGCGCCGCCGCCACCGTCTGGATCGTCGTGACGTCGCCGAGCATGCCGATTTTGATCGCGTCGATCCCGAGGTCCTCGGCGACGGCGCGGATCTGGCCGCCGATGATCTCGGGCGCGATCGGCTGCACCGCGAAGACGGCCATCGTGTTCTGCACGGTGATCGCCGTGATCGCCGTGGCGCCGTGCACGCCGGCGCGGGCGAAGGCCTTGAGGTCGGCCTGGATGCCGGCGCCGCCGCCGGAGTCCGAGCCGGCGATCGAGAGCGCAACGCGGACGCGGCGGGCGGCGGACACGGCCCCGAGGATAGGCACTGCCCGTTCGCGAGCCAACGCCGGCGGGCACGCTCGTGCCGGCGCCGGGGATCACAGCAGGCGCGCATAGCGTCCTCCCGGTCCGCGGCGCAGAAACCCGAGGATCTCCAGCTCGGCGAGGCCCGCGAGCGCGTCGCGGGCCTCGGCCGGCGTGACGGCGAGCGCCGCCACGGTGTCGCGGCCGTCCTCGACCCGGCGCAGCAGCCGTCGCAGGGGCAGCGCGAGGTCCTCGGGACGCTGACCGGTCAGCGCGGTCGCGACGCCGACACCCAGTACCTCGTCGAGCGCGTCCTGGGCGTCGCGGATCACGAGCCCCCCGTCGCGCAGCAGCGCGTTGGAGCCGGCGCAGCGCGGCGCGGTCACGGGGCCGGGCACCGCGCCGACGGCCCGCCCGAGCTGCTGCGCGAGATCGGCGGTGATGAGCGAGCCCGAGCGCTCGGTCGCCTCGACGACGATCGTCATCGAGGCCAGGCCCGCGATCGTGCGGTTGCGGGCCGGAAAGCACCAGCGAAACGGCTTGAAGCCGGGCGGCATCTCGGAGACCGCCGCCTGGCTTCGCACGATCTCGCGATGCAGGGCACGCTTGCTGGCCGGGTAGGCGACGTCGGCGCCGCCGGCGAGGACCGCGATCGTGGGACCGCCGACCTCCAGCGCCCCCGCGTGGGCGGCCGAGTCGATGCCGAGCGCCATGCCGCTGATCACCGTGACGCCGGCCGCCGCGAGGCCCCGACCGAGGCCGCGGCCGACCTGCAGCCCGTCGACGCCGGCGCGGCGCGCACCCACGATCGCGACCGCCGGGGCGTCGGGCGGCCCGAGCGCCGCGAGCCGCTGCGCGTCGCCGGCGACGTGCAGGACCGCGGGGGCATCGTCGGCGTCGAGCAGGCGCTGCGGATAGGCATCGTCGTGGCGACAGATCACAGGCATCGCCAGCGCCGCGAGGCGCTCGTGTTCCTGCCCGGCGTCGAAGCGCTCGAGCGCGAGCTCGATGTCCGCGCGGCGCGGTCCCGCGAGCGCCGCGATCAGCTCTTCGTCGGGCAGCGCGAGCAACTCGCCGAGCCTGCGGCGCTCGCTGCGGGCGCGCTCGACGTGCGGCGCGAGCCGAGCGAGCAGCGCGGTCCGGCGCAGGCACGCGTCGCACGCGGTCATGCCGCGAGGGCGGTGTCGTGAGCATCCTCCTGGCGCAGGCTCAGCGCCTCGTTGACGTGCTTCGCGCTGACCCGCGCGCTGCCGTCGAGGTCGGCGAGCGTCCGCGCCACGCGCAGGATCCGGCCGTGGCCACGCGCGCTCATCTTGCCGCGCGCGTACGCGAGCCCGAGGGCACCCTTCGCGCTCGCATCCGGGCGCACGAGGTGCATCAGCCGTGGGGTGAGCTCGGCGTTCGTCGACAGACCCGAGCCGGCGAGACGGTGCGCCTGTCGCTCGCGGGCGCCGATCACGGCGGCACGAATGTCGTCCGAGCTCGTGCCGCCGGCAACCTGCGCGAGGGCCTCCGACGACGGACGGTGCATGTTGACGAGCAGGTCCATGCGATCCAGGAGCGGTCCGCTGAGCTTGCGCCGCTGGCGGGCGATGTCGGCCTCCGTGCAGGTGCATCGGTCGGTCCCCGCAAACCCGCAGGGACACGGGTTCGTCGAGGCGATCAGCTGAAAGCGCGTCGGAAACGTCACCGTGCGCTGACGGCGCACGATCGCCACCGAGCCGTCCTCCAGCGGCTGGCGCAGGGACTCGAGCGCGGGCCGGCTGAACTCCGACAGCTCGTCGAGAAACAGCACCCCGTGGTGCGCCAGGGTCGCCTCCCCCGGCAGCGGCACCGAGCCGCCGCCGACGAGACCGGCCGGCGAGATGGAATGGTGGGGCGCGCGAAACGGGCGCTCGCGCACGAGCTCGTCGCCGACGTGCTTGCCGGTGATGCTGTGGATCCGGGTGACCGCGATCGCCTCGTCGCGGCTCAGCGGCGGCAGGACCGTGATCGCCCGGCGAGCGAGCATCGTCTTGCCCGTGCCGGGCGGACCTGAGAGCAGGAGGTTGTGTCCTCCGGCAGCCGCGATCGTCAGCGCGTCGATCGCCTGGGGCTGGCCGCGGATCTCGGCCAGGTCCGGCTCGGCGCCGATGTGCGCCGGCGGGAGGATCGCCGGCGGCAGCTCGGGAGGCGGCTGACCGCGCAGGACGGCGGCGGCTTCGCTGAGACACGTCACGCCCGCCACCATCAACCCGTCGACGAGCGCGGCCTCGCGCGCGCACTCCCGTGGGACGATGAGCCCGCCGAACCCGGCGTCGCGCGCGCCCTCCGCGACGCTCAGCACGCCGCGGCAGTGGCGCAGCCCTCCGCCGAGGGCCAGCTCGCCGAAGACCGCCCAGCGTTCGAGCTGGGCTCCGGGCAGTTGCTCGGAGGCGGCCAGCACGCCGCAGGCGGTCGCGAGATCGAAGCCCGGGCCGACCTTGCGCAGATGCGCCGGCGCGAGATTGACGGTGATGCGCCGCTGCGGGAACTCATAGCCGGCGTTGACGAGCGCGCTCTGTACGCGCTCGCGCGACTCGCGAACGGCGGCATCGCCGCGCCCGACGATCGTGAACGCGGGCAATCCGCGGCGCAGGTCGACCTCGACGGTGATCCGCCGGGAGGAAAGACCGTCGATGGCGAAGGTCGTGACATGGGCGAGCATCGGCCGGACGGTACGCCTGATCGCGTTACGCCACAGCACGTCTTCGTGACGATTTTGCCCAGCAAATGCAACGAATTCGCGCGCGGAAAGCTGTGACGATCTTTGCGCGAAATTGTTGCGATCGCGTGCTGAAACGGCACACGGCGATGCCTAGCGTTGCGGCCATGGTCATCGATCTGCGCCACCACCTCGGCCGCGTCGGAGAGCGTCTCGCGCGGGAACATCTCGAGCGCCTGGGCTATCGCGTGATCGAGGTCAACTACCGCACGCGCTTCGGCGAGCTCGATCTCGTCGTGTGCGATGCGACGTGGCTCGTCTTCGTCGAGGTCAAGACGCGCCGCGCCGGTGCGATGGAGTCAGCCGTCCAAGCGGTGTCGCCCACCAAGCAGCGCCGCGTGCGCGCCATGGCGGCCGCCTGGCTCGTCGAGGCGACCGAGCGGCCGCGCTCGCGCGAGCTGCGCTTCGACGTCGTCGCCGTCACCGTCGATCGCGACGGGCGCCTCGTCCGGCTCGACCACCTCGAGGCGGCGTTCTAGTGTCGTGGAACTTCTGACTCACGACACCCGATGGCGGCGTGCGACGCGCTACAGGGCGAGCTGCTGGTACGCCGTCGACTGGAAGCTCAGGCGATGCAGCGGCGAGACGCCGAGGCGCTGGATGGCGTCGCGGTGCTCGGGGGTCGAGTAGCCGACGTGGGCGGCGAACTCCCAGCCGGGGTGCAGCGCGTCGGCCCGGCGCATGTAGCGATCGCGGGTGACCTTGGCGACGATGGATGCCGCGGCGATCGCCGCCGAGGTCGCATCGCCCTCGACGATCGCGCGCTGCTCGTAGGGCAGCTTGCCCACCGCGAAGCCGTCGGACAGGCAGATGCAGCCGGGGCGCGCGACGCCGAGCAGGGCATCGCGCAGCGCGGCGAGGTTCGTCTTGTGCAGTCCGCGCGCGTCGATCGTGCGCGCGCAGCGCGAGACGACGCAGACCTTGACGGCCGTGCGCATGACGATCGGGAAGAGCTCCTCTCGGACCTCGTGGGTGTGCTGCTTGGAGTCGTTGAGGCGGCTGAGCGCGCGCAGCTCCCGCGTGGTCAGGGCCTCCATGTCGAACAGCACGCCGGCGGCGACGAGCGGGCCGGCGAGGCAGCCGCGCCCGGCCTCGTCGGCGCCCGCGACCCACCGGACGCCGAGGCGGCGGTCGAAGGCGAACAGGCGGCGTCCGCTCGAGCGCTTGCGTGCGGCCTGCTTGCGCCGCGCACGGGTCGCCGGACTCAGGTCTTCGGAGACGGCGGATGCGGTCACAGGCTCCACGCGGTCCTCATCATGCACCAGCCATCGGGCGGAATCGTGAACCACGGGCGGCCGGCGTGTCGGCCGGCGTCCCCGCTGACGGCCTACAGCAGGCCGATCCGCTTCGGTGGCCAGTAGGTGGCGAACGCGTTGCCGATGATCCAGTCGCGTGGGACCGGGCCCCAGAAGCGGCTGTCGTCGGAGGCTCCACGATTGTCGCCCATCATGAAGTAGTGGCCCTTGGGAATCGTGATCGGCGTCGTCAGATCACAGCCCTCGCCTCCGCCGCAGGGACGGGTGAACGGCTCGGCCTGGCGCTTGCCGTTGCGCACCACGTGGCCGTCCTCGATCGTGATCTTGTCGCCGGGGCCGGCGACGATCCGCTTGATGAAGTTCACATCGGCCTTGTCGGCGGTCGGTCGCGGACACGGCTGGTCGGGTTCGCGGGGAGCGCCGCACTCCTTGCCGTTCTCCGCGCCCGCCGGCGGGTGGAAGACCGTGACGTCGCCGATCGCCGGATCGCCGAAGTTGTTGCCGAGGCGGTTGACGAGGACGCGCTGACCGATCTGCAGCGTCGGCACCATCGACTCCGACGGAATGCGGTACGGCTTGATGAGAAAGGCTTGGATGCCGAGCGCGAGACCCAGCGCGACGGCGACGATCAGGATTGTCTCGACGAACGAGTTTCCCCGGCCGCGGGACGAGTCGTCCTTCGTCACGTCTTCTCGCCGGAGGAGGCCGTCTCGGCCTCACTCACGGCAGCGGTCCCGTCCGTCGCATCCTCGGGCGCTGCCTCGGCGGCGACCGCTTCGGCCACGGCTTCGTCGGCGACGAGACCCTCGGCGTCGACCGCTTCAGGCTCGGCCGCCGCGGCGGCCTCGAGCTCGGCCGCGGGATCGTGCAGCAGGCCGGCTTCGACGCGCAGCTCCGGACCGGTGTAGCGACGCTCGCGAACGCGGGCGCGCTTGCCGACGCGGTCGCGCAGGTAGTAGAGCTTGGCCCGCCGCACGTCACCGCGGGCGGCGACGTCGATGCGCTCGATCTTCGGCGAGTGGACCGGGAACGTGCGCTCTACACCGACGCCGAAGGACTGCTTGCGGACGGTGAACGTCTCACGGGCTCCGTGGCCCTGGCGCTTGATGACGACGCCCTCGAAGACCTGGGTGCGCTTGCGCGTGCCCTCGATGACCTGGAAGTGGACGCGCAGGCGGTCTCCCGCCTGGAAGCTGGGCACCCGGCGCAGCTGGGCGCGCTCAAGGCGTTCGATGACTGTGGACATAGCGAAGAAAGTGCAGCGACGGAGGCGAAGAAAAGGGCGCGGACGAAGGTGTTGGCCGCGCCGAGGGCAGGATGATAGCGACGCTCCGAAGTCACCGGCGGCGCCACGCCCGTGCCCTGCCTCGTGACGCTCCTTCTCCGCCCGTCGGCACCCCGGCCCCGACGCGATGGGTGACGCTCACGCCTCCTGCGGCCCACCCCGCTCGCGCGACTGCTGCATGCGCCACAAGCGGATCTGCTCGTGGTGGCCGGACAGCAGGACGTCGGGCACGCGCCACCCGCGATAGTCGGCCGGGCGCGTGTAGTGCGGGTACTCCGGCCGCCCCTCCAGCGCCACCGAGAAGGACTCCTCGAGCGCCGACTCGCCGTGGCCGAGCGCGCCCGGCAGCTTGCGCAGGATCGTGTCGCAGACGACCATCGCCGCCAGCTCCCCGCCGCTGAGGACGTACTCGCCGATCGAGATCGCATCGCTGGCGAAGTGCTCGACGATGCGCTCGTCAAAGCCCTCGTAGCGCCCGCACAGCAGCGTTATGTCCGGTTCCTGGGCGAGCTCGTCGACGAGCCGGTCGTCCAGCCGCCGACCGCCCGGCGTCAGCGCGATGACGCGACGCTGGTTGCGCAGGTCGACCGGATCGACGCCGTAGTGCGCGCGCAGCGCCGCGTCCATGACGTCGACGCGCAGGACCATCCCGGCGCCGCCGCCGAATGGCGTGTCGTCGACCTGGCCGCCGCTCAGCGGCGTGTGCTCGCGCAGGTCGAGCGTGCGCAGCTCGTGACCGACGGCCAGCGCGTTGGCGACGTGACGCTGCGTGACGAACCAGTCAAACCAGTCGGGAAACAGCGTGACGACGTCGAGGCGCACGGCGCCGCCGGCTACGCGGCGGGATCGGTCTCGACCCCGAGGAACTCGGGATCGACGACGATCCGGCGCTCCGCGACGTCGATGCTGACGACCGCATCGCCGACCATCGGCACGAGCAGGTCGCCGACCTCGAGCACCTCACACGAGGGCAGCGCGCGCATCGCCGCCACGACGCCGAGCTCGCGCCCGCCGGGGGTCACGACCGTACACCCCTCGAGATCCTCAGACCAGTACTCGCCCTCCGGCAGCGGCGGCGCGGCCGCGCGCTCGACGAGCAGTTCCTCCCCGCGCAGCGCCTCGATGCCGGCGCGGTCGTCAACACCGCCCAGGCGCAGGATCGGGCGGTCCTCCGTGCCGGCCCGGCGCACGACGTCGAAGACATCGCCGCCGATGCGCACCGCACCGCCGAGGCGCAGCAGCACGCCGCGGGGACGCGTCACGTGAAACGACCCATCCAGGCCGTGCGGCCGGCCGACCCGGCCCGCGTTCAGCAGCGAGGCGGCCAAGACACAGACCGCCTAGATGGTTGATTCCGAATTGGCGTGCCTGCGGGGGCAGGTCAGGGCGGATGCCGGGCGCCGCACGGATGCGAAGTAGGTACCGGTAGTACCTACGAGCATGCGGGTGGCGATCCGGCGCCGTCCTGGCCTGTCATCCGCGGGTGCGTGAATTCGGAATCAAACATCTAGTCGACGATGTCGACGAACACGCGGCGTCCCTGCTTGACCGCGGCCGCCTTCAGGACGGTGCGCAACGCGTTGGCGGTCCGGCCGCCGCGGCCGATGACCTGCCCGTAGTCGTCCTCGCCGACCGACAGCTCGAGCACGATGCTGCCGTCGTCCTCGTCGAAGGACTCGACGCGCACGGCGTCAGGGTCGTCGACGAGCGCCTTGGCGAGGTATTCGAGAAGGTCTTGCACAGGACGACCGGGCGCGCGGGCGTCGTGTCTTGGGCTAGGAGATGCCCTGGATGCGCAGCAGCTTGCGCACCTGATCGGACGGCTGTGCGCCGCGCTCGATCCAGTGACGCGCGCGATCCTCGTCGACGCGAATGGTCGACGGCTCGGTCTGCGCGTTGTAATGGCCGATCGTCTCGATGACGCGGCCGTCGCGCGGGGAGCGCGAATCTGCGACGACGATGCGCCAGATCGGGTCCTTGCGTCCACCGACGCGTGTGAGTCTCATTCGGACAGCCATTAGGCGAGACAGGCTAGCGACCCTGGCGCATCATGGCCTGGAGGTCGGGCATCTTGCCCTTCCCGAGCTGCTTCATGAGCTTCTGCATCTGACCGAACTGCTTGACGAGCTGGTTGACGTGCTGGACCGTCGTGCCCGACCCCCGCGCGATCCGCAGTCGCCGCGAGCCCTTGATGAGATCGGGCCGCCGGCGCTCCAGCGGCGTCATCGACAGGATGATCGCCTCGATGCGGTCGAGCTCACGCTCGTCGACCTTGACGTTCTTCATCGCGGCGCCCTGAAAGCCCGGGATCATGCCCAGCAGCGACTGCAGCGGGCCCATCTTGCGCATCATCTTCAGCTGCGAGAGGAAGTCCTCGAAGGTGAACTCGTTGCGGCGCAGCTTGCGCTCGAGCTCCTTGGCCTCGTCCTCGTCGATCTGCGCCTCGGCCTTCTCGATGAACGACAGCACGTCGCCCATGCCGAGGATCCGCTGGGCCATCCGGTCGGGATGGAAGCGCTCGAACTGGTCGAGGTGCTCGCCCGTGGAGGCGAAGAGAATCGGCTTGCCGGTGACCGCCTTGACCGACAGCGCGGCGCCTCCGCGCGCGTCGCCGTCGAGCTTGGACATGAGCACGCCGTCGAAGGCGACCGCGCCCGCGAACTGCTCGGCGACGTTGACGGCGTCCTGGCCGGTCATCGCGTCGACGACAAGCAGGACGGTCGTCGGCTTGACCGCCTTGCGGATCTTCACGAGCTCGTCCATGAGCTTCTCGTCGACGTGCAGGCGGCCCGCGGTGTCGACGATCAGCACGTCCTTGCCGTCGCGCTTGGCCTGGTCGAGCGCCCACCGGGCGATGTCGACCGGGTCCTTGTCGGTCCCCTGCTCGTAGACCGTCGCGCCGACCTGGCCGCCGACCTTCACGAGCTGGTCGACCGCCGCCGGGCGGTAGACGTCGCAGGCCGCCAGGGCGACCGACGAGCTGTGCTCCTTCATCAGATAGCGCGCGAGCTTCGCCGTGGCGGTCGTCTTGCCCGAGCCCTGCAGGCCGGCCATGAGGATCACCGTCGGCGGGCGCGGCGCGAACGCCACCGAGGCCGAGGCCCCGCCCATCAGCGCCGTGAGCTCCTCGTTGACGATCTTGACCACCTGCTGGCCGGGGTTGAGCTTGCCGAGCACGTCGGCGCCGAGACAGCGCTCCTTGACCGTCGAGGTGAACGACTTGACCACCTTGAAGTTCACGTCGGCCTCGAGCAGCGCGAGGCGGATCTCGCGCATGGCGGCGTTGACGTCGGCCTCGGTCAGGGTGCCGCGGGCGCGAACGTCGGCGAGCGTGGCCTGAAGCTTCTCTGAGAGCGTGTCGAACACGGCGGTCCAGTCTACGGCCGACCGGAGCGGGCCCGGCCGGCCGTATGACCGGCCATCGGGTTCGAAGCCGACGACCTTCGTGCGCCGGGAACGCCTCGGCCATCGCGACCGTCGCAAAGCCCTGACCGCTGCCGACGTCGGCGACGCGGCCGCCGTCGCCGCGCAGGCGGTCGCGCACGTCGGGCAGCGCGTCCAGCCACTCGCCGGGCAGGTCGGCCGAGGAACGCCGGGCGGTTGATGTGGCCCTGGCCGTGGCGAAACGCCGCCCCGTAGGACTCATACGGCACGCCGTCGCCGGAGCGATACGCGGCGGCGAGGCGCGGCAGCACGCCGCCGATGCCCGCGATCATGTGCGCCATCGGCGCGAGGTGGGCGGCTCGTCGGGATGGGCGAGCACGCGGGCGTGGTCGGCCGGCAGGGCGAAGCGCCGCGCGTCGGGGTCGGCGTCCTGCGCCTCGGCCTCGAGCAGCCGGCGACGGCCTGCTGCTCGAGCCACCGGGGCGTAGCGGACGTGATTCGGGTTGGCGAGCTGGGCGCCGGTCAGCGCGATAGCTGTTGACCGATGGTCAGGAGGCTGCTACGGTCCCTATCGACCGCTGGTCAGCAACAATCTCGGAGGACACGATGCAACTCGCCTCGACACCCACCGCCCCCACCGCCACACGCACGACGGCCCCCTTCTGGCAGCGACCCCGCGTCGTCACCGCCGTCCGCAGCCTCTACGTCGTCGTCGGGGCGCTCGGCGCCGCGGCAGCGTTCGTCTGCACCGGCTTCGTGGCGGCGATCGCGGACTGCAGCGGCGACGCGACGGGGCCGTGCACGAACTTCGCGGGGCTCGTCCCCGTCCTCGAATGGGCGCTCGTGCTCGCCGCCTTCGCGGCGCCGCTGGCCGGCGGGATCGTGGCGTGTATCCGCAGGGAGTGGCCGTGGCTCGTGGTCGGCCTGTTCACCGCCGTGTGCATGTTCGCGCTCACCGCCACGCTCGCCCAGGGCCAGACCGGGCTGCTGTCGTGACCGACGGCTCACCGCCCCGCCTGGTCTGGCGGGTGCTCGCCGTGATGGGCGGCCTGCTCCTCGGCGCCCTGTGGCTGATCGGCAGCGGTCTCGCCCTCGGACTCCGGGAGTGCCCGCCGGAGCCCACCACGGCGGGCCTGTGTGAGCCGCGTCACGAGACGCTGCTCGCGGCGCTCGAGGCCGCGATCGTCCTCGGCGGGGCGATCGTCCCCGTGGCCGGTGGCCTGTTCACCGCGCACCGGGGCCGCGCGCAGTGGCTCGTCGGCGCCGTCGCCGTCCTCGGCGTGCTCGGCCTGTGCGCCGATCGCGTGCTCGTCGGTCAGGTGCCGCCGGTGGGCTGACGCTCAGGCGCGGCGCACGAGCGTCACGCCGTCGCGCACGCTGAGCATGACGCAGACCACGCGCGAATCGGCCGCCACGTGGTCGTTGAACACGCGCAGCGCGCGCGTGGAGTCGGTGTCCTCGTCGGATTCAGGCGCCGCCATGCGCCCGCTCCACAGCACGTTGTCGACGACGATCAGGCCGCGCTCGGAGAGCTTGGGCAGCACGGCCTCGTAGTAGTCGAGGTAACCCTCCTTGTCGGCGTCGATGAAGACGAGGTCGAAGGGACCGTCGAGCCCGCCGATCGTCTCCAGCGCCGGGCCCTGGCGGATCTCGATCCGGTCGGCCATCCCCGCGTCGGCGATGTGACGCGCAGCGAACGCCACCCGCTCGGGATCGAGCTCGCAGGTCACGATCCGCCCGCCCTCCGGCAGGGCCTGCGCCATCGACAGCGCGCTGTAGCCGGAGTACGTCCCGATCTCCAGGATCAGCCGCGGCTGCGACAGGAAGACAAGAAACTCGAGGAAGCGGCCCTCGATCTCGCCGGTGAGCATCTGCGGTGAGTCGAGCGTGGCCCGCGTCTCCTCCGCCAACGCCTGCAGGAACGGCGCGGGCGTCGTCGTGTGGGCCGCCGCGTACGCCTCGACGGCCTCCGGGACGATGAAGGAGCTCACGCGATCGGCGGCCGCGGCGGCGGGGGCGGCGGCTTGATCGCGCCGCTGATCGCCCCGCCGATGTTGCCCAGCGCCTGGCTGAACTCGCTCGGGATGACGAAGATCTTGTTCGCGTCGCCCTGCGCCAGCTTGGGCAGCATCTGCAGGTACTGATACGACAGCAGGCCCTGGTCGGGGTCACCCGCGTGGATCGCGGCGAAGACCGTGTCGATCGCCTTCGCCTCGCCCTCGGAGCGCAGGATCGCCGCGGTCTTCTGACCCTCGGCGCGCAGCACCGCCGCCTGCTTCTCGCCCTCGGCGTTGAGGATCTGCGACTGCTTGGAGCCCTCCGCCGTGAGGATCGCCGCACGGCGGTCGCGCTCGGCGCGCATCTGCTTCTCCATCGCCTCCTGGATCGACGCGGGCGGGTCGATCGCCTTGACCTCGACGCGGTTGACGCGGATCCCCCAGCGGCCGGTGGCCTCGTCGAGCACCGTGCGCAGCTGGGAGTTGATCGTGTCGCGGCTCGTCAGCGCCTCCTCCAGCGTCATCCCGCCGATGACGTTGCGCAGCGTCGTCACGGTGAGCTGCTCGATCGCCTGCAGCGGGTTGGCGACCTCGTAGGAGACCGACTTCGCGTCGGTGATCGTGAAGTACAGGACGCTGTCGATCTGGATGCCGACGTTGTCGCCGGTGATCACGCCGGCCGGCTTGAACGTGACGACCTGCTCGCGCAGGTCGATCATCCCGCCGACGCGGTCGATGAACGGGATGACGATCGCCAGCCCCGGCGACAGCGTGCGCTGATAGCGCCCGAGGCGCTCGACGACCCCCGCCCGCGCCTGCGGGATGATGCGCACGGTCTTCGCGGCGAGCAGCAGCGCGAAGAAGGCGATGATGACGAGCAGGATCAGACCGGCTTCCATCGCTGCTACCTCCTGGTCAGGGGCCGGTATAGGCCCACTACATCTCGCTGACGAGCGCGGTCGCGCCCCGGATCTCGACGACGTGGACGCGGCTGCCGCTCTCGATGACCTCGTCGCTGTCGTACGGGCGCGCGGTCCAGATCTCGCCTTCGAGCTTGACCGTCCCGCTGTTGGCGTCGATCCGCGCGGTGGCCAGCGCGGTCTTGCCGACGAGCGCGGCGGTGCCCGTGCGCAGCTGTGCGGGCACGCGCAGGTGGCGGCGGGCGATCGGCCGCACGAGGCCGAACACGAGCCCGGAGGTGACGAGGAAGACGATCACCGCGATCGCGGCGTTGGCGCCCGCCAGGTCGGCCACCGCGCCGGCCAGGGCGCCGACCGCGAACGGGGCGAGGAAGAAGCTCAGCGACACGACCTCGCCGGCGGCGAGGATCACCGCGAGCAAGATCCAGAACATCCACGCATCCATTGCCCTGGGGAATATAGGCCCGCGCGGGGCCGCTGTGGGCGTTTCGCTGCGGCGCGGTCAGGCCACGGTCAGCTCAGCAGCGCGCGCGCGTAGTCGTCGGCGTCGAACGGGCGCAGGTCCTCGAGCGCCTCGCCGATCCCGATGAGCTTCACGGGGATGCCCAGCTCGCCGGCGATCGCCAGCGCGATGCCGCCCTTGGCGGTGCCGTCGAGCTTCGTCAGCACGATGCCGTCGACCGGCACGGCCTCGGAGAAGAGCTTGGCCTGGCGCAGGCCGTTCTGGCCGGTCGTCGCGTCGACGGTGAGCAGCGTCTCGTGCGGCGCGCCCTCGATCTGCTTGGCGATGACGCGGCGCACCTTGGCCAGCTCGGCCATGAGGTTGTCCTGCGTGTGCAGGCGCCCGGCGGTGTCGATGATCACGACGTCGGCGCCGCGCTCGCGGCCCTGCTTGATCGCCTCGTAGGCCACCGATCCGGGGTCGGAGCCCTCGGGTCCGGAGACGATCTCGCAGCCGGCGCGCTGCGCCCAGCCCTCGAGCTGCTGCACCGCGGCCGCGCGGAACGTGTCGGCGGCGCCGAGCACGACCGTCAGGCCCAGCTCGCGCTGCAGGTGCCAGGCGAGCTTGCCGATCGTCGTCGTCTTGCCGGTCCCGTTGACGCCGACGGCCATGATGACCGTGGGCGAGTGGCGCACGTCGATGCGGTCCTCGCCGGTGCGGGCGATCTCGGCGAGCATCTCGCTCAATCGGCGGCTGAGCGCCTCGCCGCCGACGATGTCCCCGCCGGAGGCCTGCGCCTCGAGCTCGCCGACGACGCGGGCGGTCGTCGCCGCGCCGACGTCGGCCATGATCAGCGCCTCCTCCAGGCGCTCCCAGGTCTCCTCGTCGACGTCGCCCTCCAGCAGCGTGGCCTGGATCTCGGCGCCGAGCGCTTCGCGCGTCTTGGACAGGTTCGTACGCAGGCGCTTGAAGAAGCCGCGCTTGCGGGCGGGCTCGTCGTCGGTCTGCGCCTCGGCGGCGGCCGCGGCCGGCCGCGCGCCGTCGGTGATGAAGAGGTCGTTCCAGTCACGTGCCATGGGCGATGCGCGACGATAGCGCCATGGCGTTCGTGTTCCGCCCCGGCCGTTCGGACGAGTCGCCGGGCCGCGAGCTGCTCGCCGAGCTCATCGCGTACTTCAACGAGATCTACCCGGGCCGGTCGGCGAAGCCGGGTTCCGTCACGACGCCCGACGAGATGGTCGCGCCGCACGGGACCTTCCTCGTAGGCTACGAGGACGAGCGCCCGGTGGCGATCGGCGGCCTGCGGTCGCTCGACGAGCACGGCGTCTGCGAGATCAAGCGCATGTACGTGGTGCCCCGCGCGCGCTCGCGCGGTGCCGGCCGGGCACTGCTGGCCGCGCTGGAGGACGCCGCGCGCGAGCTCGGCTACGAGCGCGTGCGGCTCGACGCCGGGCCGCAGCAGCGCGAGAGCAAGGTGCTGTTCGCGCGCACCGGGTACGTCGAGATCGCGCCCTACAACGCCAACCACATCGCCGACTACTTCGCCGAGAAGCGGCTATAGCGCGGCCTACGCGACGAGCCGCACGGGCGGCATCGCCGTCGCCGCGTCGGCGCGCGCGATGGCCAGCGCGAGAAACGCCTTCGCCGCGGGCGGCTGGCGCCGCCGCGCGCGCCATACGAGCGCGACCGGCCACGTGAACGGCTGCGGGCCGATCGGTCGCAGCTCGATCGGCGGGCCGGGCTCCTCGGCGGCCGAGCGCGGGATGACCGCCACGCCCATCCCCTTGGAGACGAGCGCGCGGACGGCGCCCATCTCCGTGCAGATGAAGGCGTTGCGCGGCGTCAGCCCGTGCTCGCCCATCGCGAGCTCCAAACGGCGGCGCAGGGCCGAGTTCTCCCGGTAGGTCACGAGGTCCAGGCCGGCGAGCTGCTGGAAGGTCACATGGTCCTGCGCGGCGAGCGGATGGCCGACCGGCAGCGTGCAGACGAACTCCTCCTCGGACAGGAGGGTCGCGCCGAACTCGTCGTCGAGGGCATCGGGATCGACCGCCGTAAAGATCGCGTCGAGCTCGTCGGCGCGAATCTGGGCGAGCATCTCGTCCTGCGTTCCCTCGACGAAGTGGATCGCGACACCGGGATGGCGCTCGTGGAAGTCGGCGATGACCGCGTAGAGGTCGTAGAGGCCGGTCGGCCACATGCCGCCCAGGCGCAGGTCGCCGCGCAGCAGGCCGGCCATCTCGTCGAGCTCGTCGCGCAGGCCGTCGACCTCGGCGATCACGCGCTGGGCGTAGTCGAGCACGAGCTCGCCCTCGGCGGTGATGTCGACGCTGCGGCTGGACCTTGTGAAGAGCGTGATGCCCAGCTCGGACTCCAGGCGGCTGAGCTGCTGGGACACCGCCGACTGGGCGAGGTGAAGCTCCTCGCCGGCCTTCGTGAAGGAGCCGTGGCGGGCGATCGCGACGACGGTGCGCAGATGGCGGAGTTCCATGCTCCGAAGCCTGCCATGTCGCCATGAAGAAGTCGAAGACCCATCCGTGGGGTCAGCGATCACCCCGCGTGATGGAGGGGCGGTTCGAATCTGCCTGCGATTGCTGTGCGCAGGGGGTGAGGGTCGGGTACCGTCCGCGCCATGGGCATCCCTCCCGCCACCGCCGTGTCCGACAACGCTCCGAACGCCGTGCTGTCGCTCGTCCTGGGCATCATCGGCGTCGTCCTGTGCTCGCTCTGCGCGCCGTTCGCGTGGAAGCTCGGCAAGGAGGCCGAAGCCGCGGTCGACGCCTCGGGCGGCACGCTCGGCGGCCGCGGCCTGGCCACCGCGGGCAAGATCCTCGGCATCATCGGCACCGTGCTGCTCGTGATCGGCGTGCTCCTGCTCATCGTGCTGCTGGCCAGCAGCGGCGGCTCGAGCTCGAGCTAGAGCTAGACCGCGATCTCGTACTCGAACCAGGACGAGCGCTCCGCGCCGACGCGCTCGTAGAGGCGCTGCGCGCGACGGTTGTCCAGCGCGGTGAACCAGCGCACGTGCGAGGCGCCGCGCGCGCGGGCGATCTCGACGGTCGCGGCGACGAGCGCCTCCCCCACCCCACCGCCGCGCCGCTCGGGGCACACGTAGAGGTCGTTCATGAGGACGACGTCCGCGGCGGAGACCGAGGAGTACGTCCAGTACAGGCAGGCGTAGCCGGCGGGTGCGGCGCCGTCCGGCGCGTCGTCGTCGTAGGCCGCGATGAGCATCCCGCGCTCGCTCGGCGCGATGAAGCGGCCGAAGAACGCGGCGTTGTGCGCGTCGTCGCGCGCGGTGCCCGCGTAGAAGCGCTGGTAGTCGGCGACGAGCGCCAGCAGCGCGTCGAACTCGGCTTCGGTGACGGGCCGGACGTCCACGGTGGGCGGGCGGCTACGCGGCGCCGGCGGCCGGCTCGGCCGCCTCCTCGAGCGGGTCCTCGCGCGGCAGCCGGCGCGAGATGACCTTCGAGACGCCGTCGTCGCCCATCGAGACGCCGTACAGCGTGTCGGCCGCCTCCATCGTGCGCTTCTGGTGGGTGACGACGATGAACTGCGCGCGGTCGGCGTAGCGGCGCAGGAGGTCGAGGAAACGGGTGATGTTCGGGTCGTCGAGCGCGGCCTCGACCTCGTCGAGGATGTAGAACGGACACGGCCGCGCGAGGAAGACCGCGAAGAGGAAGCCGATCGCGGTCATCGACTTCTCGCCGCCCGACAGCAGCGTCAGGCGCTTCATCGACTTGCCGGCCGGCGTGATCTCGATCTCGACGCCGAGCAGCTCCTCCTCCTTCGGCTCCCCGTCAACGCCGACCTCGGCCTCGGCTTCGGCCGCCGCGTCGGGATCGACGACGCCCTCGCCGGCGCCCGCGGCGGGCTGTCCGGCGAACCCGGTGATCCCCGAGTCCTCCCTGACGAGCCGCAGCCGGCCGCGCCCGCCCGGGAAGAGGTGCTGGGCCAGCTCCTCGAAGTTGCGCGCGGCGGCCTGGAAGGTCTCCTCGAACGTCTCGTGGATCTGGCGGTCGGTGTCGCGGATGAGCGCGCGCAGCTCGCGCAGCGCGGTCTCGAGATCGCCGCGCTGGCCTTCGAGCTCGGTGACGTGGGCGAGCGCCTCGTCGTACTCGGCCTTCGCGAGCGGGTTGACCGGGCCGAGCTGCTCGCGGCGGCGCCCGAGGCGCTCGATGCGGTCGCGCAGGGCCTGCGCCTCGGCGGGATCCAGCGGCTCGGCGGCGGGCTCGGCGGGCAGGCCGAGGCGCCCGGCGAGCAGCACGAGCTCGTGGTCGGCGTCGGCGCTCTGGTCGCGCGCCTGCTGGGCGCGGACCTCGGCGGTCGTGACGGCGTCGCCGCGCTCGCGCAGGCGGCCCTGGATCTGCGCCTCCTCCGACGCGCAGGCGCGCAGCTGGGCTGAGAGCTCCTCGCCCGCCGCGCGGCCGGCCGCGAGCTCGGTCTCCAGGGCGGCGACGCGGACGCCGATCGCGGCGGACGCGGCCTCGAGCGCCGCGGCGAGCCGCTCCGCCTGGGGGGCCAGCGCGCGCTCGGTGGTGATCCGCCCGCGCAGGCGCTCGATGCGCTGCGTGCGCTCGGCCCGCTCGCGCTCGGCGCGCTGGGCCGCGCGCCGCTCGGCGGCGAGCTCGCCCTCGATCTGGGCGCGGCGCATCGCCGATGCGCCCTCCTGTGGCGCCGCGCGGCGCTTCTCAGTGATCCAAGCGGCGCGGCGGGCCTCCTCGGCAGCGGCGGTCAGCGCCTGCGACGCCTCGCGCAGGGCGCGGTCGGCCTGCTCGCGGGCGGCGTCGGCGGCGGCCACGGCGGCCTCGGCGGGCTCGCACGCGGCGCGCGCGGCGTGCTCGGCCTGCACGGCCGCCTCGCTGGCGGTGATGAGCTCCTCGCGGCGGTTGCGCTCGGCGAGCACGCGCTCCTCGCCGCCCTCCGGCGCCTGGCGCATCTCGCGGTGGCGGCCGTGCCAGACGCGACCGGCGCGGTTGACGGCGACGCCGGTGAAGCCGGCCGGCAGCTGCTCGAGCTCCTCGACGACCCACGTGTTCCACAGCAGCCGCCGCACGACCGCGAGCACGTGCTCGTCGCCGCCGACGAAGCTCGTGAGGTGGCGGGCGCCGGGCGCCGGCGGATTGTGCGCCGCGGCTGCGCCGGGCGCGATCGAATCGAGGATCAGCACGCGGCCGCCGTCGGCGCCGGCGGCGTCGAGCAGCGCACGGCCCTCGCGGACACCGTCGGCAAGCGAGGCGCGCAGGTGGCCGCCGAGCGCGGCGGCGACGGCGCGCTCGTAGCCGGGCGCGACCTCCAGCGCGTCGGCGAGCGTGCGCGCGCCGATCGGCCCGCCGCGGCTCGCGGCGGCGGTGCGGGTGCGCAGGAACTGGTTGCAGGCGGCGAGCTCGGCGCCGACGCGCGCGGACTCGCGGCGCGCGGCCTCCAGCGCCTTGTCGCGCTCGCGGCGCGCGCTGCGAGCGGTCTCGGTGGCGGCGGTGGCCGAGGCCAGCAGCGCGCGGGCGGCGGCGACCTTCTCCTTGCCCTCCTCGGCGACGGCGACGGCGGCCACGCGCGCCTCCTCGAGCGTCACGAGCTCGCGCTCGAGCTGCGCGGCGTGGTCGGCGGCGAGCTGCTCGAGTTCGGCCTCCAGGGCCGCGACGCGCTCGTCCCCGGCGCCGGTTGCCGCCTCGCCCTCGGCGTCGGCCAGCGCCACGAGCGCCTTGAGCTCGTGCGTGCGGCGCTCGGCGCGCTCGCGCAGGTCCTCGGCGGTCGAGCGCGTGCGCTCCAGGCGCAACTCGACGCGCTCGCCGGCCGACCGCGCGCGGTAGACACGCTGGGCAAACGCCTCGCGCTGCTCGGTGCGTTGCGACATCGCCTGCTCAACCGCCTGGCGGCGCGCGGCGACGGCGTGCAGCGCGGTCTGCGCCTCCTCGCGGGCGGCGCGGGCGGCCGTCGCGACCTGTTCGGCGGCGGTCAGGTCGGCGCGGCGTGCGCGGGCGAGGTCGCGCACGAGCTCCCAGCGCGCCTCGAGGGTCTGGCGCTCCAGGCGCGCGTGCAGCTCGGCGGCCTCGGCCTGGCGCTTGAGCGGGCGCAGCCGCGAGCGCGCCTCGCGCTCGACGTCGAGCGCGCGATCGAGGTTGTCCTGCGTGCGCTCGAGCTTGAGCTGCGCGCGGCGGCGGCGCTTGCGGTGCTTGCCGAGGCCCGCGGCCTCCTCGATGAGCAGGCGCCGGTCGCGTGGCTTGGAGGTGACGATCGACTCGACGCGACCCTGCGAGACGACGGAGTGCATCTCCTTGCCCAGGCCCGTGTCGGAGAGGATCTCCAGCACGTCGACGAGGCGGCACTTCGCGCCGTTGAGGCGGTACTCGCCCTCGCCGGAGCGGTCGAGCCGGCGCAGGATGGAGATCTCGCCGACCGGCAGGTCGACGGCGCCGTCACCGTTGTCGATGACGATCTCGACCTCGGCGGCGCTGCGCGCCTGCACCCCGCGGCCGCCGCCGAAGATGACGTCGCGCATCGACTGGCCGCGCACGGCGAGCGGCGACTGCTCGCCCATCGCCCACAGGACCGCGTCGGTGATGTTCGACTTGCCCGAGCCGTTGGGACCGACCACGACGGACACACCCGGCGCGAAATCCAACCGGGTGCGGTCGGGAAACGACTTGAAGCCCTTGAGCGTGACCGAGCGGAGGTGCATCAGGCCTCCAGAGCTTCCTCGGCGACGAGGGCGGCGTCCACCGGGTGCAGCGATTCGAGCGCAATTCGCGCGGCTTCCTGCTCGGCGTGCTTCTTCGAGCGCCCGCTGCCGCGGCCCACCGTCCGGCCCGCGACGAGCGCGACGACCTCGAACGTGCGGTCGTGCGGCGGCCCAACCTCGCCAGCGATGACGTACTCGACGATCTGCGCGTGGCGCGCGAGGCGCTCCTGCAGGGCCGACTTGAAGTCGACCGGGTGCGACAGGGCGTTCGTGATCTCCGGCTGGAAGGCCTCGACGACGGCGGCCGCCGTGCGCTCGTAGCCGTTGTGCAGGTAACACGCCCCGATCACGGCCTCGATGACCGAGGCGAGCACGCGCTCGGTCTCCACGAGCGAGTCGGCGCTCTGGCCGATGCCGGCCGGCGCCGAGGCGCGCAGCTTGTCGGGCACGCCGAGGCGCTCGGCGACCGCGCGGCAGGAGACCCCGGACACGCTCTGGGCGCGGATCTTCGTCAGCCGCCCCGCGCCGAAGCGCTCGGCCTCCAGGCGCGGATAGAGATGCGAGGTGACCGCGAGGCTGAGCACGGAGTCGCCGAGGAAGGCCAGGCGCGAGTAGGAGTCGCTGCGCCGCTCGGTCCAGGAGGCGTGCGTGAAGACCTGCCGGTGCAGATGCTCGGGCAGCTCCTGCAGGAGTTCGTCGAGAAGGTTCAGGACTCGGAGGGCTCGGAGATGACCGCGTGCTCGAGCACGAAATCCACGGCCTGACCGACGGTAGCGATCCGCGCGGCCTGCTCGTCGGTCATCTTCACGCCGAAGGAGTCCTCGAGCTCCTGCACGAGCGTGTAGAGATCCAGCGAATCGGCCTCCAGGTCGACGCGGAAGTTCGTGCTCTCGTCGATCCGCGCGGGGTCGACCTCGAGCTCGTCGACCAGGTGCGCCTGGACCATCGCGAAGACTTCGTCCCGGGTCATTGCGCGCGTACGCTAGAGGTGGTCTCGGACATGGCCGCCCCCGGCTTGCGCAGCGCTCCCGCGCGCTCGAGCGCGTCGTGCGTGCGGCCGGTGATGTCGCCGGTGACGCCGCGCGCGGCGAGCAGGATGGCGTGCGCGAAGCCGCGGCTCGTGAAGCGCCCGTGGCCGACGACGCCGATCTTGCGCAGCCCGAGCAGGTAGGCGCCACCGGCGGTCTCGGGCGAGATCTCGTCGCGAAACGTCTGCAACGCGGGGCGCATGAGCACTCCGCCGGCCTTCGCCCGGGTGCTGGAGACCGCGGTCTCCTTGAGCAGGGCGATCATCTTGTCCGACACGCCCTCCATGACCTTCAGCGCGACGTTGCCGGTGAAGCCGTCGGTGACGACCACGTCGGCGATGCCCTCGACGAGCGCGTGCCCCTCGATGTTGCCGATGAAGTTCAGCCCGTGGGCGGCGACCAGGCGCGCGTGCACGTCGATCGTCAGCGGCGAGCCGCGCGTCTCCTCCTCGCCGACCGACAGCAGCGCGACGCGCGGGTTGGCCACGCCATGCACGACCTGCGCGAGCGCGGCGCCCATGAAGGCGAACTGGACGAGGTGCTCGGCGCGCACCTCGGTGTTCGCGCCGACGTCGACGAGCGTGACCGGCATGCCGGGGACCGGGATCTGGGCGGCGAGCGCGGGGCGCAGGATGCCGCGGTCGCGCTTGATGTTGAACAGCGCGGCGGCGAGCGCGGCGCCGGTCGAGCCGCCGGAGACGAGCGCGTCGGCGTCGCCGGCGGCGACGGCCCGCGCGGCGCGGACGATCGAGGACTCGGGGTTGGCGCGCGCGGCGGCGGCCGGGTTGGCGTCCTTGGCGATCGACAGCGGCGCGTCGATGACCTCGATTCCCGGCCCGGCGTGCCCGAGCTCGGCGGCGGGGCCGAACAGCAGGACGCGGATGCCCTGGGCGGCGGCGATGTTCGCGCCCTCGGCGACCTCGGCGGGACCGAGATCCGCGCCGTTGGCGTCGACGGCGATGACGGGCACGTGAACGGGCTTGACCGGGAGCGGGTCCCCGTCGGCGCGGTTGATCAGCGCCCTGATGCGTGGGGCCGGCATCCGCCGGCCATCCTCAGTGGTCGTGGTGGTCGTGCGCCGTGCTCGGCGCGACGACCTCGCGGCCGGCGTACGTTCCGCAGACCGGGCAGACCCGATGCGGGCGGCGGGGGCTGTGGCACTGCGGGCACGAGTTGTAGACCGGCGCCGCCATCTTGTGCTGGGCGCGCCGCTGTGCGGTGCGCGCGTGGGACTGTTTTTGCTTGGGGACGGCCATAGCTCGGCGGAAGGGTAGCGCAGCGCGCCAACCCGCTCGCGAATCGTGCGAGACCCGCGTCGTGCCGCGAAGGCCCACGAAGTCGGGAAGGAGTGACGCCGTCGCGCGCGAACACGTTGTCATGAGCGAGCTCGAACTGGATCCCGGCCTGCTGGAGACGCTGCGCACGCTGCAGCAGCACGACGTCGAGTTCGTGCTCGTCGGCGACGTGGCGGAGGCGATCTACAACCGGGGCGGCTTCGTCTCGGGCCTGGCGATCGTGCCCGGCGCCTACGGGCGCAACGTCGAGCGCCTCAACGGCGCCCTGCAGGCGATGGACGCCGAGCTGGGCATCGCCGGCACACCGGCGGCCACGCAGTACGACTATCGCCGCAGCGACCTGCGCGAGCTCGCCCCCTGCTCGTTCATGACGCGCTGGGTCGACATCGACCTGAACTTCCAGCCCACGGGCACGGACGGTTACCGCGACCTCTTCGACGAGGCGAAGTCCATTGAGTTGGCACCGTCCGTGAGCCCTTTGGTCGCCGCGCCCGAGGATCTCGCGCGCATCGCGCGCGGCACGGCGCCCGCGGCGCCGTTCGCCAAGCCTCCGCCGGTGCTGCCGCCGGAGCCCGGCCCGGACGCGTGGCCCGCGGGCGACATCCGGGCCAGCCGGTCCAGCCGCTCCAGCCGCTCCAGCCGCTCCAGCATCTGACGAGCGGGGCGGTCTCGTCAGTCGAACTTCAGCTCGCCGAGCTTCGCCCAGCGCGGGTCCGGCGCGCGCTCGTGGGCATGCTCGGGCCCGGCCGTGTTGAGATCGGTGCCGCAGACCGGGCACAGCCCGGCGCACTCCGCGCGGCAGAGCAGCTGCACGGGCAGCGCGAGCGCGAGGGCGTCGCGCGCCCAGCCGCGCAGGTCGAGCACCTCGTCGGCCACGTAGGGGCTGCGCAGCTCTTCGACGTCGCCGGGCTGGTCGACCTCGCGCGCGTCGACGGAGATCGCCGGCTCGGCGGGCTCCAGGCAGCGCATGCACGGCCCGCGCAGGGACGCGTCGAAGCGCAGCCGCAGGGCGTGGCCGTTGTGGGTCGTCTTGGAGATGTCGAGCGTCGCGACGGCGGCCGGCGGTGTGACGACGTACGTCTCGCCGCCGAACTGCAGCGGATCGAGGGCGACCTCGAGCTGCAGCTTGCGGCCTTCGCCGGAGTGCAGCTTCAGGCGACCGAGATCGAAGCTGTCGGTGCGGGCGGGCATGGCGTCCTCAAGGCTAGCGCCGAGGGTGGGCGGGCTCGGGTCCTCAGGGGTGCTCGGCGAGCACGCGCTTGAGCACCTTGCCGGTCGCGGTGCGCGGCAGCGCGTCGAGGAAGACGACCTCGCGCGGGACCTTGAAGCGCGCGAGCGTCGCGCGGACGTGCGCCTTGACCTCGCCCTCGCTCAGCGCCGCCCCGTCGGCACGCACGACGAAGGCCCGCAGCCGCTGGCCGAAGTCGGCGTCCTGCACCCCGATGGCCGCCACCTCGGCGACCCCGTCGAGCGCGGCGATCGCGTCCTCGACCTCGCGCGGGAACACGTTCTCGCCGCCGGAGACGATCATCTCGTCCTCGCGGCCGTCGACGAACAGGCGCCCCTCCTCGTCGAAGTGGCCGACGTCGCCCGACGAGGTCAGCCCGTCGATGAGCGCCTTCGTGCCGCCACCGGTGTAGCCGTCGAAGACGAGCTCGTTGCCGACGAAGATGCGGCCGGTCTCGCCGGGCGCGACCTCCTCGCCCGCGTTGTCGTACAGGCGCACGATCGTGCCGCGCGGCGGGCTGCCGGCGGTGCCGGGGGCGGCCCGCAGGTCGGCGGGCGTGGCGATCGTCGCCCAGGCCACCTCGGTCGAGCCGTAGAGGTTGTAGAGGATGTCGCCGAACGCGTCCATGACGCGGGTGGCGAGCTCGCCGGGCAGCGCCGAGCCGCTGGCGGCGATGACGCGCAGCGCGCCCGTGTCGTAGCGGCGCATGACCTGCGGCCCGCGCTGAACGATGCGCTGCAACATCACCGGCACGACGATGAGCGCCGTCACGCCGTGCTCGTCGATCGCACGCAGGGTGTCCTCCGCCTCGAAGCGCCGGCGCAGGACGAGCGTGGACGCGAGCGCCACGCCGAGAACGAGGTGGGCCAGCCCCCAGGAGTGAAAGAGCGGCGCGGCGATGAGCGTGCGCCCGCGGGCGCGCAGCGGGATCTTCGACAGCAGCGAGGCGGCCGGGTCGAGCGTCTTGGGCTCCTTGCGGTTGGCGCCCTTCGGGGTCCCGGTCGTGCCGCTCGTGAGGATGACGATGCGCCCCTGCGTTGCCGGCGGCAGGCGGTCGGCGCCCTCACCGCGCTCGATGAGCGACTCGAGCGCGGGCGCGTTCGGCGCCGGTGCTGCGGCCTGCGCCCACGCGACGTAGCGCCGGCGGCCGGCCGCGGCGCCGCCCACCGCCTCGGCAAACTCCGCGTCGTAGACGAGCGCGACCGGCCGCTCCTGAGCGCAGACGTCCTCGAGCTGGCGGCCCGCGAAGGCCGTGTTGAGCAGCACGGCGTGGGCGCCGAGCTTCGAGCACGCGACGAGCGCCTCGACGAAGCCGCGGTGGTTGCGGCAGAGGATCCCGACCGCGTCGTCCTCGCCGATGCCGTCATCGGCCCACGCGCTCGCGAGCGCGTTCGTGCGCTCGTGGACCTCGGCGAAGGTCAGCGCGCCGAGCTCGTCGATGAGCGCGATCTCGTCGGGGAAGCGCAGCGCGGCGATGTGGTAGCCGCCGGCCACCGTCGTCCCCCAACCTCTCAGCACCTTGACCGAGCGGGCGAGCCGGTCGGGCCGCGTCGGGGCGAACATCCGGCTCTCGAGCAGCGCGCGCGCCGTGAAGGCCTTGTCGGACAGCCTGTCGAGGCGGCTCATGCGGCCATGGAATGTAGCTGCGGGACGCACGGCGGGCGCTCGCGGCGCCAAGATACGTGAGGGACCGCGGCCGAACTCCCGCCTTTCGTCACATGACCGGATTTCTGGCCCAGGAGACGACGATGACGACGAACCTGCTCGAACGGCTCGCCCGCACGGGCGCGATGGCCGCCCTGCTCGGCATCGCAGCGCTCGCGCTCGGCGCCGCGCGCGTCGACGCCGCGACGTACCACGCCTATCTCTGCCGGGTGCCCTACGGTCCGGCGGCGGGCACGCCCGCCCCGGCGGACAACGTGACCTACTCGCACGTCGGCACGTACTCGTACGCCTCCCAGAGCTGCTCGGGCGGCGGCCCGATGATGGCCGCCATGGACGGCACGATCGCGCACCCGTTCGGCGACGGCGCGGCCGCGACGTTCACCGCCCCGGCCGGCCTGACCGTCGCCGGCTTCCGGCTGTGGCGCCACATGGCGGTCGGGCCGGTCGCGCCGTTCGGCGCGCCCGTCACGAACCTCAGCTACACGGGCGCCGAGTCCGTCGAGGGCCTCTGCGCGCAGAGCCTCGGCTGCACGACCCGCGGCAACCCGTCGGTGCCGCTGGCCGCCGAGAACGAGGTCGCGGTCCCGAACCTCAGCGGCGTCAGGCAGGTCAAGTGGGACGCGACGTGCGGCGGCGCACCCAACCAGAACCCGTGCCCGGCCAGCGGGGCCGGGACGCAGTCGGCCGTCTACAACGTGTTCGCCGCCGACATGCTGCTCAACGATCCGGCCCCGCCGTCCGTCAGCGGCGTCGGCGGGCCGCTGCTGTCCGGCGGCACTCTGACCGGCGCGCAGTCGGTGTCGTTCTCAGCCGCGGACGCCGGCAGCGGCGTGCGCACGGGCACGATCACGGTCGACGGCGCGGTCGCGGTGCGGCGCGTGCTCGATCCCAACGGCGGCGCCTGCGCGGACCTCGGCGTGTCCGCGGACAACCGCCCCTCCTACGTCAACACGCAGCCCTGCCCGCCAACGCTCAGCGGACTGCTGACGCTCGACACCGACGCGCTGGCCCCCGGCGCCCATGCGCTCACGGTGCTCGTCGACGACGCCGCCGGCAATGCGGCGGTCGTCGGCACGAGCACGATCACCGTCATCGGCAGCGTCCCCGCGGGCACGCCGAACGGCAGCGTGGCGTCGCGCGCGGCCAGGCTGACAGCGCGCTGGACGAGCACCCGCAGGAGCACACGCCGTCTCGGCTTCGGCGCGCGCCCGACGCTCATCGGCCAGCTCGCCGACGCGGCGGGCCAGCCGATCGCCGGCGCCGCCGTCGAAGTGGGCGTTCGACAGCGGGCCGCGGGCGCCGCCGACCAGCCGATAGCGACCGTGACGACCGGTCCCGACGGGGCGTTTCGCACGCAGCTGCCGAGCGGCCCCTCGCGCACCGTCACGATTCGCTACACGGCGTTCCACGGCGATCCCGAGCCCGCCGCCGAGGTCCGGCTGCGCGCGCTCGTGCGCGCGCAGCTCAGCGCCGCCGCGTCGCCGCGCTCGCCGCGCGTCGGCGCGCGGATGCGGATCAGCGGACGCCTGCGCTACCTCCCCCGCCGCGGCGTGGACGTCACGATCCAGGCGCGCGACGGGCGCGTGTGGCGCACGGTCGGGACGGTGAAGACGCGCCGCGACGGGCGCTTCCGCTGGAGCTACCGCTTCCGCACGCCGAGCTCGGCCGGCCGGACGTTCGGCTTCCGCGCCCGCGTCAGCAGCGCGACCTACCCGTTCTCGGCGGGCACGAGCCGGATCGTACGCGTGCGCGTGCGTGCTTGATCGATGTGGCAGCCTGTGCGGACTGCGGCAGATCCCCGCCTTTCGTCATGTGACCGGATTCTGGCCCGCAAGGAGATGACGATGCCGACGTACCTGCTGCACCGAGCCGCCCGCGCGTGCGCGCTGGCGGCGCTGATCTCCGTTGCCGCGCTCGGCCTGGCCGCCGCCCACGCCGAGGCCGCCACGTACCACACGTACCTGTGCCGGATTCCCTACGGGCCCAACGCCGGCAAGCCGGCACCGACCGACAACACCGTCTACACGCCGTACGGGGCAACCACGGTCGCGCTGCAGAACTGCGCCGCCGGCGGCGCGATGACGGCCGCACTGACGAAGGACGCCCAGCCCCAGGGCGCCAAGGCGATCGTCACGTTCACCGCCCCCGGCGGGCTGACGGTGTCGGGCTTGCGGGTCTGGCGCCACATCGGCATCCACCCCAACGCCGTGGGCGCGGGCGAGCCGATGTCGAACCTGGCCTACACCGGTCAGCAGTCGGCGGAGCCGCCGTGCCTGGCGAGCGCCGGCTGCACGCAGCGCGGGGAGCTGGCCAACCCGCTGTCGGCGGCGAACGAGGTCGCGCTGCCGAACCTCAGCGGCGTCACCGAGGTGGCGTGGGGCGTGGGCTGCCGCGGGGCGGGCGGCACATGCCCGGCCGCGGGCGGCACGTACTCGGCCGTCTACAACATCCTCGCCATGGACGTCCTGCTCAACGACGCCACGCCGCCCGCCGTGACCGGCGTCGGCGGGCCGCTGCTCTCCGGCGCCACGCTGTCGGGCGCGCAGTCGGTGTCGTTCAACGCCACCGACGCCGGCAGCGGCGTCTCGACCGGCACGATCACCGTCGACGGCGCGGTTGCCGCCGAGCGCGTGCTCGACGCGAACGGCGGCGCCTGCGCGAACCTCGGCGTGTCGGCCGACGGGCGCCCGTCCTACCTCAACACGCGGCCCTGCGCGCCCGCGGTCAGCGGGTTGCTGACGCTCGACACGAACACGCTCTCGCCGGGCGCGCACGCGATCGTCGTCACCGTGACCGACGCCGCCGGCAACCCGACGATCGTCAACACGAGCACGATCGACGTCGCCGGCAGCGTGGCGCCGGGCACGCCGAACGGCGCCGGCGCGTCGCGCGCCGCCAAGCTGACCGCGCGCTGGACGAGCACGCGCAAGAGCACGCGCCGGCTGCGCTTCTCGGCGCGACCGACGCTGACCGGGACGCTCGCCGACGAGGCGGGCCGGCCGATAACGGGCGCGGCGGTCGAGATCCTCGTGCGCGAGAAGCGCGCCGGGGCGCGCAGCACGCCGATCGGCACCGTTACGACCGGGTCCGACGGGGCGTTTCGCATCCAGCTGCCGAGCGGTCCGTCGCGCACGGTGACGATCCGGTACCGGGCCTTCAGCGACGACCCCAAGCCGGCGGCGCTCGTGAAGCTGCGCACCGTCGTCCGCGCGCAGATCAGCGCGTCGGCGCGCCCGCGGTCGCCGCGCGTCGGCGGGCGGCTGACGATCAGCGGCCGGCTGAAGTACCTGCGCCGCGGTGGGGTCGACGTCACGATCCAGGCCCGCGACGGGCGCGTCTGGCGCACGGTCGGAACCGTCAAGACGCGCCGCGACGGGCGCTTTCGCTGGAACTACCGCTTCCGCACGCCGGCCTCCGCAGGGCGGACGTTCGGCTTCCGCGCGCGGGTCAACAGCGTGATCTATCCGTTTGCGGCCGGCTCGAGCCGGGCCGTGCTCGTGCGCGTGCGCCGCTGAAGCGTTAGGGCAGCCGCAGGTCGCGCGGCACGGTGCCGCGGTCGATGAGCGCGTGGATGTCGGCCGCGCGGCGCGGGTTGAGGAAGACGTGGCGCTGGCCGACGCTCGGCTTCTCGGCGAGCAGGCCGGCGGCCAGCAGGGCCTCGCCGACCTCGTCGGCGAGCGCCCGCTCGTTGCCGGCGAAGCCGCGCGCGAGATGGCGGAAGTCCGTGTGGTAGCCGCCCCACTTGCCCATGCCGTTCAGGCGCTGGAGGATGCGCCGCGCGATCCGCCGCGCGGGCTGCGGGTCGTCGTGCGGGCGCGTGGCGCCGGCACCGCCGGCCCCGTCGGCGTGCACGAGCGCGAGCACGGCGTCCTCGTGCTCGGCGACCGAGTCGCCGTCCGCCGGCCGGCCGCCGAGCCGCGCCACCGCCTCGGCGCTGCGCAGCGCCTGGGCGATCGGCGCGCGCCAGTCGCCCGCCTCGGAGAGCACGTGCGCCGGCACGGCGAGCGCGCGGCTGCGCAGGCGGGCGATCGGCGCCGCGTGTTCCTCGTAGGCGACCGCGGCGAGCTCGGCGTCGTCGAGCTCGCTGACGCCGGACGCCGGCACGCGCAGCGCGAGATGGCCGCCGAGCGAGCCGGCCTCCAGCACGAGGTCGCCCGGCCCGCGCGGCGTGCCGAGGCCCGCGATCTCGGCGAGCGCGCCGATCGTCGCCGCCACGGCCAGCCAGCCGCGCTCGGGCACCGCCGCCGGGTCGGCGCGCACCGCGACGGGGACGGGCACGACGGCCAGCAGCCCGTCGGGCAGCGCCGCGATGGCGATCGTGACCGGCTCCTCGCGACCCGAGCGCGCGAGCCCGAGCTCGCGCTCGGAGCGCTCGAGCTCGTCGTGCAGCAGCGCCCGCAGCTGCGCGCCGCGTTCGCGCGGCGCGACGGCTCCGCCGGCCTCCAGAAGCGCGGTGGCGAGCAGGCTCATGCCTACGAGCGTACGGGCCTCACAGGGAGGTGCGGCGCATGGCGCGGCAGCCGGCGGCCACGCACTACGCTGCGCCATCGGTGTCTGACTGGTTTGAGCACTACGGCTACGGCTCCGTCGCCGACGGGCTGTTCATCGGCGCCTACCCGCAGGACGCCGACGACGTGGCGTCCATCGCCGAGCTCGGCGTGACCCGCGTGTTCAACCTCGTCCAGGACGTCGAGTACCAGGGCGGCGGCCGCGAGGCGTGCGCCACGGCGCTCGCCGAGGCCGGCATCGAGGAGCAGCGCGTCGAGCTCATCGACTTCGGCAACCTGCTGCCGGGCCACATCGAACGCGCCCAGAGGACGGTGCGCGCGTGGCTCGACGAGGGTGAGATCGTCTACCTGCATTGCCGCGCGGGCATGCAGCGCTCGGCGACGGTGGCGGCGGCGATCGTCGCGCTGGACGAGGACCTCGAGCCGTTCGTCGCCCTCGAGGTCGTGCGCGCGCGCAACCCGCGCGCCAACCCGCTCGAGCACCAGCGCCAGGACCTGCTGCGCTGGTGGGCCGCCCGCAGCGCCCGCGCCGGCTGAGGACGGCCGGCCGGCCGCCCGCGCCGCGCCGCGCCCGCGGCTGACGGGGATCAGGCAATCCGTCGGGTGCGGTCCGTAGCTTTGGTGAGTCATGAAGCCCGTGTCCGCCCTCCCCCTGCCGCTCGCCCGCGTCCAGGTCTCCAACCGCCGCCTCGCGATCGACTTCCTCACGGTCGACGACGAGACCGCCGTGCGGCTGGCGTCCGAGCGCGGCGACCCCGTGCGCTTCGTCGTGGAGGCGATCGAGATCGGGGCGCGCGTCCTGGACCGCGAGCAGACGGGCCTCAACGCCGAGTTCGTGCGCGCGGAGTTCGAGAAGACCGCCCGCGAGCTCGACGCGGCGTTCGTCGACCGCGCGCGGCAGGTCGCCGAGCGGCTCGACGCGCGCATCGACGACGTCTTCGGTCCCGAGCACGGGCACGTCACGAAGGTCCTCGCCAAGCACTTCGGCGACGAGTCGTCGGTCGCCGTCCAGCACCGGGTGCACGCCATGGTCGGCGAGCTGACCGCGCAGATGCGCGAGGACCTGCGCAAGCAGTTCTCCGCCGACAACGACTCCAACCCGCTCGCCGTCTTCCAGCGCGTGCACCTCGCGCAGGCACACCAGATCGCCGGCCAGCAGGCCGAGCAGATGCGCGCGATGACCGAGAAGCTCGAGACGATGAACCTCGAGATCGCCCGCCTGCGCGCCGAGAAGGACAAGCTCACCGAGGTCGCCGCCGCGCAGGACAAGGGCACGGCGAAGGGGCGCACGTACGAGGAGTCCGTCGCCGAGGCGCTGCTGGCGATCGCCGCCGCGCGCGGCGATGACTGCGACGCGGTCGGCGACCTGCGCGGCGAGGGTGGCAAGAAGGGCGACGTCGTCGTGGCGATCGACGCCTGCGCCGGCCCGGCGCGCGGCAAGATCGTCTTCGAGGCCAAGAGCTCGAAGCTGTCGAAGAACGAGGCGCTGGCGGAGCTCGATGCGGCGATGGAGACGCGCGCGGCCGACTACGGTGTGCTCGTCGTCTCCTCGGAGAGCAAGCTGCCCGCGCGCACGCACCCGCTGCGCGAGTTCAACGGGGACAAGCTCTTCGTGACGTTCGATCCGGACGACGGCTCGACGCTCGCGCTCGAGGTCGCCTACGGCCTGGCGCGCGCCCGCGTGCTCATGGCGCGCGCGGCGGGCGGCGGGATCGACGAGGCCGCGCTGCACGCCGAGGTCGAGCGCGCCCAGGGCGCGATGGAGGACGTGCGGCGGATCAAGTCGCAGCTGACGAACGCGACGACGAGCATCGAGGACGCGCGCAAGATCGTCGACACGATGGCGGCCAACGTGCGCGGCCACCTGGCGACGATCGAGCGGCTGCTCGCCGAGGCGGGCAACCCGCCCGACGCCGGCGCCTGAGTCCGCCGCCGGCCCTGGCTAGCCTGCGCAGCATGATCCGCGCCGTGATCTTCGACTGCGACGGCGTCCTCGTCGACACCGAGCAGATCTCCAACACCGTCCTCGCGGGACTGCTCACCGGGGCCGGCCTGCCGACGACGCTGGAGCTGTGCCTGCGCGACTACCGCGGCCGTTCGCTGGCGTCGGTCATGGAGCTGGCCAGCGAGCGCCACGGCGCGCCGCTGCCGGGCGACATCCCGGAGCGCTACTACGCCGAGGCCGAGGAGGTCTTCGCCCGCGAGGTCGAGGCGATCCCGGGCGTCGTCGACGCGCTTGACCGGATCACGCTGCCGAGCTGCGTCGCCTCGAGCGGGCCGCACCACAAGATGGAGGTCACCCTGCGCACGACCGGGCTGTGGGAGCGCTTCGCGGGCCGCATCTTCAGCGCCACCGAGGTGGCCCGCGGCAAGCCCGCGCCCGACCTGTTCCTGCACGCCGCTTCGGCCATGGGCTTCGATCCGGCGACCACCGCCGTCGTCGAGGACAGCGTGCCGGGCGTGCAGGCCGCGCGCGCGGCGGGGATGCGGGCGCTGGCGTTCGCCCACGACACGGACGCCGGCGAGCTCGCCGCGGCGGGTGGCGAGGTGTTCTTCGCGATGGCCGAGCTGCCCGAGCTGCTCGCCGCCTGAGGCCCGTGGCCGCGCGCGTCGCTCGCAAGATCGTCGTCCTCGGGGACGTGCAGGGCGTGTTCTTTCGTGACAGCACGCGGCGCGAGGCGCGGCGGCTCGGCGTCGGCGGCTGGGTGCGCAACCGGCACGACGGCGCGGTCGAGGCGCTGTTGGAGGGCGAGCCGGACGCGGTCGCCGCGCTCGTGCTGTGGTGTCGCGAGGGACCGCGGCACGCCCAGGTCGAGGACCTGCACGTCGAACAGGCCGAGCCACAGGGTCTGACGGACTTCGAGGTGCGCTGAACGCCGCCGGCGGGGCGGGCGGCGGCGCGCGACCTACCGGACTTCGGCCGGCTCGTCCTTGCCCTGCAGGCGCTCGCGGCCGCGCTGGACGGCGGCGATGAACTTCGAGAGGTTGACCTCGAGCGTGTTGAGGATCTCGTCGGCGTAGTCCTCGGCGCCGAGGCGGATCTCGCGCTCACGGGCGCGCGCGTCCTCGATGATGTCCTCGGCGGCGCGCTGGGCCTGCTTGGTGACCTCTTCCTCGCCGACGAGCTGGTCCTGGCGCTCGCGCGCCTCCTTGACGATCCGCTCGGCCTCGCGCTTGGCCTCGGCGAGCATCTCCTGGCGCTCCTTGACGATCCAGCGCGCCTGCTTGATCTCCTCGGGGATCGTCGCGCGCATCTGGTCGAGGATGTCGTAGATCTCGTCCTTGTCGACGCGGACCTGGCCGGTCATCGGGACGAGCTTGGCGTTGTGCACCAAGTCGTCGAGCTTGTCGATGAGTACGAGGACGTCCATGGCAATCCTTCTGTTCGCTAGCGGCCGAGCTCTTCCTTCAACCGGGCCGCTACCGGTTCCGGGACAAGTTCATCGATCTTTCCGCCGAACATCGCGAGTTCCTTGATCCCGCTCGAGCTGATGAAACTGTACTGGGGGCTGGCCATGAGGTAGAGCGTGTCGATATCCGGCGCTTGCAGGCGGTTGAGCTGATGCATCTCGAACTCGTACTCGAAGTCCGAGATCGCGCGCAATCCCTTGACGATCGCCTTGGCGTTGCGCTCGCGCGCGAAGTCGACGACGAGCGTCGAGAACGCGATGACGCGCACCGCCGGCATGTTCTTCGTGGCCCCTTCGATGAAGCCGACGCGCTCCTCGGCGGTGAAGAGCGTCTTGCCCTTGCGGGCAGGCAGGTTGACGACCGCCACGATGACCTCGTCGAACAGCTCGGCCGCACGCCGGATGACGTCGAGGTGGCCGTTGGTGACCGGGTCGTAGGAGCCCGGACAGAGAGCGATGCGGTGGTCAGGTGTCATGGATGCGGATGACGGTGTCGCCGTAGCGGCGCTCGTCGGCCAGGGGCAGGTCGAGCTGCAGCGGAGCGCGACGGTCGCTCTCGGTGACGACACGGGCGCCGGGTGCGAGCACCGCGGCCAGCCCTTCCGAGAGCTCCCGCCCCAGCTCGGCGGCATGCCGATACGGGGGGTCGAGGAAGACGAGATCGTATGCCTCGGCTCGGCCGGATGCCGCGCGGAGCGCGGAACGGGCCGTCACCGGGCGCACGTCGGCGTCGATCTTGAGCGCTGCGAGGTTGGTCTTGACGGCTGCGATCGCCTTGCGCGACGAGTCGACGAAGACCGCGGATCGCGCTCCCCTGGACAGGGCTTCGATGCCCAGCGCGCCGGAGCCGGCGAACAGGTCGAGGACGCGGGCGTCGTGGACGCTCGTGCCGAGGACGCTGAAGAGCGCCTCCCGTACGCGGTCGCTGGTGGGGCGCGTCTCGCTGCCTGCGGGCGCGACGAGCGTGCGCCCGCCGTAGGTGCCGGCGACGACCCTCACGGCCGGCCGCCCCGCGGGCGAAGTGACGCTCGGAGCGAGGGGGTGTGGCGAATGGTGCACGGTATGCGTGCACGATTCGCCACACCCCCTCGCTCAACCAGTCGGCCCACCACCAACGCCCGCCCCGGCCGAGACGTCGCCAGTTCGCCAGCTGACACGCTCGCAAAGATGCCGTTCGACCACGCGATCGCCACCCCAGACGAAGCGCGACAGCGCACGAACGAACGAACACGGATCACGCCGGCAACGGCGCCAGCTCGCCCGACCCGTACGCCCGCGCCAGCGCTTCCCCGAGCAACGCATGCTCCGGCTCGACCAGCTCGAAATCCACCGCCAGCAACGTCTCCGCATACACCTTCGCCGCCTCCGCCAGCCCCTCGTCCTGCGGCAACTGGGCGAACCGAAACTGCGCCAGACCCGACTGCCGGGTCCCCGCGATCTCCCCCTCGCCGCGCAGTTCGAGATCGATCTGGGCGAGCTCGAACCCATCGGAATGGCGCTCCAAAGCCCGCAGCCGCGCGGCGTGCTTGGGCCCGAACAGCAGGCACACCGACGCGTGCGCGCCGCGGCCGACCCGCCCGCGCAGCTGGTGCAGCTGGCTGATCCCGTAGCGCTCGGCGCCCTCGATGAGCATCACGGTCGCGTTGGGCACGTCGATGCCGACCTCGATGACCGTCGTCGCCACGAGCACGTCCGCGCCGCCGGCCGCGAAGGCGAGCATCGCCGCCTGCTTGTCCTTGGAGCGCATCTGGCCGTGCAGCAGGGCCACGCGGTGGTCGCGCAGCTCGCCGGTGCGCAGTCGCTCGTACTCCGCCGTCGCCGCGCGCGCCTGCAGCGCCTCGGACTCCTCCACCAACGGACACACGACGAATGCCTGGCGCCCCGCGTCGAGCTCCTCGCGGATGAGTTCGTAGGCCCGGGCGCGCTCCGGATCGGTCGACGCGATGTGGGTCTCGACCGGCCGGCGCCCGCGCGGCAGCTCGCGCAGTGCGGTGATGTCGAGGTCGCCGTAGCGCAGCAGCGCCATCGTGCGCGGGATCGGCGTCGCGGTCATGTGCAGGACGTGCGGCACCAGGCCGTCCTGCGCCTTGGCGTCCAGCGCCGCGCGCTGGCGCACGCCGAAGCGGTGCTGCTCGTCGACGACGACCACCGCCAGGCGGTCGAACACGACGTCGGGCTCGACCAGCGCATGCGTACCGACGACGAACGACAGCTCGCCCGAAGCCAGCTTGTTCAGCGTGTCATTGCGCCGAGACGTGGTCGTCGAGCCGGTCAGCAGCGCGGCACGCACCGCCTCGCCGGGCATCAGCGCCTGCAGCGTCGCGAAGTGCTGCTCGGCGAGCGTCTCGGTCGGCGCCATGAAGACCGCCTGCATGTCGTGCTCGACCGCGCGCAGCATTGCGTGCAGGGCGACCACGGTCTTGCCCGAGCCGACCTCCCCCATGAGCAGGCGCTGCATCGGCCGCGGCGCGGCGAGCTCCTCGTCGAGCGTCGCGATCGCCCGCGCCTGGTCGCCGGTCAGCTGAAACGGCAGCAGCTCCTCGCGCCAGCGCCGCGTCAGCGCCGGCGCGCCGTCGAGCACCGGCGCCGCGCCGGACGAACGACGCTGGGCGCGCCGGCGCAGCAGCGAGAGCTGCGCGAGCAGCAGCTCGTCGAAGGCGAGCCGGCGGCGGCCGCCCTCGTGGTCGCCGGCGTGCGCGGCGACGAGTGCCGCGGGCCGGTCCGGGAACCCGCCCCGCACCCGCGCTCGCGCCGGCAGCGGCTCGACCGCGTGCTCGGCCGCGGCCAGATGGGCGCGCACCAGCGCGAGAATCTGCGTCGAGGACAGCCCCTCGGTCGCCGGGTAGTGGGCGACCTCGCTCGCGCTGCCGGTCGACTCGTCGGTCGGCGCGTGGCTCGTGACGCGGAAGGCGTTGCGGGCGGCGTACTTGCCGTGCAGGACCAGGCGCGTGCCGGGCGGGTACTTGCGCGCCAGCCACGGCTGGTTGAAGAACGTCGCCTTCATGACGCCGGTCTCGTCGGCCACCGTCGCCTCGACGAGCGGCTTCATCCCGCGCCGGCGCACCGGGCGGCTCGTGATCGACCGCACCTCGACGACGACCGTGGCTATGTCGCCGGTCTCCAGCGTGCCGACCGTGCTCGCCACGCGGCGGTCGCGCGGCAGGTGCTCGAGCAGGTCGCCGACGGTCAGAAGACCGAGCTGCTCGGCGGCGTCGGCGGACTTCTGCGGCGTGACCTTCAGGGCCGCGGCGAGCGCCGACGGCCGCGGCCACCGCAGCGGGGCGCCCAGCAGCGTCGCGTGGTCGAGCTCCTGCGAATCGGCGAAGGCGGTGGCCACCCGCTCATGATGATCGCCGCCGCGGATCGTTCGAGCTGGCTATCGGCCGTCCTGCGCGTCGCCGAGCGCGTCGAGCCCGACGGCGAAGTCCGCGAACGGGCCGATGTCCGCCGGCGCGGCGATGCGCTGGCGCTTGCCCACCTGCGTGACGTTCAGCTGGGCGGTGACGCGGCCACGGGTGATCCCGCCGACGCTCCCCTGCCGGGCCTTCGGCACGACGAACGTCATGTCAAAGCGCGAGCGGCGCAGGACCTTGTCCTTCGTCCCGACCCACGAGCCGGCCGTGAACGTCTTCACGGAGCGCACGATCGTTCGCCGCGCTTGCGGCCCGATCTCGTTCGGCAGGCCGATGGCGCGGGTGATGCCGAGCGAGCGCATGAACCCGAGCAGCGTGTTTGCGTCGCGCAGGATCCGACCGACGTTTGCGCCGGTCGTCACGTGGCGAACCTCGACGCCGTCCAGGCGCGCCGTGCCGGCCGCGACGCGCTCGGTCTCCCAGCGCCACGGCGCGATGCCGAACTGCTCGAGCGTGCGGGTCAGCCCGTTGCGGCCCTTCGCCGCCGAGCGCACGAGCCGGCGGCGCACGTCGGCGGGCAGCTGGTAGCCGGTGGTTCCGAGGCTCACGTACGACCGCCCGCCGACCGACGTCAGCTCGACGCCGTAGTCGCGCGCCCCGATCTCGAGGTGGTAGTCGGGGAGCGACGCGTCCTTGCGGTAGCGATACGGGCCGCTCACTCCCGCCGAGAACTCGCCGTAGCCCGCGGGCACGCCCTGCAGCGTGAGCGTCACCTTCGCGTCGATGCGGCCGGTGCGGGCGGCGCGATTGGGGCCGGCCGCCTGCTCGACGACGGTGTCGGGATCGAACGCAGGTTTGGCCGCCCTGGACGCGCGGTCGGACGGCTCGGAATCACCGCCGCCGCAGGAGGCGAGCGCGAGGGCCGCGGCCCATGCGGCCGATGCGACGGAGATCCGGCGCGGACTCCACATTCCGTGTATCTACACATATTTACCGCGCCACGTCAACCCTGCGCGCCCCCGGCACGCGCGCCGGCCTGCGTGATCTGCTCAGCGACGCGCGATCTTCAAGGCCGCCGACCGCTGCGCGCCCGCGTTGCCGGCCGCGTCGACCGCTCGCGCCACCACGCGGTAGCTGCCGGGCAACAGCCGCAGGCCGGCGAGCCGGACAGCGTTCGGCCCGGCCGGCAGGTTCGCGCGCGTCAGCGTCCTCACGGTCACGCGGCGGTTGCCGCTGCGGCGGACGATCCGCAGCACCACCGTCGCCGGTTCGCTGAGCGCAAAGGCGAGCCTCGGAGCGCGCGCGGTGGCGCCCACGGCCTTGCGCAAGCGGCTCAGCGTCGGGGCCGTCGTGTCGCGGGCGGCGGCCGCGACACCGCTCGCCCCGCCGGCGACGGCCGCGCCCGGGTCACCAGCGTCGCCGCCGGCGCCGCCGCCACCGGCGCCCGGACCGGCGGCGAGCGCGCTCGCCTCCGGGGACGCGAGCGGCGGTTCGCTCGTCGGCAATGGCGCGTCGACGGTCTCCTCCGGCCTCGCCACCGTTCCCGGTCGCGAGAGGTACCAGACGACCTCGTAGCGAGCGGTCTGACCCGCCGCCAGCGGCGCCGCGACGCGGTCGTTGAAGCTCACCCCGACGGCGTTGTCCATGAAGGCGGGGTTGATCGTGTTCAGGAAGGCGTCGGCGCCGCTCAGGCGACGCGTCACCGGGAACGGATCGCCCTCCTCGTAGCTCGCCCACGGCGCCACCGGCGTCGCCGCCGCCTCACCGGGAAGCTGTGACGACAACACCTCCTCGACCCCGCCGACGGTTCCCGAGGTCCGGTTGGACCCGCCGATGAAGCGCGGCGGGCCGGCACTGAGGATGCCGCTGCCGGCGTCGCTCTCGATGAACAGGTCCGCCGACGTGCCGAACACGAACGCGACCGGCTGCGCGCTGATGTTGCGCACGTCCCAGCTGACGCGGTAGCGCAGCTCGGGGGCGACGTACAGCACGGTCTGCTTGACCTCGAGCAGGTTCTCGCCCGCGCGCGTCACGGTCTCCACGCGCGCCGGCGACGCGACGGTCCACTCGCCCGTGACCGGCCCGTTGCTGATCGTCGCGACCGCCGTGTCGCGCGGACCGAACGTCACGTTGTCGGCCGGCGCTCCCTTGACCCGCAGGTGCCAGAAGTTCGCCGCCGGGGCCGAGTTGCTGCCGAAGAACATGCCGGACACGGCGGTCTCGAACGGCGCGCCGCGCTTGGCCTGCAGCGAGCCGGTGTCGCCGATGAAGATCGACAACGGCCGCGCGGGCGGGGGTGCCGGCGGGACGGTCGATGTGTCGCCGATGATCGTCTGCGTCGCCGCCTGCGCGCTCAGCGGCAGCCCGAGGGCGAGCAGACAGGCGACCACCAGGACGGACCGGATCGAGTTCATGGCGTTGTGCCTTTCGGGGCGAGCGCGGGCATCGTGCCCGGACGACGAAGCGGCCGATGTTTCTGACATCTAGTGCATAGCTGACCAGATGCGGCGCTCCATGTCTACTCGGCGGCCACGAGCCACCAGTACGCCGGCTGGCCGCCATGGGAGCACTCGAGCTCGACGCCGTCGGGCCCGAGCGCGCGCACGCCCGCCTCGTCCAGCGGGGCCTCGGCGCCCGCGATGCAGGTCAGCAGCTCGGCGTCCTCGCCGAGCCGGCCGAGCACCGCGGCCAGCGTCGGCCCGGCTCGCCCCAGGCGAAGATCGCATCGTCGACGAAGCCGACCGCCTCGCCGACCACGAAGCGCCCCTCGCCGTCGTCGCGCGCCGCCGGCGCCACCGCGCCGGTGCGCAGGCGCTCCAGCGCCTCGTCGACGGCGGCGACGTTCTCCGCCGCCGAGCGCACCGGGTCCAGCGCGAGCGCCGCCGCCAGGCCCGCCTGCGGCGAGCGCGCCGCGCTCACGCGGACAACCTTCTCCGACAGCTCCGCCGCGTGCTCGGCGGCCATGACGACGTTGGGCGAGTTGGGCAGCACGACGACCTCCTCGGCGGGCACGTCGTGGATGCCGGCCAGCAGCTCGTAGGTCGAGGGGTTGAGCGTCGGGCCGCCGTCGAGCACGAAGACGCCGAGCGACGCGTAGAGCTCGCGCATCCCCTCCCCCGCGACGACGGCCAGCGCCCCGCAGCGCTGCTGCGCGGTCGGCGCGCCCACCCCGAGCCGCAGGTCCCGGGCCGCGACCTGGGCGTGCATGTCGGCGACGTCGAGGTGCGAGACCTCGCCGGCCCCGGCGAAGAGCGCCGTCGCGCCGCCCGGGAAGTCGGTGTGGACGTGGACCTTCAGCGTCGCCGCGTCGCCGACGACGAGCACCGAGTCGCCGAGCGCCTCCAGGCGCTCGATCCAGGGCCCGGGATCGAGGTCGCGGCCGGTCACCGCGAAGTTCGTGCAGAAGCGAAACGTCGAGGACTCGTGCTCGGGGTGCGTCACGCGGGCCGGCGCCGCGTGGCGCGCCACGGCGGGCGCCTCGGTGCCGCGCAGCGCGGCGATCACGCCGGCGAAGATCACCGTCAACGCGTGCCCGCCGGCGTCCACGACGCCGCTCTCGCGCAGGATCGCCAGCTGCTCGGGGCCGCGCCGCACCGACTCCTCTCCCGCCCGCAGCGCACGCTCGAGCACGTCGGCGATCAGCGCGTTCTGGACCGCCGGATCGCCCTCGGCGCCCAGCCGCGTGTCGCCCATGTGGGCGATCTCGCTGGCCACGCAGGTCGCCATGTCGCGCACGACGGTGAGGATCGTGCCCTCGGCCGGCTCGCGCACCGAGGCGTAGGCACGCTGGGCGGCGCGGGCCATCGCCGCGCCGATGAGCACCGGGTCGACGAGCTCGCCGGGCCGGCTGACGAGCTCCTCCGCGGCGCCGCGGATGAGCTGGGAGAGGATGACGCCGCTGTTGCCGCGCGCGCCGAGCAGCGCGGCGCGGGCGACCGACTCGACGATCTCGTCGCGGCCGATCTCGTCGAGGCGGCCTTCGTCGGCGGCGAGGCGGTCGACCTCGGCGAGCACGGCGTTGAGCGTGAGCGCCATGTTGTCGCCCGTGTCGCCGTCGGCGACGGGGAAGACGTTGAGATCGTTGATCTCCTGGCGGCGCGACTCGAGGTGCGCGAGCGCGCCTGCGACGACAGCGCGGAAACGAACGAGGCTGGGATCCACGAGATCCCCGCGGCTCCTTAAAGCGCCTTCTGGACCTTCCCGGCCTTCAGGCAGCGCGTGCAGACGTAGACGCGCCGCGGGGCGGAGCCGATGAGCACCCGGACCTTCTGCAGATTCGGGTTGAAGCGCCGCTTGGTGGCGCGCATCGAGTGGCTTCGGCTCTGGCCGAACGCCGGCTTCTTTCCACAGCTGTGACATACCTTGGCCATTGCGACGTCGCAGTGTAGCGGTTGCCCGCCCACCCACCCGCCCGCCCGCCGAGCGCATGTCGGGCCGACGGTTGGGAGGCCACCGGGGCCGGGTATCTTGCACTCCAACTGATGCCGCTCGCTTCTGGAATCGAGCTGCCCGAGCGCTACCGCGTGACCCGCCACATCGCCAGCGGCGGGATGGCGTCCGTCTGGGAGGTCGAGGACCTCCTCCTGGACCGGGTCGTCGCGGTCAAGGTGCTCGGCGCTCAATACGCCGCCGATCCCGGTGCCCGCGCGCGCTTCCAGCGCGAGGCGCGGACGGCGGCGCGCGTCTCCGAACACGCCCACATCGCGACGATCTACGACACCGGCGAGCACGGCGAGGACACGTACATCGTCATGGAGTACTTCAGCGGCGGGACGGTCGCCGACCGCCTGCGCGCGGCGCGCGACGACGACGCGCCCGTCGATCGCGAGACCGCCCTGCGCTGGCTGCGCGAGGCCGCGGCCGGCCTCGACGCCGCCCACGCGGCGGGGATCGTGCACCGCGACGTCAAGCCGGCCAACCTCCTGCTCGATGCCAACGACCGGCTCGCCGTCGGCGATTTCGGGATCGCCCGCCTCGCCGACGACACGCACATGACGCAGACCGGCCAGGTGCTCGGCACCGCCGCCTACCTGTCGCCCGAGCAGGCCATCGGCCAGCCGGCGACCGCCGCCAGCGACCGCTACGCGCTCGCCGTCGTCGCCTACGAGCTGCTCACCGGCCGGCGGCCGTTCGCCGGCGGGCCGGTCACCGCGCAGGCCCGCCAGCATGTGGAGGACGAGCCCGAGCTCGCGAGCGAGGCCGAACCGGACCTGCCGCCGGCGATCGACGCCGCGTTTGCGCGCGGCCTGGCCAAGGACCCGCGCGATCGCCCGCACACGACGGTCGGGCTCGTCGAGGAGATCGAGCGCGCGCTGAGCGGTCCGGTGGCGACGGAGTCGACCCGGGCCATGACGCCGATCGTGCCCGTGCCCGCGCCGCCCTCCCCGCCCGTGCCCCCGGTGGTGGCGTCGGCCGGCGGCCGTCCGCGCGAGAACGCCCCCTCCCCCGTCCCGGGGGCCGCCGCCACCGCTTCGCGGCGCGACGACACGCCGCCGGCCGCGGTCCCGCCGGTCCGTGAGCGTACGCGTGAGCGCGAGGAGCCCGGGCGGCCGCACCGGCCCTCGCCGTTCGTCGCGATCGGCCTCGCCGCCGCGCTCGTGATCGGCATCCTGGCGATCGCGCTGGCCAACGCCGGCGGCGACGATCCGAAGGACACGCAGGCGGGCTCGACGACGCCGAAGGCCACGAAGACCACTCCGAAGGCGAACACGCAGCCGCCACCGGCGGCGCAGACCCCGACGACGGCCGCGCCGGCGAGCGGCACGAACGCGTCCGGGGGCAACGAGAGCCCGTCGGCGCTCAACGACCGGGGCTACGCGCTCATGCAGCGCGGCGACAACGCCGCCGCGGTCCCGCTCCTGAAGCGCTCGGTCGAGGGCTTCCGCGCGACCGGCACGAAGCAGAACATCAACTACAGCTACGCGCTCTACAACCTGGCCGGCGCGCTCATGGCGACAGGCGATCCGGCGGCCGCGATCCCGTATCTCGAGGAGCGCATCGCGATCAGCAGCGACCGGCGGGGGCTCGTCCAGCAGACGCTCGCGCAGGCGCAGGAGCAGGCCGGCGTCGACGTCACCGCCGCGGACGGCAAGAAGGCCAAGGCCAAGGGCAGGGACGGCGAGGCGGACTGACGCCGCTCGCCGGTTGTGGGTGGACGAGCGGCGCGTCGACCTCTACATTCGATGTCTGATGGGGGGCGGCGGAAGGATCCGCGGAATCGGGGCGTTGACGGCGCTCGCCATGCTCGGCGCGCCGCAGATCGGCTCTGCGCGGGCCGCGCCGGTCGGGCCGGTGGCCAAACCGGCCGCAGCCGCGCTGCGCGCCGTGCCCCAGGGCGCGGCCGTGCGCCTGTCGGCGCTGCGCAGCGACAGCACCTACCGCGACACGTTCGCCCGCGAGTTCGACTCGCTCACGCCCGAGAACGAGCTGAAGATGGCCGCGCTGCAGCCGCGCCGCGGGCAGTACGACTTCGCCGGCGCCGACGAGCTCGTCGACTACGCGCGGCGCAACGGCAAGGCCGTCCACGGCCACGCTCTCGTCTGGGGTCTCTCGCTGCCGCTCTGGCTCGTCGACCACGGCGCGACAGAGAAGCTCGGGCTGCGCCTGCCGCCGATCGTCCTGCCGCGGCTGCCGCGCGCGCTCGGCAAGGTCGTCGGCAACACGACCACGCTGCTCACGGGCTGGCGCCGCGACGAGCTGCTGGCGGTCATGCGCGAGCACATCACGACGGTCATGCGCCACTACGCGGGGCGCGTCGGCGAGTGGGACGTCGTCAACGAGCCGCTGTCGCACGACGGCACGCTCGCCCAGACGGTCTGGCAGCGCTTCATCGGCCCCGACCACATCGAGCTTGCGCTGCGCGCCGCCCGCGCGGCCGACCCGAAGGCCAAGCTCTTCATCAACGAGTACGGCGTCGAGGGACCGGGCCGCAAGCTCGAGGGCCTCGTCCGGCTCGTCCGCGACCTCAAGGCACGCGGCGTGCCGCTGGACGGCGTCGGGCTGCAGACGCACACCCACATCCTCGGCTTCCACGACGAGGCGACGCTGGCCGGCACGATGCGCCGCCTCGCGGCGCTGGGCCTACAGGTGCAGGTCACCGAGATCGACGTCGGGACGTCGCTGCTGAGCGCGGCAGGCGTCGGCACGCTGGACCGCCTGACGCGCCAGGCCGAGGCCTACGGCGCGGCGGCGCGCGCCTGCAACGCCGTCAGCGCCTGCTCGCGCTTCACGACCTGGGGCATCACCGATCGCCTGTCCTGGCTCGGGGCCGGCGAGTCCGCGCTGCTGTTCGACAGCCGCTTCGAGCCCAAGCCGGCCTACGCGGCGGTACGCAGCGCGTTCGCCCCGCGGCGCCCGGCGCTCGCGCCGGCGGCTCAGCCGCGCCGCTGGCGCTGGCGGCCGGGGACCGGCGCGCGCTGCGGCTGGGGCTCGTGCGCGGGTCTGCGGGCCGGCCGCGGGTAGCCGTCGGCGACCTGGCCGGGCTCGCGCAGCCGCACCCGGCCGGCGGCGGCGACGGGCAGCGGGAGGGGCGTGGGCGGCGGCTCGGCACGGCGCGGCGAGCCGGACGGGGGTGAGGGCGGCGCGGGCGGGTCATCGCCGGGCGGGCGGGGCGGGTTCCCGGGCGGGCCGGGCGCGTTCCGGCGCCAGCCGGCGCGCTGATCGGCGTCCAGCAGCGCCCACACGAGCATGAGACCGCCGACGACGTGCACGACGAACACGAGCGCCAGCGCGAAGATCTCCTCTGCCTCGGCTGCGGGCATGACCCCAGCCTACCCCTCCGCGGGCCGATTCGGCGCGCGTGAGAGGGCGCTCAGTCGAGCTCGGCGCGCACGCGCAACAGCGCCAGCACGGCTTCGGCCGCGTGCGCGCCCTGGTCGCGCTTGTCGCCGCCGGTGCGCGCGAGCGCCTGCTCCATGTTCTCGACGGTGACGACGCCGTACGCGCACGGCACGCCGGTGCGCAGCTGCACGTCCATGATCCCGCGGGCGGACTCGCTGCAGACGTAGTCGTAGTGCGTCGTCTCGCCGCGGATGACCGCGCCGAGGCAGGCGACGCCGGCGTAGCGGCCGGTCTGGGCGGCCATCTGCGCGGCGAGCGGCAGCTCGTAGGCGCCGGGCACGTCGAAGACGTCGACGGCGTCGGCGCCCGCCTTCTCGAAGACGCGCGTCGCGCTCGTCACGAGCCGCTCGGCGAGCTGGGAGTAGAAGCGCCCGACGACGATCGCGTAGCGGAGCTCCACAGGGTTGGGCATCTAGCTCTTCCCGTCGCCGGAGTGCGCGTCGCGCTCCCCTTCGTCGTGGAGCATCTCCTTGTCGACGTCGAGTCCCTGATGGTGCAGCGTGTGCCCCATGCGGTCGCGCTTGGCGCGCAGGTAGTCCTCGTTGTGCGGGTTGGAGATGTGCTCGATCGGCACCTGCTCGCTCACCGACAGCCCGTAGCCCTCGAGGCCGCGGATCTTCTTCGGGTTGTTCGTGAGGATCCGGATCGAGGTCAGGCCGAGGTCGACGAGGATCTGCGCGCCGATGCCGTAGTCGCGCAGGTCGGCGGGCAGGCCGAGCTGGAGGTTGGCCTCGACGGTGTCCAGGCCGCCCTCCTGCAGCTTGTAGGCCTTCAGCTTGTTGAGCAGGCCGATCCCGCGGCCCTCCTGGGCGAGGTAGAGCAGGACGCCCTCGCCCTCGCGCTCGATCATCGCCAGGGCCGACTCGAGCTGCTCGCCGCAGTCGCAGCGCAATGAGTGGAAGACGTCGCCGGTGAGGCACTCGGAGTGCACGCGGACGAGCACGTCCTCCTTGCCGTCGACCTCGCCCTTGACGAGCGCAACGTGGTGCTTGAGGCCGACGAGCTCGCGGTAGCCGACGGCCTCGAAGTCGCCGAAGCCGGTCGGCAGCTTCGTCGACACGACGCGCTCGACGAGCTTGTCGTGGCGGCGGCGGTACGCGATGAGGTCGGCGACGGTGATCATCCGCAGGCCGTGGCGGTCGCAGTAGCCGACGAGGTCGTCGACGCGGGCCATCGTGCCGTCGTCGTTCATGACCTCGCAGATGACGCCGGCCGGGTTCAGGCCGGCGAGGCGGGCGAGGTCGATGGCCGCCTCGGTCTGGCCGATGCGCTCGAGCACACCGCCGGCGCGGCTCTTGAGGGGGAAGATGTGGCCCGGCTGGACGAGGTCGCGCGGCGAGCTCTCGGGGTCGATGGCGACCTGGATGGTGCGCGCTCGATCATGGGCGGATATGCCGGTGGTCACGCCTTCGCGGGCCTCGATGGAGACCGTGAACGGCGTCTCGAACGGCGACTCGTTCTTCGCCGCCATGAGGTCGAGGCCGAGCTCGTCGCAGCGCTGCGGGGTCAGCGAGAGGCAGATCAGGCCGCGCCCGTGCGTGGCCATGAAGTTCACGGCCTCCGGCGTCGCGAACTGCGCCGCCATCGTGAGATCGCCCTCGTTCTCGCGATCCTCGTCGTCGCAGACGACGACCATCTTGCCCTGGCGGATGTCCTCCAGGGCCTCGTCGATGGTGGCAAACGGGCTGCGTGTCTTCGCGCTCATGTCCCTAGCTTGCCAAACGCGCGCCACCGGCCCTCCGGGGGCGGCGTCGCGGCCTAGTTGCCGTCGATGTCCTCGACGCCCTTCTCGATCTCGTCGGCCGCGTCGTTGGCGGCGTCCTTGGCGTCCTCGTCGAGGTTGCCGGCGTTCTCGTCGATCTCCTGCTGGGCGTCCTTCGCGTCGTTCTCGGCGGCTTCGTCGGTGCCGCAGGCGGGCAGGGCGGCGGCGAACGCCGCGGCGGCGGCGAGCAGTGCGAGGCGGGAGCGCAGGAGTGCGGGCATGTTGGTGAACCTACCCGCGCGGCGCGGCGGCGACGCCCGGGGGGCGGGGCGGGATTCCTATCGCGCCAGCAGCTTCTCGACGTACTTGGCGACGACGTCGACCTCGAGGTTGACCCGCGCGCCCTCGACCGCACCGCCGAGCGTCGTGCGCTCGAGCGTCTCGGGGATGAGCGACACGTCGAAGCCGTCTCCGTCGACGCGGGCCACCGTCAGCGAGACCCCGCTGACGGAGATCGAGCCCTTGTGGACGACGTAGCGCAGCAGCGTGGGGTCGTCGGGCGCGATCGTCACGACGCGGGCGAAGCCGTCCCCGCGAGCCGCGGCGACCGTCCCGACGCCGTCGACATGGCCCTGCATGATGTGCCCGCCGAGCCGGTCGGCGGCGCGCAGGGCGAGCTCGAGGTTGACGCCCGCGCCGGGCTGCAGCCCGCCGAGCGTGCTGAGCCGCAGCGTCTCGTGCATGACGTCGGTGGCGAAGCTGGCGTCGTCGATCGCGGTGGCGGTCAGGCAGACGCCGTCGACGGCGATCGAGTCGCCCTCGGCGATCTCGCCGGCGTGCCGGGTGGCGAGCGTCAGGCGGACGCCGTCAGCGGTGGCGTCGATCGCGGCGACGCTGCCGAGCTCGGCGACAAGACCAGTGAACAGTGGCTCACCACTCCCGCAGGCGCGCCGAGATGAGCAGATCGTCGGCCACCCGCTCGCAATCCAACGTCAGCGCCCGCAGCGCCTCGGAGATCTGCTCGACGCCCTCCCCCTCCAGCGGGTCGCGGGCGGCGCGGCCGCCGAGCAGCAGCGGGGCGAGGAACAGGCGCACCTCGTCGATCTCGCCCGCGTCGAGGAACGCGCCCGCCAGGTGCGGCCCGCCCTCGAGCAGGATCGAGGTGATGCCCTGCGAGCCGAGCTGGTCGAGCGCCGAGCGCACGCGCGCGGGCTCGTTCTCGCCGGTCGCCACCACGACGTCGGCGCCGGCCATGTCGAGCGCCTCGATCGCCGAGCGGCCCGCGGCGCGCGACACGACGACGGTGAGCGCCGACTCGGGCGCCGCGGAGACGAGCTTGGAGTCCAGCGGCAGGCGCCCGGTCGCGTCGAAGACGACGCGGCGCGGCTGGTGGTGGACGCCCTCGACGCGCGCCGTGAGCTGCGGGTCGTCCGACAGCGCCGTGCCGATCCCGACGGCGACCGCGTCGACGCTCGCCCGCCAGCGGTGCGCCCGGGCGCGACTGGACTCGTCGGAGATCCACTGCGAGTCGCCGGTGCGCGTGGCGACCTTGCCGTCCAGCGTCATCGCGGACTTGAAGAGCACCCACGGCCGGCCGGTGCGCGCGTGCTTGCGGAAGGCCTGGTTGACGAGCCGGGCGCGCGCGGCGAGCTCGCCGTCGGCGACGTCGACGTCGATGCCCTCGTCGCGCAGGATGCCGAGGCCGCGCCCGGCCGCCTTCGAGCTGGGGTCATCGGAGGCGACGACGACGCGCGCGACGCCCGCGGCGATCACCGCGTCGGTGCACGGCGGCGTCTTGCCGTGATGGCAGCACGGCTCCATCGAGACGTAGAGCGTGGAGCCGGTCAGATCGGTGTTGCCCGCGGCCGCCGCGGCGGCGATCGCGTTGACCTCGGCGTGCGGCCCGCCGCACTCCTCGTGCCAGCCCTCTCCGAGCACCTTCTCGTCGCGCACGAGGAGCGCGCCGACCATCGGATTGGGGTGCACGCGCCCGAGCCCGAACTCCGCCAGCTCGATCGAGCGGGCGAGATGGTCGTGGTCGACCGCAGTCAGCGTGGACACGTGCCCAGCATAGGGCCGCGCGCCCTGCGCAAGCAGTCGCCGCGTTGCCTAGCCCGGAAGCGGCACGTCTTCGGAGCAGCGTCCCTGCGTCAGGCGGTAGACGGTCATCGTCGGCCCGGGCCGGTTGTAGGCCAGCGGGAAGTAGTTGAACGTCCAGTCGAAGTTGAACGCCACCGGGCCCTTGCCCTTGGCGTACGGCGAGACCGTGTAGGCGACCCGCGAACGGCTCTCGAGCTCCTTGTAGTAGGCCAGCGCGTTGGGCACCTCCTCCGGCTCGACCTCGGCGCGCCCGCGCTGCGTCGAGCCGACGATGATCCAGCAGTACTGCTGCTGCTCGAAGACATCGATGAGCTTGGGCTCCAACACGGTCTCGAAATCCTCGATGTTCACGACGCCCTCCGGGCCGGGCACCGGCGTGCCGGTGTTGGGATCGATCCTGCGGCTGAGCGGATACTTGTTCCAGCGGTTGCCGTTCTTCGTCAGCCCCGAGGGACGGCCGATGTCCTGCGCCCACTGGTCGGGCACGACGGGCTCGACGACGATCTTCCCCCGCTCTGCGACGTTGGCGACCAACCACTCGCGGGCGATGTTGCGCGTGTCGTCGCGCGACAGGACGAGGCCCGAGTGCAGCGAGTAGACGAAGCCCTGCCCGCAGAGCAGGACGACGGCGGCCGCCACGAGCGTCGGGCGCAGCGCGGGCGAGAGCTCACCGAGCCAGTCGGCGAGCTCGACCGCGGCGTAGGCGGCGAGGATGCACACGAACGGGAAGACCGGCATGAGCCAGCGCCCGAAGTAGCGCTCCTGCGAGCCCATGAACAGGAAGAACACGAGGATCGCCGGCACGAGCATCCACAGCAGCCGGCGCTCGTCGAACCACAGGCGCGCCGCGCCGCCGACGGCGAAGATCAGCGGCAGCCAGCCCAGGCCCCAGCCGAAGGACCACAGGTAGTAGGCGTAGCCGGAGTCCTGCGTGAGCCCGAGCTTGCCGGCGGCGTCGCCGGAGGCCTCGGACTGGTGCGTCACGCCCTCCCAGAACGAGGAGAAGTCCAGCAGCGCGTAGGGGTTGGCGGCGACGAACGACGCCAGCGCGCCGACGCCGACGATGACGATGCCGCGCAGCGCCCACGTCCGCCCGCTGGCGACGAACTGGGCGACCGCGGCGGCGACGATCGGCAGCAGCACGATGCCGCCCGTGTACTTCGTCGCACAGGCCAGGCCCAGGCCCAGCCCGGCCCAGACGTAGTCCCGGGCGCGCCCGTGGCGCAGGATGCCCGCCGCGCCCCACAGGCCGAGGCAGACGCCGGCCAGCGTGGGCACGTCGTTGAGCGCGAGCTTGGAGTAGAAGACCGGCAGGAACGCGACCGCGAAGATGCCGGCCGCCAGCAGGCCGACGCGGCGGTCGACGAGCCGCGCGCCGGCGAGGTACAGCAGCCAGACGGCGATCGTGCCGCACACCGCGGCGATCATGCGCGAGATGAGCCAGATCTGCGTCGGATCGGCGGCGAAGGAGTTCGACACGCCGGCCCGGCCGCCGTACCAGGCGCCGAGCACGAGGTGCACGAGGTACGTGTAGGCCGGCGGGTTGACGTAGTAGTTGGGATCCCAGTCGTGGCCGAACAGGCCGATCGCGCGGGTCACGAAGTGCGCGTTCTCGTCGGCGTTGTAGGCGTAGGGCAGGCCGTGGCCGTTGCCCCAGATGCGCAGCAGGAAGGCGAACAGCAGAAGCGCGCCGACCGCGGTGCCCCAGACGAGGCGCTCGCGGCCCGGCGTGCGCAGGGTCAGACCCGGCGCGGTCAGCAGGTTCGCCAGACGGTCCCCGCGCGGCGGCGTGGGCGGCTGGGACTCGGAGTCTCGCGACGGGCTCTCAACAGCTGACATAGGCGGCGTAGTACTGGCTTGTCGCGACGCGGTTGAATCCCGGCGGGGGCATGTTGTCCGCAGTGTGGTCGTTGTCGGTCACCCATGCCTGCTTGAAGAGCGCGAAGCGGTTGTGCACGAGGATGACGACGCCGCGCGTGGGCGGCGCCGGGTCGGGCGTGGCCTTCGTGCGCGCGCTCGAGCGGGCGACGACGCCCGACCGCGGGCGATCGAGGATCCAGCGCACGTCGGGGATGAGCTTGTGGTTGGGCACGTAGACGGGTCCACACCGCAACGCGCCCGCGACGTCGGGGTCGTGCAGCACGCGCTCCAGAGCAACGTGCGAGTCGCCGCGAAACTGCAGCTCGTTGCGCAACTGCTCGAGGTTCACGCGCGTCGCCGTGAAGGCCACGCCGAAGATCACCACCGCCGCCGCGCCGGTCATCCACAGCCGCCGCCAGAGTGTGCCCTGCTCGAGCATCGTCCAGCCCGCGATGAACACCGCCGCGAAGACCATGACGCACAGCGAGGGCACGAGCAGGTAGCGGTCGATGACCGACAGGCCGGCGAAGCCGACGAGCGCGAACGTGCCGGCGCCGGCGAGGAACAGCAGCAGCGGCATGAGCGCGCGGCGCGGCGTGAGGACCACCGCCAGCACGAGGCCCACCGCCCCCGCGATGACGACCGGGAACTTCGCGAGCTTGACGAGGAACGCGTACAGCGCCTCCGGCACCGCGGCGCCGCCCTTGTTGCGCCCGAGCTCCTCGGCGAGGTCGCCGGTCGCGGTCAGCGAGTACAGCGGATTGCCGGTGACCGCGAAGTCGGTGGCGACCCAGACGAGGGGCCCGATCGCCGCCAGCCCGGCGTAGATGGACCGCCGCCTCCAGGTCACGTCGGCGCGCACGACGATCCACAGCCAGTACAGCCCGGCCAGCACCCATGCCTCGGGCCGCATGAGCCCCGCCGCCGCGAGCATCGACAGCACGACGACGGGATGGCGGCGCGGCGCGCGCGCCTCGATCACCGCCGCCCAGACGATGACCGCGAGATACGGGATGTCGATGTAGCCGCGGGCGGCGAGGAAGGGAAAGTCGAAGCGCGTCACGAGCAGCGCGGCCGCGACCGCGCCGACGAGCGGCGTGAAGGCGGTCTTGCCGAGCGCGTAGACGGCGGCGACGAGCGCGAGGAACGAGAGCACCGCGGCGGCGACCATGACGCGGTCGGCGCTGTCGCCCAGCGGCGCCAGCAGCGCGCCGAAGGCGATCGCCAGCGGGTGCTCGGTCGGCGCCCGGTAGGCGGTGAAGGACAGCGGGTCGAGGCCGACGAGCTCGCGCCCCCACAGCAGCGAGTAGTAGGAGTCGTAGTTCGGATACGTCGGGTAGACGACGTAGCCGACGAGCGCGACGAGCGCGAGCGCGCCCAGCCCGATTCGCTCCAGGACGGCGGTGCTGAACACGGCCATGCGGCCGCGCGCCGCCGAGGGGGTCTCGGCGGGCGGTGGTGCCGCGACGGCGGCCGGGCTGGTGGTGCTGGGCACGGTTGGCGCGGCGATGGCCGTTAGCATTGCAAGCCGACCCGCCGTATGAAGTTGATCATCCAGATCCCCTGCTTCAACGAGGAGCAGACCTTGCCGCTTGTGCTTGCGGACCTTCCGCGACGCGTCGAGGGCTTCGACGAGGTCGAGTGGCTGATCATCGACGACGGCTCGACGGACAGGACGATCGAGGTCGCGCGGGCCGGCGGCGTGGACCACATCGTCCGCCTGACGAACAACAAGGGGCTGGCCGCGGGCTTCCAGGCCGGCCTGGACGCCTGCCTCAAGCTCGGCGCCGACGTCATCGTCAACACCGACGGCGACAACCAGTACAACGGCCACGACATCCCCAAGCTCGTCGAGCCGATCGTGCGCGGGACGGCCGACATGGTCGTCGGCGACCGCGAGGTCCAGAACATCGAGCACTTCTCGCCGCTGAAGATCTCGCTGCAGAAGCTGGGCTCCTGGGTCGTCCGCCAGGCCTCCTCGACCGAGGTCCCCGACACGACCTCGGGCTTTCGCGCCTACAACCGCGAGGCCGCGATCCAGATGGCGGTCGTCTCGAAGTTCACCTACACGCTGGAGACGATCATCCAGGCGGGCAAGCTGCTGGTCGCCGTCGACCACGTGCCGATCCGGACCAATCCGAAGACGCGCGAGTCGCGCCTGTTTCCGTCGATGTGGTCCTACGTGCGGCGCAACTCCGTCTCGATCTTCCGGATCTACACCCAGTACGAGCCGCTGAAGGTCTTCATGAGCGCGGCCGCCGTGATCGGCCTCGTCGCGCTCGTCGTCTGGGCGCGCTTCGCCTACTTCTACGTCGTCGCCGACGAGGGCAAGGGCCACGTCCAGTCGCTCATCCTCGGCGCGGTCCTCTTCAACGCCGCGATGGTGCTCGCGGCGCTCGGCGTCATGGGCGACCTGCTCGCCGCGCAGCGCACGATGGCCCAGCGCACGTTCGAGCGCGTGCGGCGCATCGAGCTGCAGCTCGGCGTCGCCCCCTCGCACTACGAGCCCGGCGGCGGCGCGGCCGCGCAGGCCGCGACGACCGGCGCGGACTCGGGCGCCGCGACGGGCAAGGCCGACGACGCCACCGACGGCAAGACGGGAGAGCGCGACGTGGTGCGGCTGTGAGTCCCGCGGCCCCCGAGGTCACGGTCGACGCCGAAGGCACCGTCACCGGCAACACCTACGACAAGTACGGCTCGACGAACCCCGTCGTCCGGCGCCTCATGGGCGCCTTCGAGCGCACGCTCGACGAGCTCTTCGAGCAGGCCGCGCCCCAGTCGCTGCTCGACGTGGGCTGCGGCGAGGCCGTGCTGACGCACAAGTGGGCCCAGCGCCTCGGCGACCGCCGCGTCGTCGGCATCGACCTCGACGATCCGCTCCTGCACGCCGAGTGGGAAGGGCGCCAGGCGCCGAACCTCAGCTACCGCGTCATGAAGGCCGAGAACCTGCCGTTCGCCGACGACGAGTTCGACGTCGCGACCGCGATCGAGGTGCTCGAGCACGTGCCCGACCCGGCGCACACCGTCGCGGAGATGGCGCGCGTCGCCGGCGGGCACCTGCTCGTCTCGGTCCCGCGCGAGCCGCTCTGGCGCGGGCTGAACATGGCGCGCGGCGCCTACCTGAAGGACCTCGGCAACACGCCGGGCCATCTGAACCACTGGTCCAAGCGCAGCTTCGTGAAGCTGCTGTCCCGCCACGGCGACGTCATCGAGGCGCGCTCGCCGTTTCCGTGGACCATGCTGCTTGTCCGCCTCGGGTAACTCCCCGCCACGGTCCTCCTACGGGCGCGGCGCGCGGGTCCTGTCGATCGGGATCGCGACGACCGGCCTCGTCACGCTCGCCTACTTCGCGCTCGCCGCCCACGCGCTGTCGGCCGTCGAGTACAAGCGCATCTCGCTCGTCTGGTCGATCATGTTCGTCGTCGCGTCGGTCATCTACCGGCCGATCGAGCAGCTGCTGTCGCGCACGATCGCCGACCGCCGCGCGCGCGGCCACAGCCGGCGGTCACAACCTGCGCGTGGCGCTGCGCGATCCAGGCGAGCTTCGCGCTGACGTTCCTCGTCATCGCCCTGGCGCTGCGCGACCTGCTGCAGAACGATCTCTTCGACGGCTCGGCGGAGCTGTACTGGGTGCTCGTCGTCGGCGTCCTCGCCTACGCCGCCAGCTACTTCGCGCGCGGCTTCCTCGCCGGCCACCAGCGCTTCGAGCTCTACGGGCTGCTCGTCTTCCTCGAGGCGGTCTCCCGGGTCTGCTTCGCGCTCGCGGTCGTCGTGGGCATCGCGTCGGGCCAGTCGGCGGTCGCGCTCGGCATGGCGGTCGCGCCGCTCATGTCGCTGCTCGTCGTGCCGTGGTTCTTCGCGCGCCGCGACCCGCCCCCCGATCCGGGTGCGGTGCAGGAGACCGAGGGCGGGCTGACGATGCGCCGCGGCCTGGGCTTCGCCGTCGCGGTCTTCGCGATCATGCTCGCCGAGCAGACGCTGCTCAACGCCGCCGTGCTCACCGTGGAAGGGACCTCCGGCGACGCCGTGTTGGCCGGCGTCGTGTTCAGCGTGCTCATGATCGCGCGGGCCCCGCTGCAGCTCTTCCAGGCCGTGCAGGGGTCGCTGCTGCCTCACTTGGCAGGCCTGCAGGCGACGGCCGGCGCGGACGAGTTTCGCCGCGCGATCCGGATCACGGTGCTGGCGATCGCCGGCTTCGCGCTCGCCGTTACCGTTGGTCTGTTCGCGATCGGGCCACCGATCGTCCGCACGATCTTCGACATCGACCGCGACATCGCCCGCGGCGGGCTGGCGCTCGTCGGCCTCGGGATGGGCTTTCACCTCATCGCGGGCACGCTCAACCAGGCCGCCCTCGCCCGCGGCCAGGCCCGCGGCGCCGCCGTGGCCTGGCTGCTCAGCGCGGCGGCGTTCGTCATCTGGATGCTCACCCCGGTTATCGACGACCAACTGCTGCGCACCGAGCTCGGCTACTGCCTCGCCACGGCCACGCTCAGCGCGATGCTCGCCGGGGTCTACGGCGTCGGGTCGACGGCCTTGCCGCCGGCGCCCGTGACGTAGACGAGGCGCCCGTCCTGCAGGCGGTAGACCTCGCCGACGCGGCGGCCGGAGCCGGTCACGGTCTGCTTGCTGAGCTTGACGGTCTTGATCGACTCGCCCTCCTTGACGATCAGCGTCTGGCTGTCGGCCTCCGTGCGCAGCACCGTGACGTTCTCCTGCGTCAGCAGGTCGGACAGGTTGACGGACTGCAGCGCGGCGAGCAGGAACGCGACCGCGAGCACGATGCCGAGGTCGAAGAGGTTGACGAGGCCGTCGAGCGGGTCGCCGCCGCGGTCGCCGCGGCGGCTCGCGCGCGGGGTGATCCGGCTGCGCGAGGGCGTGTTCATCGCTGCGGGTCAGGCGGGTCGAGCGCGGTGACGACGTACTCCAGGTCCGAGAGGTCCTGGGCGTACATGCGGTCGCGCACGAGCGAGATCGAGAACGCGACGGCGCCGATGAGCAGGCCGATGACGGTCACGCTGAACGCCGCGCGCAGGTTGTCCGACAGCTGGGCGACGTCACCCTCGGCCAGGCCCTCGAGCGCCGGCGACAGCGGGATCAGCGTGCCCATGAGGCCAAGCGCGGGACCGAAGCGCACGAGCATGCGGCTGCGCTCGAGCTTGCGCAGCGAGCCGAGGTCGAAGTCCGCCAGCGCCTTCGCCCGGCGGTCGTGGATGCCCGGCTGGTCGTGCCCGTCGACGAGCGTGACGAGCGTGTCGGCCATCTGGGCGCTGGAGGCCAGCGGCAGGAGCGCATACTGGGCGGCCGCGTTGTCCTGGGCGGCGAGCGCCTGACGCGCGGTCGTCGTCGCCTCCTGCATCTCCTCGCGGCGGCCGCGGCGGCGGCGGCGGCTGAGCTCGACGAAGAACGCGCCGAGGTCGAACAGGACGAACACCAGGGCGGCGATCGCCGCCACGAAGACGGGGATGCGCAGCGCGTTGGCGAGCTCGAAGAGGATCTCCTCGATGCCGGAGACGGCGATGATGGCGTTCATGCGACGCGCAGTCTGACGGCTCGGCGCTCGCGAAGCGCTCCCACCCACATCACGCCCAGCGCGAGCAGCCCGCCGATGGCCAGAGGGAAGTCGCCGGGGGTCTCGCCGCCGCTGACCGCACGGACGCCCTCACCGGCGCCGGCCGGCTTGCCGCCGGGCAGCTTGCGGGCGGTCGTCCCGGTGTCGTTGATGAGCACCCCGGAGATCGTCGTGCCGAACGGCTTGGGCGGTGGGGGCGGCGGTTTCGGCTCGGGCGCGGGCTCGGGCTGCGCCGCCGCGGCGCTGGGATCCTCACCGCCGCTGGCCGTGCCGGCGCCGGAGCCACCGCCGCCGCCGCTGCCGCCGGTCCCGCCGCCGCCGTCGCCGCCAGACGAGCCGGCGCCGCCCGGCGTGCCGTTCGCGCCGCCGGCGACCGGGGCATCGGGCTCCTCGGGCGCCTCGCCGACCTCGACCTCGACCTGCTCGGTGCCGTTGCAGCGCATGGTGCAGCCCGGATCGGGGTCGCGGACCTCGACCTGCGCGAACAGCACGCCCGCCACATCGGGGCTGTAGCTGACCCGCTTGCCGGCCACCGGGCCCTCGCCGAAGTCCCACTCGATGCTGTAAGCCACGCCCGGCTTTCCGCCCGACACGGTGGCCTCGAACGTGACCGACTCCCCCACCTTGACCTTCTTGCGGTTCGCCTTCGCCTTGACGACGAGATCGCCGCCGTCGACGGACACCTCGAGCGGGACGTCGCTGGTCTCGATGAACTCGATCACCACGCCGCCCGAGGAGCGGATGTAGTACGTCGTGGCGCCGGCGTCGGCGATGAGCGCCGTGGCGAAGTTCGCGGGTGTGACGCCGACCGAGCCGCCGTTCTCCTTGACGACCTGGACGCGCTGCGCGCTCTGCCCGGAGCGCGCGACCAGCGCTCCGATCGAGATCCCGCGCAGGGTCACCTTCTGGCCCGCCCGCTCGGAGTCGGGCGGCAGGGTGTAGGTCCTGGCCGCCGTGTTGGCGATCGAGGCGATCTGCCCGCCCGACAGCTGGAGGACCGGGCCGGCCTTGGGATAGAAGGTGATGCCCGGCCCCGCCATCGCGGCCGGCGCCCCCGCGAGCAGCAGCGCGATGGCTCCAAGCAGCGCTCTGCGAATCGCCCGCACGATCCCGAAAGTAGCGGAATGCGCCGCTCGGGTCGTCAGCAGCCGGCCGCGGCCGCGATCTCGCGGTAGGCCGCCGCCGGGTCATCGGCGCCGAAGATCGCCGAGCCCGCGACGAACCAGGTCGCGCCGGCCTCGGCGCACTGTGCCGCCGTCTCGGGATTGACGCCGCCGTCGACCTCGATCGGCACGCCGTCGCCGAGCATCGCGCGCACGCGCCTGACCTTGTCGAGCTGGTTGGTGAGAAACGGCTGGCCGCCCCAGCCGGGGTTGACGGTCATGATCAGCGCGAGGTCGAACTCGTTCTCGCCGAAGTAGTCCGGCGGCGTGCCCGGGGAGACGACGAGGCCCGCGTTGAGGCCCAGATCGCGGATCGCCGACAGCGTGAAGGCGATGTTCGGCGTCGACTCGGCGTGGATCGTGATGCCGTCGGCGCCGGCCTTGGCGAACTCGTCGATGTGACGCTCGGGGCGCTCGATCATGAGGTGCACGTCGAGGTAGGCCTCGTCGGGCAACGAGTCGCGCAGCGCGGAGACGACCATCGGGCCGAAGGTGATCGGCGGGACGAAGTGGCCGTCCATGACGTCGCAGTGGATGACGCGGCAGCCCGCGTCCATGATCTCGCGCACCTGGGTGGCGAGGTCGGCGAAGTCGGCGGCCAGGATCGACGGCGTGACACAGCGTTCGGTGAGGACGGACAATGGGCCTCTAGATCTCGCGCAGCATCGAGGCTGAGCATGCGTTGCAGGACAGGATCGCGGTCTTCGACATGCGCACGATCGTAGAATGCTCGCCGCAATCGGGGCACAGCGAGCACAGCTCGAAGCGGTGCAGGCAGTACACGCAGCGGTAGCGCCCGGGCATGTTCGCGGGCCGCAGCCACGGCTCGCGGCAGTTGGGGCAGGCCATGCCGACTTCGTCCGCCATCAGGCGTCGAGGCGGGCGATGTAGAAGCCGTCGGTGCGGTCGCGGTGGGGCAGCACGAGGCGTTCTGACTCTACCGGCAGCCCGGACGCGGCGACCAGCGCCTCGTTCTCGGCCGGCGACAGCGTGCACGTCGAGTAGACGATCGCGCCGCCGGGGCGGACGGCGGCACGGGCGGCTTGGAGGATCTGCGCCTGGGCCGTTGCGAGCGTGTCGATCGTCTCCGGCGACATGCGCCAGCGCAGGTCGGGGTGGCCCTGCAGCGTGCCCAACCCGCTGCACGGCGGGTCGACGAGCACGCGATCGAACGGCGTGTCCGTGGCGAAGCGCCGGGCGTCCCCGGTGACGACGCTCACCGAGTTCGCGCCCATGCGCTCGGCGGTGCGCTGCAGCCCGGACGCGCGGCGCGGGTGGCGCTCGACGGCGACGATCTCCCCCTCGTTGCCCATGAGCGCGGCGAGGTGCGTCGTCTTGCCGCCGGGCGCGGCACAGAGGTCGAGCACGCGCTCGCCGGGCTGCGGATCCAGCGCGCGCGCGACGAGCATCGCGCCGCGCGACTGGGCGGTGTACGCGCCTTCGCTGTAGAGCGGATGGCCATGGGCGTCGAAAGCCCCGTCGACGAGGATCGCCTCGGGCAGCTCATCGCCGGCGGGGTGCGTGGCGACGTCCTGTCGCGCCAGCGCGGCCCGTACCGCGTCCGGGGTGGCGCGCAGGGTGTTCACGCGCAGGGCGAGCTCGCCGGGCTCGTTGCCGGCGCGCAGCAGCGCCCTGGTCTCCTCGGCGCCGTAGCGCTCCCACCACAGCTCGACGAGCCACGGTGGATAGGAGTGCGCGATCGCGGCGCCGGCGGGCGTGTCGTCTTGCGGCAGCGCGGGCAGCTCGCCGCGCGCGGCCCGCCGCAGGACCGCGTTGACGAGCTTGTGCCCGCCGCTGCGCCCGCCCTTGGCCAGCTCGACGCTCTCGCCGACGGCGGCGTGAGCGGCGACGCCGTCGAGGAAGACGAGCTGGTAGAGCCCGAGCCGCAGCGCCGCGAGCGTCTGGGGATCGAGCTCCTGCGGCGGACGCGCGAGCTGCTCGATGTGGTGGTCGAGCGTGAGCTTGCGCTGCACCGTGCCGTAGGCCAGCTGCATGGCCAGCGCGCGCTCGCGCGGGTCGAGGCCGCGCGCCTCGCCGTGCAGGACGCGGTCGGCGTAGGCGCCCTCCTCGAAGACGCGCCGGATGACCGCATAGGCGACCTGGCGGGCGGGGGTGACGCCGCTCACGGGTCGCGCGCCTCACTGTCCGGCCCGAGCGCGCTCATCGCCCGGAGCTGGCTGCCGTCCGGATCGCGGAAGTACATGTCGTCGTCGGCGCGCTCGTCAGGGTTTGTTGACCCGTCCGCCATCCCTATCTCTTTTCGCGGTTGTCTAGCAATGTCTAGCCCCGGGCTAGACATTGCTAGACGCCGGCACAAAGACCAACGGTAGGCACGCCGCGCAACACAATCGGCACTGCCGCTACGCAGCTCTGCCGCAATCCGCGCGCGGCCCGTCACACAGTGCGCCCGCGCAGGTACGCGGCCGCGTCCATCGGTCGCCCGCCCGCCGGCTGGACCTCGAGCAGCTCGAGTCCGCCGATGTACAGGCGGCCGTCCTCGGCCCGCAGCTCGCCCGCCAAGGCCGGGTCGCGTACCGCGGCGCGCAGGACGCCGAGCAAGCCGGCGTCGCCGGGCAGCGCCACGCGCGCGCCGATGTGCGGGCTCAGCGCGCGCACGACGCGGTCGTTGACCTCAGCCGGCGCGGCCGGGTCGAGCGTGCGGTCGGCCGCGCCGATCTTCTCGGCGTACGTGACGCCTGCCTCGGTCTGCTCGACCGGTTCGGGGCGCTCGTCGAGCACATGCAAGAGCAGGTCGGCGGAGAGCTCCTGCAGGCGCGGGGTGAGCGTGCCGTACGTGTCGTCCCCCGCGATCGGCTCGCGGCCCATGCGAAACACCGGCCCGCTGTCCAGCCCGGCCGTGACGCGCATGATGCAGACGCCGGTCTCCTCGTCGCCGGCCATGATCGCGCGCTCGACGGGCGCCGCGCCGCGCCAGCGCGGCAGCAGCGACGGGTGCACGTTGAGCATCTCGTGGTCCGACAGCAGCGGCTCGCGGATCAACGCCCCGAACGCGCAGACGATCACGACGTCGGGCGCGGCGGCGGCGATCCGCTCGCGCGCGTCGTCGGCGTTGACGCTGGCGGGCTGGTCGAGCTCGAGGCCGAGCGCGCGCGCCGCGTGGGCGACCGGCGGCGCGGAGAGCTTGCGCCCGCGGCCCGCCGGGCGGTCCGGACGGGTGACGACGAGCTGCGGCCGGTGCGGGCTGTCGGCCAGCCGGTCGAGCACCGCGGCGGCGAAGTCCGACGTGCCGAGGAAGACCGTCCGCCTCGGCGTCACGGCCGCCACTACGTGACGCCCGCGGCGGCCTGCTCGGCCTCGCGCAGCGCGCGCATCGCGGCCTTGCGCTGCTCGCGGGTCGTGCGGTCGAGGATGAGGATGCCGTCGAGATGGTCGATCTCGTGCTGGATGACGCGTGCCTCCAACCCGGTCGCCTCGACGACGAGCCCGGCGCCGTGCTCGTCCTGCGCGTGGACGAGGACGGCCACCGGCCGCTCGACGTCGACGTGCACGAGCGGCAGGCTCAGGCAGCCCTCCTCGGAGATCTCCTGGTCGCGGCTTGACCACTCGACCTTCGGGTTGACGAGCGCCACGGTCGGGCTGTCGGGCTCGACGCGGTAGACGAGCACGCGGTGGGAGATGCCGACCTGCGGTGCGGCCAAGCCGATGCCGAGCGCGTCGTTCATGAGCACCGCCATCCGGGCGACCTCGTCGCGCAGCTCGGCGTCGAAGCGCTCGACCGGGCGCGCCTTCGTCTTGAGGATCGGATCGCCGAGCTTGCGCACGTGACGCAGCGCCTCGTCGCGGCGCAGCAGGACCTCGGGGTCCACCGGCGGCGGCGCCGGGCGCTCCTCTGCCTCGATCTTCTCGACCTTCTCGACGTCCTCGGCCATGGCTTTCAGTCTAGATCGCTCCTACTGCGGATCGACGTCGACCGAGAAGGCGACGCCGCGACGCGACCGCTCCCCCGCGACGGCGCTCACAGCGGCCCCGGCGGCGTGCACCGCCCCCGCGCGCCGCGTGCCCTTGATGACGAGCTGCGCGCGCTCGCGCCCGCGCAGGCGAAACAACGGCGCCGGGCCGAGCACCGTCGCGCCCGGGATCTCGCCGAGGGCGCCGCGGACGGCTGTCGCGGCGTCGAGCACCGCGTGCGGGTCCTCAGCCGAGCAGACGATCCGGATGAGGTGCGAGAACGGCGGATAGCGCAGCGCCTCGCGGCGCGCGAGCTCACCGTCGAGGAAGCCGTCGGCGTCATGGCGGGCCGCCGCGGAGATCGACGCGGCGCCCGGGTCGAGCGTCTGCACGAGCACGCGGCCGCCGCCCGGCCCGCGCCCGGCGCGGCCCGCGAGCTGGGCGACCAGCGCAAACGTGCGCTCCTCGGCGCGGAAGTCGGGGAAGCGCAGCGTGCCGTCGGCGTCGATGACCACGCCGAGCGTGACGTCGGGGAAGTCGTGGCCCTTGGCGACCATCTGCGTGCCGAGCAGGATCCCGCGCGGCGCCGCCTCGAAGCGGCGCAGCAGCGCGCCCGCGTCGCGCACGTCGGCGTCGAGGCGGTAGACCTCGTGGCCGACCTCGGCGAGGTCGTGCTCCAAGCGCTCGGTGCCCGCGCCGTGGCGCGCGACCGACATCGAGCCGCATTTCACGCAGCGCTGCGGCACGCGCTCGCGATGGCCGCAGTGGTGGCAGGCCAGCGCGTCCTGCGCGCGGTGCAGGACGAGCGCGACGTCGCACTGCGGGCACATCCAGGCGTGCCCGCACGAGCGGCAGTCGACGAAGTTCGACCAGCCGCGCCGGTTGAGCAGGACGATCGCCTTCGGCGCGTCGACGAGGGCGTGGCTCGTATCCGGGTGCAGCGCCCCGTGCTGCTCGCGCATGTCGACGATCTGGACCGGCGGCAGCGGCCGGCCGTCGACGCGTGCGGGCAGCCGCACGCGGCGCAGCGCGTGGACGCTCTCCGGCCGCGGCGTCGCGCTGCCGGCGACGAGCAGGGCGCCGGACCGCTGCGCGCGGCGCGACGCCACGTGACGGGCGTCGTAGCGCGGATCGCCCTCGTGCTTGTAGGAGGAGTCGTGCTCCTCGTCGACGACGATGAGGCCGAGCCGCTCGATCGGCGCGAAGACGGCCGACCGCGGCCCCACGCACACGCGCGCGGTGCCGGCCCGCAGGCGGCACCACTCGTCGTGGCGCTCCCCCGCCGCGAGCTTGGAGTGCAGCACCGCGACGGTGTCGCCGAAGCGGTCGACGAAGCGGCTGACGATCTGCGGCGTCAGCGCGATCTCGGGGACGAGCACGATGACGCCGCGGTCGTGCTCGAGGGCGGTCGCGGCGGCGCGCAGGTAGACCTCGGTCTTGCCGGAGCCGGTGACGCCGTGCAGGAGCAGCGGCGGCGGCGCGGCCTGCGCCATCGCGGCCTCGATCTCTGCGAGCGCGAGGGCCTGGTCGGCGGTGAGCGGCGGCCGGGGGCGGCGGGCGCCGACGTGGTGGTGGACGACGTGGCGGCGCGTGGCGCGGCGCTCCAGCGTGACGAGCCCGCGGGCCTCGAGGCGGCGCAGGGCGGGCAGGTCGGCGCCCGCGGCGCGGGGCAGCTCGTCGAGCAGGGCCTGCTGGCGGGCGGTCGGCGGGCGGCTCTGCGGCGGCGGCTGCGGGGCGCGCTGTGCCCACCACGCGAGCTTCGCGCGCGCGCCCGCCGGCGGCGAGACGAGCGCGAGGGCGCGGGCGGGCGTCGAGCAGTACTCGTCGGCCATCCAGAGGGCGAGCGCGACGAGCTCGCGCGGCAGGTCGTGATCGAGCACGCGGCGCGGGGCGGCGAGCCGATCGTCGGCGAGCTCGGAGTGCTCGGCCACGTCGACGACCACGCCCACGACGTCGCGGTGACCGAACGGAACGACGAGCACGGAGCCGATGCCGACGCCGTCCGGGCGCAGGTAGTCGAACGGCCCGCGCAGGGCCCGGGCCGTCGTGATCGGCTCGACCTTGGCGATCGGCGGCACGGGCCAAGTCTTGCGCACGGCGCGGCGCGCCTCGGGGCGCGCCGCGGTGATCGGGTTCTTGCGCCGCCGGCTTCGTCGCCTGCCTACCATCGTGGGTCATGGCGCAAGGGCGAGCATCCGATCCAGCGAACTCCGCCGCGCGCCATGTCGAGCAGATCGTCGAGGCCGCCGAGCGGACCGCCGACGCGCTGCGGGCCGCCGCCGAGGCCCGCGCCAACGACCGGATCGCCGAGGCCGAGCGTGCCGCCGCGCTGCGCGTCGAGGCGGCCGAGGAGGAGGCCGCGGACGTGCGCGCCGAGGCACTCGCGGCCGCCGACGACGTGCGCACGGCGGCGATCATCGCGGCGCAGGAGGCCCGGGACAAGGCGGCCGCCCGCGCGCGCGAGCTCATCTACGACGCCCGCGCCGCGACCCGCGACGTGCTGCGCGACGGCGAGACGCTGAGCGCCCACCTGCGCGAGCTGTCCGATTCCCTGCGCTCGAACGCCGAGCGGCTGCTGCTCGACATCCGCGCCGCGCACGCCGAGATGACCGCGCGGCTGGACCGCGTCGACCCCGACCTCGGCGGCGCCGACGACGGCGACCGCGCGCCGTCGCGCGGCCGCGCCCGCGACGACGAGCCCGACGTTCCGGAGTTCATCCCGCGCCGCCCGCGCTGACCGCTTCCGTCCGCCATACGAACTAGTGTTCGTATGGTCATGGGCCTCTCATCAAGTCAGAAGGGCGGGCTGGCCGAGCTGAAGATCGCCGCCGAGGCGGCCGATCTCGGTTTCCACGTTCTGCAGCCGATGACCGAGGGGCTGCGCTACGACCTCGTCATCGACGTGTTCGGCTCGCTCATGCGGTTGCAGTGCAAGTGGGCGACGCGCAAGGGGCTGGTCGTCTCGATTCCGCTTCGCACAAGCCGCCACACGCCGGGCGGGTATGTGCGAACGCAGTACAGCAGCGCCGAGATCGAAGGCTTCGCGGCGTACTGCCAGGAGCTCGACCGCTGCTTCTTTCTGCCCATCGAAGAGTTCGCCGGCCTCGCGAACGCGCACCTGCGTCTCGGCCCGGCGCGGAACGGTCAGCTGCGCGGTGTTAAGATGGCGAAGGATTACCCGCTTGGGGCTGTAGCTCAGCTGGGAGAGCGTCGCGCTGGCAGCGCGAAGGTCAGGGGTTCGAGCCCCCTCAGCTCCACTACCGCGGGATGGCCGTCGTGAGTCTGTTTCGGGCTTGCGTTCGGCGCTCACCGGGAACGCCTCGGGCATGGCCGGCGAGCCGTTCGACGCGACACCGTTCCTGCCCGAGCCGGGCGCGAGCCTCGATGCGCTGCGCGAGGCCGCCCGCGGCTGTCGCGGCTGCGATCTCTGGAAGCCCGCCACGCAGACCGTGTTCGGCGAGGGGCCCGCGGACGCGACGTTCGTCCTCGTCGGCGAGGTGCCCGGCGACCGCGAGGATCGCGCGGGCCGGCCGTTCGTCGGCCCGGCCGGTCGCGAGCTCGACCAGGCGCTCGAGGCGGCCGGCATCGACCGGGCCGAGACGTACGTCACGAACGCCGTCAAGCACTTCCGCTTCGAGGAGCGCGGCAAGCGCCGCATCCACCAGAAGCCCGACGCCAAGCAGGCCAAGGCGTGCCGGCCGTGGCTGCTCGCCGAGCTCGACATCGTGCGCCCCGAGGTCCTCGTGCTGCTCGGGGCGACCGCGGCGAAGTCGCTGCTCGGCAGCCGGTTCCGGCTCATGGCCGAGCGCGGCCGCCCGCTCGACAGCGACCTCGCGCCGGTCGTCATCGCCACGATCCACCCGTCGGCGATCCTGCGCGGCCGCGACGGCGAGGCACGCCAGGCGCAGCGCGACCTGCTGCACGAGGACCTGCGCGTCGCGGCGCAGGCGCTCGCCCGGGTCCGGTAGCGGCGCGCTACCGCGGAACCGCGGTGACGATCACGTTGTCGCGGTAGCGCCCGCGCGCGGCGTCGAACGGCCCGCCACAGGTCACGAGCACGAGCCGGCGCTCGCCCCTGCGGGTGAAGATGCCGGCCGGCAGCGCGGCTTTGCGCACGCGACGCAGCGACGTCACGCGGTAGCTGCGCGTCGTGCCGCCCTCGGAGCGCACGGTGATCGTGTCGCCCCGGCGCGCGCCCTTGAGCGCGTAGAACGCCCCCGCGCCGCGCTTGGCGCTGTCGACGTGGCCGGCGAGCAGGATCGTGCCGGTCGACGCTCCCGGCGCCGCACCGTCGCGCCACCAGCCGACGCGATCGATGTTCTGCGGGACGTCGAGGATCCCGAGGCGGGTGTCGATGTCCGCGCCGTAGATCTCGGCGTCGATCCCCAGGCGGGCCAGGCGGACGTGCGTCGGGCTGCCGGCGGCCGCGGGCGCCTGGGCGGCGACGGCGACGGCCGCCGGCGTCGCGAGCGGGCCCGGATCGCCGCGGCCGGTGAGGACGAGCGGCCGCGCCAGCGACGTCTCGGACTCCTCGCCGCATTCTGTCTCGACGGCCACGATCGTCGGCGTGCCGACGATCCGCTCGCGGTACGTGTAGAAGCCCGCGCGCGGCACGCGGACCCGCGGCGAGCGGACCTCGCCGTCGCCCGCGACCGAGACCGTGCCCTTCCACAGCGGCGCACCTTCACAGTCCATCGCCGCACGGCTGGCGAACGGGCCGAACAGCCGCACCTCGACCTGCGCCGGGGTCCTGCCCAGGCCGGTCACCTTGATGCGATCGAAGATCTGCGCGCCCGGCCGCACGACCTGCTGCGATACGACGGTCGTCACCGCCGGCGTGGCGCGCGCGAACGTGGTCTCGGAGACCTCGCCGCACGCGGTGGTGGCTCCCGCGAAGGCGGCCGTCGCCGCGATCGACTCGCGGTAGGTGTAGTAGCCGGCGCGGTCGAGCGTCGTGGGCGCGCTCGTGTACGTCCCGTCGCCCGTGGCCGTCAGCGTCGACTTCGCATACGGCGTGCCCTCGCAGCGGATCGCCTCGGTCGTGGGGAACGGACCCCACAGCTCGACCTCGACCGTCGCGCTCAGGGCGCCCAGCCCGCTGACGACGACGCTGTCGGTGATCGACGCGCCCGGCGCGGTCTCCTGCGCGCTGATCTGGGTCGTGATCTGCGGGTCGGCCGCGCACGATCGTCGTCTCGGCGGCCTCGGCGCACGGCGTCTGCACCGGCCGCACGAACTCGCTCGCCGCGATCGACTCGCGGTACGTGTAGTAGCCGGGCACGGTGAGCGTGACGGGCTCGGTCACGTAGGACCCGTCGGCCGAGGCCTGGAACTCGCCCGTCCAGACCGGCGCGCCCTGGCAGGTGATCTTGTCCGCCGCGGCGTAGGGCCCGTACAGCGACGCGACGACCGTGACCGTCTCACCGCCCAGGCCCTCGACGAGCGCCGTGTCGGTGACGGCGGCGCCGGGGTCGACCGCGGGCGCGCTGACCTGCGTCTTGACCGTGGGCTGCGCCTCGACCTTGAGCAGCTCCGACGCCTCCCCGCAAGGGGTCGTCAGGCCGAGGACGTCGTCGCTGCCGGGGATGACGAGCTGGTAGCCGTACCAGCCGGCTCGCGCCGGACGCAACACCGGCGTCATCGACGGCCCCGCGCCCGTGTTGTACGTCGTCTCGGCCGCCGGTGCGCCGCTGCAGTCGATCGCGTCGCGCGTGCGCGCCGGTCCGTAGAGGCGCACCTCGACGTCCGCGCGCCAGCCGCCGTAGGCGCCCGAGATGGAGACCGCGTCGCGGCTCGCCTCGCCGACCGCGAGCGTGGCCGGCGTGGCGGTCGTCGTCACGGCGATCTGCGCGGGCTTGACGTCGAACGCGACGTCGGTGGTCGCACGCGTCGTCGCGGGCCCGGCCAGGCGCTGACCGTTGCGGGCCGCGTCGGCGCGGCGCGGCGTGTAGATCGCCGGGCTCGGCGCGGCGACGAGCTGCGAGCGGATCGCGCCGCGCACGCCGCCCTTGACGTCGGTCGGGGTGATCGGGATCCGCGCGACGCCGTCGGCGCCGGTGCGCACGGTCTTGGGCAGATCGCCCGCGCCCGCGATCTGCAGCTCGAGGTTGACGTTGGGTACCGCCGCGCCCGAGGCGGCGACCACGCGGGCGGTCAGCGTCGTCTTGCGGCGCACCGGCAGGGGCGCCGGCGTGCCGGACGGCAGGCTCGTCTCGAGCTTGTAGGGCCCGGCGTAGCGCGCGGCGTCGCGGGCGACGCGCCGGTATGCCGACTGCACCGCCGGGCCGAGCGCGGCCGGGTTGACCTCGCCGGGCGCGCCGTCGCCCATGAGCTGATGCACGTAGAGCATCACCGCCTGCTGGCCGGTGCGGCGCCCCGAGTTGCCGAAGCGCCAGATCGCGTAGGACATCTTCGCGAGGTCGCTGTCGCCGACGAGATTGCCCTCGCGGTTGCGAAAGCCGTCGGTCGAGGCCAGGCGGGCGTAGCGGAACCGGCTCGACGGATACCAGAAGCGCAGGTCCAGGCAGAAGGTCGGGCCCTTCACGCTCGGCACCGCGCCACGGTAGTCGCCGAACCAGCGCAGGCCGTAGCGGTAGGTCTCGTAGCTGCCGACGCCGGTCGTGCCGCAGCTGTCGCGCCCGCCGCGCGAGCAGGGGTCGTTCTGGTTGGGCGGCTCGGCCGCCCACGCCGCCGCCGGCGCGAGGACGATCGCCACCAGCAGGCTCGTCAGAAGGGCGCGCGACACCCGCGGTGGTCTACCAGATGGCGCGGCCCACTACAGCTCGGCGGTCTCCAGGGCGCGCGCCGGCACCTCGCCCCAGAGCTGCTCGAGGCGGTAGAAGTCGCGCGCCTCGGGGGTGAAGATGTGGACGAGCACGTCGAGGTAGTCCATGAGGATCCACGTCGCCTCGGTCTGCCCCTCCACGCGACGCGGCAGGATGCCGTGGTCGTCCTTGAGGGACTGGTGGATGCCGTCGTGGATCGCCTTGACCTGGCGTGCCGTGTTGCCCGAGCAGACGAGGAAGAAGTCGGTGTAGCCGATGACACCGCGCACGTCGAGTTCGACGACGTCGATCGCCTTCTTGTCGGCCGCCTGGGCGGCGATCGTCTCTACGAGCTGCTCTGGGGTCATCATCGGTACAGCCTTCCCCGAGCTATGCGCTCGGCAACGGAATGTGGGACGAGGTATCGGATCGGGAGCCCCTGCGCGACCCGCCGGCGGATGAGCGACGACGAGATGTCCAGCCGCGGCATGTCGAAGAACACCGGGGCCGGTGGCGCTTCGAAACGCTCTGCCAGCCGGTCGACGATGTCCTGCCGCCCGGCTCCGGAGCGCTCCGCCACCGCCAACTGCGCCAGACCGAGCACCGCCTCGGGCTCGTGCCAGCTCGGCAGTCCGAGGGCGATGTCGCCCCCGACGATGAAGGTCAGGTCGTCCTCCGGCGTGCGCGCATGAAGCTCCCTCAGGGTATCGACCGTGTACGACGGACCGCCGCGCAGCACCTCGAGGTCGCAGACGCCGAGTCGCTCGTCGCCCTCGATGGCCAGGCGGCAGAGCTCGAGGCGCTCCTGCGGCCCGGGGTCGCTCTCGGTGTCCTTGTGCGGCGGCGTGGCGACCGGCGTGAGCAGCACGCGGTCCAGGCCCAGCTGCGCCGCGGCCTCCGAGGCGCAGACGAGATGGGCGATGTGCGGCGGGTTGAACGAGCCGCCGAGGATGCCGATCCGGGCCACGCGCGGGGCGCTACGCCATCACGGTCGCACGTGGCCGTCCCCGGCGACCACGTACTTCAGCGTGCACAGCTCGCGCACGCCGATCGGCCCGCGCGCGTGCAGCTTCTGCGTCGAGTTGCCGATCTCGGCGCCCATGCCGAACTCGCCGCCGTCGGTGAAGCGCGTCGAGGCGTTGACGTACACGCAGGCGGCATCGACGCCGCGCTCGAAGGCGCGCGCGGCGCGCGTGTCGTTCGTGACGATCGCCTCGGAGTGTCCGGAGCCGTGCGCGTTGATGTGCGCGATCGCCTCCTCGACGGAGTCCACGACGCCGACGGCGAGCACGAGCGCGAGGAACTCGGTGTCCCAGTCCGCCTCGGTGGCGTCGATGAGCGCCGGCGCCAGCGCGTCGCCCGCCAGCGCCCGCGTGCGGCCGTCGACGCGCAGCTCGACGCCCGCGTCGCGCAGCGCGCGCAGCGCGCGCGGCAGGAACGCCGGCGCCGCGGCGCCGTGCACGAGCAGCGTCTCGGCGGCGTTGCAGACGCTCGGCTTCTGGACCTTGGCGTTGACGATGATCGCCTCGGCGGCGTCGAGGTCGGCGTCGGCGTCGACGTAGACGTGGCAGTTGCCGGACGCGGCGTAGATCACGGGCACGGTGGCGACGGCCTTCAGCGCCGCCTTCAGCCCCTCGCCGCCGCGCGGGAAGATGAGATCGACGACGCCGTCCTGGGTCGCCAGCTCGGCGAGCTCTTCGCGCCCACCGCCCGCGACAAGCCCGATCGCGCCGTCCGGAACCCCGGCCGACGCCGCGGCTTCGGCGGCGATCGCGGCCAGCACGGCGTTGGAGTGCGCCGCCGACGACGACCCGCGCAGCACGACCGCGTTGCCGGACTTCAGGCACAGCGCGGCGGCGTCGATCGTGACGTTCGGGCGCGCCTCGTAGACGACCGCGACGACGCCGAACGGCACGCGCAGCATCCGCACGTCCAGCCCGTTGGGCAGCCGCTTGCCCTCGACGACCTCGCCGACCGGGTCGGGCAGCGCGGCGATCGCGCGCGTGCCGGCGGCGATCGCGGAGATCCGCGCCGGATCGAGCGCCAGCCGGTCGAGCAGCGCGTCGGTCAGGCCGTTGTCCCGTCCCGCCTGCATGTCGCGGGCGTTGGCCTCGACGATCTCGTCGGTCCGCGCGATGAGCGCGTCGGCGATCGCCGCCAGCGCCGCGTTCTTCGTGTCGGTGTCGAGCGCCGCCAGCGCACGCGAGGCATCGCGAGCCGCCAGGCAGATGTCGGAGACCGTGCGAGTCGCGATCGCCATGCCGGAAGGGTACGTCAGTCCTCAGCTCAGGACGAAGTAGTCGCGGTGGATCGCCTCGTCGGTGGCGCGCGGCATGACCTCGCGCACGGCAGCGGACTTCAGCCCCTTGACCTGGCCGAGCTCGTCGGCGGCGTAGTTGCAGATCCCCTTGCCGATGACGATCGCCCCGTGCGCGACCTGCACGGCGTCGCCGGCGTCGAAGGCGCCGCGCACCTCGGTGATCCCGACCGGCAGCAGCGACGTGCCGCCGTCGCGCAGCGCGCGCGCGGCGCCGGCGTCCACGACGACCGTCCCGCGCGACGGCTTGGCGTACTTCAGCCACAGCTTGAAGGAGGAGTAGCGCGCCTCGCCGGCGCTGAAGCGCGTGCCGGCCGCCTCGCCCGACAGGGCGGCGGCCAGCGCGCCCTCGCGCAGGCCGCTGCAGATGACGGTCTCGATCCCGCCCGCCGTGGCCATCTCGGCGGCGACGACCTTCGAGCGCATCCCGCCGGTCCCCAGCGGCGACGTCGTGTGGCCGATCGACAGGTCGCCGAGCGCGGCGAAGTCCGTCACGGTCGGCACGAGCGCGGCGCCGGGGTCGTCCGCGGGCTCGCCGTGAACAGGCCCTCGACGTCGGTGAGCAGCACGAGCAGGTCGGCGCCGATCAGCATCGCCACCTGCGCGGCGAGGAAGTCGTTGTCGCCGAAGGAGATCTCGTCGGTCGTCGTCGTGTCGTTCTCGTTGATGACCGGCAGCACGCGCCACTCCAGCAGCTTGCCCAGCGTGCCGCGCGCGTTGAGGTAGTGCGTCCGCGCGCTCATGTCGAAGAACGTCAGCAGCACCTGCGCGGACGTGATGCCATGGCCGCGCAGCAGCTCGTCGTAGACGCGGTAGAGCTTGCCCTGGCCGACCGCGCTGGCGGCCTGCAGGTCCTCGATCGCGCGGGGACGCACCGCCAGGCCCATGACGCGCATGCCGCGCGCGATCGCCCCGCTCGTGACGAGCACGACCTCGTCGCCCGCGGCGTGGCGCGCGGCCGCCTCGGCGCAGATGCGCTCGATGACGGCGGCGCGCAGCTCGCCGTCGTCCTCGGCGACGATGCTCGATCCGAGCTTGATGACAAAGCGGGCCACGGGCCGCTCAGCTTAGGGCCGACTGATTTGGGGGGTGCGTCAGCCGAGCTTCGCCGGCAGCGACCAGACGCCGATCCTCTGCGGCGCCGTGTCGGTGGCCGGCACGACGTAGCCCGCGCGGTAGAAGCCGCCCGGCTTCGGGATCGCCGCCGTGCCACTGAAGAAGCCGCGGAAGCTCGTCGTCGCGGCCCCGTCCGGGAGGGCCTCGCAGGTGCGGATGTTCTTGTTGTCCGGACACCACATGAGCAGCGCCGTGTCCTCCGCGCCGTTGGGGCGGAAGCGGAGCTGGCCCCAGAAGCCCACGAGGCCCTCGCCGGCGGGATAGACGACGAGCGGCAGCGTGTAGGCGAAGGCGGCCGGCTTGGCCCGCCCGCCCAGGGTGTAGAGACCCGACTGGTACGTGAACCAGTACTCCCGCGATCCGACCTTGTAGGCCTTGCCGGTGATCGGCGAGCGCTTCAGCGGCGCGGCGTCGCGCAGGAGGAACTGCGTCGTCGCCGCCACGCGCGGCTGCTGGAAGGCGAGGAACTCGGCGAGCTGGTTGAACTCGGCCTGGCGCATGTACGGGATGCCGTTGCGCGGGTCGGGCTCGCTCTCGTAGCCGAACTCGGTGAGGAAGATCGGCAGGTCCGGGGCGATCTTGCCGCCCGACTGGGCGGAGAGCACGTCGAGGATCGGCCCGAGCGAGGCGATGTTCGCGATCGTGATCTCCGCCGGGTTCTTCGGCGCGACCGTCGGGGCGATCTTCTTCGTGTACGGATGGTGGGCGTACGACGTCGCCTTCAGCGTCGGGTTCTTGGCGAAGTCGTCGCACCGCCGGCGCGCCGCGTCGACGCCGGTGTACGGCGTGCCGTTGGGCGCCAGGCAGAGCATCTCCTGCAGGAACGGGACCGGCCGGATCGCGTCGCGCGGGCCGGTCTTGTTCGAGCCCAGCGGCGCCGTCTCGCCGAGGAAGATCGCGTCGGCGCCGTGGCCGGACTTCTCCAGGCCGGCGACGCCGGCCTGGTGCAGCTCCCGGTAGAGGAACGGCGCCACGGGGATGTTCACCCCGTCGACCTTCTCCCACTGCGGCGACAGCCAGCCGGGCTGGTTGGGCTCGTTCCACAGCGACCACAGCGACACGCGCGGCAGCGCCTTGCGGATCGCGTTCTCGTCGCGGTACTTGCCCGAGTAGCGCTTTCCGACGGCCTCGGCGAAGAGCTGGAACTGCGCGGGGATCGGCCGGTACGTGCCGGCGTTCTTGCGCTGGCTGGGCGGCGCGACGCCGTGCGCGTAGTGCGGGCCGGGGCCGGTGAGCGTGAAGTACACGCGCATGCCGACCTTCGCGGCCTCCTTGACGAGGTTGTCGTAGCGGTCCCAGTTGCGGGTGGGATAGGTGCGCGGGTCGGCGGCCTTGAAGCGCTTGCGCTGCGCCCGGGCCCGGTCGCGCTCCTTCTCGGTCTTCAGACGCGAGATCTCCTTGTTCGTCGGGCTCGCGCCCTCGGCGACGATCCGCCAGAGCACCGTGGCGCGCACGGCGTCGGCGCCCATGGCGCGCATCGTCACGAGCGTGCGCGTCTGGGTCACGTTGCTGCGGTACAGCAGCTGGTCGTCGTCCATCATGATCGACGCCTGCTCGGGGGAGGCCTGAGCCGCCGCCGGCACGAGGAGGCATGCGAGCAGGACAGAGACGATGGCAAATCGTTGGAGGCTCATCGGCGCGGAACCGTAATGGGTTGTGCGCCTGCGCGTCCCCGTGACCGCCTCGCCGTCGCCGCTGCGCCTGCGCACATCGTCCTCCCCTGGATCGCTACCCGCACCCCCGAGAGAACACCACGGCCGAACCGAAGGTTGCGCCGGTTCACATCGAACCAGGGTTGGGCATACGTCCGCAAACTGCGCGAAGAGCGGTCAACCGGGGTGCAGCTCGAACAGCACGCCGGCGATCTCGACGTCGTCGCCCGGCTCGAAGCCCTCGGACTCCAGCGCGTTGATGATCCCCATCTTGCGCAGGCGTCCCTCGACATGCGCGAGCGCCTCGTCGTTGTCGAGATCGTGGCGCATGAGCAGTCGTTCGACGCTCTCGCCGTGGACCCGGAAGACGCCGTCCTCCATCCGCTCGACCTTGAAGCCGCGGTTGACCGCCGGGCGAAAAACGCGGTGCTCGACGCTGGGCACGTCGTCGAGCGCGATCAGCTCGTCGGAGCTCGGCAGCAGCGGCACGCGGCGCAGGAGCTCGCGCTGCAGCCCGTCGATCCCGCTGCCGGTCGCCGACGAGGTGACGAGCACGGTCACCTGTTCGCCGAGCCGCTCGCGCCACGCCGTCGCGGCGCGCTCGGCCTCCGCGGGCGGCACGAGATCGGCCTTCGACAGGGCCAGGACACGCGGCAGCGCGGCCAGCCGGCGGTCGTGCGCGCGCAGCTCGGCCTCGATCGTCGCGTGGTTGCCGACGGGATCGGAGCCATCGACCGGCGCGAGGTCGAGGACGTGGACGAGCAGCCGCGTGCGCTCGACGTGCGCGAGGAAGTCGTGGCCCAAGCCGGCGCCGTCGCTGGCGCCCTCGATGAGCCCCGGGATGTCGGCGATGATGAGCTGGCGGTCGGGCCCGTCGAGCGTGCCGAGGATCGGCTCGAGCGTCGTGAACGGGTAGGCGGCGACCTTCGGCGCGGCCCGCGTCATGCGCCCCAGCAGCGAGGACTTTCCGGCGTTGGGCAGGCCGACGAGGCCGACGTCGGCGAGCAGCTTCAGGCGCAGGTCGATCCAGCCCTCCTCGCCGGGCAGGCCGCGCTCGCGCATGCGCGGCGCCTGCGTCGTGGAGGACGCGAACTTCTTGTTGCCGCGCCCGCCGGCGCCGCCGCGAGCGACGACGACGCGCTGGCCCGGTACGACGAGGTCGTGCGTGCTGCCGTCCCAGGACGCGACCTGCGTCCCGGGCGGGACGTGCACCTCCAGCGGCGGGCCGTCGGCGCCGTGGCGCAGGGCGCCCTCGCCGTGCCCGGCGCGCTTGGCCTTGTAGTGCACGCTGCGCTTGAAGGACTGCAGGTCGCGCAGCGAGTCGTCGCAGACGAGCACGACATCGCCGCCGTGCCCGCCGTCGCCGCCGTCGGGCCCGCCGTGCGGCACGTGCGCCTCGCGGCGGAAGCTCATGCAGCCGTCGCCGCCGCCGCCGGCGACGACGTTGATGCGTGCCTTGTCGTAGAGCATGTTCGCTATTGAAGGTAGTGCGGGTAGTTCGCAGCGCGCGATCCGCTGGATTCCCACCCCCCGAAGGAGAACCATGGCCGACCCCGTCTTCCTCATCACCGGCGCCTCGAGCGGCATCGGCGCCGCCACCGCGCGGCAGGCCTCGGCCGCCGGCTATCGCCTCGTGCTCGCCGCCCGCTCGACCGACAAGCTCGAGCAGCTCGCCGAGGAGCTCGGCGGCGACGAGCGCGCGATCGCGGTCACGTGCGACGTCACCGACTTCGGCCGGCAGGAGGCGATGGTGCAGGCCGCGCTGGATGCCTTCGGGCAGATCGACGTCGCGTTCGCCAACGCCGGTTTCGGCGCCGCCCGCGGCTTTCTCAAGGAGACCCCCGAGCAGTGGCGCGACATGGTGCTCACCAACGTGCTCGGCTGCGCCTACACGATCCGCGCGACGATGCCGGCGCTGAAGGACTCCGTCGGGCACCTGCTGCTGACGAGCTCGGTGGCCGGCCGCCGCGCGCTGCCCGGCTCGCTGTACAGCGCCACGAAGCACGCGGTCACGGCGATGGCCGAGTCCGCCCGCCAGGAGCTCAACGACACCGGCGTGCGCGTGACCTCGATCGAGCCGGGCATGGTCGACACGCCGTTCTTCGACAATCCCGTGAGCAATGCCCTCGAACCCGACGACATCGCCCGTGCGATCATGTTCGCCGTGTCCCAGCCGGCGCACGTCGACGTCAACGAGATCCTCATCCGCCCGGTGAGCCAGCCGACATGACCCCGGGGCCGGGCTTCGCCGGGTTCCCCGACAAGGTCCGGCTGAGCGACTGGCTGCTCGTCGAGTGGGTGGCCACGGCGAAGCAGGGCTCGCAGTACCCGGAGCCGTGGTGCCACGCCCACTCGCCGCTGAACTCGATGCTGCACCAGCTGGCCGAGCTGGGCGTCATGAAGCCGCTGGATCCCGACACGGACGTCCCCACGAAGGCGCGCGAGGCCACGGCCGCCGCGAAGGCGTGGCTGCAGACGCATCCCCGCCCCGACCCCGAGCCGCTGACGACCACCCGCCGCCAGCAGCGCGGGCGGCCCTACGGCATCTGAGCGGGCGAGCTACTCCGCGTCGTGCGGAGCGATCGAGACGATGCGCTTGCCGCGCTGCTGGCCGAAGACGACCGTGCCCGCCGCGCGGGCGTAGAGCGTGTCGTCCTTGCCGATGCCGACGCCGTCGCCCGGACGGAAGCGCGTGCCGCGCTGGCGGACGATGATCTCGCCGCCGCTGACCGTCTCGCCGGCGAACGTCTTGACGCCGAGGCGCTGGGCGTTGGAGTCGCGCCCGTTGCGTGAGGAACCAAGTCCCTTTTTGTGAGCCATCTCAGTTAGCCCTTCACTTCCGTGATCTCCAAGCGGGTGAGCTCCTGACGGTGACCCGTCGTGCGCTTGTAGCCGCGCTTGGGCTTGAACTTGAACACGCGCAGCTTCTCGCCGCGCTCGTGGGCGACGATCTTCGCCTTGACCGAGACCTTCTTCAGGCCGTCGACGTCGAAGATGGCGTCGTCGGCCGCGTACAGCAGCGGCGCGAGCACGACGGTCGCGCCCTCTTCCTGGGGCAGCCGCTCGACGAGCAGGGTCTGCCCCTCCTCGACGCGGTACTGCTTGCCGCCGGTCTTGACGATTGCGTAGGCCATGATGAAAAAGAAGGTTCAGCTTTCCGAAGTCGGTGTCGCGCCGGATTCTGCCGTGGCGCGCGAACGGCGCCGTCCGCCTCTACGGCCGCGGCGCCGAGTCGTCGATTCTACGCCATCGTCTGCGCCACCGTCCTCGGTGGTGTCCGCGGGGGCTCCCGCGGCGGCCGGCGCGGCCGGCGCAGCGGGCGCGGCCGGCTCCTCGACCTCCGGCGCGTCGAGCATCGTCGCCGTCGCCGACGTGCGCCCGGCGTGGTCGATGCGCACCAGCCGCTTGGCCCCGACGAAGCGCCCGCCCCCGGCCACGCTGATGATGTAGCCGTCGATCTTGGCCACCGCGTCGTCGACGTCGTACATGTGCGGCTCGACGATGTGCACGAGCACCTCGTCGCCCTCGCGGAAGGGCACCGCGCGCTCCATGACCTCTGCCTTGGAGCCCTCCATGAGGATGTCGAAGTGGTCGAGCGGCAGCCCCTCCGTGCCCGTGAAGTGAAAGCGCCGGCCGGTCTCCTCCTCCAGCGCGTGCAGCACGCGCTTGGCGTTGCCGGTGAACACGGCGCTGACGCGCGGGTTCATCTGCACGAGGAACGCCTCGTGCTTCTTCAGCGCCTTCTTGGCGAGGACGCGCAGGCGGCGCTCGAACTCGATCGCGATCGTGTCCTCGGACTTGATGACGCCGTCGCCGTCGCACGTCGGGCAGGGCCGCGAGATGATCTCGCGCACGCCCTCGGTGACGTTCTGGCGCGTCATCTCGACGAGGCCGAGCTTGGAGATCTCCGCGGTGAACGTCTTCGTGCGGTCCTCATCCAACGTCTTGCGCAGCGTCTTCAGGACGGCGTCGCGGTTGCGCGCGCGGGCCATGTCGATGAAGTCGATGACGATGATCCCGCCGATGTCGCGCAGGCGCAGCTGGTTGACGACCTCCTCGGCGGCCTCGAGGTTCGTCGTCGTGATCGTGTCCTCCAGGCGCGCGCCCTTGCCGCGGCCGATGAACGAGCCCGAGTTGACGTCGATGACCGTCAGCGCCTCGGCGTAGTCGATGATGAGGTAGCCGCCGCTGGGCAGGTCGACGCGGCGCGTCATGAGCCCGTCGATGACCTTCTCGACGCCGTAGGCGGCGAACAGCGGCGCCTTCTCCTCGTAGAGCTCGACGCGGTCGACGAGCTCGGGCGCGGTGCGCGTGAAGAACGAGACGAGGCGCTGGTGCTGCTTGGGATCGTCGACGATCGCGCGCTCGAAGTGCTCGGAGAAGATGTCGCGCACGACGCGCACCGAGAGGTCGGCCTCCTGGAAGACGAGCCCCGGCGCGGGCGTCTCGTCGACGCGCTTGAGCAGCACCTCGTGCAGCTTGAAGAGGTACTGCAGCTCGCGCTCGAAGTCCTCGCGCTTGGCGCCGCTGGCGGCCGTGCGGATGATCGCGCCGCCGCCGCGCAGGTCCAGGCCCTTCGTCTCGCGGCGCAGGCGGTCGCGCTCGCGGTCGTCGAGGCGGCGCGAGACGCCGACGCCCTCGCCCATCGGGGCGTAGACCATGTAGCGCCCGGCGATCGTCAGCTCCATGCTCAGCCGCGCGCCCTTGCTCTTCAGCGGGTCCTTGACGACCTGCACGACGATCTCCTGGCCGGGCTTGATGAGCTCGGTGATCTTCGAGCCGCCCTCCTTGCCGCGGCCGCGGCGGCCGACGTCGACGCCCGGCACGACGATCTCGTCGACGTGCAGGAAGCCGTTCTTCTCCAGGCCGATGTCGACGAACGCGGCCTCGAGGCCGGCGAGCACGTTGTCGACCTTGCCCTTGTAGATGTTTCCGACGATCGAGCGCGCGCCGCGGCGCTCGAAGTACAGCTCGGCGACGCGATAGCCGTCGGCCGGATCCGGCTTCTTCGAGCGCGTCGCGGGCTTCGCGACGCTCGGCTTACCGGATGCTTCCAGCAGCGCGACGCGAGTCTCCCCGCGGTCGACGCTGACCAGCAGTTGCTTCTTCATGAGAGAAGGGTCCTTTGCTCAGAATGGGAGCCCCCGGCGTTTGGTTGCAGCCGCGAAGCGCCCTTGCGCGTGAATCGACTGCAGCAGGCCGATGGCCAAGAGGGTGGAGAGCACCGAGCTGCCGCCGTATGAGAACAGCGGCAGTGGGATCCCGGTGATGGGCATGATCCCCACGTTCATGCCGACGTTGATGAAGACCTGGAACAGGAGCATGGCCACGACGCCTCCGGCGATCAGCGCGCCGTAGAGGTTCTTGGCCACGGTGAGAATCCGCAGACCGCGCCACACGAGCAGCGCGTACAACGAGAGCAGCAGGCCCGCACCGGCGAATCCCCAGCGCTCGCCGACGACGGCGAACGCGAAGTCCGTGCGTTCCTCGGGCAGGAAGTTCAGGGGTCCCTGTGTCGCGCGCTCGCCGCGGCCGGTCTTCTGACCGGAGCCGATCGCGATGCGCGACTGGTTCTGCTGATAGCCGGCGTCGCCCGCGACGTCCGACGGAGCGAGGAAGGAGGTCAGGCGCGAGGACTGCTCGGTGCTCAGCACCGTCACCCCGAGCGCCGGCGCGGCCGTCAGCACGAGGGCGATCGAGACGATGCCGAGCGTGATGAGCCCGGCGAAGTGCCGCCAGCTCACGCCCGCGACGAACAGCGCGGCGAAGAGGATCGCGATGTAGACCAGGCCGGAGCCGAGGTCCGAGGCCATCACGAGGATCGCGGGGATCATCCCGACGATCACCAGGCGCGCGGTCGTGTCGCGCTCGCCCAGGCGCCGCGATCGATCCACGACGAAGCCGGCCAGCGCGACGATCAGCAGCACCTTGCCGAGCTCGGATGCCTGCACCTCGAAGAACGGCAGCTGGATCGCGCGCCGCGAGCCACGCGTCACGCCACCGAACACGGCGACGAGCAGGATTCCGGCCAGCATCAGGCCGTAGACCCCGTACTTCAGCTCCCGCAGGCGCGAGTAGTCGATCCGGCTCAGGACGATCGCGATGAGCGTGCCGACGGCGAAGAACACGCCTTGGCGCGTTACGTAGTAGTGCGGATCGCCCGGAACGTCTTGGCTCGTCGATGCGTTGAGGGTAACGAGCGAGGCGGCCATGAGCCCGAGCGCCGCCAGCGCGAGCAGCGGATCGAAGGGCAGGCGCAGCCCCGCGGGCAGCCGCTTGGCAGTGGGCTCGTTCATCGCGTGGAGTCCTCGCCACGCGCGCAGGGCGCGGTCTGGACGCCGTAGAACTTCGCCAGCACCCGGCAGGCGATCGGCGCCGCGGTCGCCGCGCCGAAGCCGCCCTCCTCGACCGTGACCGCGACGACGATCGGCCGGTCGGGGTGCGGGATGTAGGCGACGTACCAGGACTGATCGCCCTTCGGCGGGCGCTGCGCGGTGCCGGTCTTGCCGTAGATCGGCAGCTGATCCTGGGGCCAGCCGGTGAAGACGTCGGTCGACGTGCCGCCCGCCGCGCTGGCGGCGAGGTGCAGGCCGTTGGCGACGGCCAGGCGGTCGGCCTCGTCGATGTCGACGCGCCGCGCCGGGTCGCGCTCGATGCGCTGCACGAGCTCGCCGTTGGCGCGCTCGATCTCCAGCCCGAGGTGCGGCGTGACGATCTTGCCCTTGTTCTCGATCGCGGCGTAGGCGACGGCGAGCTGCAGCGGCGTGGCCTGCAGGTCGCCCTGGCCGATCGCGAGGTTCACCGTGTCGCCGAGGTTGTAGTCGCGCAGGTCGGAGATGCCGCAGCCGTTGGCGCCCGCCGTGAAGACGTTGACCTCCAGCGAGATGCCCTTCTTCTTGCGGCACTCCTTCTCGCGCTCGTTGACCTCGTCGCGCCAGGCCTGGTCGGGGATGACGCCGTCGTCCTCGCCGGGCAGGTCGATCCCGGTGGTCTGGCCGAAGCCGATCTTGCGCGCGTAGCGCTGGATGACGAGGTCGTCGCCCTTGCTGTAGAAGGCGTTCATGCCCAGCTGGTAGAAGTAGATGTCCGAGGAGACCTGGATCGCCTTCGTCAGGTCGACCGGGCCGTAGCGCGCCTTCTTCGCGTTGCAGCGCTCGATCTCGCCGACCTGGATGCAGCCCTGGTCGTTGATCGACGTGCCCGGCGTGATGAGGCCCTTCTCCAGGCCGGCGAGCGCGGTGACCGCCTTGAACGTCGAGCCGGTCGGGTACTGGCCGGCGATCGCGCGGTTGAACAGCGGCGCGCCGGCCGCCTCGCCGAACAGGGCGTCGTAGCGCTTCTGCGTGAGCTCCTTGGTCAGCAGCGCCGGGTCGAACGTCGGGGCCGAGCCCATCGCCATGATCGCGCCGTCGCTCGGGTCCATCGCGACGAATGCGCCCGGCTTGCCGCCGGCGATGCCCGCGAACGCCTCCTGGCCGGCGCGCTGCAGACCGATGTCGAGCGAGAGGCGCAGGCGCTGGCCGGCGATCGGCTCGTCGCGCTGCAGGCGCGGGTTGGCCACGGGCCGCCCGAACGCGTCGACCTGGACGCGCTGCACGCCGTCGACGCCGCGCAGGTAGCGGTCGTACGTGCGCTCGAGACCGTCCTTGCCGATGAGCGTGCCCGCCTTCACGCCGCGGAAGCGCGGCAGCTCGCGCTCCTCCTTGCTGATCTCCCCGACGGTGCCGAGGATCTGCGCCGCGAGCCGGTCGCGCGGATAGGAGCGCAGGTAGGTCTGCTCGACCTTGACCCCGGGGAACTTCTCGGGCCGCTCGGAGATGTATGCCAGCAGCGGCGGTCGAGACGTCGGTCTTCAGGCGCACGGCGGAGTACGGCACGACGACGAGCGAGTGCACGACCTGGCGGTGGATCGTCTGCGCGTCGGAGCCGAGCACCGCGCCGAGGCGCCGGTAGCGGGTCTTCAGGTCGGCGGTGGGGATCTTCGGGATCGGGATCGGCTCGCCCTTGTGGCCCTTGGGCTTGGCGTCGCGCTCGCCGGCGCGCTGGCCCCAGTCGGCGGCGAGGGCGCGCTCCTCGTCGGGCAGCGTCGACGGGTCGAGCTCGACGACGACCGCGCGGCGGTTCTGCACGATGACCTTGCCGCTGCGGTCGACGATCTTGCCGCGCGGCGCCTGGATGCGCAGCTCGCGGACGCGGTTGACGGTTGCCTGCGCGAGGAACTTGTCGCCCGACAGCACCTGCAGGTACCAGAGGCGAAAGAAGATGATCGCGAACAGCGCGAAGGCGACGCCGCCGAGGATCGCCACGCGCAGCGCGAGCTGCGGGGTGATCGGGGCCCGGCGGTCGTTGGAGGGCTCCATCATCATCGGCGGTTCGGGGGTCCCTGGGAGAGCGGGCTCAGGCCGCCGGTCGTGTAGGCGCGGCGGCGCCGTCGGCGCGGGTCCTCGGGCATCGCCGCGTGCAGCCAGCGGCGCACGAGCGCGTAGACCGGCAGCGCGATGAGCGCGTTGACGACGAGCGTGGCCAGCAGCTGGCGCACGAGCGCCCAGCTGACCGGCGCGTCGACGCCGAGCAGGAACTGCATGAGCGCGAAGCCGATGCCGAACAGCAGGGTGGCGGCGGCGCCGACGGCGAGCGGGACGAGCGAGCCCTCGGGGTCACGCGCCTCGCGCAGGCGGCCGGCCGCGTAGCCGACGCCGAGCAGGACGAGCGAGGAGACGCCGAGCGTCTGCAGCGAGACGACGTCGGCGAACAGGCCGACGCCGAAGCCGAACACGCCGCCCACGAGCGAGCCGCACAGCAGGCCGACCGCCATGACGAGCAGCGGCGAGAGGTCGGCGTTGGCGCCCGCGATCGGCAGCTGCGAGACCGCCGCGGTCTGGACGATCACGCCGAGCAGGCCGAGCGCGGTGAGGCGCGCGAGCAGATGCGCGACCGGGTTGCTCATCCCTCGGTCATCCCTCGCCCGGACCCTGCGGCCTGGTGAGGATCTGGACGAAGTCGAGGCTGCGCATGTCGGCGTACGGACGGACGTGGACCTCCTGCGTGTCGGTGTCCTGGTTGTCGATGCGCTTGATGTCGCCGATCGGCAGGCCGACGGGGTACAGCGACGGCCCGCGGTCCTCGGGCTCGGTGCCGCGCGTGACGACGCGGTCGCCGACCTTCAGCTCGGAGTTGGGCTGCGTGAACTGCATGACGAGGTCGGTCGGGTTGCCGGCGCTCGTCGGCTCGACGATGCCGAACACGCCCTGGCGCCCCGCCCGCGCGGGGACCTTGGTCGTCGTGTCCGTGATGAGCGTCACCTGGGCCGAACCGCCGAACACCTCGGTCACGCGGCCGATCAGCGCCTCCTCGTTGAGGACGGGCTGGCCGACCTGCACGCCGTCGTCGGATCCCTTGTCGACGCGGATCGTCGCGTACCACACGGTCGGAGACTGGAAGATGACGCGGCCGGTCTTCGGCCCGTAGTCCTTGAGGCCGAGCGCGCCCTGCAGCTCGAAGAGCTTGCTGAGCCGGTCGTACTCCTCGGCGCGGACGTCGTTCTGCGCGACCTCCGTGCGCAGCCGGTCGCGCTCGGCGCGCAGGTCCTCGACCTGGCCCTTGGCCGCCACGGTGTCGCCGAACCAGCCGAACAGGTCGCGGACCGGCTTCAGCGCCCGGCTCGCTCCCTCCTGGACGGGGTTGAGGATCTCGCTCGTGCCGCGCTGCACCGAGTGCAGCGCGCCGCCGCTGGTTTCACCGAAATAGGCGGTGAGCAGGATCAGTGAGCAGGCGACGAGCAGTCCGAGGACTGCCCGGCGCCGGCGGACCGTCTTGTCATACACGTGGGGGCTGACTCCAAGGGGGGTTGGTGCACTTACTTAATAACGGCGGCGGCGGTTCTTCGAGTTACCGCGGTTGGTGCGGTGGATGACCTCGAACTCCTCGAGCGACCGGCCCGAGCCGACGGCGACGCACGTGAGCGGCGACTCGGCCAGGTGGCACGGCATCTGCGTCTCCTCGCGCAGGCGCTCGTCGAGCCCCTGCAGCAATGAGCCTCCGCCGGCGAGCATGATCCCCCGATCCATGATGTCCGAGGACAGCTCCGGCGGCGTGCGGTCGAGCGTCTCCTTGACCGCGTCGATGATCTGCGACAGCGGCTCCTCGAGCGCCTGACGGATCTCCTCGCTCGTGAGCACGACCGTCTTGGGCAGGCCGGAGACCATGTCGCGTCCACGGATCTCCGCCTGCACCTCCTCCTCCATCGGGTGCGCCGAGCCGATCTCGAGCTTGACCTCCTCGGCCGTCTGCTGGCCGATGAGCAGCTTGTACTCGCGCTTGGCGTAATTGATGATCGCCTCGTCGAGCTCGTCGCCGCCGATGCGGATCGACTGCGAGACGACGATGCCGCCGAGCGAGATGACGGCCACCTCGCTCGTGCCGCCGCCGATGTCGACGACCATCGAGCCGGTCGGCTCGCCGACCGGCAGGCCGGCGCCGATCGCCGCGGCCATCGGCTCCTCGATGAGGTAGGCCTGGCGGGCGCCGGCGCTCAGGCAGGCCTCCTCGACGGCGCGCTTCTCCACCCCGGTCACGCCCGGAGGGAACGCAGACGACGACGCGCGGGTGCGCCCAGCGGTTCTGGTGCACCTTCTGGATGAAGTGGCGCAGCATCTCCTCGGTCACGTCGAAGTCGGCGATGACGCCGTCCTTCAGCGGCCGGATCGCGGAGATCGTGCCCGGCGTGCGGCCGAGCATGCGCTTGGCCTCGATGCCGACGGCGTGCACTTCGCCGCTGCGCGAGTCGATCGCGACGACGGACGGCTCGCTCAGAACGATCCCGCGACCCCGCACGTAGACGAGGGTGTTCGCTGTGCCCAGATCGACGGCCATGTCGCGGCCGCCGAATCCGGTGAGGTAGCTGAAGAAACCCATTGAAGAGGTGGCGGGAACCCGGTTCAGAGCCCGGAGCGATGCGTGCTCGTGGCCCTGCCGCCGCCGCTGAGTCTAGCGGCGCAAGGGCCTCCGCCAAGCCATCCCTCTAGTTCTCCCTGAGCATAAGGGTCAAGTCGAGGTCGAGCATTTTTCCGACGGGCAGACCGACCACGTTCAGGTAGTCGCCCATTATGCGGCGAACCAGCCCCGCACCTTGACCCTGGATGGCATAACCCCCCGCGCGACCGGACCATTCGCCGGTGTTGACATAGCGTCGGATGAGGCTGTCGTCGAGCACCCGAAACGTCACCTTCGTTACCTCATGCACAACCTGAGGGTTGCCCGGTTTGAGGAGCGCGAGTCCGCTGACGACCTCGTGGGTGCGTCCGGAGAGCCGTTTCAGGGTCTCCTCGGCGTGCCGCGGCGAGGACGGTTTTCCGTAGATCTCGCCGTCGAGCGCGACGACGGTGTCGACGCCGAGGATGGTCCTGCCCGGCCGCTGGAGCGCCGCCGCGTTCGCCTTGGCGAGGGCGTTCGCTTCCGCGACCTCAACCGGGTCGCCGGCGGTGAGCTCGTCGACGTCGACGACGAGGATCTCGAAGGGGATGTCCAGCTGTTCGAGGATCGCCTTGCGCTGGGGGGAGCGGCTGGCGAGGATGAGGCGCGAGGGGGGCATGAGCGTGGTTGGCCTACGTTCGTACATCGATCGGACGCGTGGTGGTGGCCGCCTCCGCGCAGGGCAAGCACTGCATCTCTTAGGGCGGGTGGAACCTTCGTGTGGTCGCCGAGCCGGCAGGCTGCGAGCGCGATCGCTCGGGGCAGGCGGTCCTCGAAGAACCGTCGCACATACGGACGAAAACTCGAGGACCCTCCCCGCCGACGCCGGCCTAGGAACACGCGCAGCAGCCCGCCGAAACTCACCCTCTCAAAGCTGCAGTTTCTGCCGGATGTGACGCCGGCGCCGACACGCGCCCGACCGGCCCACCAAGCTAGAGCCGGGTTACCCCACCTCGGGGAAGTAGATCTTGATCTCGCGCTCCGCCGACTGGGCCGAGTCCGAGCCATGCACGAGGTTGCGCCGCGTCTCGATCGCGAAGTCGCCGCGGATCGAGCCGGGGGCGGCCTCGATGCCGTTCGTCGAGCCGATGAGCTGGCGCGCGGCCGCGATCGCGTTGGGACCTTCGAGGATCATCGCCACGAGCGGGCCGGACGTGATGAAAATGACGAGATCGTCGAAGAACGGCTTGCCCTCGTGCTCGGCGTAGTGCACCTTGGCCGTCGCGTCGTCGAGCTGCATGAGCTTCAGCGCCACGAGGCGCAGGCCCTTGCGCTCGAAGCGGGCGATGATCTCGCCCGTCAGGTTGCGGGCGAAGGCGTCGGGCTTTACCAGGATCAGGGTCCGGTCCATCAGTTTCAAACTCCTAAGAGATTCGTTGTCAGACCACGTAGGCCGTCAGGCCTCGGAGCGCAGCCGCGGCTGGCGTCCGACATCGCCCGGCTCCGCCTCGCAATACGGGCAGAGCTTCCACGTGGGGTCCAGCGGGCGTCCGCAGTTGCGACACGGATCGCGAAGCTTGCGCACGCAGTTCGGACAGCGTAGGAAGTCCTCTTTGACTTCGTAGTCGCAGTGCGGGCACAGCATGTAGTGCGCGTCGTGCAGACGCGCCTCGGCGGCCTGCATCTCCAGCTCGCGCTCGTGGATGTCCTCCAGGTACTCCGGCGGCCGGACGATCACGTAGAGGATCGTGCCGACGAACGGGAACAGCGAGGCGACGGTCGCGCAGATGACGAGCATCGGGTCCTCGATCCGCCTGATCGCATCCATGTACGTCCAGTACACGAGCGCCAGGTAGATGACGACGAGGAACAGGATGAGCATGTTGACCGCAAGGTTCAGCCCATCGCTGTTGATGCCAAAGACGGCGACCACGATCGCGGGAGCTTATCCGTCGCGGAGGATTTGGTGGTATGAGCGGCGGATTCGCATCCGTCCTTGCACCGCGCCGCCGCCCTACAGGAACATGCGCCCGAGGCCGTAGCCGATGGCGAAGAACACGAGGATCACGAGTGCGACGATCACCGCCACCGCGGCGATCAGGGCCAGCGCCGAGGGGCCCTCGCGGTTCACAGCGTCGATCCCCGGCCCGCTCCGGCCGGGCGCACGAGGTCGGCGATGAGGTAGATCGAGCCCGTGGCCAGCACGACGCCGCCGGCCTCGGGGTGCTCGTGGAGCCCGCGCGCCACGTCGTCGGCGAGCTCGCGCGCCAGCGCGACCGCGCGGTGCGGCTCGGCCTCCACGCGGGTGATCCCGTCCCACCCTCCCCCGCCCACCTGACCGGCGAGCGAGGCGAGCGTGGCCGGTGACAGCGCGCGCGGGTTGGCGTTGGTGGTGAACACCGCGCCCGCGCAGAGCGGCAGCAGCGTCGCGAGCATCGCGGCGGCATCCTTGTCGTCGAGCACCGACAGCACCGCGACGAGCGGCCGGCCCGCGAGGAACTCCGGCAGCGACCCGGCGAGCGCGGCGATCCCGCTCGCGTTGTGGGCGCCGTCGAGCACGACCTCGGCGCGGCCGTCGCCGGCGGCGCCCGCCAGCACCTCGAAGCGCCCGGGCACGATCGTCGACGCCGCCGCGGCCCGCACGGCCGCCGGGTCCAGGCGGCCCAGGCAGGCCTCGGCCGCGGCGCAGGCGACGGCGAAGTTGCGCCGCTGAAAGGCGCCGCGGGCGAGCAGGTCCACGCCGTCCGGCGGCGCGGCGGGCGCGCGCACGATCGTCGCGCCCTGGCGTTCGGCGACGAGCCGGGCCTCGGTCTCGGCCTCCGGATGCAGGTCGGCGCCGAGCACGAGCGTCGTGGGCGGGCGCGCTTTCACGACCGCGAGCTTCTCGCGCGCGATGTCGGTGACCGTCGGCCCGAGCCAGCGCGTGTGCTCGAGACCGACGTTCGTCAGCACGACGATCGGGGCGCCGATGACGTTCGTCGCGTCCCAGCGACCACCCAGGCCGGCCTCGACGACCGCGACCTCGACGCCCGCCTCGGCCAGATGCGCGTAGGCGGCCGCTGTCAGCGCCTCGAACTGCGTCACGCGGTCGCCCGCCTCCAGCGTACGATCGACGAGCGTCGCGGCGCGGCGGGCGCGGCTGACGGCGGCGGCGAACTCGCCTGCCGAGACGTCGGCGCCGCCGACACGGATGCGCTCGGCGAAGGAGACGAGGTGCGGGGAGAGGTAGGCCCCGGAGCGCACGCCGTGGTGGTGCAGCAGGGCGGCGATCATCCGCACGGTCGAGGACTTGCCGTTCGTGCCGACGACGTGGATCGCGCGGAACGCCTCGTTCGGGGTGCCCAGCGCCGTCATGAGCCGCCGCATGCGGTCCAGCCCGAAGCGCATGCCGAACAGCTCGAGCGAGAGCAGCCACCGCTCGGCCTCCGCGGCGCTCGGCGCCCTGCGGGGCGCCGACGTCGAGGCCGGCGCGCGTCACAGCGATTCCAGCTCCGCGCGCAGCCGCTCGAGCTTGGCACGCTCGCCTTCGACGACCGCCGGCGGCGCCTTCGCCACGAAGCCGGGGTTGGCGAGCTTCTTCTCGGCGCGCGCGATCTCCGCGCGCAGCGTCGCGCGCTGCTCGTCCAGGCGCCGCTCGGCGGCGCCGAGGTCGACGTCGTCGGACGCGAGCACGGCGACCGTCCCGCCCGGGACGGCGATGCTCGCCACCTCGCCCGCGCCGCCGTCCTGGGAGGTGAAGGCAAACCGCGCCATCGCCCCCACGCGCTCGGCCGTCGATCCGTAGCCCTCGGCGTTCAGCACCGCGGGCACGACCGCGCCGGGCCGCACCCCGACCGAGTCGCGCCAGCCGCGCAGCCCGCGGATCGCCTCGATCGCGCGCTCCATCTCGGCCTCGGCGGCGCGATCGACGAGCGCGCGGTCGGGCGCCGGCAGCGCGCTCGTCGCCAGCAGGCCCTCGGTGCCCGGCAGCAGCTCCCACAGCTCCTCGGTGACGAACGGGATCACCGGGTGCGCGGTGGCGATCGTCTCGCGCAGGACGTGCAGCAGCGTCGCGCCGAGCGCCGCGCGCTCGCCGGGGTCGGCATCCTCGGCCAAGTCGCGGCTTGACGATCTCCAGGTACCAGTCGCACAGCTCGCCGTAGATGAAGTCGTAGAGGCCGAGCGCGACCTTCGCGAAGTCGAAGGCGTCCAGCGCGCGCGTGGGTGTCGGCCTTGATCGCCTGCAGGCGCGAGAGGATCCAGCGGTCCTCGACCGTGCGCGGATGCGGCCCGGCCGCCGACGGCCTGCGCGTCGCGCCTCCTCCCCCACGCGCGTGATGACGAAGCGCGTCGCGTTGAAGAGCTTGTTCGCCAGCGCCTGGCCCTGCTGGACCTTCTCCTCGCTGAAGCGCACGTCCTGCGTGGAGGACATCGCCAGCAGGCCGAAGCGCACCGCGTCGGCGCCGTAGGCGGGAAAGTCGCCGCCCTGCGGCGAAGGCCGGCGGGCGCGGGCCGCCCTCGACGAGCGCCAGCGGGTCGATTCCCGTGCCGAGCGACTTGCTCATCCGCCGCCCGTCGGGCGCCTGGATGATCGAGTGGACGTAGACGTGCTCGAACGGGATCGCGTCGGTGAAGCGCAGCCCGAGCATCACCATCCGCGCGACCCACAGAAACAGGATGTCGCGCGCCGTCGAGAGCACGTCGGTGGGATAGAAGGCCTCGCAGTTCGGGGGTGTCGCTCGGGCCAGCCGAGCGTGGCGAACGGCCACAGCCCCGACGAGAACCACGTGTCGAGCACGTCGGGGTCCTGCTCCCAGCCCTCGCCCTCGGGCGCCGTCGCGCCGACGTACGTCTCGTCGCCGCGGTACCAGACCGGGATCTGGTGGCCCCACCACAGCTGGCGCGAGATGCACCACGGGCGGATGTTCTCCAGCCAGTCGATGTAGCGCCGCGACTGCGACTCGGGATGGATCTTGATGTGGCCGAACTTCACGGCGTCGATCGCCGGCCCGGCGAGCTCCTCCATGCTCATGAACCACTGCAGCGAGATGAGCGGCTCGACGCGCTCGCCCGAGCGCTGGCTGAACGGCACGGTGTGGACGAACTCCTCGCGCGCGCGGATCGCGCCGAGCTGCCTCGAGGTCGGCGACGACGCGCTCCTGCGCCGCGGCGACCGTCAGGCCCGCGTAGCGTGCCGGCGGCGGCGGTCATGAGGCCGTCCTCGCCGATGACGCTGATCTCCTCCAGGCCGTGGCGGCGGCCGATCTCGAAGTCGTTGGGGTCGTGGCCGGGCGTGATCTTCAGCGCGCCGGTGCCGAAGTCGGTCTTGACGTACTCGTCGGCGATGATCGGCAGGCGCGCGGCCGACGAGCGGCAGCACGACCTCCTGGCCGACGAGCTGCGCGTAGCGCTCGTCGTCGGGGTGCACGGCGACGGCGGTGTCGGCGAGCATCGTCTCCGGGCGCACCGTCGCCACCACGAGCTCGCCCTCGCCGCAGGCCAGCGGGTAGGCGATCGAGTACAGCGTGTCGACGACGCCCTCGCGCTCCTCGACCTCGAGGTCGGAGATCGCCGAGCGCAGGCCCGGATCCCAGTTGACCATGTAGTGGTCGCGGTAGATCAGGCCCTGCTCGTAGAGCTCGACGAAGACCTTCAGCACGGCCTCGACGTAGCGCTCGTCCATCGTGAAGCGCTCGTCCTCGTAGTCGGGCGTCGCGCCGAGGCGCTTGCCCTGCTCGATGATCTCGCCGCCGTAGCGCTCGCGCCACTCCCACACGCGCTCGCAGGAAGCGCTCGCGGCCGAGCTCGATCGCGCGACGTGCCCTCGGACTCGAGCAGCTTCTCGACCTGGCGCTGCGTCGCGATGCCGGCGTGGTCGGTGCCGAAGATCCACTTCGCGCGCCGGCCGCGCATGCGGTTCGTGCGGATCGAGGACGTCCTGGATCGTCCAGTTCAGCGCGTGGCCCATGTGCAGCGCGCCCGTGACGTTCGGCGGCGGGATCGCGATCGAGAAGTTCTCCTCGGCGGTGCCGGCCGCCTCGGGATGGACGAGGCCCGTCTCCAGCCAGCGCGCGAGGATCCGCGGCTCGACCTCGGCCGGCTCGAAGCGCGTGCGTGCTTGCAGGTCTCCCGTGGACAAGACGTCTGAGTCTATGGAGCGTCGCCGGGCACCGGCACGGTGCCCGCGGGTCCTGCCTAGCGCCCGCGGCGCCCCTTCACCGCGCGGCGCCCGATCGGCACCACGCTGCGCGCGATCTGTCCGGCTCGAGCTTGGCGACGAGCCGGCGCACCTCGGCGCGCTCGGCGCCGTCAGCCGGTTCGGCCGGCCCTGGGACTGCTTGACGAGCTCCCCGAGCGCAGGCGCTCGGCGGGCTCGAGGAGCTTCCAGTGCTTGCGCAGCGTCATGGCGAGCTGCAGCACCATGAGCCAGGGCATCGTGCGCACGCGGGACAGGGCGGCCATGGGCGGATCGTACCCGGACGCTCTGAGCGGCTACGCCGACTCGGCGCGGCGTGACTGCGGCACGTCGGGGGCGGCCTCGGTGACGAGCGTCGGAGACAGGCCCTTCTCGATCGTCTCCTTCGTCACGACGCACTTCTTGACGTCGCGCCGCGAGGGCAGCTCGAACTGCACCTCCAGCAGCGTCTCCTCGATGATCGAGCGCAGGCCGCGCGCGCCGGTCTCGCGCGCCAGGGCCTTCTCGGCCACCGACACGAGCGCCTCGTCGCTGAACACGAGCTCGATGCCGTCGAAGGAGAAGAAGCGCTGAAACTGCTTGACGAGCGCGTTGCGCGGCTCGGTGAGGATCGTGATGAGGTCGTCGCGCGTGAGCTGGTGGACGGCGCTGACGACCGGCAGGCGGCCGATGAACTCCGGGATGAGCCCGTAGTTGACGAGGTCCTCGGGCAGCGTCTGGGCGAACAGCTCGCTGGACTCGCTCTTGGACTTCGACTGGATCGAGGCCCCGAAGCCGATGCCGTTGGAGCCGATCCGCCGGGCGATGACCTTGTCGAGGTTCGCGAACGCGCCGCCGCAGATGAACAGGACGTTCGTCGTGTCGATCGACAGGAACTCCTGGTGGGGATGCTTGCGCCCGCCCTGCGGCGGGACCGACGCCGTCGTGCCCTCGAGGATCTTCAGCAGCGCCTGCTGGACGCCCTCGCCGGAGACGTCGCGCGTGATCGACGGGTTGTCGGCCTTGCGGGCGATCTTGTCGACCTCGTCGATGTAGATGATCCCGGTCTCGGCCTTCTTGACGTCGTAGTCGGCCGCCTGGATGAGCTTGAGCAGGATGTTCTCGACGTCCTCGCCGACGTAGCCGGCCTCGGTCAGCGCCGTCGCGTCGGCGATCGCGAACGGGACGTTGAGGATGCGGGCGAGCGTCTGGGCGAGCAGCGTCTTGCCGCAGCCGGTCGGGCCGAGCAGCAGGATGTTGGACTTCTGCAGCTCGATGTCCGAGTCTTCGGCCTGCATCATCTGCACGCGCTTGTAGTGGTTGTAGACCGCTACGGACAGCGTGCGCTTGGACTCCTCCTGGCCGACGACGTACTCGTCGAGCACGTCGTAGATCTCGCGCGGCTTGGGCAGCGACTCGATGTCGAACGACGGCGGAGCGGTGAGCTCCTCGTCGATGATCTCGTTACAGAGATCGATGCACTCGTCGCAGATGTAGACGCCCGGACCGGCGATCAGCTTCTTGACCTGGCGTTGGGACTTCCCGCAGAAGGAGCAGAGGAGCTGTTCGTTTGAGTCTGTGGGTCGCGCCATAGGCCTGCCAGCCGCCTAGTGCTGGGAGATCACCCGGTCAATGATGCCGTACTCCTTGGCTTCCTCGCTACTCAAGAAGTAATCGCGCTCGGTATCGGTGCGAACCTTCTCGTATGGCTGCTTGGTGTGCTGGGCGATGATGTGATCCAGCCGCTGGCGGATGTCGATGATCTCCTTGGCGTGGATCTCGATGTCCGTCGCCTGGCCCTGGAAACCGCTCGACACCTGGTGGATCAGGATCTTGGCGTTGGGCAGCGCCATGCGCTTGCCGTCGGCGCCGCCGGCGAGCAGCAGCGCGCCCATCGACATCGCGATGCCGACGCAGATCGTCGACACGTCGGGCTTGATGAACTGCATCGTGTCGTAGATCGCCAGGCCCGCGTAGACCGATCCGCCGGGCGAGTTGATGTACAGCGAGATGTCCTTGTCGGGATCCTCGGACTCCAGATGCAGCAGCTGGGCGACCACGAGGTTGGCGATCTGGTCGTCCACGGGTGTCCCCAGGAAGACGATGCGCTCGTTGAGCAGCCGGCTGTAGATGTCGAAGGCGCGTTCGCCTCGCGACGTCTGCTCAACCACCATCGGGACAAGGGGGCTCATGGTCCTCGCTTCAGTTAGTCGTCATCGTGAGAATCCCTGCCGGGGCAGCGTACCAACCGCCCCACTCGCGTCCGGAGGGCTCCGGACGCGCGTGACGACGCGTCAGCTGTCGGGCGTCCAGAGCTTGTCCTTCTTCTTCTCCGCGTCCTGCTCGGGCGTCCACAGCTCGCCCCGCTCCGGCAGGGCCGTGGGCGGCGCCTTCTTCTTCGCCGCCGGCTTCTTGGCGGCGGGCTTCTTCGCCGCGGCCTTCTTGGGAGCCGCCTTCTTGGCGGGCTTGCCCTCGGCCTCCTCGGGCGTGACCGGCACGGCCGTCGTGACGACGAGGTCGATCGCCTGCTCGGCGGCGACCTCCTTGATGAGCATGTCGACGCGACCGGCCTGGCGCAGGCGGTCGAGCAGCTTCTGACGCGACGTCTGCTCGCGCGTGGCGGCATCCTCGAGCGCGTCGAGCAGCTCGCCCTCGGAGGGCTCGATCTTCTCTGCCTCGATGACCGCGGCGAGCACGGCCTCGCGGCGCAGGGCCAGCTCGGCGTCGGGCTTGGACTCCTCGATGAGCTCGTCCTCGGTCTTGCCGGAGATCTGCAGGTAGGCCTGCTTGGAGATCCCCTGGTGGCCGAGCGAGTGGATCATGCGATCCAGCAGCTCCTTGGCGCGCGCGGTGACGAGCGGCTCGGGCACGTCGACGGTCGCCTCGGCGACCACGGCGTCCAGCGCGCCGGCGCGGAACTCGGCCTCGACGCGGCCCTTGTCGTGCTCGAGCAGCTCCTTGGCGATCGACTCGCGCAGCTCCTCGAGCGTGTCGTAGCCCGCGGCGTCCTCGGCGAACTCGTCGTCGAGCTCCGGGAGGTCCTTGTGCTTGACCTCCTTGACCGTGAACTGAAACTGGGCCGGCTTGCCGGCGACGTGCTTGGCCGCGTAGTCGTCGGGGAACGTCGCGTCGACGGTCTTCTCCTCGCCGGCGCTGACGCCGACGAGACCCTCCTCGAAGCCCGGGATGAGGCGGCCCGCGCCGACCTCGACGAGCTGGTCGCGGCCCTCGCCGCCCTCGAAGGGCTCGCCGTCGATCGTGCCCACGAAGTCGAGCGTGACGAAGTCGCCGTTGGCGGCCGGGCGATCGACCGGCTCCAGGCGCGACATGCGATCGCGCATCTCCTCGATCTGGTCGTCGATGACCTCGGGGTCGGCGGCCGGCTCGCGCTTGGGCACCTTCAAGCCGCGGTACTCGCCGAGCGTCGCGGTCGGGCGCACGCCCACCTCGAAGGAGAAGGTCAGGGGCTTGCCCTCGTCGGGCAGCTTGCCGAGATCGACCTCGGGGTCGCCGACGGGGGCGATGCCCGACTCGTCGACGGCCTTCATGTACCAGTCGGTCAGGCGGCCGCGCACGGCCTCGTCGAGGATCGGCTCGCGGCCGATCCGCTGGATGACGATGGCCGGCGGGATCTTGCCGGTGCGAAAGCCGGGGACCTTCATCTCGCGTCCGAGCTTGCGCGCCTGGGACTCCAAGGACTTCTGGATCTCCTCCGCGGCGACCTCGACGTCGACGCTCACGCGCGACTCGGGCAGCTCGGTGACAGTGGTGGTGAGTGCGCTGGGCATGCGTTCCACCTTATCGTCAGCGCGTGCGCACTCGCCGCCCCCCGCATGTAGTGCTCGCCGCGTGGATCGTCACGGGGCCGATCGGCCATCTGTACGCGGGCGTGGCCGACTGGGCGAGCGTGCTCGTGCGCTTCGTGCGCGCGCGCGGGGACTGGAGCCGCATGTAGGCGTCACGGGTGTGCGAAGCCGCCACCCAGGGTGGCGCGGCGTCCGCGGGCGCGATGCCGTTGAGAGGATGCCCCCTCTCTTCGCCAGGAGCCCGCCATGCCCCGCCGCCTGCTCGTCCTCACCGCCGCCTTCCTCGCCCTCCTGCCCGCCGCCGCACAGGCGGCGGACAGCCACGCGCCGAAGGGTGCTCGCGGCGACTGGCTGCCGCGCTCGGAGTGGGTCATGTCGAGCTGGACGCCGTTCGACGAGGCGCGCCTGTACGCGGTGCTGGGGACCGACCGCAAGGCGGTCGCGGGCTGGCTCGACGATCGCCGCACGCTCGGGCAGCTCGCCGCCAAGCATGGCTACCGCGACCAGGGCGCGCTGGCCGACAAGCTCGTCGCGCCGCGCCTGCGGACCGCCACCGCGGCGATGAAGCGCACGCTGCGCCGGCGGGCGCGCGACATGCTCTCCCAGGCGCACCTGTCGCGCCACGTCCTGTTTCACATCTACCACACGCCCGCGATCCCGCGCCACGCGCGGGAGATCTTCGGGATCGGTCCGGAGCGCTTCCGCGCGCTGCGCGACAGCGGCATGACGCCGATCGAGATCGCCGCGCGCGGCGGCAGGAGCGCGACGGCGGCGCGCGACGCCCTGGCGCTGATCCTGCTCAAGCGCGACGATCAGGGCGTTCGCTCGGGCGCGATGAGCTCGCGCCAGGCGCGGGCGCTGTTCGCCGAGCAGGCGGCCGGGATCGACGCGTACATGCGCCGCCACTACCGCACGCCGGTGCAGCAGGCGGCGTTCGTCTGCCGTCTGCCGTAGCCGCGGGGGAACGCGGCCGCCCTCATTCCCTGACGGCGCTTGACGCCGCGCCCGGGGATAGGGTCTGCGCCGATGATGCCCGTGACGCGCCGGCCCGCAGTCGCGTGGCGCCATGTCCTGCTCGTCGCGAGCGCCGCGCTGGCGGTCCTCGCCGGGCACGCCGGCGACGCCCCCGCGAAGACCGCGGCGCAGGCGATCGCGAGCATCAACGAGCTGCGCGTGGCCCACGGCATTCCCCCGCTCGTCAACGATGCCGTGCTCAGCACCGCCTGCCAGCTGCACGCGCACTACATGTTCCTCAACGGCGGGTGGGACCAGGACGACGCGCACAGCGAGAAGCCGTCGAATCCCGGCTACACCGTGCGCGGCGCCGGAGCGGCGCGCCGCGCCGTGCTCGCCGGCACCGGATGGTTCGCGCCCAATCCGTGGGCGACGGCGCCGGTCCATCTCTCGCAGGTGCTCAACCCGGCGTTGCGACGCACCGGCTACGGCCAGGAGTCGGTGTTCATCTGCCTCGACACCGTCGCCGGCCTGACGACGCAGGACGCAGACCTGCTGACGTATCCGGGGCCGAACGCGACCGGCGTGCCGCCGGCGCTCACGGCCGCCGAGATCACGCCGGACGGCATCCTCACCACGCCCGGGGTCAGCGTCGGCATTCGCACCGGCACGAGGACCGGGCCCTACCTCATGCTCTTCACGAAGGCCCCGCTCGTGTCGGTCGATGCGGCCACGCTCGCCGGCCCCGCTGGACCGGTGCCGCTCGCCGTCACCGGCAGGTTTCTCATCCCCCGAACGCCCCTGCAGGCCCGCACGACCTACACCGCGAGCGTGCGCATCACGACCGGCGTGGCGCCCGCGCTTGCGACGATCGACCGCCAGTGGCAGTTCGTCACCGGCGCGGCGGTGCCCGAGTACTCGACCCCGACCCTGCCGCTCGACGTCCGCATCGCCCCGCGGACCACGGGAACGACGTCCAAGCCGCGGCTCGCGATCTCGACGCGCGGCGCCGCGGTCGGCCGGACCGCCACGTTCCGCGCCCGGCGCGTGCGCCGCGTCTGCCGGACGAAGTGCGCCACGCGCCCGGTCGGCGCCACGACGATCACGCGACTGCGCCTCGCCGCCGTGCGCCGGATGTCACTGCCGCGGCTGCTCGCGGGTGACACCGGCTGGTCGGTGACGCTCGCCGCGCCCGGGTTCACCCTCGGCGGTGTGAAGTACCGCGCCTACAGCGTGACGCGCACCGTCCGGTCAAGCCGGCCGCGGTGAAGGGGCGGCCGGTCCTCAGTCACCGAAGAGGTTCAGCAGCGACAGGAAGATGTTGATGATCGAGACGAAGATCCCGGTGGCCAGCCAGATCGCGTCGTCGGCGGTGCCGTGCTTGCGCAGGTAGTTGAAGTCGACCGCGATGAGCAGCGCCGAGACGATCGCGATGATCGCGCTGAGGATCGGATTGCCGCCGCTGGAGAACAGCAGCATCGCGAACGAGACGACGACGCAGCCGAGGATGATGAACGACAGCGGCCGCATCCAGCCCGAGATGTCCCTGCTCAGGGCGAAGCCGCCGGCGCCCATGCCCAGCGTGATCAGCGCGGTCGCGCCCGCCGCCTGGGTCACCGTCGACGGGTCGTTCGCGACGAGAAAGCTGATCGCGGGACCGAGGCCGAGGCCCAGGCACAGCGCGATCGCGTACAGCCAGCAGATGCCGAGCGACCCGACGCGCAACGGCGCGACGAAGCTCTGCGCGATGAGCATGCCGAAGCCGACGAGGAACAGGATGAAGGCGGTGCCTTCACTCAGCCCGCGCCCGATGTACGTCCCTGCCACCGTAAACCCGAGTGCGACGGCGACGAGGAACATCACCTGCCCGACCAGCGTGGCCGTGCTGACCTGCTCGCGGGCTTCCGAGCGGCCGGCGTAGCCGGAGCGGATGTCTTCCATGCGTTGGACCTCCTGACAAACGGACGGGGGAAATCGAGGGTAACGGCACCTCGCGCGGCGGCCAAGGGCTCGGGGCGTCCGCTCAACGATTAGGCTGACGGCGTGCGGACCCCCGTCGCAGTGAGTGCCGTCGCTGTCCTGCTCGCCGGCGCCACCGCCGCCACGGCGCAGGCCCCCGAGCGCCCGGCCGGCCATTTCGGGGGCGGCGCGCTCGTCGCGCCTCCGAAGAACCTCTTCGGAGCCGGCAACGCGGTCATCGCGCTGCGCGCCCTCGACAAGGGCCGCCTGGAGATCGAGGCGACCGTGCGGGGCAAGTGCGCCGGCGGCGATCTGCAGGTCGCGACGAAGGTCGCCTCCGACGGCACGTTCGCGGCCGACGGCTCCTCCACGCAGGAGCCGGTGTCCGGTGAGAAGGTCAAGACGACCTACAAGCTCGCGGGCGCGTTCACCGCCGCGAACGCCGCCAGGGGCACCGTCTCGGCGACGCTCGTCTCCAGCGCCGAGGGCCAGGAGACGCAGACCTGCAGGACCGGCGAGGTCAAGTGGGAGGTGCGCCGGCCAGACGGCGAGCTCGGCAACCGCGAGGCGCGGCCGCGGGCGGCGTACTACGGCACGACCGCACAGCGCGGCATCGGCCCGCGGCGCCCGATCGTCCTGCGCCTGTCCGGGGACCGCAGGCGGATCGCCCGCGCGCTGTTCGGCGAGCAGGTCAAGTGCGACGACGACACGCGCTCGATCGGCATCGAGGCGCCGCGCACGAACATCAGGATCGACGCCGACGGCAGGGTCTCCGACCACGAGACCGACCGGATCGACAACGGCGCGAGCTACACGTACATCGACGACCGCTTCACGGCGACGCTCGGGCGCAAGGGCGCCAAGGGGACGTTCTCGCTCAGCGACCGGACGGTCGACAAGCTGAGCGGCAACGTCGTGCAGTCCTGCGCGTCGGGCACGATCAAGTGGACCGCCGCGCCGTAGCGCTCCTACGGCTCGCGGCGCACGAAGAACCAGTTGACGACCCACAGCGCGGCTCCGAGCGCCACGAGGATCCCCGCGCGCACGAAGATCTCGGCCTCGATCTGGGTCAGCAGCGCGAGCGAGATCCCGATCCCGATGATCGGCACGGGCGTCCACACCCGAAAGTGCTCGTGGTCGGCGGTCTCGCGGCGCAGGACGAGCACGCAGACGTTGACGACGGCGAAGACGCAGACGAGCAGCGCGACCGTCGTGTCGGCGAGGTCGTCGAGATCGCCGGTTGCCACGAGCACGGCGGCGACCGCCGTGGTGAACGCGATGGCGAACCACGGCGTGCGGCGCTCGGGCAGCACCTTGGCGAACGGGCGCGGCACGACGTGCTCCTGCGCCATGCCGTAGAGCAGCCGCGAGGCCATGATCATGTTGATCAGCGCGCCGTTGGACAGCGCGAGCAGGCCGATCGCGGAGAAGAGCTTCTCCGGGATGTCCAGCGGACCCTGCCGGATGACCTCCAGCAGGGCGGCGTCGGACTTCGCGAGGTCGTCGGTCGGCACGACCATCGACGCGCCGATCGTCACGAGCAGGTACAGCGCGCCGGCGATCGCGAGGGCGCCGAACAGGGCGGTCGGGAACGTCCGCGCCGGGTCCTTGGTCTCCTCGGCGACGTTGACGGAGTCCTCGAAGCCGACCAGCGCGTAGAACGCGATCGCCGCGCCGGCCAGGGCGGCGCCGAGCATCGAGCTGTCCTCCTTGACGTCGAACGCGCGGCTCGGCTCGGCGTCGCCGCCGAAGATGGCGGCCGCGGCGACGATGACGATGAGCAGCAGGCCGCCCATCTCGACGAGCGTGAAGCCGACGTTGAGCTTCACCGACTCCTCGATGCCGCGCAGGTTGATCGCCGCGATGAGGCCGAGGAGCGCGAGCGCGGTGAGGACGACCGGGATGTCGACGAACGCGCTCAGGTAGTCGCCGCCGAACGCCCGCGCCAGCGCGCTCGCCGAGGCGATGCCGGAGGCGACGACGGCGAACGCGACGACGAAGCTGATGAACGGGTGTCCGAAGGCGCGGTGCACGTAGAGGCCGGCGCCGCCCGCGCGCGGGTACTTGCCGACGAGCTCGGCGTAGGAGCCGGCGGTGAACGCCGCCATGAGCAGCGCAAGCAGGAACGCCACCCAGATCGCGCCGCCCGTCTCCCCCGCGACCTGGCCGACGCGGGCGTAGATCCCGCCGCCGAGGATGTCGCCAACGATGAAGAACAGCAGCAGCCCGGGCGTGATCGCGCGCTTCAGGCCGCCGCCCTCGGGGCCGGGGGGAATCGCGGCGGCGGCACCGACGGGGACGTTGGGGCTGCGCGGGCCGCGTGGCATGCGAGGCCTCCTACCCTCTGCCGGTCAGAAACGGACCGGCGAGGGTAGGAGCGCAGGATGGCCAGTGACCGCATCGAGCGCATCGCGCGTAACGAGAGCGCGTTCCGCGACCTCAACGAGAACATCGAGTCCAGCGTGCACCGTGGCCGCATCGAGTCCGACCTCGCCGGCTTCGTCTGCGAGTGCGGCAACGAGGACTGCGACGAGACCGTGCGGATGACGCTGAGCGAGTTCGAGCACGTCCGCTCGGACTCGCAGCTGTTCTTCGTCGTCCCGGGCCACGAGATCCCCGAGGCCGAGAGCGTCGTGGAGCAGCACGAGGGCTACTTCGTGGTGCGCAAGTGCGAGGAGGCTGCCGACCTCGTCGACGACACCGACCGCCGCACCTGACGTACGCGCTCCCGCGTCACAGGAGCAGAGCGAGCGCGGCGAACCCGAGCACGACGACCCCGGCGGCCAGCACGAGCCGCCCCGCCCCCGCGCGGTCGCCGCGCGGCTCGGCACCGGCGCGCGGCGCGTCCCACTTGGCGTGGTGCGCGGCCGCGTAGCTCGCCCGCACCGTCCCGCGCCGGATCCCCTCCAGCGACTGCGGGTGCGACGTCGCCTGCATGACGTGGCCGGCCACGAGCACGGCGAGCAGCAGCGTCGCCGCGTCGTGCAGCGCGATCGTGCCGGGCAGCCGAAGCGCCGTGTCGCGCTCGCCGAGCCAGAGCAGGACGCCGGAGACCGTGAACAGCACCGTGAGCCCGGCCTGCGCGATCGCGTGCGCCTTCTGGCCGCCGTTGAAGCGCCCGGCGACCCGCGACCGGCCGCGCGTGCGGACGAACAGCAGGTCGTCGGCGTCGAAGCGCTCGATGTCGCGCCGCGTGCGGCGCAGCGCGTCACGGTCGCCGAGCAGCGCGACGAGCGCGAGCGCGGTCAGCCAAACGACCGCCGTGACGAGGTGGATGCCCTTCATGAGCGGCCGGTCGGAGACGATCTGCGCGAGAAACGGCAGGTAGAGCACGAAGCCCGTCAGCAGCAGGACCGAGAACGCCCACGCGTGGATCGTGTGCAGCCGCCGCTCGGTGACCCCGAAGCGCTGCACGCGCGGCAGCGCGCCGAGCGCCAGCCGTGGGTCAACGGCCATTGGAGCCGCCGATCCAGGCGTCGCGGTCATAGCCGCGCTGCTGCCAGTAGCCGTCCTCGACGCGATCGGTGACGACGATCTTCGAGACCCACTTCACGCCCTTGTAGCCGTACATCTGCGGCATGACGACGCGCGCCGGCGCGCCGTGCTCGCGCCGCAGCGGCTCGTCGTCCATCGCGTAGGCCAGCAGGGCGTCGGGCTCGCGGCACTGCTCGAGCGTCAGCGAGTCCTCGTAGGGCTCCTCGGCGGAGACGAAGCGCAGCGCGCGGGCGGCGGGCAGCGGCCGCGCCGCGGCGAGCAGGTCGTCGAAGCGCACGCCGGCCCAGCGCACGTCGTCCACCGACCAGCCGGTGACGCAGACGAAGTCCGACGTCTGGCGCACGCGCGGCAGCGCGAGCAGCTGCGCGTAGGTCAGCGTCTGCGGGCGCTCGACGAGCCCCTCGATGCGCAGCGACCACGTCTTCGCGTCGAACCTCGGATGCGGCGGGTTGACCGCGTAGATCCGCCAGCCCTTGCCGAACGGCAGCGCGCTGCGCAGCGACTCGGGCACGAGGCGCGTCGACTGCGCGAGCAGGTCCATCGCCGCCCCGCCCCACACCAGCGAGGAGAGCCCGACGCCGACGAAGCCGAGAAACGCGCGGCGGCCGATCGGGGGCTGGGGGTCGTCGGGCTCGGCTGACATGCGCTCGCAGCAGGGTCGTGGCGGACCCTGCTCACGTTACGCGCGGGCCCCCTGCGGCGGGTCAGTCCGGCTCGATCGCGCGCTGCATCGTCACGCCCTCCAGCGCGATGCCGTCGGGCGTCACGACCATCGTCCGGCCGGTCTCCCGAAAGCCGCAGGCGCGGTACAGCGGCTCGCCCGGCAGGGTGGCCATGAGCGCGAGCGTCGTGAAGCCCTCGGCGCGCGCGGCGCGCTCGCAGGACGCGAGGATCGCCCGGCCCAGCCCGCGCCGCGTCCAGTCGCTGCGCACGAACATCGCCCGCACGCGAGCCGGCTCGGTCAGCGGATCGAGCAGGCGGTCGTCGTCGGGCCGGTCGCCCTTGCCGGCGTGCAGCTTGTTGCGCCGGCTCCAGCCGCCGCAGGCCACGATCTCGCCCGCGGCCTCGTGCACGTAGTACGTGCCGTCCTCGATGAGCGCATGGTCGAGCGAGGCGACGTGCGTCACGGCGCTTGCCGTCTGGCGCTCGTCGTAGTAGCGCGGGAAGAGGTCGCGCACCGCGTCGCGCATGAGCGCCCCGATCTGCTCGGCGTCCGAGGGCAACGCCAGTCGCTGCGGCGCGTCGACCCGGTCGTCCATTCGCACATGGTGACGCGCCCCGCACAGGGTCTGAACAAACGGACCCTGGGGTGGGTGTCGGCCGTAGCGCGCGGGGCGCAGGATGGGTCGCACGCCGACCGCCGCCCCTGGAGCCATCGACATGCGCAACACCATCACCCTCAACACGCTCGCCGTCGTCGCCGCCATGCCGAGGCTCGGCGCGGTCGCCGGGACGAAGACGACGAGCCGCAGCACCGACCCAAATCTGACGCGGTAATTCCTCCCATCCGCGCAGCACGAGGCCCCGGGCGCCCTGCGTCCGGGGCCTCGTCGTTCTGGCGATCTGCCCGTTTGCCGGCCCGATGTCCGATGGACCCTCGCCAGGCTCCGGCGTAGGCTCGCCCACCATGCGCTGGCCGGCGAGATGACGAACCGACCGAGCTTCCCGGACCCCGAGCGGCCGATCCTCGCGCAGGTCGCCGAGTTCCTCGCGCAGACGGCGCTCGCCGAGCCCGCCCCGGCGTTCGAGGATCTCGGCCTCCGGCTCGGCGAGACCGTCAGCACGCTCGACGACCGCTTCGAGCTGCTGGCCGGGCGGCTCGCCCTCGAGCCGCTCGAACGCGTCGTCCTCGCCCTCGCCGCCCTGTCGGACGTCTCGCCCGAGACCGGCCGGCTGCTCGCCGCGGAGGGCGGCGTGCGCACGTCGCCGCGGACCGTCGCGCGCCTGCTCGCGCACGCGGGCTACGCGGAGGGCGCGGTCTACCGCGCGCTCGACGCGCAGGGGACGCTCCTGCGCAGCGGCGCCCTGCGCCGGCTCACCACGCCCGGCGACGTCCCGCTCGTCGACGGCCCGATCGCCTGCGCGAGCGCGGTCGCCACGTTCCTGCTCGCCGCCGACGTCGACGACCCCAGCCGCGGCGGCCGGCTGCGGCGGCTCGACCCGCCGCCGCTGCCGCTCGGCCGCGAGGACGTCGTCGCCCGCCTGCGCCGGCTGCTCGCGCTCGCCGAGGGGCCGGTCCCGTTCCTGCACGGGCCCGACGCCGACCTCCTGCTCGCCACCGCCGGCGGCGGCGGGGTGCTCCTCGCCGGCGCCCCCGAGCTCGCCGACCCGGTCCTGCGCGTCGATGCGGCGATCGCGGCGATCCTCGAGCAGCGCGTGCTCGCGATCGACGGGCTCGCCGGCCTCGAGCCGCGCGAGGCCGGCCAGCTCGCCGGCTGGCTCGTGAACCTCCCGCGCCCGTTCCTGCTCGGCCACGGACCGCGCGACGTCGCCACGCTCGACGGGATCTCGCTCACCGAGGTCCGCGTCCCGGCGCCCTCGCACGACGAGCGCACCGCGGCCTGGCGCGCCGGCCTCGGCGACGTCGCGGAGCTCGACGCGGTGGCGGCGCTGCATCGCCTGCCGGTCGGCCGCATCGGCGACGCGATCGCCGACGTGCTGAGCTCGAGCGCCACGAGCGGCCGGACGCCGAGCGCGGCCGATGCCGCAGAGGCTGCGCGCCGCGCCTCGGCCGCGCGCCTCGGCGAGACCGCCCAGCGCATCGACGGCGACCTGGGCTGGGACGACCTCGTCCTGCCCCCGCGACCGCTCGCCGTGCTGCATTCGCTCGGCGCGTTCATGCGCCACCGCGACCGCGTCATGGGCGAGTGGGACTACGGGCGCCGCGCGGGCGGCTCGCAGGGGATGGTCGCGCTGTTCACGGGCGAGTCGGGAACCGGCAAGACGATGGCGGCGCTCGTCGTCGCGCGCGAGCTCGGCCTCGAGCTGTACCGCGTGGACCTCGCGACGATGGTCTCCAAGTGGATCGGCGAGACCGAGCGCAACCTCGACCGGGTCTTCAACGCCGCGGCGGGCTCGAGCGCGGTCCTGTTCTTCGACGAGGCCGACGCGATGTTCGGCAAGCGCTCGGCGATCGGCGACGCGCGCGACCGCTACGCGAACATCGGCGTCTCCTACCTCCTGCAGCGCCTCGAACAGCACGACGGCGCCGTGATCCTCGCGACGAACCTGCTCGGCAACATCGACTCGGCGTTCCTGCGCCGCTTCACCGCGGTCATCGAGTTCCCGTTTCCCAACGCCGCGCAGCGCCGGCTGCTGTGGGAGCGCTCGATCCCCGACAAGGCGCCGGTCGAGGACGACATCGACCTCGAGTTCCTCGCCGAGCGCTTCGAGCTGTCGGGCGGCGCGATCCGCAACGCCACGCTCGCGGCCGCGGTGATCGCCGCCGACGGCGAAGGGCGGATCGGGATGGAGCACGTCGTGCGCGCGGTCGCGCTCGAGTACGCCAAGCTCGGCCGGCTGACCGTCGAGGCCGACTTCGGCCCGTTCCACGAGCTCGTGCGCAGCGTGTGATGTTCGTTTGTTCTGTCTTTCGTGCGCCGGTCGCCGGTGAGGCCCGCGCGCTCGCGCGCGGGCGTACTGTGGAGCCATGCCCGGAGGCCTGACCCAGCCGCCGCTGCCGCGGCGCCCGCCGCCGCCGGTGCCGCTCTCGCCCGAGGCGCTCGAGAAGCTCAAGGCCACCGGGGCGCCGCCCCCGCGCCGCCGCCGCCCCCGCTGCCGCCGCGCCCGCGCCGCCGGCCGCCGCCGTTGCCCGCGCCGCTCGGCCCCGAGGCGCTGGCCGAGCTCGAGGCCGAGATGCAGGCGCCGACCCGCCCGCGCGGGCGCCACGTGCGCGGCTCTGCGCCGCTGCCCGGCGGTGAGGCGCTCGCCGAGCTCGCGGCGGAGATGGCGTCCGTGCCGCCCGCCCCCGGCGCCGGGTCGGACGTCACGCTCGTCAACCCCGAGATCTTCGCCGTCCTCGAGCGCTTCAAGCAGGCCGACCGCGGCGCGGTCAAGAAGGGTCTGGGGCGGATGTTCTCGACGCGCCCGGGCGCGGCCGCCGTCGCGCCGACGACCCCGGCGACGCTCGAACAGCTCAAGGCCGCGGGCGAGACGATCCGCCTCGTCTCGCAGGTCGCCGATCTCACCGCGAAGATCACCTCGCTCGACGTCGAGATCGCGGGCGCCACGAAGTCCCAGCAGGATGCCGCCGGCAACCGAGCCCGCGCCGCGGTGTGGGAGAAGTCCGGCGTCCCCGTCGACATGCGCCCGCTGCGCAGCGGCGTGCTCGGCGCCGAGATCGTCTCCAACCAGAAGGCGTTTCAGGACGAGCGCGTGCAGGCGCGCGCCCTCGCCCAGGCGCAGGCCGACAAGGTCTCCAAGGATCAGCTGACCAAGGAGCGCGCGAAGAAGGCCTCGCTGCCCGAGAGCGACGCCGGCGAGGCGCCACCCGACTTCAGCCTGCTGGGACTGCTCAGCGGCATCGCGCCGGAGATCTCCCTGAACACGGGGCTGACCGGTCTGAACGCCGGCGTTCAGGCGGCCTACAAGGGCTGGGCGAAGTGGGGCTCGGGGTCCGACGCGCTCGTCCGCGATCTCGGGATCAGCGCCAACGCACTCGGCAGCGCGCTGTCGATCATGACGGCCGCCATGCACCTGAAGGCCGCGATGATGCACGGCCTGGCCGCCGAGTCGCTGTCGGATATCGGCAGCGGCGAGCGCGACATGGACCGTGCGCGCGACGTCATGACGCAGGGTGCCGCCGAGATCGCGGCCTTCAAGGCCTCGATCGCGGCAGGCAAGTCGATCGGGTCGACGCTCAGCGCGATGGGCGGATTTCTCGTCGCGACCCCGGCCGGTCCCATTCTGAAGATCATCGGCACGGCGATCACCGGCGCGGCCATCCTCACCGATGTCACGAAGGACAGCTACCAGGCCGGCAAGGTCGTCGAGAAGGAGTTCGAGGCGCGCTACCACGGCGACGCCGAGGAGTCCGCGGAGTACGTGCTGCGCTACGGCGGCGAGCATCGCGCCGAGAGCCTGCTGCGCAAGGGACGCGGCCAGGACGCGGCGGCACTCCAGGCGCTGGCGATCTACAACATCTCGCCGGCCGATCTCGAGACGACGCCCGACAGCGAGCTGCGCGCGAAGATCATCAAGTACCAGGGCGTCGGCACGAAGAACATCGGCATGAAGCTCAGCGAGGGGGTCAGCGGCGTCGGCGAGTACTTCTCGGACTCCGGCGGCGGCATCGTCCAGCACTACCGCGCCGACATCGCCGAGCGCACGGCGCGGGCGAAGGACCTCATGGGCTACGGCACCAAGCACAACCTGACGAAGGTCCGCGCGGCGGCGTTCTTCCGCACCGGCTCACAGGTCGACAGCGAGCGCAAGGCACAGCTGGAGATCCTCAAGCTGAAGATCGAGCGCAACAGCCACGGTCTCGACCCCGAGACGCTCGAGAAGGTCAAGCAGCTGCTGCAGCCGCAGTCCTACTACCAGGCGCTCAAGGCCGACCACGCCCGCAAGCTCAAGCAGGTGCAGGTCTTCGGGCCCGGCGCGAGCATCTCCGCACCGACTCCGCCCGCGCCCCCGTCGTGAAGCGCGCCGCCGCCGCCAGTTGGCGCGCCTCGAACTCGACACTCGATGGAACGGTCGTTAGTGTCATATCGCACGCAGCCACCCCGTAGCTGCCGGTTAATGGGCCGGGTGAGACGGGGTAGGGGGCTCCAACGGCGGATTGGCCGACGGAAGCGCAGCTGAGGAGTTGGGTACGTGAGATGACCGACCTGCGGCATGATGTTCCAAGGAGCATGAGCCCGTGTCGCTGAGTCCCTGGGTGGCCGTCGACGCCGACACGGTCCCGTCCAAACGGGCCCGTGAGCTTCGCGATGCCTGGGAGGACTTCGTCGAGGACCGCCTGCAGGGCGCCGACGAGGACCCCGGCACCCCCGACGTCCGCCGCCCGATCGTCGACTCGTGGCGGCGCTCGCGCGAAGCCGGCGTGGATCCGAGTGGGCGGCTGCCCGCGAAATCCGTCCTCGAGCTCGACGGCGCCCGCGAGATGTGGGACGAGCATCCGCTCCAAGCCGTCAGCCCGCTCATCGAGTCGTGCATGGCCGAGACGCTGCTGGACACCGACAACCTGCTCGTCGTCTCCGACGCCGAGGGGATGCTGCTCAGCATCAAGGGCGACGCGCAGCTGCGCAACCGCGCCGCCGACGACATGAACTTCGTCGAGGGCGCGCTGTGGAGCGAGCCGTCGGCGGGCACGAACGCGATCGGCACCGCGATGGCCGCCGCGCACGCCGTGCAGGTCTTCGCCGCCGAGCACTTCACCGAGCCCGTCCAGCGCTGGCAATGCTCCGCCGCGCCCGTCATGGACCCCGACACCGGCAAGATGCTCGGCGTCATCGACCTCACCGGCGACGTCAGCGTCGTCAACCCGCTCAGCCTCGCGGTCGTCGTGGCCACGGCGCGCGCGGTCGAGGAGCTGCTGCGCGGCCAGCTGCACGAGCGCGACGACCGGCTGAGGGCCCGCTACGCCCAGCTGCTCGGGCCCGCCTCGGCCGGCGCGGCGCTCGTGACCGGCACCGGGCGCATCCTGCTCGATCCCGGTCAGCGCTGGGAGCGCGTGGTGCTCGAGGCCATCCCCGCCGGCGGCGGCCTGCTCGCCCTGCCCTCGGGACTGGAGGCGATCGCCGAGCCGGTCGCCGACGACGACGTCTACGTCGTGCGCCGCAACAGCCGGGCGTCGCGGAAGGCACGCCCGGCGCTGGAGCTGCGCGTGCTCGGCGACGAGCCGCCGGAGATCCGGCTTGCCGACACGGTGCTGCACCTGCGCCCGCGCCACGTCGAGATGCTCACGATCATGGCGCTGCATCGCGGCCACCTCAACGCCGAGATCATGTGCGCCGAGCTCTACGGCGACGACGGCCATCCGGCCAGCGTGCGGGTCGAGATGTCGCGCCTGCGCCGGCTGCTGCCCGGCGCGTTGGACTCCTCGGGCTACGGGGTGACCGCCCCGATCGCCAGCGACTTCCGCCGCGTGCGCGCACTCCTGGATCGCGGCGCGGTCCGCAAGGCGGCCGAGGTCTACCCCGGTCCGCTGCTGCCCGGCTCGGTGGCTCCCGGCATCGAGCGCGCGCGTGACGAGCTCGACGGCTGGATGCGCCAGGCGGTCATCACCTCCGACGACGCCGACGCGCTGTGGTCATGGGTGCGCTCGAGCTCGGGCGCCAGCGACCTGCTGGCCTGGCAGCGCCTGCTCGCCGCATTGGACTACACCGATCCCCGCCGCAGCCGCGCGGTAGCGCGCACGCGCGCGCTGCGCGCGGAGTTCGGCCTCTGATCACACCGCCGCGATCACAGCAGCGACGGGCCGAGCGGGTAGCCCTTGCCTCCCGCGGCGGCTGACGCGGCACCGAGGAACGCGTAGACCCCGATCGCGGCGAACGCGAACACCACGTACCCGGCCGCCTTCGTCAGATCCGCGTCGGCGTTCTTGGTTGCGACCGCGAGCATCACGAGTGCCACCACGACGAGGCCGACCACCGCCGTGAACGCGACCGGCAGCTTCAGGGTCGCGATCATCAGCATGCCCATGGCGACGGCCCAGGAGATCTGAAAGAGCGCGATGCTGTCGACGACGTCCGCGGCGGGGATCTTGAACCAGTCGTGGTTGAGACCGAGCACGAGCACGGAGTAGCTCAACCAGAAGCCCGCGAACATTCCGAAGATGCAGGCGACCATGGTCTGTCCGAGCGCTGCCGCCCAGACCGCGGAGATGAGCAGGCCCAGACCGGTTGCCGCGAGGATGATCGGCAGGGCGCTGGCGGCTGCAGCGGGCGGGACGTAGCCCACGAGCGCGAGGCCGAGCGCGATCGAGCCGACGACGAACATCGGCAGGCCGAGCACCGCGGGGTCGCCTGACTGAGCGGCCGATGGCGGCGCCGGCGTGGGCATCGGCGCATGCGTCGGGTACGGGGACTGGGCGACTGCGGACATGGCGGGCTCCTCCCGTGGATTGGTCCCGGTCGAACGCGGCCGGGCGGCTGCGGACGGTCGCGCCGGTCACTGCTCGACTCGGTCGCGCCGGACGCTAGGCCGTGGCCTGCACCGCGCCAAGAAGCCCGTGGTCTTCCGGCTATTCCGGAGAAGTCGGGCAGCGAGGTTGGTCGCACGGACGGCCGCGCTGCGCTCTGTTACGGGGATGTAACGCCGCGGTGATGCAGTGCCGGTGTCGGTTGCGAGAGACAGCCGGCGGTTGAAAGGACCCCCGGCCGGCCCGGTCGAGGAGGAGAGGAGCAACCATCACCGTGAACCCCGCAGCCGGATCGACTGCGACGGCGGCGCGCACCCGCGGCGTCGGCACCGCGCGCACCGTGCTGTCCCTGCTTTCGCTGCTCGCGTCCGCACACGACGGACTGCGGGCCGACGAGGTCGCCGAGACGCTCGGCAAGAGCGCGTCGACGACGTACTCCCTGCTCGACACGCTCTGCCAGGAAGGCTTCGTCGTGCATGCCGGCGACGGCACCTACCACCTCACCGGCCAGGCCCGGGGCTTCGTCCCCGCCGCCCGCGGCAACCAGCTGCCGGGGAGCCTCGACGGCGTGCTCGACGAGCTCTTCACCCGGACGCACAAGCGCGTCTACCTCGCCGCCGCACGTTCCGGCCAGGTCGTCATCCCGCTCGTCCGCGGCCGGCAGGGGATGCCGCTGATCCCCGGACTGGGATCGCGCATCGGCGAGAACGCCCACACGCTCGCGCTCGGCAAGGTGGCGCTGTCGCTGCTCGGCGAGGCCGCCCTGCAGCGCTACATCGACCGCGGCCTGCGGGTCTTCACGCCGGCCACGATCACCTCGCCCGAGATCCTGCGCGCACAGCTCGCCGACATCCGCGCCGGCGCGGTCGCGTTCGACTGCGAGGAGTTTCGCGCCGACTTCTGCTGCCTGGCGGCACCCGTGCGCAACGCCGCCGGCCAGCCCGTCGCCGCGCTCGGGATCTCGATGTCCGCCCGCTGCTTCGAGCTCGAGCGCGCGTCGCTGGAGGCCGTGCTCGTCGACGTGGCCGAGCGTGCGTCGGGGGTCCTCGCCGCCCGCCCGCTGCCCGCGAACTCGGAAGACCCACCCGTTCTTGAGCGCGCGCACGTGTCCCGTCTACGTTCGCGCCCATCCGCAACAGCCCTCAGCCCTGTCAATCTCGGAGAGGAAGTCTCAGCATGAGCAGAGCCAGCATCACGAAGGCCCACACGAAGATCCAGGAGCTCTCCTGGGATCCGACGTTCGTGGAGCCCGTCGACAAGTACCCGACGGACTACACGTTCGAGAAGGCCCCCAAGAAGGACCCGCTCAAGCAGGTCCTGCGCTCCTACTTCCCGATGGAGGAGGAGAAGGACAACCGCGTCTTCGGCGCGATGGACGGGGCCATCCGCGGCAACATGTTCCGCCAGGTCCAGGAGCGCTGGATGGAGTGGCAGAAGCTGTTTCTGTCGATCATCCCGTTCCCCGAGATCTCGGCCGCCCGCGCGATGCCGCTGGCGATCAACGCGGTTCCCAACCCCGAGGTCCACAACGGCCTGGCGATTCAGATGATCGACGAGGTGCGCCACTCGACGATCCAGATGAACCTCAAGCGGCTGTACATGAACCACTACATCGATCCCGCCGGGTTCGACATCACCGAGAAGGCGTTCTCCAACTGCTACGCCGGCACGATCGGCCGTCAGTTCGGCGAGGGCTTCATCACCGGCGACGCGATCACCGCCGCCAACGTCTACCTGACGATCGTCGCCGAGACGGCGTTCACGAACGTCCTGTTCGTGGCGATGCCCGGCGAGGCCGCCGCCAACGGCGACTACCTGCTGCCGACGGTGTTCCACTCCGTCCAGTCCGACGAGTCCCGTCACATCTCCAACGGCTACTCGATCATCCTCATGGCGCTCGCCGACGAGCGCAATCGTGAGCTGCTCGAGCGCGACCTGCGCTACGCCTGGTGGAACAACCACCGCGTCGTCGACGCCGCCATCGGCACGTTCATCGAGTACGGCACGAAGGACCGTCGCAAGGATCGCGACAGCTACGCCGAGTCCTGGCGGCGCTGGATCTACGACGACTACTACCGCAGCTACCTCATGCCGCTGGAGAAGTACGGCCTGACGATCCCGCACGACCTCATCGAGGAGGCGTGGAACCAGATCATCAACAAGGGCTACGTCCACGAGGTCGCGCAGTTCTTCGCCACCGGCTGGTTCGCCAACTACTGGCGCATCGACGGCATGGACGACACGGACTTCGAGTGGTTCGAGCACAAGTACCCGGGCTGGTACGACAAGTACGGCAAGTGGTGGGAGCGCTACACCGACTACTCGGTCAAGAACGGCCACAAGCCGATCGCCTTCGAAGAGGGCGCCGACTACGAGTACCCGCACCGCTGCTGGTCGTGCATGGTCCCGTGCCTGGTCCGCGAGGACATGGTCGTCGACGAGGTCGACGGGCAGGTCCGGTCCTACTGCTCGGAGACCTGCCACTGGACCGACGCCGTCGCGTTCCGCCCGGAGTACAAGGGCCGCGCCACGCCGTCGATGGGCAAGCTCTCGGGCAAGCGCGAGTGGGAGACGCTCTACCACGGCATGGACGTCGGCGAGATCATGCAGGACCTCGGCTACGTCCGCGACGACGGGCACACGCTCATCCCGCAGCCGCACCTCGACCTCGATCCGAAGAAGATGTGGACCCTCGACGAGGTCAAGGGCATCACGCTCTACAGCCCGAACGTGACGCTCAACGAGATGTCCCCCGAGGAGCGCGAGAAGCACGTCGCCAACTACAAGAAGGGCGGGCCCGCGGGCAAGCCCTTCAAGGAGGCCGCTGCGTCCTGACGCCGTCTCGCCACGCGCTCGGCGCACTCGCTCGGGGGTTCCTCAGCCCCGAGCGGCGTGGCGCCGGGCGGTGGCGGCGCGCGCGTCCCGTCGTCCACGGGAGGACACGATCATGGGTGAGAAGCACATCGCACGCCTGGAGCCGGTCGGCATCGAGATGGAGGTCGACGAGGACGAGACGATCCTCGACGCCGCCTTCCGGCAGGGCATCATGCTCATGCACGGCTGCAAGGAGGGCCAGTGCTCGTCGTGCAAGTCGTTCCTGCTCGACGGCGACGTCGACCTGGACCGCTACTCGACGTTCGCGCTGCCCGATTTCGAGGAGGCCGAGGGCTACACGCTGCTGTGCCGGGCGCATGCCCTGACCGACGTCGAGATCGAGCTGCTGCACTACGACGAGGACGCCATCCGCAGCGGGACCCCGATCATCACCGCGACCACCGAGGTCGAGGCGGTCGAGGAGCTCACCCACGACATCCGGCGGCTCGTGGTGAAGGTCACCGAGCCCGAGGGGCTGGAGTTCAAGGCCGGCCAGTACGTCGACATCGGGATTCCCGGTGCCGAGGACGAGCACCGCTCGTTCTCGATGGCCAACGCCCCCGGCGAGCCGGGCCGGCTGGAGTTCATGATCAAGCTCTACGAGGGCGGCCGGTTCTCGGGGCTGCTCGCCAACGGCACGGGCATCTCGGTCGGCGACGAGCTGACCTGCAAGGGGCCGTTCGGGATGTTCACGCTGCGCGACAGCTCGCCCCGGCGGCTGGTCTTCATCGCCGGCGGCGCCGGCATGGCGCCGGTGCTCTCGCTGCTGCGCTCGATGGCCGAGAAGGGCACCGAGCGACCGGCCACCTTCTACTACGGCGCCCGCACGCACGACGACCTCTTCGCATTGGAGGAGATCGAGCGCCTGGGCGGCGAGCTCGAGGACTTCACGTTCGTACCCGCGCTCTCGGAAGCCGACGAGAACGGCGACTGGGAGGGCGAAGCCGGGCTGATCACCGATGTCGTCGACCGCCTCGAGGGCGACGACCTCGCCGATGTCGACGCCTACCTCTGCGGTCCGCCGCCGATGGTCGACGCGGCGATCGCAGTGCTCGAGCGCCGCGGGGTTCCCGAGGCGCACATCTATTTCGACAGGTTCACGACGTCCGCGGCTTGACCGCGGCGCAGGAGGAGAGGAGCAGCATGCCAGCAGATACGAAAGCGCCGCGCAGCGTCCCCAAGCCGGTGTTCACCGATGCCGAGGCCGGAGCCAAGGAGTTCCCGTCCTCGCGCAGCCGCTCGTACAACTACTTCGAGCCCAAGAAGCGCCGGGCGACCGTCTACGAGGACGTCACGGTCGACGTCCAGCCCGACCCCGAGCGCCATCTGACGCAGGGCTGGGTCTACGCGTTCGCCAACGGCGACGCCGGCTATCCACAGGAGTGGACCGCGGCGAAGTCCAGCAACTGGCACGCGTTCCTCGATCCCAACGAGGAGTGGGAGCAGACGATCTACCGCAACAACGCCAACACCGTGCGGCAGATCAGCGGCATCCTCGCCAACGCGAAGGCCGCCAACGGCTTCGGCGGGTGGAACCGCTCGTGGGCGAAGGTCGTCGAGAAGCACGTGTCGGCGTGGGCGCACGTCGAGCACGGCCTCGGCATGCACGTCTACACGCCCGCCCAGCGCGACGCGCCGACGAACATGATCAACAACGCGATGTGCGTCGGCGCGGTGCACAAGCTGCGCTTCGCGCAGGACCTCATCCTCTACAACCTCGAGGTCTCCGACCAGGTCGAGGGCTTCGACGGCAGCGCCCACAAGGACGTCTGGCAGAACGGCGAGTGCTGGCAGGCGACGCGCGAGAACGTCGAGAAGCTGACCGGCATCCGCGACTGGGCGCAGGCCTGGTTCGCCACCGCCGTCGTCTTCGAGCCGCTCGTCGGCGAGCTGTTTCGCAGCGGGTTCGTCATGCACGCCGCGGCGCTGCAGGGCGACTTCATCACGCCGGCGATCATGGGCTGCGGCGAGTCCGACTGCGCCCGCGAGCAGCGCGGCGCCCGGGCGCTGTTTCGGATGCTCGCCGACGACGAGCAGCACGGCGCGGCGAACAAGGAGCTCATGCAGTCCTGGCTGGACGAGTGGGTGCCCGTGAGCCTCGCCGCGGCGCAGCAGCTGCAGCCGATCTGGTCGGAGGTCTCCGAGAAGGTCGTGAAGTTCGACGACTCGCTGGCGGCCGCCAAGACCCGCATGGCCGACCTGCTGGAAGACATCACCCTCGAAGCCCCCAAGGAGATCTCATGACCGCATTTGAGACCAACCGCTCGTCGTCCAACGAGTGCGGCGTGACGCTGATGAACAACCAAGTCGGCTACGTCGTGGCGAAGGTGATGGACGGCAAGAAGGACGTCACGATGCGCGAGATGCCGTCGATGATCCGCGTCGACGGCATCGGCACGATCGAGTTCAACTTCGAGGAGATCGCCGAGGCGCTGGGCTGGGAGGACTTCGGCCCCGACGACTTCGAGGAGATCATGTCGACGCACTACGGCCGCATGGTCGTCGAGGACGACCGCGTCCTCATGTTCGCCAACCCCGAGGACGCGGCCGAGTACATCGGCTTCGATCTGCAGCCGGTCGGGGAGGGCTGAGGATGTACGAGAAGGACGGCGAGAAGTACTTCGTCTTCGACACCCACCTGCATTTCTGGGACGCCAGCCCCGAGAACTGGGTGCCGGGCGCCGAGCAGTACGCAAAGGGCTGGATCGAGTGCTTCCACGCCTACCAGGGCCTCGGCCCGGCCGACACGCACTGGTCGCTGGAGCACTTCCAGAAGTACTCCGAGGAGGACTTCGAGAAGGACGTCTACACCGACGGGTACGTCGACGTCGCGGTCTCCCAGCCGACGTACCTGCGCGAGTGGTACACGAACGGGTTCAACGACCTCGACCGCAACGCGCAGCTCTTGGACCGGTTCCCGGGGAAGTTCATGGTCAACGGCCGCTTCGATCCGCGTGACGGCGAGGCGGGGCTGGCCCAGCTCGAGGCCGACCACGAGCGCTTCGGGTTGAAGGGCGTCAAGCTCTACACGGCCGAGTGGCAGGACGGGCTCGCGCGGCTGGACGCTCGCCGATCCCGGAGGCCGAGCCGTTCTACGCGAAGTGCGAGGAGCTCGGCATCAAGAACATCCATGTCCACAAGGGGCCGACGATCTGGCCGCTGGACAAGGACTCCTTCGACGTCAAGGACGTCGACATCGCGGCGACGAGCCATCCCGACCTGAACTTCATCGTGGAGCACGTCGGGCTGCCGCGGATCGAGGACTTCTGCTTCATGGCGACGCAGGAGCCCAACGTCTACGCCGGCCTGTCGGTCGTCGTCGGCGGCCTCATGCACGCTCGCCCGCGCTTCTTCGCGAAGGTCATGGGCGAGCTGCTGTTCTGGGTCGGCGAGGACAAGATGATGTTCGGCTCCGACTACGCGATCTGGGAGCCGAAGTGGCAGATCGAAGGCCTGGTCGACTGGGACTATCCGGACGACACGTTCTCGGACTACCCGCGCTGGACGACCGCCGCCAAGAAGAAGGTGCTCGGCCTGAACGCCGCGCGCCTGTACGGCGTCGACGTCCCGGTGCAGCTGCGCCTGGCCGATGACGAGGGAACCCCCGCCGCCCCCGACGACGCCCAGCTCGTGGAGGGCGCCGCGTGATCAGCCAGGCGCGGGTGCTCGCGGCGCTCGCCACCGTCCACGACCCCGAGCTCGACGAACCCATCACCTCCCTGGGGTTCGTCGGCTCGTGCGTCGTGAGCGACGGGGGCGACGTCGACGTGCACCTGCGCCTGCCCACGCCGCAGTGCGCGCCGAACTTCGCCTTCCTCATGGCATCCGACGCGCGCGAGGCCGTGCGCCGGGTGCCGGGGGTCGGCGAGGTCGGCGTCGTGCTCGACGACCACTACACCGCGGCGGAGATCAACGCCGCGATCGGTGCCGGCGGCGGCTTCGACGCCGCCTTTCCGGGCGAGAGCTCCCCGGCTTTGGCGACCTGGAGGCGCTGCGGGACCTGTTTCAGCGCAAGGCGCTGCTCGCCCGCCAGGGTCGCGTGGCCGCAATGCTGCTGGCCGGCGGCGACGGAGGTGGCGGCGGCGAGCGCGATCGCGCCGCGCTCGTCGCCATGACCGTCGCCGACCTGCCCGATCACCCCGAGGTCGCCCGCTGCCTGGTGCTGCGCCGCGAGCTCGGTCTCCCCCATGACCCGGACGCGCCGGCGCTCATCGCCGGCGACGGCCGCCCGATCGCCGTCGACGAGCTGCCCATGTGGCTTCGCCGCGCGCGGCTCGTCGGGCTGAGCCTCGAGAGCAACGGCGGCATGTGCCGCTCCCTGCTGCGCGTCCGCCACGGCGTCCCCGATCCCACTGAGGAGGTGGCGACATGATCGCCGCACGCTTGCATCGCTACCACGATCCGCTCGCCGTCGAGCAGATCCCCGAGCCCGAGATCACCGCCCCGCACGACGTCATCGTGCGCCTCGGCGGCGCCGGCCTGTGCCGCACCGACCTGCACATCCAGGAGGGCCAGTGGGCCGAGAAGTCCGGCGTCGAGCTGCCCTACGTGCTCGGCCACGAGAACGCCGGCTGGGTGCACGAGATCGGCTCCGCGGTCTCCAACGTCGAGGTCGGCGACACGGTGATCGTCCACCCTCTGGTGACCTGCGGTCTGTGTCGCGCGTGCCGCGCCGGCGACGACGTGCACTGCGAGAACAACCTCTTCCCCGGGATCTCCGTCGACGGCGGCTTCGCCGAGCTGCTGAAGACGAGCGCGCGCTCGGTCGTCAAGCTCGACCCGACGCTGCACCCGAAGGACATCGCGGCCCTGGCCGACGCCGGGCTGACGGCCTACCACGCGGTCAAGAAGGCCGTGTCGATCCTGCACCCGGGCACGCGCGCGGTGGTCATCGGCGCGGGCGGCCTGGGCCACATCGGCATCCAGTGCCTCGCCGCGATGACGCCGGCCGAGATCATCGTCGTCGACCCGTCCGAGAAGGCCCGCGCGCTGGCCGGCGAGATCGGCGCCGACCACACCGTCGGGATCGACGGCAAGCAGGTCGACACGGTCCTCGAGATGACCGACGGCAAGGGCGCCGAGGCGATCATCGACTTCGTCGGTGAGAAGGGCGCGATCGAGGACGGCGTCGCCATGCTGCGCAACGCCGGCTCGTACTACGTCATCGGCTACGGCGAGAACATCAACGTGCCGACGATCGACATCATCTCGCGCGAGATCAACTTCATCGGCAACCTCGTGGGGTCCTACAACGACCTCGCCGAGCTGATGACGCTCACCGCGCAGGGCAAGGTCACGCTCCACACGAGCGCCTATCCACTTGAGGCCGTCAACGACGCGATGGCCGACCTCGACGGGGGCCGCCTGCAGGGCCGCGGCATCCTCGTCGCCGACGCCGCCTAACCGAGAGGACCGCTTCCCAATGGGCAAGATCATCCACTTCAACTCCGATGCGCGCCGGCGCCTGCAACAGGGCGTCGACATCCTCGCCGACACGGTCAAGGTCACGCTCGGGCCGAAGGGCCGCAACGTCGTCCTGGAGCGTCTGACCGGCGCGCCGACGATCACGAACGACGGCGTGACGATCGCGCGCGAGATCGAGCTCTCCGACCAGTTTCAGAACATGGGCGCCCAGCTCGTGCGCGAGGTGGCCAGCCGGACGTCCGACCTGACCGGGGACGGCACGACGACGGCGACCCTGCTGGCGCAGTCGCTGATCCGCGAGGGCATGCGCGTGCTCGACGAGGGCGTCAACCCGATGCAGCTGCGGCGCGGCATGGAGGACGCGGTGGCCCTGGTGGTGGAGCGACTGGAGCGCGACGCCCGCGTCGTCGACGAGCTCGATCACCTGCGCCAGGTGGCGACGATCGCGGCAAAGGAGGACGAGCGGATCGGCGGCGCCGTCGCCGACGCGCTGCATCGCGTCGGCGAGGACGGCGTCGTGTCCATCGAGGAGAGCGAGCTGCCGGAGATCACGGTCGACTTCGTCGAGGGCCTGCACGTCGAGAACGGCCACCTGTCGCCGTACCTGATCCGCGACCGGATGCGGATGGAGACGGTGCTCGAGAACCCGTACGTGTTGATGACGACGCAGCCGATCTCGTCGGTGCAGGAGCTCATGGGCGCGATCGGCCAGGTCATGCGCCGGCCCGAGCCCCTGATCATCCTGGCCGAGAAGGTCGACGGCGCCGCGCTCGGGATGCTCGTGCAGAACAACCAGCACGGCACGATGGAGGCGACGGCGATCCGCGCCCCCGGCTTCGGGCACCGGCGCATCGCCTATCTCGAGGATCTCGCCGCGTTCACCGGCGGCCACGTGATCACGCCCGAGGCCGGGCTGACGCTGGAGAAGGTCGAGCTCGAGTCGCTGGGGCGCGCGCGGCGCGTGATCGTGCGCGAGGACTACACGACGTTCATCGAGGGCGCCGGGACCGAGGAGAGCGTCGCCGGCCGGATGAACGAGATCAACGTCGAGCTCGAGCGGGCGACCCACGACAGCGACATCGACGCGCTGCGCGAGCGCCGCGCGCGGCTGTCGTCCAAGCTGGCGGTCATCCGCGTCGGCGGCGCCACCGCCGTCGAGAGCAAGGAGAAGCTGCGCCGCACCGAGGGCTCGCTGTCGGCGGCGCGCGCGGCGATGTCCGAGGGGATCGTCCCCGGCGGCGGCACCGCGCTGCTGCGCGCGGAGGCCGCGCTGGACGACGTGTCCACCGAGGGCGACCGCGGCGCGGGCATCAACGTGGTGCGCCGGGCGCTGTCCGATCCGCTGTTCTGGATCGCCTCGAACGCCGGCTACGACGGGTCGGCCGTCGTCGACCAGGTGCGCGCGATGCCACAGGGCCACGGCCTGAACGCGCTGACCGGCACCTTCGGCGACCTGTTCGAGTCCGGCGTCGTGGACCCCGTGCGCGTGACGCGACTGAGCCTGCAGCACGCGGCGTCGGTCGCCGCTTTGATGTTGACCACCGAGGCGCTGGTGGCAGAAGAGCTCATCGGCCAGCCCGGAGCCATCATGGCGCCGGGATACGGGGATCTGGCCGAGGGGATGGCCCGGCCGTCGTCGCCGGTGTGAGGTAGGCGTGGCCATGCGCAGGGCCGGTGCCGCCGCGGCGCCGGCCCTGTCGCCGCGATCACGTCGCGGTCCAGTCGCGGTCGAACCAGCGCTTGATCCGGCTGGTCCCGAACTCGGCCTTGTGCGCGACGTACTCCTCCGCCGGCCCGCGCAGCTCGCCCGAGCGCTGACCGGCGAAGAACGTGATGTCGACCGTGGCGATTCCGGCACGCCCCATCTCGAGGTAGCAGACGCCGCGCCCGGCATATTCGGCCGACGGCGTCATGCCTCGGATCTGCGCGCCGAGCCGCTCGGCGACGACCGCCGCGTGACCCTCAGCAAACGTTCCCGCGCGCGGGGTTCCGACGGCCGCGACGTCTCCGATCGCGTACACGTCCGCAAACGCGGTCTCCAGCGTCAGCGGATCGACCGGGATCCAGCCGTTCTCGGTCATCCCCGCCTCGACGACCACGGCCGGCGCCCGGTGCACCGGCACGCCGAGGAACAGGTCGAACGGCATCTCGCCTCCGTCGCGCAGGGTGGCCACCTTGCGCTCGGGGTCGAGCGCGCACACCTCGCGCTGGGCGTGCCATGTGATGTCCCGCTCCTCGAAGGCCGTCAGCAATACGGCCGACGCCTCGGGGGACGGCGGGATCGGGCGCCCGAAGTCGACGACGAGCGAGATCGTGCTGCGGTCGCGCAGGCCGCGGTCGACGAGCTGGTCATGCAGAAGCAGCGCCGTCTCGCTTGGCGCCGGCGGGCACTTGTACGGTGTCGAGAGGACCCCGATGATCACGTCGCCGCCGTCGAAGTCCGCCAGGACGTCGCGTGCACCGAACCCGCCCTCGACGGTGTAGAACTCGTGCCCGGCTTCGGCCAGTCCGGGCGTCGCGGCGATGTCCAGGTCGGCGCCGAGCCCGACGACCATGACATCGCCCTCGAAACGGGCCCGCGTCGGTCTCCACGCGCTTGGCGGCCGGGTCGATCGACTGGATCGTGGCCTGCACGAACTCGACGCCCGGCTTGACGATCTCGCGGTACGGATGGCGGACCCACGATGGCTCGGTTCGCCCGAACATGACGTCCAGCTTCGAGAATCCGAACACGAACGAATCGCTCTGATCGATGAGCACGATCTCGAGCTCGTCACCGAACTGCGCCGAGAGCCGGGCCGTCAGCTCAAGCCCGCCGAACCCCGCTCCGAGCACCAGGATGCGCATCGGACGACCATATATCGAGGGATGCCAGTTCTACAGTCCTCGTAGAAGTCGCCGGGCGCGATCCGGTCGTTCATTGCGCAGTTCGCGGGTAGCGGCACGGCGCCGCGGTTCCACGGTCACGTTGACGGCAGATCTGCGAGCGCGCGAGACTGCGGCGATATGAGCGACCCCGACTCGTGGTGGCTCGATGAGGTCGCTCACGCCGGTCGGGAGCACTTCGACGAGCAGCATGCGCACCGCTACGACACCAAGATGGATGCCGGGGCGGCCGAGGAAGTGGCGCTGCTGCAAGCCGCGGCTGCGCTGGGACCGCAGTCCACTGTCGTCGAACTCGGCACCGGGACCGGCCAGTTCGCGGTGGCGGCTGCGCAGGTCTGTCGGCGGGTGGTCGCAGTGGACGTCTCGCCGGTCATGCTCGAACGCCTGCGCGAGAAGCTCGACCGGTGCGATACGAGCAACGTCGAGATCGTCGACGGCGGGTTTCTGACGTACGAGCACACGGGCGCTGCGGCCGATGTCGTCTACAGCCGCTTCGCGCTGCATCACCTGCCCGACTTCTGGCAAGCGATCGCCCTGCGCCGAATGGCCGAGATGCTGCGGCCAGGCGGCGTCCTGCGCCTCTCCGATGTCGTCTACGGCTTTGAGCCAGCGGACGCGGAGCAGTGCATCGAGGCGTGGATCACCGATCTCACGACGACCGATGTCGACGCCGGTTGGACGCGCGCAGAGATCGCAGAGCACGTGCGGGACGAGAACTCGACGTTCACGTGGCTGCTGGAGCCGATGATCGCGCGTGCCGGGTTCGAGATCATCGACGCGACCTACAGCGCGTCACGGATGCTCGCCCAGTACCTGTGCAGAAGGAAATGACCGGCCGCCGAACGCCTACCGGTGGCGGTGAGTCGGCCGTCGCATAGTCGGCCGTTGCGCAACATTCGGCCAGCGAGCCGGCGGGGCCATCGTCACGCAGCCGTCGCAGGTCTAGGCTCACCTGCGTGGGCTCAGAGGTTCGCCAACCCCGTACTGCTTTCTGGCTGGCCGGCGCTGGCGTTGCCTGGACACTCGGAGCCACGGTATGGGTGCTGACGGCGTCGTTCTACGAGCCCGGGGGCCAAACGATTCTCGAAGCCAACGAAGAGCTCAGTGTCCGTGTCGCGTTGTTCGTGCCGGCAGTGGCTTCGGTGGCGGCCTGGCTCGCACTACATATCGCCTGCCGCGACGGCAAACGCGCGCTTCGCATGACCGGGCTTGTGCTCGGCTCGCTCCTCGTGCTCTTCACCCTCATCACCGGCTTCACGATCGGGACCTTCTTCTTGCCCGGCGCGATCGCGCTCACGGTGGCCGCCGTGATGACGCCCACCGGACCGCCTCGGGGCGTCCCCGCTTGACGAGCTTGCCGAGGGCGGGCGTCGTCGGGGCCGTAGCTGCGCGTGGCCGGACAGGCCTCTCCGTTGTGCGTGTGGTTTGCCGCTACGCTGCCGCGATGCTCACGGTCGTCGACCGCATCGGCCGCGGACGGTTCGTCTCTTTCGAGCTGTGGCCGCCTCGAACGCCGCAGTCGGCGGCAGCGCTGGAGGACGCGCTCGCGGAGCTGGCGCCGCTGGGAGCTGCGTTCGTGGCCGTCACCTACGGCGCCGGCGGCTCGACGCGCGAGCGCACACACGACCTCGTCGTGCGGCTGGTCAACTCGCCGCTGCTGCCGCTCGCCCACCTGACATGCGCCGCTCATCCCCGTCACGAGCTGGTGGGGGTCATGCAGCGCTACCGGCGAGCCGGCGTGGACAACCTTCTTGCACTGCATGGGGACCCGCCGCTGTCGGCGACCGAGGAGCTACCGCAAGGCGACCTGCGCTACGCAGTGCAGCTCGTTGGCCTGGCGAAGGAGCTCGGGTTCCCCTGCGTTGGGGTGGCGGTTCACCCCGAGGGGCATCCGGCGGCCGAGTCGCCGGAGGCTGACTGGCGCCACCAGGCCGCGAAGCTCCGGGAGGCGGACTTTGGGCTGACGCAGTTCTTCCATCGGGCGGAGGACTACTTCGCCCTCGTCGAGCGGCTGGCGGCACGAGGCGCGACGGCCCCCATCGTTCCGGGCGTCATGCCCATCACGAATGTGCGACAGGTTGAGCGCATGGCGGCGATGTCGGGCACGACCATCCCGCTCGACCTCGCGCAGCGGTTGCAGTCCGTAGCCTCCGAGCCGGAGGAGGTTCGCCGCATCGGCGTCGAGCACGCCACGCTGCTCTGCCAGGAACTGCTACGCGGCGGGGCGCCTGGCCTGCACTTCTACACGATGAACAAGGCGGCGGCGACGCTTGAGGTGTGCGGGAACCTCGGCTGGGAGACTGCCGGGGCAACGTAGGAGTCCTCCGCCCGTCCTGCAAATCGGCATAAACCGAGGACTTGCAGGGACGAGGGTGAGCGACGGGACTCGAACCCGCGGCCGCCTGGACCACAACCAGGAGCTCTACCAGCTGAGCTACGCCCACCGTGCGCACCTGAATCTAGCAGCGGCCGGACCGGGCACGGGCCCCTGCCATCATCGCGCCATGAGCTTCGAACTCGGCGATTCCGTTCCCGCCTTCACGCTGCACGACACCGAGGGCACCGCGCACACCGTGCCCGCTGACGACGCCCCACCCGCGACGGTGCTCGTCGTGACGTGCAACCACTGCCCCTACGTCATCGCCTGGAACCCGCGCCTGCGGGCCGTGGCCGAGGACTACGCGCCGCGCGGCGTCCGCGTCCTCGCGATCAACGCCAACGACGCCAAGCGCTTCCCGGCCGACTCGCCCGACGCGATGAAGCGCTTCGTCGCAGACCAGAGCTGGCCGATCCCCTACCTGCACGACGAGACCCAGGACGTCGCCCGCGCGCTCGACGCGCAGGTCACGCCGCACGTCTTCGTGCTCGACGGCGAGCAGCGCCTGCGCTACCGCGGCGCGCCCGACGCCGACCACCAGGACCCCGCACAGGACGCCCGATACCTGCGCGACGCGCTCGACGCGGTGCTCGACGGAGGCGAGCCGGCGAACGCCGACACCCGCCCCCGCGGCTGCTCGGTGAAATGGAAGGCCTGATCGCCGCCCCCGCAGCACGGTGTGTCGATTCGTGCACGCCCAGCGATACGGATTCGACACACCCCTTAGCCACGCGGCGCACCGCGCGCCGCAAGCTTTCGCCACCCGGCCCAAGGTGAGCGCCCCCGCGCGCGACTAGCGTTGCGCGCAGTGCGCCTCTCCCCCGCCGACAAGGACAAGCTGCTGCTCGCCATGGCGGGCATGATCGCCCGCGACCGCCGCGCGCGGGGCGTCAAGCTCAACCATCCGGAGACCGTCGCACTGCTCTCCTGCTGGGTCATCGAGGGTGCGCGCGACGGGCGCTCGGTCGCTGAGCTCATGGACGCCGGGCGCCGCGTGCTCACCCGCGACGAGGTCATGGAGGGCGTGCCCGAGATGGTCGCCGAGGTCCAGGTCGAGGCGACCTTCCGCGACGGGCGCAAGCTCGTCACGCTGCACGAGCCGGTCGGATGATCCCCGGCGAGCTGCGCGCGGGCGCCGGCGAGATCGAGCTCAACGCCGGCCGCGAGACGATCGAGATCGAGGTCCTCAACACCGGCGACCGCCCGATCCAGGTGGGCTCGCACTTCCACGTCGCCGACGTCAACGCCTCGCTTCAGCTCGACCGAAACGCAGCGCACGGCTTCCGCTTCGACATCCCGGCCGGGACCTCGCTGCGATTCGAGCCCGGCGCCAGCCGCTCCGTCACGCTCGTCGCGCTCGCGGGCGCGCGCCACGTGCCCGGCCTGCAGATCAAGGCAGACGGCCCGGCATGAGCCACATCAGCCGCGACCGCTACGCCGCGCTCTACGGCCCGACTGTCGGCGACCAGCTCCGGCTCGCCGACACCGACCTCTGGCTCGAGGTCGAAGAGGACCGCTGCATCGGCGGCGACGAGGCCGTCTTCGGCGGCGGTAAGACGATCCGCGAGTCCATGCTGCAGGGCACGCGGACCTCCGCGCAGGGCGCCCCCGACATGGTCATCACGAACGTCGTCGTGCTCGACCACTGGGGCATCGTGCGCTGCGACGTCGGCATCAAGGACGGGCGCATCGTCGCGCTCGGCAAGGCCGGCAACCCCGACATCGCCGACGGCGTCGACCCCGCTCTGGAGATCGGCCCGACGACCGACATCGTCGCCGGCGAGGGCCGGATCCTCACCGCCGGCGGGATCGACGGCCACGTGCACCTCATCTGCCCGGGGATCGTCGACCAGGCCGTCGCCGCCGGCATGACGACGCTCATCGGCGGCGGCACCGGCCCGTCCGAAGGCACGCGCGCCACCACGTGCACCCCCTCGCCGCGGGCATTGAGCGACATGCTCATCGCCCTCGACGAGCAACCCGTCAACGTCCTGCTGCTCGGCAAGGGCAACACGGTGTCGGAGGAGGGCCTGCTCGAGCAGGTGCGCGCCGGCGCCGGCGGGATGAAGCTCCACGAGGACTGGGGCACCACGCCGGCCGCCATCGACGCCTGCCTGCGCGTCGCCGACGACACCGGCATCCAGGTCGCGATCCACACCGACACGCTCAACGAGGCCGGCTATCTCCAATCGACCCTGAATGCGATCGCCGGCCGCACGATCCACGCCTACCACACCGAGGGCGCCGGCGGCGGCCATGCGCCGGACATCATCGAGCTCGCCTCCGAGCCCCACGTGCTGCCGTCCTCGACGAACCCGACGCGCCCGCACACGGTCAACACGATCGACGAGCACCTCGACATGCTCATCGTCTGCCACCACCTCAACCCGCGTATCGCCGAGGACCTCGCCTTCGCCGAATCGCGCATCCGCGCGACGACGATCGCCGCCGAGGACGTCCTGCACGACCTCGGCGCGATCTCGATGATCGGCTCCGACGCCCAGGCGATGGGCCGCGTCGGGGAGACGATCATCCGCACGTGGCAGACGGCGCACGCGATGAAGGCGCGGCTCGGGCCGATGGGCGAGCTACGGGGAGACAACGCCCGCCTGAAGCGCTACGTCGCGAAGTACACGATCTGCCCCGCGATCGCCCACGGCCTCGACGCCCACATCGGCTCCGTCGAGGTCGGCAAGCTCGCCGATCTCGTGCTGTGGGACCCGGCGTTCTTCGCCATCCGCCCGCGCCTGGTCATCAAGGGCGGCGCGATCGCCTGGGCGCCGATGGGCGATCCCAACGCCTCGATCCCCACGCCGCAGCCGGTCTTCGGCGCGCCGATGTTCGCCGGCACGGGCCGCCTCGCCGCACGCAGCTCGCTGACGTTCGTGTCGGAGCTGGCGGTCGACGAGGGCGCCGTCGCGCAGCTCGGCCTGGAGTCGCAGATCGTGGCGATCTCCGACACCCGCTCGCTCGGCAAGGCCGACATGCCGCAGAACACGGCCTGCCCGGTGATCCGCGTCGAGCCCGACACGTTCCGCGTCTGGGTCGACGGCGAGGAGATCGAGCCGCGGCCGGTCGACGAGCTGCCGCTCGCGCAGCGCTACGAGTTGTTCTAGGGGCACACGGTGTCCGCCGTCGCCATGCTGCTCGCCGACTCGCGCTTTCCGGCCGGCGGCTACGCGCACTCGCTCGGCCTCGAGCAGGCGGTCAGCGACGGGCTCGGCGTGGAAGGCGTGCCCGCCTTCATGGACGCCCGCCTGCGCCTCGTCGCGCGCGCCGACGCGGCCCTGAGCGTGGCCGCGCTGCGCGCGGCCGTCGCGGAGGACCACGCCGCCCTCGCCGAGCTCGACGGCGAGCACGCCGCCCGCTGCCCGAGTCCGGTCCTGCGGACCATCGCCCGCCGCCTCGGATCCCAGCTGCTGCGTTCCGCCGCCACCGCCTGGCCGTCGCGGGCGATCGACGCCTACCGCGCCACCTCGAGCACCACCCCCCGCCCGATCGCGCTCGGCGTCGTCGGCGCCGCCGCCGGCCTGACCGCGCCGCAGGTCGCCACGATCGCCCTCTACGACGACGCCGCCACCGTCTCCAGCGCCGCGCTCAAGCTCCTCGGGCTCGACCCCGCCGACGCCGCGCGCTGGGTCGCCGAGCTCGCCCCGGAGATCGACGCCGCGGCGCGCGCGATCAGCGCCGACCCACGACCCGTCTCACAGCTCCAACCCCCCGCCGCCGTCGGCCTCGAGCTCGCCGCCGGCGTCCATGCCCGACGAGAGGAGCGCTTCTTTGTCAGCTGAACGAGCCCTGAGGATCGGCGTCGGCGGGCCCGTCGGGTCGGGCAAGAGCAGCCTCATCGCCGCGCTGTGCCGCGAGCTCAGCGAGGACCTGCGCGTCGGCGTCGTGACGAACGACATCTACACGACCGAGGACGCCCAGTTCCTGCGTGCCACCGGCGTCCTGCCGGCGAAGCGGATCGTCGCCGTGCAGACCGGCTGCTGCCCGCACACGGCGATCCGCGACGACATCACGATCAACCTCGAGGCCGTCGAGCAGCTCGAGGCCGACGAGGGCCCGCTGGACCTCGTGCTCGTCGAGAGCGGCGGCGACAACCTCACGGCGGTCTTCAGCCCCGCGCTCGCCGACGTGCAGATCTTCGTCATCGACGTCGCGGGCGGCGACGACATCCCGCGCAAGGGCGGCCCCGGGATCGCGCGCGCGGACCTGCTGGTCATCAACAAGACGGACCTCGCGCCCTTCGTCGGCTCCGACGTCGGGCGGATGATCGGCGACGCGACGCAGCGCCGCGGCACCCGGCCCGTCATCGCGCTCTCGCTGCGCACGCCGCCGCAGGCCGCGCCGGTGGCGGAGTGGATCACGCTGCAACACCGCGCGTTCACCGCCGCCGGCGGGCACCTGCATTCCACGGTCAGCGGAGCGCCGGCCCATCACCACGGTCACGCACACTCGCACTGAGCCCGCCGCCGCGGCGGTGCTCGAGATCGGCCCCGGCGGATCGGTCGGCGAGCTGCGGCGCGGACCGCGCCTGGCGCCGCGGATCCTCGGCCGCGACGCCGGCGCGGTGCGCGCCGCCTTCGTCCCGACGCAGGCCGGCCCGCTCGCCGGCGATCAGGACCTCGCGCGGATCGTCGTGCGCGCGGGCGCGACGCTCATCGTCGAGCCGGTGGCCGCGACGCTCGCGCTGCCGGGCGCCGCGCGCACGCGGCTGGCGCTCGAGGTGACCGTTGAGGAGGGCGGCCGGCTCGTGCTCGACGAGGCGCCGCTGATCGTCGCGTTCGGGGCCGACGTGCAGCGGTGCTGCATCATCGAGCTGGCAACCGGGGCGTGCGCCGCACTGCGCGAGACCGTCGTGCTGGGCCGCGACGGCGAGCGGCCCGGCACGCTGTCGAGCTCGCTGCGCGCGACGCTCGGCGGGCGCGCGCTGCTGCACGACGGTCTGCGGCTGCGCGACGGCGACGCGCACGTGGCGCTCGCGCCGGGCCATCGGGTCGTCACGACGCTCAGCCTGCTCGGGCTGCGGCCGCCCGCCGGCCCGGGCGCGCTCGAGCTGGAGGGTGCGGGCGCATTGCTTCGCGCCAGCGGGCCGGCGCTCGCCGCCGTCGCGGCCGCGAGCGAGCAGACGTGGCGCGACTGGAGCGCGCTCGCTCAGGGCGTCGTCGTCTGAACGACGACCGAGCCGGCGGTCGCCGAGCCGCCCTTGGCGCTCGCCGAGCCGCCGTCGCCGCCCTTCGCGCTGCCGGTCGTGCCGTTCTTGCCGGCCTTGCCCGTGACGGACTTGCCCGGCGTGCCGACCGCGGTGGCCGACTCGCCGGAAACGGTCTTGCCGTCGACCGTCACCTTGCTCGTGGACTGCGACTGGTGCAGCGTGATGCCGGCCCCGGAACCGGAAGGCGCCGCGGCGGGCGCGTTGAGCGGTTGCGCCGGCGGACCGCCGCCGGAGTCGCGCAGCTGCGTGAGGGCGAGTGCCGCGAGGATCGCGACCGTCAGGGCGACGGCGGCCGCGAGGACCCGGTTGTGCTGCGAGAGATGCGTGGTCACGGTCTCACCTTCCGGCACGAGTACGAGGCGCTGCCGAGCCTACCGGAGCCGCAAGCACGCGAAGACCGCTGGAAGCGGTCTTCGCCGGTCTTCAGGGCTCAAACGGCAGCCGCTCGAGCACGCCGGTCAGCTCGAACACGCGCTGCACGCGGGCGCCGCCGCGGATGAGCCGCAACCGGTCGCCGTCCTCTCGGGAGCGCAGGTTCGCGCACACGAGCAACCGGACGCCGGATGAGTCGATGAAGGTCAGTTCACGGAGGTCGATCACGATCTGTCGGGCGTCGCTCGCCTCGGCGCGTTCGAGCACCTCCGTGACGCGGTCGACGCCGTCGAGGTCGAGCTCGCCCTTCAGGACGATCACGTGACGATCGTCGGATCGCTCGCTGTGCACCTCGAGAAAGCCGAACCGGCCGGTGCTGCTGATCACGTTGCTCATCACGAACTCCTTGGGAGAAGGACAAACACAGCAAACACACGTATTCGATGTGCTCTCCGCGCGATTCGCGTGGCGAGCGATTATCGGATCAGTCCAGAAACCGAGCTGGCGACACCGGCTCAGTGCTCCCGCTCAGGCTGGCGCAATCGTATGAGACGACCGCCGCGATCTCAAGGTTTGCGCCTGTCCGGCGCCCGGGCGAAGTGTGACGAAGCGCACACAGCGCATCCGTCGAGAGGTCGTAGGCTCGCCGCTGCAATACACCGGGAACTGGTCGCGCTTCGCGTGGCCGATGACCTTCTACGAGGGGAGCGCAGAATGCGTCGCACAACCATCATGGCCGGATCCACCGTCGCAGCACTCGCCGCCGCCGGCGTCCTTGCCGTCAGCGGCGGGGCGGAAGCACCAGCCGGCCAGACCATCAAGGTCGTCGAGAAGGGGGGCAGCGAGAAGTTCGTAGACGTCGCGCCGAAGGCCAAGCGCGGGTTCGACGCCAGCGCGGGCGACGCGTTCCTGTTCTCGTCACCGCTCTTCGACGCCGCGAACAAGCGCGTGGGAATCCTTGACGTCCGGTGTGACTTCACCAGGGGAGGCCGGGCGGCGCGCGGCATCTGCCAGGGCGCCTTCGACCTCGCGGGCGGTGACATCCTCATCTCCGCCCGGCTGACCGTCTCCGGAAAGGTCGAGGGCGCTGTCGTCGGCGGCACCGGCGCCTACGCCGGCGCGCGCGGGACGTTCACCTCCGTCGACCGGCCCGGCGGCGACAACGCCCCCAGCGACGACACCATCACGCTGCTGCCGTGAGCTGAGCGTCGCGGTCGACGGTCGTGCCGCCGGAGCCGGCAGGAGGCTTCGGCGGCATCCGTCTTCCCACGGGCGGCAAGCAGCCGGGCGCGCCCGCTCAGTCGCCGTGCTCGCGCGCGACGTACTCCTCGAGGAGCATGGGGATCTCGCGAGTCCGCTCGGCGACCTGCAGCAGGTCCTGCATCGTGGACTCCTCCTCGACCTGCTCGTCGAGGAACCACTCGATGAACTGCTCGCTCTGGTAGTCCTTCGTCTCACGCGCGATCTCGAACAGCTCGCTGATGTGGACGGTGACCTTGCGCTCCTGCTCCAGCGCGGCCTTGATGGGCTCGATATGGCTCTCGAAATGGTTCGTCGGCGCGGTGACCGGGCCGAGCTCGACGGGGCAGTTCGTGTCGAGCATGTACTTGACCATCTTCATCGCATGGCCGCGCTCCTCGTCGGCCTGCTCGTAGAAGAAGTGCGCCAAGCGGGGGAACGTCTGTTCCTCGTAATGCGTCCCGATCGAGACGTACTGGTGGGCGGCGGCGAACTCGCGCCCGACCTGTTCGTTGAGGGCAGCGGCAAGGCGTTCCGAGGGCATTTGGTGGCCTCCTGTGCGTCGTTTGGTGCGTGCTGACCACGTGGCTACCCACCGACTCCGCATTGGGCGACCTAATTAGGCAGCCCTAATCTTTCGTGTTACGTTTCCGTGGGCTGTGGCCGAGGAGCCGAAGAGAAGCTGTTGCAGATCGACGCCGCGCTGTCGTAACTGCCCCGTGTTGGTCATGCGGGCGCGCCGCAGCGGCCACACCCAGCCTGTCTGGCCGGCGTCGCCGTTTGACGAGATCTATGGGATGCGGGCGCCCATGCTCCCGGAGTCCGTGACGCAGGCATTGGCCGCGCTAGCGCTTGCGCAGAGCTCACGCGGACGTGTCGCTCGCGGGCGGACGGCAGCATGGTCTTCGCGGCTCTGACACCGGGGGCCGACGTCGATCTCGGGCTGCTCGCGAGCGCGGCGGCGGCCGGCGCGGCCACACTGCTGTGGCTCCGCGCGGCAAGGGCGAGGCGGATGCGCGTGTCGCCCAGCCGCGCCGTGCGACGCCGGCGCACCGGCGGCGGATAGCCACGACGGACGCGCACGCGAGCGGCCGGCTCAGGAACACCCCGGGCTGGACTCGAACCAGCGACCTGCGGATTAGAAGTCCGCTGCTCTATCCAGCTGAGCTACCGGGGCTCGCATGCGCACGATAGATCGGCGGCGAGACGGCCGCACGCCCTCGGCAGCGGCGCGTCCGGCGAGGCGGCGATCGGGATGGCCGGATTCGAACCGACGACCCCCGCGTCCCAAACGCGGTGCTCTACCAGGCTGAGCTACATCCCGTCGCGGGCTGAACGGTAGGGCCTGCGGCCTGCGCGCGCACCGGCCGCACGTGTCCACCCCGTCTGGACGCCCCGCATCGACCGTCCGTCCAGCCGGCCCTGCCACGCCGACGGACGCGCGCCGCAGCGTCCGATCAGCTGTCTGTGAGTTCTCCCCGCCGCGTTCTCGCCCTCGCCGCACTGGCCAGCCTCGCGCTCGCCCTGCCGGCCGAGGCGAGCGCGGGGGAGCCCACCTCGGGCTCGTCGGGCGGGGGCTGCCGCGACGCGCGCCTCGTCCCCGACAAGGACAACTCCACCCGCGTACGCGCGGCGATGCTCTGCCTGCTCAACGCCGAGCGCACGCGCCGTGGCGTGCCCGAGCTGGCCGCCAGCGCACAGCTGCGCAAGGCCGCCACGGCCTACAGCCGCAAGATGGTGCGCAATCGTTTCTTCGCCCACGTATGCCCCGAGGGCAGCACGATGCAGAGCCGCATCCGCAAGGGAACCGGCTATCTGAGCCACGTGAGCGACTGGGCGCTGGGAGAGAACCTCGGCTGGGGCTCGGGCCCGAAGTCCACCCCGCAGTCGATGGTCCGCATGTGGATGGCCTCCGCCGGACATCGCGGCAACATCCTCAACGAGCGCTTCCACCACGTCGGCATCGGGGTCGCCACCGGCGCGCCGGCGAACATCGGCGGCGCGCGCGCCGCGACGTACACGACCGACTTCGGCTACCGCGTCACGGGGTAGCCGGGCGCCCGCCGAGGGCGTACCGTCACGCCACATCCAGCTAGGCTCATGCGCCGATGGCCCGCGTCGAGCCGCTCCGTGCCCTGCACTACGACCCCGAGGTGGCGGGTCCGCTGCAGCATCTCGCCGCGCCGCCCTACGACGTCATCGACCCCGATCAGCGCGCCGAGCTCGCGTCCCGCGCGGCCCATAACGTCGTCGAGATCGACCTCCCGGAGGACCCCGAGGGCGGCGACCGCTACGCCCACGCCGCCGCGCTGCTGAGCGCATGGCGCGCCGAGGGCGCGGTCGTCCAGGACGACGAACCCGCGCTGTGGGCGATCGTGCAGGACTACACGGGTCCCGACGGGCGCACCCTCACCCGCAACGGCTTCTTCGCGCGGGTGCGCGTCGAGGAGTACGGCCCCGGCACGATCCGCCCGCACGAGCGCACGCACCCCGGCCCGAAGGAGGACCGGCTGCGGCTCACGCGCGCGACGCAGGCCAACCTCTCGCCGATCTTCTCGCTGTACTCCGATCCGCAGCTGACCGCCTGGAACGCCTTGGCGCCCGCGACCGAGACGACCGAGCCGTTCGGCACGTTCGACGAGGCCGACGGCACGCGCAACCGCCTCTGGCGCATCACCGATCCCGACGCGATCGCGACCGTCACCGAGGCGATGGCCGACGCCGAGCTGCTCATCGCCGACGGCCACCACCGCTACGAGACCGCGCGCGTCTACGCCGAGGAGATCGGCGGCGAGGGCGCCCATCGCTACGTGCTCATGTGCCTCGTCGCCCTGCAGGACGAGGGCCTCACGGTCTTCCCGACGCACCGCCTCGTGTCCGACCTGAACGGCAACGACGCGAAGATCGAGGCGTTCACCGCCACGCTGCGGGAGAACTTCGACATCGAGGTGCTCGACGACGCCGACGACCTCGTGCCGCCCGGCGAGGGCAACGGCACGATCGAGTTCGGCTACATGGACAGCCACTTCAAGCGCCCGTTCCGCCTGACCCTCAAGGACCAGTCGCTCGCCGACGCGGCGCTGCCCGACATGCCCGAGCCCTACCGCCGCCTGGACACCGCCGTGCTCGAGGCGATCATCCTCAAGGGCCCGCTGGGCCTCAGCGAGGACGACATCTCGCACCTGCACGGCCTGGGCTACGCGCGCTCCTTCGAGGAGGCCCGCGAGCTCGTCGACTCGGGCGCCTTCGATGCCGGCTTCTACCTGCGCGGGATCCCGGTCGCGCAGATCCAGGACATCGCGGCCGCGGGCGTCAACATGCCGCCGAAGTCGACGTACTTCTTCCCGAAAGTCCCGACCGGATTGCTCTTCAACTCCCTTGCGGACCCGGAGTAGCATCTTGTCCATGAACGCGTCGGCGCAGCGCATCAGCGGTTTTCGCCACATCGTCAAGGTCCGCCAGCACCGGTTCAACGTCGACGAGCCGGCCGACGCGGGCGGCGACGACGCCGCCCCCTCGCCGCAGGAGCTGCTCGCCGCGAGCCTCGCGTCCTGCACCGCCGTGACGATCGAGATGTACGCCGCGCGCAAGGGCTGGGACCTCGGCGCCGTCGAGGTCGAGTGCGAGTACGTTCCGGCCGAGCGCGGCTGCCCGACGAAGTTCACCCTCACGCTGCGCGTGCCGTCGCACCTGTCCGACGAGCAGATCCAGCGCCTGAAGGTCATCGCCACGAAGTGCCCCGTGCATCGCACGCTCGACGGCGAGGTCATGTTCGACGAGCGTGTCGAGCGCACCCAGCTCGCTGCCTGACGCGCTGCGCGCGGTCCTGCTGGACCCCGCCGATGCGACCGCCGTGGAGGTTCATGGCCGTACGAAGGCAGCCGTTCTCGTCGCGCTCTACGACGACGACGGCATGCACGCGGTCTTCACCCGCCGCCGCCACGACCTGCGCAGCCACGCCGGTGAGATCTCCTTCCCCGGCGGGCGGCGCGACGAGGAGGACGCCGACCTCATCGTGACCGCCCTGCGCGAGGCCGAGGAGGAGATCGGCCTGCCGCGCGACGCCGTCGAGGTGCTCGGGGCGCTGGACCCGGTGCCGACCGTCGCGACGAACTACGGCGTCTATCCGATCGTCGGGCTCATCGAGCCCGGGACGCAGTGGACGCTCTCGCCGCGCGAGGTCGACGAGGTGCTCGAGCTGCGCCTGCGCGACCTGCGTGCCGCGCGCACGCGCCGGCGCCTGCTGCACCGCGGGATCCCGTTTCGCAGCGACGTCTACGACCTCTCCGAGGACGCGGTGATCTGGGGCGCCACGGCGCGGATCGTGTCGGACCTGCTCGAACGCGTGCAGCCGCGCCTGAACCGCGAGACTCAGAGCGGCTGAACAGATGGCGGATTCCGGTCGCGCGACGATGAGCCGCGAGGACTTCCTGTCGAGCCTGGCGTCGCGCATCGCCGACGAGCGCGTGCTCGCCGCGGTGGCCGAGGTCCCGCGCGAGCTGTTCATCTCGCCCTCGCTCGAGCAGTTCGCCTACAACGACCGCCCGCTGCCGATCGGCGGCGGGCAGACGATCTCCCAGCCGACGCTCGTGGCGCGCATGTGCGAGCTGCTCGAGCTGTCGCCCGGCGACGTCGTTCTCGACGTCGGCAGCGGCTCGGGCTACCACGCGGCGCTGCTGTCGCGCCTGTGCCGCCACGTCCACGGCATCGAGCTCGACGCCGAGCTCGCCGAGCAGGCGCGCCGCTCGCTCGCCCTCGCCGGGATCGCCAACGTGACGATCGGCTGCGGCGACGGCGCCCGCGGCCTGCCCGAGCATGCCCCGTTCGATGCGATCAACGTCGCCGCGACGGCCAGCGGCGCGGTGCCGGCCGCGCTCGAGGAGCAGCTTGCGCCCGGCGGGCGGCTCATCGCGCCGGTCGCGCAGAACGGCGGCGAGCGGCTGGTCTTCGTGCGCCGCGGCGCCGGCCCGGACGGGGCGATCGAGCGCACGCTGCTCGACGCCGTGCGCTTCGTGCCGCTGCGCTAAACGCCGAGCACCCGGTCGATCGCGCCGCGCGCCGCGATCGCCCAGGCGTCCGCGTCGCCCGGATCGGCGGTGAGGATCTCGTGCGGGATCTCGTTGAGCTCGCACGCGCGGCGCAGCTCGCCGACGCCGGCCTGCAGCGTCTCCGGCGCCACCGTCCCCGCCGCCTCGTAGACGATCCCGCGCACGGTCGTGTCGATCGACTTGGAGAGCATCATCTCCAGCCGCGACCCGTGCAGCGCGGCGACGTCGCCGGGCGGGCCGGTGGCGGTGCCGAGCGCCCAGACGAGCACCGTCACGTTCTCCAGCGCGTAGCGCAGCGTGCCCACGACGTCGGGGTCGCCGATCCAGCACTCCGCGCCGGCCGCCTGGATCGGCCCGCGCGCCGCCTCCCGGCGCGTCACGGCGCGGACGGCGTGGCCGTCGGCGACGAGGTTCTCAGCCAGCCGCAGGCCGCGACAGCCGCCGCCGATGAGGAGCACGCGCATCGCGGCCTACGCTAGCGTCGGCGGCCCGTGGACTTCGACTTGACCGACGAGCAGCAGCTCATCCGCGACACCGCACGGGAGTTCACCGACCGGGAGATCGTCGCGCGCGCCAAGCAGAACGCGCGCGACGCGCACTTCGACCGCGAGCTCGTCGGGCTGCTCGCCGCCCAGGGCTACCTCGGCGCGATCGTTCCGCGCGAATACGGCGGCGCGGGCCTGGACTACGTGACCTACGCGCTCGTCGTCGAGGAGATCGGCCGCGGCGACAGCGCGATGCGCACGGTCATCTCCGTGCAGACCTCGCTCGTCTGCGGCTCGATCCTCGCCTGGGGCAGCGAGGCGCAGAAGGCCCATTACCTGCCCAAGCTCTGCTCGGGCGAGTGGCTGGGCTGCTTCGGGCTGACCGAGCCCGAGGCCGGCTCGGACGCCGCGAGCCAGCGCACGCGCGCCACGAAGGTCGACGGCGGCTGGGAGCTGCACGGGGCGAAGATGTGGATCTCGCTGGGCAACGAGGCGAGGGTCGCGCTGATCTTCGCCCAGACCGATCCCGATCTGAAGCACCGCGGGCTGGCCTGCTTTCTCGTCGACTGCGACCAGCCCGGCTTCGTCGCCCAGCCGATCCATCACAAGATGGGCCTGCACGGCTCGGACACCGCGTCGATCGCGCTCGACGGCGCCTTCGTGCCCGACGACGGGTTGCTCGGCGAGGTCGGGCAGGGCTTCAAGATCGCGATGAGCGCGCTGGACTCCGGGCGCTACTCGGTCGCGGCGGGCTGCGTGGGGATCTGCCGGGGCTGCGTCGAGGAGTCGGTGAAGTACGCCAAGGAGCGCGAGCAGTTCGGGCGGCCGATCGCGAGCTTTCAGCTCGTGCAGGCGATGCTCGCCGAGATGCGCGTGCGCAGCGACGCCGCGCGCCTGCTCGTCTGGCGCGCGGGCGCCCTGCGCGACGCCGGGCGGCCCTGCACGACCGAGACCTCGATCGCCAAGCTGTACGCCACCGAGGCCGCGCAGTGGTGCGCGAACGAGGCGATCCAGGTGCACGGCGGCGCGGGCTACGTCGACGACCACCCCGTCGAGCGCTGGTTTCGCGACGTGCGCGTGACGACGCTCTACGAAGGCACGTCGCAGATTCAGAAGCTCATCATCGGCCGCGCGCTGACCGGCATCAACGCGCTCGCCCCGGAATAGACGCGCCCGCGACCTCACGCCGGCGGCCCCACGCGCGTTTCATCCCCGATGCCCAAGGCCACCGCCGCTCACCTGCCGCCGTTTCAGCGCTTCCTCAACGGCCACCGCGACGACGTGCTGCGCTTCCTGATCGCCTCGCTGGGCCGCCACGACGCCGACGACGCCTTCCAGGAGACCTTCCTGTCCGCGCTGCGCGCCTACCCGCGCCTGCGGCCCGACAGCAACCTGCGCGCCTGGGTGCTGACGATCGCCCACCGCAAGGCGATGGACGTCCATCGCGCGCGCAAGCGCAACCCCGTCCCGGTCGCCGAGGTCCGCGAGACGGCCGCGGCGTCCGCCCCGGCGCACGGTTCCGGCGACCACTGGCAGCGCGTGCGCAGCCTGCCCGACCGCCAGCGTGCGGTGCTCACCCTGCGCTACGCCGCCGACCTCACGCACGCCGAGATCGCCGCGGCGCTGGACTGCAGCGAGGAGGCCGCCCGGCGCGCCGCCGCCGACGGCCTGAAGACCCTGCGAAAGGAGTTCACCGATGTCGCTGCCCCCGCCTGACCTGATCCCCGGCGAGGCCGCCAGGCTCGCCGCGCGCACCGCCGCCCGCGCCGCCGACGAGGGCATCGCCGAGGTCGCCTACGCGACCGTCGACAGCCCGTGCGGCCGTCTCGTCACCGTCTCGACGCCGCGCGGGCTGGCGCGCATCGCCTACGAGCTCGAGAACGGCGGCCTCGACGAGATCCTCGACGACGTCGCGGTACGCCTGTCACCGGCGATCGTCGAGGCGCCCGCCCGCCTCGACGCCGTGCGCCGCGAGCTCGACGAGTACTTCGAGGGGCGCCGCGAGACCTTCGACCTGCCGCTGGACTGGGGCCTGTCGACGCCCGGCTTTCGCCGCCGCGTCCTGCAGGCATGCGCCGAGATCCCGTTCGGCGCGACGAGCACCTACAAGCAGATGGCGATCGCGGCCGGCTCGCCGACGGCGTTTCGCGCCGCCGGCGGGGCGCTGGGCTCCAACCCGATCCCGATCGTCGTGCCCTGCCATCGTGTGCTGTCGAGCTCCGGCGGCCTGGGCGGCTACACCGGCGGCCTGGATCGCAAGCGCCTGTTGCTGGCGATCGAGGGCGAGCAGCTCGCGCTCTAACCTCAACGGCATGACCGTCGACCCGAACCAGCACGACGTCTTCGTCCTGCGCCAGAAGATCAAGCTCGCGATCAACCACTACGAGTTCTTCCTCGCCGACGCCGACGGCACCCCCGGCGAGCCGATCGCCTTCGTCGAGCAGAAGCGCTTCAAGTTCAAGGAGGACATCCGCTTCTACACGGACGCGAGCAAGACGCAGGAGCTGATGCGGATCAAGGCCCGCCAGCGCTTCGACCCGCGCGCGACGTACGACATCACCGACGAGAACGGCACGAAGATCGGCGAGATCACCAAGGTCTTCGGCGCGAGTCTGCTGCGCTCGACGTTCCGGGTCAACGACGCCGGCGGCCAGGAGCTCTTCATCTCGACGGAGAAGAGCATGCCGATCGCGCTCACCCGGCGCGCGGTCGGCTTCATCCCGTACGTCGAGAACGTCGCCAACTGGCTGCCGATCCCGTACCACTTCGTCTTCAAGCGCGGCGAGGAGATCCTCGGCGAGAACCGCCGCCAGATCGGCAAGTTCCGCGACATCTACACGATCGACATGACGGCGGACAACCCGCGCACCGTCGACCGGCGCCTCGCGCTCGCGCTCGCCGTCGGCCAGGACGCGTTGCAGGCTCGGTAGCGTTTCTGGCATGGACAACGCACGTTCCCAGGCCTACGGCCGCGTCGTGAAGACCCTCGATCGGGTCGGCAGCTCCAAGCTGACGGCCGACGAGGCGCAGACCATCCGCACCGCCGCCGACGCGCTGTTCTTCGACGGGGACGGCTACGACGAGCTCGCCGCGGTCGAGGACCTCATCCAGCAGCTCGTCGACGCCGACCGCTGGACCGAGGAAAGCGGCCGCCGCCTCGTCGACGACGTCGCCGCCTGCGGCCCGTCCGCCGGCGTCGTCTAACTCGCGCCCGGGCCGGCGCCGTCTTCGCCGACCGCGCCCGCCAGCTCCCCGCGTGAGCGTACGTCGAGCTTGCGGTAGGCGTTGCCGAGGTGCCACTCGACCGCCTTGCGCGTGACGAACAGCGCCTCGGCGATCTGCCGGTTCGACAGCCCGTCGATGGCCAGCCCGACCACGCGCCGCTCGCTCGGGCTCAGTGCGTCGACGCCGCGCCGCGCGGCACGCTGCATCCGCGTGCCGGCGACCTCGAGCTCGGCGAGCACGCGCTCCTCGACGAGCCGCGCCTCGCACTCGCGCGCGAGCTCGAGCGCGTCGCCGAGCGCGCGTCCGGCCTCCGCCCGCCGCCGCCCGCGGCGCAGCACGACGCCCAGGTGCAGCGCGACGCGGCATTGCTCCAGCCGTGCCGGCGAGCCGGCGATGACCGACTTCGCCTCTTCGAGCAGGGCGATCGCCGCGTCGAGGTCCGCGCGGGCCTCGGCGTAGGCGGCGGAGCGCAGGGCGATCGAGACCGCCCGCGGGGCGCCGAAGGCCCGCGCGAGCTCGAGCTCCTCGCGCGCGCGCTCGCGCGCCTCCTCGAGCCGGCCGAGGCTGACGAGCGGATAGACGAGCGCCGAGCGCCACCCCGCGAAGCAGGCCGGGTTGTCGATCCCCGCGACCACCTCGCCCCAGGCCTCGAAGTGCGCGAGCGCGTCGCTCTCGCGGCGCTGGCCCATCGCGAGCCGGCCGAGCGAGTCGTGCCACGGGGCCAGCAGGGCCGAGCCGGCGTGCGCGGCCGGGTCGTACGCCGCGGCCGCCTCGGCCGCCACGTCGAGCTCGCCGCGGTCGACGAGCACGCCGAGGCGCACGCCGTGGGCGAACGGCAGCAGCTCGCGCCAGCCGTAGCGCTGGGCGTCGACGGCCTGCTCGGCGTCGGCGAGCGCGTCGGCCAGCCGGCCCTGCGCCCAGCGCGTCGCGGCGCGCGACAGGTTCAGGCTGGCGAACCGCATGACCGCGCCGAGGTCGCCGGCACGGTCGAGCGCGGCGGTCGTCACCCGGTCGGCACGGGCGAGATCGTCACCGGCGCGCAGCGCCAAGCCGATCCCGAAGAGCGCGGCCGAGCCGTGATCGGCGGCCACGGCGTCGTCCTTGCCGAGCGCTCGCACCGCCTTCGCGAGCACGCTCGCGCAGGGGTCGCCGCGCAGCGCGCTCAGCACGATGCCCGCGACGGCGCCGGCGCCGGCGTCGGCGTCGGCGTCGGGCGGGCCGGCGAGCAGCGTGTCGCGCCGCACCGGGTCGAACATGCCGAGCACGACCGCATCGGCGTGCGCCTGCGAGCGGGTGGCTCCGCCGGCGAGCGCCGCCGCCTCGTCGAGCTGCTCGAGCGCCTCGACGTGCCGACCGGCCACGGCCAGCGCGCGCCCGAGCGAGAGCTGCGCCCGCGCGCGCCCCTCGTCGTCCTCCGCGCGCTCGCACGCCTGTCCGAGGTGCTCCAGCGCGCTCGGCAGGCCGGTCAGCGCCTCGCTCTCCCCCAGCTCGCGCAGCAGCTCGGCGCGCACTCCGGCGGCGGGCGGCTCGTCGAGCGCGCGCCGCAGATAGCTCGCCGCGGACTCCGGCGCCCCGGTCCTCAGCGCATGGCGCGCCGCGGCGCGCAGCACGTCGACGACCCACGCCTCCCCGCTGCCCGGCGTGGGCAGCAGATGCCCCGCCACGCGCTCGTGCGCGGCGCGCTCGCCGTGCAGGATCTCGGCCGCCCGGCGGTGCAGGGCCGCGCGCTCGCCCGGCGCGATGTCGGCGTAGACCGCCGAGGCGAGCAGCGGGTGGGCGAAGGTCAGCGCGCCCGTGTCGAGCGGGCGCAGGATGTCCGAGGCCGCCAGCGCGTCGGCGCCGGCCGCGACGCGCTCGTGCTCGCCGGCGGTGAGCGTGACGACATGGCGCAGCTGCGCCGCCTCGCCGAGCACGGCGACCGCGCGGGCGATCCCCGCCGCGTCGTCGGAGAGGCGCATCAGCCGGACCGAGACCGCGCGCAGCACGGCCTCCGGCGCGAGCGTGCCGATGCGCGTGGCGTTCTGCGCCGTCGGCTCCCAGCCCTCGTCGCGCACGGCGGAGATGAGCTCCTGCAGGAGGAAGACGTTGCCCTCGGTCATCCGCCAGCAGGCGTCGCCGAACGCCTGGTCGGCGCCGTAGAGGAAGGCGGCGACCATCCGCCGTGCGCCGTGGCGCGAGAGCGGCGGGGGGCGCACGGCCCGGCTCGCCGCATGCGTGGCGATCTGCGCGAGCAGGTCGTCCGGCGCGCCCGGCTCGCCGAGGCGGCGGGTGACGATGAAGGAAACCGCCATCTCGTCCAAGCGCCCGAGCAGATACAGGACGAGGCGCAGCGAGGCGCGGTCGGCCCAGTGCACGTCGTCGATCGCGATGAGGACCGGGCCGGACTCCGCGAGGTTGGCCAGCAGGCGAAACAGCCCGTGCGTCAACGGATAGAAGTGATCGTCGCTCGTGGTGCCCGCCCAGCTCGTCGGGGGGCGCTCGAGCAGGGGCCCCGCGAGGGCGGCCGAGCCGGCCAGCAGCCGGTCGTGGGTCTCGTCGTCGGCGCCGGCGAGCAGCGGCTCGAAGAGGCGCAGCACGATCCCGAACTGAAACTCGCTCTCCAGTGGGGCGGCACGGGCGCGCAGCACCGTCACGCCGTCCTCGCGTGCGCGGGCCACCGCCGCCTCGAGCAGCGCGCTCTTGCCGATGCCGGCGTGGCCCTCCACGAGCAGCAGCTCGCCCGAGCCGCCGCGGGCGGACATGAGCATGAGATCGATCGCGGCGAGCGCCGCGTCTCGCTCGAGCAGCGCTGCCGCCCCCGAACTCCGTCCCGCTGCTGGCGGATTCCTCATAAAAGACTGGGGAGCTGCCCTAGTGTGCGCCTCCGGGCGAAGCTCTAGAAAGAGCGTAGCGGCTGACAGGGAAGGTCGGTCGAAGCGTCCGACACGGACGTCGTCAAGCGCAAAACTGTACGCGGAGCCGCATGGAGGCTGACCGACCCGGGACCGGAGGTCCCGGGTCCGCGTATTTAACGGGCCGTTTGGTCTGAGAGGCGTCTATGGCCGGCGTCTCGACGTTGTGCGCTTCGCGCGGCGCCCTGGTTGTATCCGCCCTGCTGAACTGCATCTTTGAGGGTGTCAGGGAGCGTGGTCGGCGGCGTTACGGCCAGGACCAGCGTCATGAGAGGGTGTGTCGAATCGTGCACGCGGAGCGATACCCATTCGACACATCCCCCTTCCGATCAGCGCAATCGGCCCCGCCCGAACGCCTAACCCGGGCCGCCCGCCGAAGCGTTGCTCAGCTGTCCTCGCGGACCTGGGCCCACTGCGCCTCGGCGAGGTCGCCTTCGGGCATCCCCTCGGGCGCCGGGATCCCGGGCGTGTCGCGCAGGTACCACTCGGCGTCGAGCGCGGCCTGCGTGCCCGAGCCCGCAGCGGTCACGGCCTGGCGGTACGTGTGGTCGACGAGGTCGCCGGCGGCGAAGACGCCGGGGCGGCGCGTCCGGGTCGAGCGACCCTCGGTGATGACGTAGCCCTCGTCGTCGGTGTCGACCTGGCCCTCCACGAGATGCGACTGCGGCTCGTGGCCGATCGCGATGAACGCGCCGGCGATCTCCACCTCGAGCTCCTCGTCGGTCTCGGCGTTGCGCAGGCGCGCGATCTCCAGGCCGCCCTTCTCGCCGGCGTGGAACTCGGCGACCGTGTACGGGGTCAGCCACTCGATGTTCTCGATCGAGCGCGCGCGCTCGAGCATGATCTTCGAGGCGCGGAACTCGTCGCGGCGGTGGACGATGACGACCTTCGAGGCGAACTTCGACAGGAAGATCGCCTCCTCCATCGCGCTGTCGCCGCCGCCGACGATCATCGTCGGCTTCTCCTTGAAGAACGCCGCGTCGCAGGTCGCGCAGTACGACACGCCGCGTCCGCTGAGCTCCTCCTCGCCGCGCACCTCGAGCTTCTTGTGCTCGGCGCCCATCGCCAGGACCACGGTCCGGGCGCGGTGCTCGTCCTTGCCCACCCAGACCTTGTGCACGCCGCCCGGCTCGTCGGACAGCTCGAGCTTCGTCGCCTCGTCGGTGATGAAGCGCGTGCCGAAGCGCTCGGCCTGGTCGCGGAACTTCTGCATGAGCTCCGGGCCTTCGATCCCCTCGGGGAAGCCGGGGTAGTTCTCGACATCGGTCGTCTGCTGGAGCAGCCCGCCCCAGAGGAAGCCCTCGATGACGAGGGGCTGAAGGTTCGCGCGCGACGTATAGAGGGCCGCGGTGTAGCCGGCCGGTCCGGAGCCGACGATGATGACGTTCTCGATGGTGTCTGGGCTGGGGCTGGTCACTTCACAAAGTATAGTGGGGGATCTCGCGAACCGGCCTCCCGCCCGCCTACGCGTTCGCCGTGGCGGCGACCTCGCTGCGACCGTGGCGTTCCTCGCGCCACCGGGCGACCGTGCGGCGCAGCTGGAAGTAGGCGATCGCGCCCGGGATCGTGGGCAGCCAGAACGTAAAGATGCGGTAGGCCAGAACCGCGGGTACGACCAGGGAGAGCGGCACGCCGAACGCCGCGAACGCGCCGATCATGCCGCCGTCGACGCCGCCGATCCCGCCCGGCAGCGGCAGCAGGTTGCCGAGGAAGCCGACGAAGTAGCCCATGATGATGACCGTCAGCGGGGGCGGATCGCCGAAGGCGTGAAAGCACGCCCACAGCACGGCGATGTTGAACGCCCAGTAGGCGATCGCGCCGAGCAGCGCCGGATCGCGCTCGCGCACGTGGCAGATCGCCTCGCGCATGCCGGCGGAGAACGCGGCCGGCGCGTTGGCCAGGCGCTGGGCGATCCGCGCCATGCGCCCACCGCGCTGCGCGAAGCCCTCCAGGCGGCGCTGCAGGTCCGGCGGCACGCGCGAGAGCCCGAGCGCGAGCAGGATGACGATCAGCCCGAACAGCGCCGGCACGACGGTGATCGCAAACGGCGCCGGCCCCGGCAGCAGCTCGAAGTACAGGCCGAACCCGCAGACGACGAGCGCCGCCATGTACACGGCGTAGGTCAGGATCAGGAACGCGAGCGTCTTATCGGCGACCTTGCGGCGCGGCATCCCCGAGCGGCGCAGCGCCCAGGCGGTCAGCGCGATCCCGCCGGCGCCACCGGCCGCGAACAGGCGCGTGGCCGCCAGGCCCGCCATCGTGATCTGGTAGCTCGCCCGCCAGTCGATGCGCGAGCCGTCGCGCACGAAGATGCCCTGAAACATCAGCACGTAGCCGCCGAAGGACGCCAGCGTGAACACGACCGCCGCGGCCAGCCACCAGCGGTTGCCCTCGCCGACCCGCTCCCCCGTGTTCTTCAGATCGGTGAGCTGCGGCAGGACGAAGAACAAGAACGCGATCGCCGACACGACGAAGAACAGCCCGAGCACGAGGCTCTTGCGCGTGATCTGCACGCGCGGCATCGCCTCGTCGAGGTCGTCCTGATCCTCGGCGGGCTCGGGTGGGTCGACCTTGGGGGGCTTGACCTTCGTGTCCATAGGGGTGGGATATGTCGAGGGCGCGCTTGCGCGAGTATAAGTACGCCCTCGGGCCCCACAAAACGCAATCGTTCGGGAGGAATGCGGCGCGTCTAACGCATGCGCTGCGCCGAGTGCTCGACGAGCGCGGCGATGAGGCGGCTCGTCTCGTCGGCCTCGGGATGCCACTGCACGCCGAGGGCGAAGCCGTTGCCCGGCACCTCGAGCGCTTCGGGCAGATCGTCCATGATCGCCCAGCCCGTCACCGCGAGGCCCTCGCCGACGCGATCGACACCCTGGTGGTGATGGGATTTCGTCCCGTGCAGCTCCTCGCCCGCCGCGCGCGCGGCCAGCGAACCGGGCTCCAGGCGTACGTCGTGGTCGGCGCCGTCGAAGCTGCCCAGCACGCGGCGGTGCTCCTCGTGGCCCGACAGCTCGGGGAGGTGCTGATGCAGCGTGCCGCCGCAGGCGACGTTCATGATCTGCATCCCGCGGCAGATGCCGAGCACCGGCAGGTCGCGCTGCAGCGCGCGCCGGGCGAGAGCGACCTCGAAGGCGTCGCGCACGGGGACGCAGCCGATCGTCTCGGGATGCGGGTCGGCGCCGTAGGCCTGCGGGTCGAGATCGGCGCCGCCGGCGAGCATGAGCCCGTCGATCCGGTCGAGCACCTCGTCGGGGTCCTCGGTGAGCACGGGGTCGGGCGCGAGCAGCAGGGCCATCGCACCCGCCCGGTGGACGGCGTCGACATAGCTGCGCGGCAGCAGGAACGCGTCGAGGTCCCACGCGCCCCAACGGGCGCGCTCGAGCGGGGTGCAGATGCCGATCACGGGCCTCACCATGGCTTCAAGGTAGCTTGCCTGCCCATGTACGAGACGCTCGAACTCGAGCGCCGCGGCGGCGCGGCGCTCATCCGCCTCAATCGGCCCGAGGCGCTCAATGCCTGGAACAGCGAGCTCGGCGACGAGCTGCTCGACGCGGTGCGCAGCGTCGCGCAGGACGACACGGTGCGCGCCGTCGGCGTCACGGGCAGCGGACGCGCCTTCTCCTCGGGGGCCGATCTGCGCGATCTCACCTCCCGCCGGCGCACGGAGGAAGGTGAGATCGACGTCTACACGACGCTGACCACCGTCTACCACCCGATCCTCACCACGCTGCGCCGTATGCCCAAGCCGGTCGTCGCGGCCATCAACGGCCCCGCGGCCGGCATCGGCGCCTCGCTCGCGCTCGCGTGCGACCTGCTCGTCTGCGCCGAGCCCGCCTACATGCTCCTGGCCTTCGTGAACATCGGTCTCGCCCCCGACGGCGGCGCGCTGGCCTTCGTCTCCTCGCGCGCGGGCGCGGGCCGCGCGGCGCAGATGGCGATGCTCGGCGAGCGGATCGGGGCGGCGACGTTGCTGGAGTGGGGCCTCGTGGACGAGGTCGTGCCCGGCGACGAGCTGACCGAGCGCGTCGGCGCCCGGCTCGACGCGCTCGCCAGCGGCCCGACCGGCTCCTACGCGGGCATCAAGCGCCAGCTCAACGCCTGGCTGTACCCGCGCCTGGACGAGCAGCTCGAGCTGGAAGCGCGCGTGCAGCAGGAGCGCGTGACCTCCGCGGACTTCCGCGAGGGCGTCACCGCCTTTCTCGAGAAGCGCGCCCCGAACTTCCCCGGAGGATGACGCCCCGGCGACGGGGGTACGCATCCGCGAGTCATGGGAGCGCAGCAGATCGCCGCCGCATGAATACAATGCGCGCCGCCTTGGCCCCCGCGCACATCCGATCCCGCCGCCGCCTGTTCGCGCTGACACTCCTTGCGGCGCTGACGGGCATCCTCGCCCTCGCCGGAGTCGCCTCGGCCGACTTCCTGACCCCTGAATCGGGCGGCTCGCCGCAGGCGGACAGCATCGACAACCTCTACAAGATCATCCTGGCGGTCGCCGCGGTGGTCTTCTTCGGCGTCGAGGGCGTGCTGCTGTATTCGGTGATCAAGTTCCGTGCCCGCAAGGACGCCGTGCCCGCGCAGATCCGCGGCAACACGCGCCTGGAGATCGGCTGGACGCTCGGCGCCGCCGTCATCCTCGTGATCCTCGCCGTCGTGACCTTCGGGATGCTCGACGACATCCGCAACCCGCCTGACTCCGACGCCGACGGCTTCCCGACGCGCGCCATCGAGAACGTGCAGAACGCGTCGGCCTACCAGCCGCGCCCGCCGAGCGGCAAGGCCCTGAACATCGAGGTCAACGGCCAGCGCTACGCCTGGCGCTACACGTATCCCGACGGCGACACGAACACGCTGAACAACGTCTTCGACTACGAGACGATGTACGTCCCGACGAAGACGACGATCACGTTGACGATCAAGGCCCAGGACGTCGCCCACTCGTGGTGGATCCCGCAGCTCGGCGGCAAGTTCGACGCCGTCCCGGGCCACCTGAACTTCACGTGGTTCAAGGTCGACGAGCCGGGCGTCTTCAAGGGTCAGTGCGCCGAGCTGTGCGGCCGCAACCACGCCGACATGATCGCCAAGGTCGTCGCCGTCACGCCCGACGAGTTCAAGGCCTGGCTCGAGCGCAAGCGCAGGGAGATCGACGAGGCCGACAAGGCCGCGCAGACGCGTCGCGCCGAGGAGAACAAGGAGACCGACGCCGGCGCCAGCCCGGCCAACGAAGAGCAACCCCCCACAGAAGAGACCCCGTAGGAGCTATGGCCGCGACCGACACAGCCGTCCTGGTGCCCGAGATCACGGCGCACGACGTCACGCCCGAGCCGCGCGGCTGGGTGTCGTGGGTCACGACGACCGACCACAAGCGTATTGGCATTTTGTACCTCGTCACGACGTTCGTCTTCTTCCTGATGGGCGGCGTCGAGGCGCTGCTCATGCGCATCCAGCTCGGCGCGCCGGACAACACGTTCCTCGAGCCGTCGACGTACAACGCGCTGTTCACGCTGCACGGCACGACGATGATCTTCCTGTTCGTCGTCCCGATCATGGCCGGCTTCGGCAACTACTTCCTGCCGCTCATGATCGGCGCGCGGGACATGGCGTTCCCGAAGCTCAACGCGCTGTCGTACTGGCTGCTGCTCGCCGGCGGCATCGTCTTCTACGCATCGTTGTTCTTCGCGCCGCCGGAGGCGGGCTGGACCTCCTACGCGCCGCTGAGCAACAGCGCCTACTCCGACAACAGCGGCATCGACGCGTGGATCTTCCTCATCCACCTCACCGGCATCTCCTCGCTGCTCGGCGCGATCAACTTCTACGCGACGATCGCGAACATGCGCGCGCCCGGCATGGGCTGGGGCCGCCTGCCGCTGTTCGTCTGGTCGCTGCTCGTCTACGCGATCCTGCTGATCCTGGCGCTGCCGGTGATCGCGGGCGCCGTGACGCTGCTGCTGACCGACCGCCACTTCGGGACGGGGTTCTTCGACCAGGGCCAGGGCGGCGACCCGCTGCTGTGGCAGCACCTGTTCTGGTTCTTCGGCCACCCCGAGGTGTACATCATGATCCTGCCGGGCTTCGGGATCATCTCCGAGGTCCTGCCGGTCTTCTCGCGCAAGCCGATCTTCGGCTACAAGGCGATCGCGGCGGCGACGGTGGTCATCGCCTTCCTCGCGCTGCTCGTCTGGGCGCACCACATGTTCTCGACGCCGAGCGCGACGATCGTCCTCGTCTTCTTCATGATCAGCTCGTTCTTGATCGCGATCCCGACCGGCGTGAAGATCTTCAACTGGGTCGCCACGCTGTGGCGAGGGACGGTCGAGTTCAGGACGCCGCTGATCTTCGCCGTCGGCTTCATCTCGGTGTTCCTCATCGGCGGCATCACGGGCGTGTTCCTCGCCGTCTTCCCCGTCGACTGGCAGCTGACCGACACGTACTTCGTCGTCGCCCACCTGCACTACGTGCTCGTCGGCGGCTCGGTCTTCGCGATCTTCGCCGGGATCTACTACTGGTATCCGAAGGTCACCGGCCGGATGCTGAGCGAGTCGATGGGCAAATGGTCCTTCGCGCTCATGTACATCGGCATCAACGTGACGTTCCTCATCCAGCACTCGATCGGCCTCGACGGCATGCCGCGGCGCGTCTACGAGTACCCCGACGTCGGCAACCTCGCGCTGTACAACCTCATCTCCACGATCGGCTCGTTCATGCTCGGCGCCGGCGTCGTGCTGACGGCCTACAACTGCGTGCGCTCGCTGAAGAAGGGCGTCAAGGCCGGCCCCGACCCGTGGAAGGGCAACACGCTCGAGTGGTTCGTCCAGTCGCCCCCGCCGGTCAACAACTTCGACGTGATCCCGCGCGTGCGCTCGGTCGAGCCGATGAAGGACATCCGCCGCCAGGTCGCCCGCCAGTCGAGCGTCGACCTCAGTCCCGAGCCCGCGGAAGCCAAGCACTGATGGCGGCTTCACAAGCTGCCGCCGTCGCGCCCAAGGTGGCCGGCGGCTGGCGGACCGTCGTCGGCGACTACGTCGCCCTGACGAAGCCGAAGGTCCAGTCCCTGCTGCTGCTGACGACGGTCTGCTCGATGGAGATCGCCGGCGATCCCTCCGTCGGCCTCATCGCGCTGACCGTCGTCGGCGGCTACCTCTCGGCCGGCGGCGCCGGTGCGGTCAACCACTACTACGACCGCGACATCGACGCCCTCATGCCGCGGACGGCGAACCGCCCGGTCCCGGCGGGCCGCGTCTCGCCGCGGGCCGCGCTCGTCTACGGCGTCGTGCTCGCCGCGCTGTCGTTCGTGCTGCTGGCGACGACCGTCAACCTGCTGGCCGCCTCGCTGGCCCTGACCGGCTTCCTCGGCTACGTCTTCGTCTACACGGTGTGGCTCAAGCGCCGCACGCCGCAGAACATCGTCATCGGCGGTGCGGCGGGCGCGATACCGCCGCTCGTCGGCTGGGCGGCGGTGACCGGCGGCCTGGGCGGCATGCCGATCTATCTCTTCGCGATCGTCTTCTTCTGGACGCCGCCCCACTTCTGGGCGCTGTCGCTGCTCATGAAGGAGGAGTACAAGCGCGTCGGCGTGCCGATGCTGCCCGTCGTCAAGGGCGAGGACGAGACGCGCAAGCAGATCCTGCTGTACTCGGTCCTGCTCTGGGCGGTCACGCAGCTGCCGTTCTGCGCCGGCGGCCTGGGCACCCTGTACATGGTCTCCTCGCTCGCGCTCGGCGGAATGTTCATCGGCGGCGCCGTCGTCCTGTACCGCCGTGCTGACCGCAAGAGCGCCCTGCGCCTGTATCTGTTCTCGCTGCTGTACCTCGCGCTGCTGTTCGGCGTGATGGTGCTCGACGTCAAGTTGTAGGGTCCAGGCCGTCATGGATCAAAAGCTCGCGCGCAAGAACCTCCGCTCCGGCCTGCTGGCCGCCGTCGTCTGCTTCTTCATGTTCGGCATGACGTTCGTCGCCGCGGCGATCTACGTCTCTTAGAGCGGCGATGGCGCTCGAGCCCGACACGCCGCCGCCCGGGGAGCACATTCACCTTCCCGGCCCGAGCCTCCAGCCGATCCTGCTGGCGCTCGGCATCACGCTGACGCTCGTCGGCGTGACGCTCGGCATCTTCTTGCTCATCGGCGGCCTCGTCCTCACGGTGTGGGTCATCGTGCGCTGGATCGCCGACACGCGGCGCGAGATGCGCGCGCTGCCCGAAGACCTCGGCGGTCACTAGTCCCACCGCGCCCCGCGCGCGAACGCGCCAGCTCACGCGTCGACCGAATCCCGCGGCGGCGCCATCTGTCCAGGTTCTGTCAAGGGTTTTGCGGCTCAGCCGGCGGAAACGGTGCAAAACGAGTGTCAACGCGCCAAGATGGCGCTTCCGGCGCCGTTGTTCTATCCCACGAGGGATACCGCCCCGTAACAGAGGTCATGGAATCTCCGACTCCGATTCAGCGCCCCGCCACGGTCCGGCATCGCACGAGCCTGTTCTGCGATGCCGTCGCGATCGTGGAAGCGGAATACAGCTCCGATCTCTCGCTTGATGAGATCGCACGGCGGGTGGCTTCATCGCGCCGTCAGTTGCAGCGTTCGTACGCCGAGATCGGCAAGACGACGTTCCGCGAGCACCTCACGGGTGTGCGCATGGAGCGCGCGGCGGAACTGCTGACGACGCGCGGGCTGACGGTCCGCGAGGTCGCCCAGCGTGTCGGCTACCGCCAGCCCGCGCAGTTCGCGAAGGCGTTCCGGCGCCATCACGGCCTCGCCCCGTCGGCCTTCCGCGACACCCGCCGCTTTCGCATCGCCACGGCTCCGCTGGCCGCCTGAGACGCCGGCCGGCGCGGCCGCGCGCACCGCTCCTCGCTGAGGCGGCCCCGGTGGCCGCCTCGGTTATTTGTGCGGTCTGATGCGACCCGGCGGGGCCCGCCGCGCCGGCCGCCAGCCGCCGCGGAGCGCCGCCGCGCCGGGCGCCCCCGTTCCAAATCGCGTCCGTCGCTGTGACCACATAGGATGCCGGGCCGCATGAGCCGGGACCCTCGAGGACGCGATGAACGCACGCCTGTGCTGTGGATGGTGATCCACGGCCTCATCGCTTCAGCGGTCGGCATCGGCGTGGGCCTGGCGATCGAGTGGTTCCCCGAGCAGGCATCGACGCAGGCGGGGCCGATCGACGACCTCTACGACCTCATGATCTGGGTCTCGGTGCCGGTCTTCGTGACCGTCTCGATCATCGTGCTCTTCAGCGTCGTGAACTTCCGGATGCGTCCGGGCGAGGAGAACCTCGACGGTCCGCCGATCCATGGCAACACGCGCCTGGAGGTCATCTGGACCGCCATCCCGGCGGTCATGCTCGTCGTCCTCTGCTCCTACTCCTGGATCGTCCTCAACGACATCGAGGAGGCCCAGGCCAACGAGATGCGCGTCAACGTCACGGGCCAGCAGTTCGCCTGGACGTTCGAGTACCCGCAGACCGACGGCAAGCCGATCAAGTCGACGCAGCTGTACCTCCCGAAGGACCGCCCCGTGCGCTTCTTCGTCAAGGCCGTCGACGTCCTGCACGACTTCTGGGTCCCCGCGTTCCGCATGAAGATCGACGCCGTGCCCGGCATCGAGACGAAGTACCGCGTGACGCCCAACCGCCTCGGCACGTACCCGGTCGTCTGCGCCGAGCTCTGCGGCCTCGGCCACTCGGTCATGCGCGCCACGACGCGCGTCGTCACGCCCGCGGACTTCGACAAGTGGATCGCCGAGCAGAAGGCGCCCGCCGAGTCCGCCGGCGTCGGCGGCGGCGGGGCCAACGGCAAGCTCCTCTTCACCGAAGGCAACGGAACGGCGACAGCGTGCGGCGCCTGCCACACGCTTTCCGACACCGCGACGACGGCCACGACGGGACCCGATCTCGACAAGGCCCTGGCGGGTAAGGACGCGGCATTCATCGAGAAGTCGATCACCGCGCCCGACGAGGAGATCGCCGCGGGCTTCCAGGCAGGGATCATGCCGAAGAACTACGGCGATACCCTCTCGGCGGAGGAGCTCAAGGCCCTCGTGAAGTATCTCGGCGAGGTGGCCGGGAAGTGAGTACCACGATGAGGAGGTGCAAGGGCTAGATGGTCGCCAAGTTCCGCGGACCCGGCATGTACAGGGCGGCCTGGGGCACCTTCCTCGGCGTCGTCCTCTCCTACGTGATCATCGGCATCTTCCGCACGTGGTACGGACTGGACGAGACGTTCAAGGGCTTCGCCGTCCTCGAGCTCGCGCTCTTCCTCTCCCCCATCGGCTTCCTCATCGGCCTCGGCGCCTTCGACTACTGGTTCCGCTGGGCATCGGGCCGGCCGACGGTGCCCGACGACCACTCGGGTCACGGCGCGCACTCCTGGCGCGACTACTTCAAGGTCAACACCGACCACAAGGTCATCGGCATCCAGTACGTCGTGACCTCGTTCTTCTTCTTCTTCGTCGGCGGCCTGTTCGCGATGCTCATGCGCGCCGAGCTCGCGCAGCCGGGCCGCCAGTTCGTCGATCCGAACACGTTCAACGGCCTCTTCAGCGTCCACGCGTCGCTGCTGATCTTCCTCTTCATCATCCCGGTCTTCGCCGGCCTGGCGAACTTCGTCCTGCCGCTCATGATCGGCGCGCCGGACATGGCCTTCCCGCGCCTGAACGCGCTGTCATTCTGGATGCTGCCGCTGGCCGGGATCATGATGCTCATGTCGTTCGGCGCGCCGGGCGGCTCGTTCGCCAGCGGCTGGACGGCCTACGCGCCACTCTCGGTGACAGCGCCAGAGGGGCAGGTGTTCTTCACGATCGGCGTGCAGTTCGCGGGCGCGTCCTCGATCGCCACCGCCCTGAACTTCCTCGTGACGATCATCACGATGCGCGCCCCCGGGATGAGTTTCTTCCGGATGCCGCTGCTCGTGTGGGCGAACTTCTCGACCTCGCTGCTCGTCGTCATCGCGACGCCGTTCATCGCGGTCTCGCAGTTCATGGTCTTCTTCGACCGCTCGCTGGGCTTCAACTTCTTCGAACCGAGCGGCGGCGGCGACGTGCTGATGTACCAGCACATCTTCTGGTTCTACTCGCACCCGGCGGTCTACATCATGATGTTGCCCGGGTTCGGGATCGTGTCGGAGATCCTCGCCGTGAAGTCCCGAAAGCCGATCTTCGGCTACCGGATGATGGCCTTCTCGCTGCTGGCGATCGTCGTGCTCGGCTTCACGGTCTGGGCGCACCACATGTTCGTCTCGGGCATGCAGGACTGGATCCGCGTGCCGATGATGATCACGACGGCGATCATCGCCGTGCCGACGGGCATCAAGATCTTCTCCTGGCTGGCGACGCTGTGGCGAGGCGTCCTGCACCTCGACACGCCGATGCTCTTCGCCCTGGGCTTCTTGACGATGTTCACGCTGGGCGGCATCTCCGGGGTCATGCTCGCCGTCATCCCGGTGACGATCCACGTCTCGGACACGTACTTCATCGTCGCCCACATCCACTACGTGCTGTTCGGCGGCTCGCTGTTCACGATCTTCGCCGGCGTCTACTACTGGTTCCCGAAGATGACGGGCCGGATGTACGACGAGCGCCTCGGCAAGCTGCACTTCTGGACGACGTTCATCTTCTTCAACGCGACGTTCGGCCCGATGCACGTCATCGGCATCCAGGGCATGCCGCGCCGCGTCGCCGACTATGCAGAGCAGTGGGCCGGCTGGAACCTCGCGATCTCGGTCATGAGCTTCTTCCTCGGCCTCAGCGCGCTGCTGTTCGCCTACAACATGATCGCCTCCTGGCGCGGCGGCCCGCGCGCGGTGGGCAACCCCTGGCGCGCGCTCACGCTCGAGTGGCAGGTCACCTCGCCCCCGCCGATCTTCAACTTCGACGCGATCCCGACTGTCGTCGGCGGTCCGTACGAGTACGGCGTCCCGGGCGCGGTGCACGGTGTGCTGAAGGGCGCCGAGGTGCCTCAGCCGGCAGGCGCGACCGCCTCCGGCGCGGGCCACGGTTCCGGCTCGGCCACCGCCGGCAAGGACGAGGAGTAGCTCCCCGATGGCCAAGCACATCCTCGTCGTCGCCAACCAGACGATCGGCGGCGCGAAGCTCCTCGACCTCGTGCGCGAACGCGCCAAGGAGCCCGACACGAGCTTCACGCTCGTCGTGCCGATGACGCGCCCGCGCTCGGGCTACGTCATCTACGACGACGCCGTGCGCGACTCCGCCCAGGTGCGCCTGGACCTCACGCTCTCCTACCTGCGCGGCGAGGAGGTCGTGGCCAGCGGCGAGCTCGGCGACGAGGACCCGTACACGGCGACGCTGGACGCGATCGACGAGTACAAGCCCGACGAGGTCATCATCTCCACGCTGCCCTCCTCGTCCTCCGGCTGGCTGCGGCGCGATCTCATCGAGCGCATCCAGGACGGCACCGGCGTGTCGGTCACGCACGTCATCTCCGACCTCGACGCCGACGGCCTGCCGTTCAAGGTCACGCTCGTCGTCGCCAACGTCACCGCCGGCCGCGGCGACCTGCGCGCGCGGATGAAGGAGGTCGCGGCCGAGGCCGAAGACATGCTCTTCATCGTCGTCGTGCCGCTGCAGGCGCACAACGACGGCCGCGCGGCCGCCGTGGCTCGCGCGCGCCTGGGCAACACGCTGGACAGGATGCGTCGCGAGGGGCTGCTCGTCGCCGGCATGGTCGGCGACCCCGACCCGTACACCGCGACGATGAACGCGCTGCAGTTCTACAAGGTGTCCCGCATCATCGTGTCGACGCTGCCGGTCACCCGCTCGGGCTGGCTGCGCGCCGATCTCATCACCCGTCTTCGCAAGGCCTCGAACATCGAGGTCGAGCACATCGTCGCCGAGCAGCCTGCCGCGGAGGTCAACAGCTAGTGGAAGCAGCAGGGATCAGCGCGGGCATTGCGCTCGGGCATCACGACGAAGACCACGAGCACGAGCATCACGGCCCGCCGCCGGCCAACCGCAGCTCACGGGTCTCGCACGAGATCCTCGGGATGCTGCTTTTCATCATCTCGGAGATCATGGTGTTCGGCGCCTTCTTCACGGCGTACTTCTTCATCCGGTTCGTCGCCGAGGGCCACCAGTGGTTTCCGTTCGACGGCAACGAGCTGCCGGTCGCGATCGCCGGCATGAACACCGCCATCCTGCTGAGCTCGTCGCTGACGATGCACTGGGCGCAGGTCTCGATCAAGAACAACAACCACTTCGGCCTGAAGGCGGGGATGCTGCTCACCTCGCTGCTCGGCGCGACGTTCCTGTTCATCCAGATCAACGAGTACGTCCACATCGGCTTCTCGCCGCAGGACCATGCCCAGGGGACGATCTTCTACGGGCTCACCGGCCTGCACGGCGCGCACGTCGCGATCGGGCTGACCCTGCTCGTCATGGTCACCGTGCGCGCATTCCGCGGGCACTTCACGCCCGAGCATCACCACGGCGTCGAGGTCCCGGGGATCTACTGGCACTTCGTCGACGTCATGTGGATCGTCGTGTACACGACGATCTACATCCTCTAGACGTACGGCATGCGGCGCCTCCCGCCGCCGTGGCAGTCCGAGGATGCCGCGTTCCAGTGGTTGCTGCGGGTCCTGGCGGTCTGCGTCGCCATCGCGCTGCTCTCGGTCGCGCTCAAGGCGCTCCTGTAGCACCCCGCGGCGCCGCGAACTACTTGACGGTGAGCGTGCCTTCCATGCCGCCCTCGCGATGGCCGGCGACCGTGCAGTAGAACTGGTACTTGCCGGCCTTCAGCGTGGCGCTGACCTTCGAGACCCCGCCGCCCTGGACCGTCTCGCCCTTCTCGTTGACGCCGTTGCCCTCGATCGCGATGTCGTGCGGGATCGCCGCGTCGTTCTTGGAGTCGATCTCCAGCATGCCGGCCGGGGCCGTCGCGACCTTCGTGATGTACGCGAGCTGACCGTTCGGATCGGCGGGCAGCGCGAGCTTGCCGTTCTTCGCCGCCACGGGCTTGCCGGAGCCGGGGGCGGCCACCGCGGACCCGAGCTTGCCCGCGTCCTTGCCCGGCCGCGCCGCGACGCTGGCGACATAGGACGCCACGTCCAGGGCGAGCTTGCCGGTGACGAGGCCCGCCGGCATGTACCCGGGGTTGTCCTTGGGCAGCTTCGCCGGATGGTTGATCTGATCGGCCACGACGCCGTGGATCGTGTCGCGCCCGAAGCCGTCCTTCAAAGACTGGCGGAACGCCTCGTCGAGGTTCGGGCCCGTGACGCCCTTCGTCCCGGCGCGCGCGAGCACGTGGCACGAGCCGCACTTCTGCGAGAAGGCCTTCTTGCCCGCGATCAGATCGGCGTTCTGGGCGACGTTGTCGTTCTCGCAGGCGCTCAGCCCGCCGGCCAGCGCGGCACACGCGGCGAGGCTCAAAACTCTGGTCTTCAAGGGTGTAGGGGTCATGCGAGCGCGGGAGTCTAATCAAGCGGCCCGGACGGTGTGCCCCCCGCGATCGACCGCCGCGGCTCGCCCCGCGGCGCCGCACGCACGCGGTCCGCAGGCGGGCGGCTTGCTAGGGTTCGCGCCGTGTCAGCCGACCAGCGCTACCGCATGCGCGCGCCGCAATCCGGCCGCGAGATCATCCGTGAGGCCGAGCCTGGCCGCGTCTACGTCGATCGTGAGACGGGCGAGACGCTTGAGGTTGTCGGCAAGGTGCTGCCGCTCGCCCCGTCGGAGTCCAAGCTGCCCTGGGCGGTCGAGAACCTGCGCTTCTGCCCGTGGTGCGACCAGCTCGCCCAGCTCGATCTCAACGACTGCCCGCACTGCGGCCGGCGCATGGATCCGGTCGCCTGAGCGGTCCGGCCATGGGCCGTCATGCTCGCCCCCTCGCGCTGCTCGCCGTCGTCGCGCTCGCCGGTGGCCTGAGCGCGTGCGGTTCGGACGACGAACTGTCGACGCAGATCCCGAAGACCTCGCCGGACCTGACGATCCCCACCGGGACGACCCCGGCGCGGGCGTCGGACACGACGACGCCCGCGACGACGACCGCGACGACGACGACCGACGCCAGCGGCGCCGTCGCGCCGCCCGCTGCGGCCGTCACCCCGCCCGCCGCGGCGCCGCCCCCGGCGGCCACGGGATCGCCGCAGACCGGCGGCCAGGCGCCTCAGACGGGCGGTCAGTCGACGACCGGCGGCACGCAGGCCGGCGGCGGCGAGTTCGAGAACTTCTGCTCCGAGAACCCCGGCGCCTGCTGACGCCGGGGCGGGGCGCACGCGAGCGGCGCTCCGGGCTCAGCCCTTCGTCGGCTTGACCGCGACCGGCGAGGGGACGAACGTCGCGCTGTAGGTCAGCCGCGCCGTCTTGTAGAGGCAACCAAACGGCACCGCGCGGCGGTTGCCGATGAGCGCGAACTGCGTCGAGGTGTCGGGGCAGGCGTCCTTCGGGCGGCTGGCGCGCCACGAGGTGTCGTTGCCCAGCGAGAGCTGCAGCGCCGGTGCCCACGAGGGCACCGAGAGCCCGACGTACTGGCCCTTCTTGATCGGCAGTGTCTGCTCGAGCGGGAACTGGGCCATCTGGCCGAAGTAGTCGGTGAGCCGTTGCAGCGGGGCCTTGGCGACGACGCGCCGGACGAGCTTCTTCTCGGCGGCGAGCACCACGACGGCGGCCTGGGCCTCGCCGCCCAGGCGCTCGGCGAAGAACGCGGTCTGCTTCGGGCCTGGATTGCCGAGGGCGATCGTCCAGGCGACGATGCGGCCGTCCGCCGGGGCCTGGTAGAGCGTGCGGTCGGGCCCGACCTTCGCCTGGTAGCCGGTCGTGCGGCTGACGGCCTGGCAGTTGAGGGGACAGACGCCGCGCAGGTCGTCCGCGAGTGCGCCCATCTCGAGGACCTTGGCGGGCGCGGCGCTCGGGAGCGCCAGCGCGGAGATGCCGGCGAGCAGGACGGAGCTCAGAACGATTCGTAGGCGGGTCATGCCCGCATTCAACACGAGCTTCCGGCTGTTTGTTGCGTCCCTGCTCCCCAGAAAGGGCCCCCGGCGCGCGCCGGCGTCAGCGCAGGCGGAACGTGCGCGCCGCGCCGCCGTTGGGCAGCGTGTCGATGCATGTCACGCGCTCGCAGCCAGGCCGCGTGGCCTCGACGGCGAAGCGGAAGCGCTGCGGGCGCCCGATCGAGCTCTGCGTGAAGCGCAGCACGACGCTCTGCCCGCTCGCCGTCTGCTTGACGGAGACGTCGGCGAGGCGCTTGGGCAGCGCGGCGCCGGTCACCTCGTAGACACCGCCGCGAAACTCGTCGTCGCTGCGCGCGGTGAGGCAGGCGAGCCGGTCGGGCCGCATCGACGCCGGGTCGGCGTCGGCGGCGGTCCAGATGCGCAGGCACGCGGAGCCGGGCGGGCCGGTGCCGGCCAGCAGCGTCTTCGGCGACACCTTGTCGGCGAAGGACAGGACCGCGCGCAGGCGCCCGTCGGAGGTGCGCTGCAGCGAGACGCGCGTGAGGTCGAGCGCGCCGCTGACGTCGCCGCGCGCGTCGGTGATGACGAGCGTCTTGGAGGCGGCGGCGAGCGCGCCGCTGACGACGACCGCCGACAGCGCGATCCCGAGACCCCCGGCCGTCCACCGTCGCCGGGCCCTCTTCATACGCTGCGCAGTCGCGACCATGTGGCCAATATGACGCACGCGGACGCCGGAATCGACCGCGGCAAGCGCGCGCCCGTGACCGCGGCTACTCCTTCGCAAGCTCGGCGCCGGCCGCGGCGATGTCGTCCATGTCGCCCGGGGCGGGCACCCAGGGCAGCCGCAGCGGGTCTCCCGCGTAGCGCGGGATGACGTGCATGTGGAAGTGAAAGACCGTCTGCCAGGCGGCCGGCCCGCTGGACTGGATTAGGTTCACGCCGTCGGCGCCGAGCGCCTGCACGGCGCGCGCGGCGATCCGTTGCGCGGACACGGCGACCGCCGCGAGGTCCTTGGGAGCGATCTCGTGGACGTCACGGGCGTGCTCGCGCGGGATGACGAGCACGTGGCCGCGGGTGGCCGGATTGATGTCCATGAAGGTGACGGTGCGCTCGTCCTGCGCGACGATCGTCGCGGGGATCTCGCCGGCGACGATCTTGCAGAACAGGCAGTCGGGGTCGGCGGGGGCCATCGCGCCGCGAAGCCTAACGCGGGCGGGCCGGTGTCACCGCAGCCGGCGCGCGAGCGCCAGCGCCTCGTCGGGGGTGCGCACCTCGCCCGCGTAGTGCGCCTCCTCGATCTCGGCGAGCAGGCGGCCGAGCTCGCGGCCGTCCTCGATCTCCAGCGCCGCTGCAAGCTGGTCGCCGCGCACGAGCGGCGTGCGGCGGCCCGCGGCACGCCAGGCCAGCGTCGCGGGCAGCAGCTCGCGGGCGAGGTCGAGGTGCTTGGCGATCGACTCCGGCGCCTTGCGCCCGCGCGTCGCCAGCCGGTCGGCGACCGACAGCAGCGAGACGTCGACCTCGACCGGCTCGGTGGCGCGCAGGTAGCGATACACCGCGCGCCGCGAGAGCGGCCGCTCGTGGACGAGGAAGCCGAGGCGCAGGTGGTGGCGGGCGAGCGCGGCGACGTGGGCCTTCAGCCGCTCGCTGGCGCGCAGGCGGGTGAGCACGTCGCGCGCCAGATCCGCGCCGGCGCGGTCATGGCCGAGGAAGGTCGGCGAGCCGTCCTCGCGATGGCCGAGCGTGGAGGGTTTGGCGATGTCGTGCAGCAGCGCGCCGAGGCGCAGCCCGAAGCCGCGATCGACCTCGTCGGCGAGTGGCTCGGCGAGCAGCGCCCCGATGGCCGCCGCGTCGCCCGGATCGACGCCGAGCACCGCGGCCGGATCGGCCTGCAGCGCGACCGTCTGCTCGAGCACCTCCAGCGTGTGCGCGTAGACGTCGGCGTGGTGGTAGCGGTTCTGCTCGACGCCGCGCAGCGCGTGTAGCTCGGGCAGGATCGCCTCGGTGAGCCCGATGTCCTGCATGAGGCGCAGGGAGCCGACGACGCCGTCGCCGGCGAGGATCCGCTTCAGCTCGGCGAACACGCGCTCCTGCGCCACCCCGGCGGTGTCCGGGGCGCTCGCCCGGGCGAGCTCGCACGTCGCCGGCTCGGCCACGAGCCCGTGCTCGGCGGCCAGGCGCACGAGGCGCACGACGCGAAGCGGGTCGTCGGCAAACGAGCGCGGCCCGACGGCGCGCAGGCGGCCCGCGGCCAGGTCGCCCGCGCCGCCGAACGGGTCGATGCGCCCGCCGCCGCCCAGCGGCTCGGCGATCGCGTTGACGGTGAAGTCGCGCAGCGCGAGATCGGCCTCCAGCGAGCCGCCGCGCAGCGGGCTCAGGTCGGCCTGCCAGCTGCGGTCGGCGGCGAGCACGCGCCAGGAGCCGAACGCGTCGGAGAGCTCGAACAGCGGGCCGCGCGCGGCGCGCGCGAGGGCGGTCGCCGCGGAGCGCACGTCGCCCTCGACGGCGAGGTCGAGATCGGTGGTCGAACGCCCGAGGATGTCGTCGCGCACGGCGCCGCCGACGAGCCAGGCGCTGCGGTCCTGCAGCGCCTCGCGGGCGAGCGAGCGCGCCTCGCTCATCGCAGCAGACGACCCCTTCGACAGCTGGGGCTGGCGGCCGTCATGCCGGCACGCCGTCGTGGTGGTAGACCCGCGGCACGCGCGCGAGCAGGCCGCACGTCACCTCGTAGTTGATCGTCCCCAGCCGCTCGGCCATCTCCTCGGCGGTGATCCGCTCCTCGCCCTGCGCGCCGATGAGCACGGCCGGCTCGCCGACGGCGGCGCCCGGCGGCGTGCCGACGTCGAGCGTGACGTTGTCCATGCTCACCGTGCCGACGAGCGGCCTGCGCACGCCGCGCACGAGGACCTCGGCGTTGTTCGTCAGCGCGCGGCGCACACCGTCGCCGTAGCCGATCGGCACCGTCGCCGTGTGCGTCGCTGCGGCGGCGACGAAGCGCCGGCCGTAGCCCGCGCTCTCGCCGGCGGCGACCGGCTTGACCGCGGCGACATAGGAATGCAGCTCGAGCGCGGGCTCCAGCCCATGTGCCGCGGCGTCCTCGTGAAACGGGTCCAGGCCGTAGATCGCCACACCGGCGCGCACCATGTCGAACTGCGCCGCCGGGTCGCGCAGCGTGCCGGCGCTGTTGGCGGCGTGCAGGATGAGCGACGGGTGCGCGGCCTTCAGCGCCGGCGCCCAGGCGTTGAAGCGCGCGAGCTGCTCGGCGAAGAACGCGTCGCCGCGCTCGTCGGCGGTCGCGAAGTGCGTCATCAGCCCGGCGAGGAACACGCCGTCGGTGTCGAGCGCGGCCTGCGCGACGCGCGTCGCCAGGGCCGGGTCGCGCGTGCCCAGGCGGCCCATCCCCGTGTCGAGCTTGACGTGCACGGAGCCGCCCCCGCGGGCGGCGACCTCGGCGACGAAGGACTCGTCCCACGCGATGACGTCGGCGTCGGCGTCGAGCGCGACGTCGAGCTCGCGGGGCGACAGCGCGCCCATGACGAGGATCGGGGCGTGGATGCCGGCGTCGCGCAGCGTCGCCGCCTCACCGGCCGCGGCGACCGCCAGCCAGCTCGCTCCGCCCGCCAGCGCCGCCCGCGCGGCGGGCACGGCGCCGTGCCCGTAGCCGTCGGCCTTGACGACCGCGCAGAGCGCTGCCGCGTTCGCGCCCTCGCCACCGGTCAGCGCGCGCCGCATGCGGGCGGCATTGCGCTCGATCGCCGCGAGGTTCACGCGCGCCACCGCCCGGACTGCCACCTCCTGCTGGACCGCCATCGCCCGGGAACGCTACTCGCCGGGCTCGGCCGGCTCGCCCGCCAGGGCCCGCGGCAACGCGGCGACGACGTCGCCGGCGATCACGCCGTCGGGGCCGTGCTCGGCGGCGGCCACGCGTCCCGCGGCCGCATGGCGGCGCACGCCGGCGCACGCTGCCGCGAACGGCTCCAGCCCCTTGGCGAGGTAGGCGCCGATCACGCCGCTCAGCACGTCGCCCGTGCCGGCCGTCGCCAAGGCCGGCGCGCTCAGGTCGTTGACCGCGGCGACGCCGTCGGGGCGCGCGACGATCGTGTCGTCGCCCTTGAGCACGACGACGGCCTGAGCGCGGCGCGCCGCCTCGCGCGCGCTGCGCAGGCGGCGCCGGCCGACCGCCTCGCCGGAGATGCCGAGCAGGCGGCCGAGCTCGCCGGCGTGCGGCGTGAGCACGGTGGGCGCTTTGCGTTCGGCCAGCGCCTCGAGCCTGCCGGCGTGGGCGTTCAGCCCGTCGGCGTCGAGCAGCAGCGGGACCTCGGCGCGGGCGGCCAGCTCGCGGACGAACTGCAGCGCGCCCTCGCTGCGCCCCGCGCCCGGCCCGAGCACGAGCGCGCCCGCGCGCTCGATCGCCTCGAGCGCGGCATCGACGGCGCCGGGGACGTGCGAGCCGTCCTCGTCATCCAGACCGCGCGTCATGATCTCGAGCAGGCGGGTCTCGAAGACGAGCTCCAGCGAGGCGGGCACGAGCGCGGTGACGTACCCCGCCCCCGCGCGCATCGCCGCCTCGGCGGCGAGGCACGGCGCGCCGGTCAGCCCGCGCGAGCCGCCGGCGACGACGACGTGGCCCGAGCTGAACTTCGTGCCCGCCACGTCACGGCCGGGCACGAGCGCGTGGACGCGCGCCGTAAGCAGCCCGACGTCCGGCGTCACCGGTGCGCCCGGCGGGATCCCGATGTCGACGACGGCCATCGAGCCCGTGTGCTGCTTGCCCGGGCTGATCCAGTGCCCGGGCTTGGCGGCGGCGAAGGTCACTGTCGCGCTCGCGACGACCGACACGCTGGGCCGCCTCGCCGGTCGAGGCGTCGACGCCGCTGGCGATGTCGGCGCTGACGATCGACACGTCGAGGACGGCCATCGCCTCGATCGCGTCCGCCGCCGGCCCGCGTGGCTCACCGTCGAAGCCGGTGCCGAAGATCGCGTCGACGACGACCGCGGCGTCGCCGAGCGCCTCGGGGTCGAACGGCTCGTGCGCGCGGTCCAGCCGCTGCAGGTTGGCCGCCGCGTCGCCCCGGTACTCGGACGGGTCGGCGAGCAGCAGGATGCGCACCGTCCGGCGCAGCTCGCGCAGCAGGCGGCCCGCGACGAGGCCGTCGCCGCCGTTGTTGCCCTTGCCGCAGACGATCGCGATCGGGCCGCGCGGGACGATGCGGTCGGTCTGCAGCGCCAGGCCGGCCCCGGCGCGCTCCATGAGATCGAGCGACGGCACGCCGCACTCCTCGATCGCCCAGCGGTCGGTCGCGCGCATCTGCTCGGCGCCGGGGAGCGGGTCGAGCCAGTCGGGCAGCGGCGCCGTCACGAGCGCACGAGCGCGACCGCGCCCGCGGTCGCCTTGGAGTGCGTCATCGAGATGTCGACCTCCACGCCGAGCGCGGCGAGCTCGCCGTGCAGCGCTACGCGCGTCATGGCGCCCTCGCCGACGACCTCGATGTCGTGGTGGTTCCAGACCTCCAGCCGCAGCGCCTTCGCCACGGCCTCCTTCGCGCAGAAGCGCGCCGCCAGGTGCTGGCCGGGCCGCGCGCGCGCCGCCGCGTACGCGCGCTCGCCGTCGGTGAACAGCCGGCCCGCCAGTCCCGGGCGGCGCTCCAACGCCTGCTCCATCCGCTCGATCTCCAGCAGGTCGATGCCGACGGACATGCGGCCATCGTAGACCCGCACAGGATCGCCACATCGCCCGGGTACGGTGCGCCGGTGCGCACGCGACGCCAGCGCCTGACCACGGCCGCGGTCGCGCTCGCCGTGATGGCCGCCGGTGGCGGGGTGATCGTTGCAGCGTGGACCGCCGCATTCCCCGGCGACCCGGAGATCGACTGTGCGCGCTACGAGTTCCCCAGCGATCAGTGGCGCGCAGCGCTACTCGCTCGCCCAACCCACGAGTCGCTCACCAGGCGGCTGGCGCGCAACGTCGTGCGCTGTCCGCTCGTGCTCAGCCATACGCGCCGCGCGATCCGCACCCTGCTCGGACCGCCGTACGGCGACGAGCCCGGCTCGATGCACTATCGCGTCGGCATGCGCAACTCCGACGATGTGTTCCTCTACATCGAACTCCGGCGCGGCCGCGCCGTCTACGTCAGCGCGCCCGATCGCGATCGCAACGGCCCCGGCAGCGACATCAGCGCGGGAACGCCTACTCGACCGTGACGGTCTTGGCCAGGTTGCGCGGCTGGTCGACGTTCAGCCCGCGGTGGCGCGCGACGTAGTAGGCGAAGAGCTGCAGCGGGATGACCGCGAGCAGTGCCTGCAGCATCCAGTCCGTGCGCGGGACGTAGATGACCTCCTCGGCGACCGGCTCCAACCGATCGTCGCCCTCGGTGGCGATCGCGATGACGTGCGCGCCGCGCGCCCGGACCTCCTGGATGTTGGAGATCATCTTGTCGAGGATCGGCATGTCGGTCGCGACGCAGACGACCGGCGTGGACTCGTCGAGCAACGCGATCGGGCCATGCTTCATCTCCCCGCCCGCGTAGGCGTCGGTCGCGATGTAGGAGATCTCCTTGAGCTTCAGCGCGCCCTCGAGCGCCACCGCGCGGCCCACGTGGCGGCCGAGGTAGAGGTAGAACTCGGAGTCCGCGTGGCGCTCGGCGGCGGCCTTGACGGGCACGTCGAGCGTCGAGATGAGCTCCGTGATGCGCGCGGGCAGGTGCTTGATCTCCCCCACGAGCTCGGTGATCCGCTCCGGCGCCATCGTGCCGCGCAGCTCGGCGAGGCGCAGCGCGAGCAGGTACATCGCCGCGACCTGGCAGACGAACGTCTTCGTGGCGGCGACCGAGACCTCGAGACCGGCGCGCGTGTAGAGCACGCCGTCGGCGTCGCGCGTGGCCTGCGAGCCGACGACGTTCGTGCACGCCAGCACCTTCGCCCCGCGCTCCTGCGCGAGCCGCATGGCGGCGAGCGTGTCGGCGGTCTCGCCGGACTGCGTGATGCCGATGACGAGCTCGCGCTCGGTGACGATCGGGTTGCGGTAGCGCCACTCCGACGCGATGTCCATGTCGACCGGGATGCGCGCCCACTCCTCGATCGCGTAGCGCCCGATCAGCCCGGCGTGAAACGACGTGCCGGCGGCGAGGATGAGGATCCGGTCGATGTTCTGCAGCAGCGACTCGTCGAGCTCGGCCTCGGCGAGGTCGACGCCGGTGCCGCGCGCGGTGCGGTCGGCGATCGTCTCGGCGACGGCGTCGGCCTGCTCGTGGATCTCCTTGAGCATGAACGTCTCGTAGCCGCCCTTCTCGGCGGTCGCCTCGTCCCAGTCGACGTGCGTGATCTCGCGCTCGAGCGGCGTGCCGTCAGGCTCCAGGAACTGCACGCTGTCGCGCCTGAGCACGACGATTTCGCCGTTCTCGATGAACTGCACGTCGCGGGTGTGAGCGAGGAAGGCCGGCACGGCGGAGCCGAGGAACTGCTCGCCGTCGCCGCGGCCGACGATGAGCGGGCACTCCTTGCGGGCGCCCACGAGCACGCCGGGCTCGTCGGCGCTCATCGCGACGAACGCGTAGTGGCCTTCGAGCTCGGCGTACGCGGCGCAGACCGCCTCGGCGAGGCTGCCGCGCGCCATGTGGTGGGAGATGAGGTGGGCGATGACCTCGGCGTCGGTCTCCGACGTGTAGTCCGCGCCCATGTCGGTCATCCGCGCCTTCAACGCGAGGTAGTTCTCGACGATGCCGTTGACGACGACGTGGACGCGGTCGCTCGTGTCGAAGTGCGGGTGGGCGTTTGACTCGGTCACGCGGCCGTGGGTGGCCCAGCGCGTGTGGCCGATGCCGCTCGTCACCGCCGGCGGGTCCGCCACCGCGACCGCAACCGGCGGGCCGCTCTCGTGCGGATCCGCGCCGGCGCTGCCGTGCGCGACGGCCTCGCGCAGCTTGCTGAGGTTGCCGACCGCGCGCACCGAGGCGATCTCGCCATCGGTGAGGACCGACACCCCCGCGGAGTCATAGCCGCGGTACTCGAGCTTCTCCAGTCCGGCGAGGAGGATCTCCTGGGCCGGGCGCTGGCCGACGTAACCGACGATTCCGCACATATGCACAGAGATTAGGCGAGCGCGGCCCGTTCCCTGCGGCGACACCGCGGACGGCGAACCGCGTCGACCGCGGCGGCATCGTACTGGTCTTGCACGAAGATCATGCTAATGGCGGCGCGATTAGCACGATAATCTGCGCGAGTAGCTCGATGCGTAGCTTCGTTGACATCGACCGCACCTTCGACGGCCAACCCCGCGAGCTTGGGGCGATCCTCGCGCGCTGCGACACCGGCCGAGGTCAAGAGCAGCTGTTCTTGGCTCAGCGCCCGGCACTGTTGAAGAGGCTCTCGGAGCATGCGCGCATCGCGTCGATCACGGCGTCGAACGCCATCGAAGGTGTGGTGGTGGACCGCGATCGAGCAGAGAAGATCGTCGAAGGCGCTCCCCGCTTTCGCAATCGCAGCGAGCAGGAGTTCGCGGGATATCGCGACGCGGTCGATGGCTTGATGCGCCTCGACGAGTTCGAGCCGCTCAGCGTGCCGCTCGTCCTGCACCTGCATCGCCAGATCTTCGCCCACTCCGGCGGCAGAGGCGGGTACCTGAAAACCGACGAGAACCTCATCGTCTCGTTCGAGAGCGGCGAACGCGAGATCGTGTTCGTCCCGCCGCATCCAGACGAGACGCAGTTCCTCCTCACCGAGCTGCTCACCCGGTACGGCCGGCTGAAGGAGGAGGGACGAACGCATCCTCTGGTGCTCATCGGTGCGCTCATCGTGGACTTCCTCGCGATCCATCCGGTGGCTGACGGCAACGGCCGGCTCGCGCGTCTGCTCACGACCTATGAATTGCTGTCGCAGGGGTACGGCGTCGCCCGCTACGTGAGCATCGAGCAGCGGATCTTCGAGGCCAAGAACACGTACTACGACCGGCTCTATCAGTCCCAACGCGACTGGCACGAGGGCCACCACACCATCTGGCCCTGGACGACCTACCTCGCCCGGTTGATCGCCGACGCCTACGACGACTTCGAGCAGCGCGTGTCCGCTGCCGGCGAGCCGGAAGGCAGCAAGCAGGACCGCGTACGACGCCACATCCTCGAGCATGCCCCTGCCGTCTTCCGGCGACGGGAGATCGAGCGCGCGCTACCCGAAGTCAGTCCGGCGACGATCCGGCTTGTCCTCAACGCGCTCCGCGACGACGGCGACATCGTCCCCGAGAGGGCCGGACCGAGCGCTCGATGGCGGCGCGTGGATCGAGCTTGAGTCAGCTGCCGGCCTCGACGATCGCGACGAGCCGCGCGCAGACCGCGTCGGTCTCCTCCGCGGTCGGCGCTTCGACCATCACGCGCACGAGCTGCTCGGTGCCCGACGGGCGCACGAGCACCCGGCCGCGCCCCTCGAGCGCCGCCGACTCGCGCTCGGTCGCCTCGCTCAGCGCCGGGCTCGTCATCGCCGCGTCGCGGTCGGCCACGCGCACGTTGACGAGCTTCTGGGGCAGCTTGTCCATCGCGTCGCGGTCGGCGAGGTCGCGGCCCGCGAGCGCCTCGAGCGTCAGCAGCGCGGAGGCGATCCCGTCGCCGGAGGGCACGAAGCCCATGTCGATGATGTGCCCGGACTGCTCGCCGCCGAGGCCCCAGCCGCGCTCGCGCAGCTCCTCGAGCACGTAGCGGTCGCCGACGGCGGTGGTGGCGACCTCCACCCCGGCCTCGCGCATCGCCGTGTGAAAGCCGAAGTTCGTCATCACCGTGACGACGACGCCGCCGCCGGGCAGGCGGTCCTGCGCGCGCAGGTGCAGCGTGGCCAGCGCGACGAGCTCGTCGCCGTCGACGATCGCGCCGTTGCGGTCGATCGCCAGCACCCGGTCGCCGTCGCCGTCGAAGGCGAAGCCGATGTCGTGACCGCCGTCGCGCATCGCCGCGACGATCGACGCGGTGTGCGTCGAGCCGCAGCCGTCGTTGATGTTGCGCCCGTCGGGCGCGCCGGCGAGGACGGTCACGGCCGCGCCGAGGCGGCGGAAGATCTCCGGCGCCGCTCGGTGGGTCGAGCCGTTGGCGCAGTCGAGCACGACGTCGACGCCGGCGAGCGAGAGGTCGCCGAAGCGCTCTTGCAACGCGCGCAGGTAGTCCTCGTCGGTGCCGTGCAGCGGCTCGATCGCGCCGATCCGCTCGGGCACGCCGGCGGGCGCGGCGTCGAGGCGCTGCTCGATCGCCAGCTCCGTGGCGTCGGAGAGCTTGAAGCGGTCGGCGCCGAAGAACTTGATCCCGTTGTCCTCGAACGGGTTGTGGGACGCCGAGATGACGGCGGCGAGGTCGAAGCCGTAGCGGCCGAGCAGCAGCGGCGCGGCCGGCGTCGGCAGCACGCCGCCGAGCAGCACGTCGCCGCCGGCCGAGGCGATGCCCGCCGCGAGCGCGGCCTCGAGCATCGGGCCGGACTCGCGCGTGTCGCGGATGACGAGCACGCGCGGGTGCTCGCCCCCGATCTCACGGGTCGCGGCGGCGCCGAGGGCGAGCGCGAGCTCGGCGGTCAGCACCTCGCCGGCCACGCCTCGGACACCGTCGGTGCCGAAGAGCGTGCGCATCTGGACGGGTGGTCGCGAAGCGGGAGGAGCTAGCGCTTGCTGAACTGCGGCCGCTTACGGGCCTTCTTCAGACCGGCCTTCTTGCGCTCCTTGACACGCGGGTCACGCGTGAGGAAGCCGCGGCGCTTGAGCTCGCCACGCAGGTTCGGGTCGGCCTCCAGCAGCGCGCGGGAGATGCCGTGACGCAGCGCGCCGGCCTGGGCGCTGACGCCGCCACCGTGCACGCGGACGACGACGTCCATGCGGTCCTCGTAGCCGACGGCCTCCAGCGGCTGGCGGATGTTGCGGCCCAGCGCGGGACGCGGGAAGTAGTTGTCCAGGGTCTTGCCGTTGACCGTGTACGCCCCGTTGCCCGGGCGCAGGATGACGCGGGCGACCGCGGTCTTGCGCTTGCCGGTCGCGCGGTAGCGCGCCCCGGCGGCGAGGTCGATGACGGCGGCGACAGGCTGCTCGTCGGCGCGATCCTCCTCGGCGGCGGCCGCGGCGGCGTCGAGCTCCTCCTGCTCCTCGCGGGCGAGCGGGTCGGAGCCCTCGAGCACGATGTCGACCTCGAGGTCGGCGCCCGGAATCGCGGGCTTGACGCGCGGCGCGGGCTCCTCGTCGTCGTCGAGGTCCTCTTCAAGTGCGGGGGCGGGCGGGGCGGGGGCGGGCTCGGGCGTGGAGGCAGCGGCCTCGGGCGTGTCGACCGCGGGCTCGTCGGCCTCGGGCGGCTCGGCGCTCTCGTCGATCACGAGTTCAGCTCCATGGGTTGCGGCTTCTGGGCCTGGTGGGGATGCTCGGGCCCGGCGTAGATCTTGAGCTTCGTGAGCTGCTTGCGGGCAAGCCGGTTGCGGGGCAGCATCCCCTTGACGGCGAGGCGCAGGACCTCTTCCGGGCGACGCTCGAGCATGTCGTTGAGCGTGCGCGTCTTCAGCCCGCCCGGGTAGCCCGAATGCCGGTAGTACATCTTGGCCTCGCGCTTGTTGCCGGTGACCGCGATCTTCTCCGCGTTGATGACGACGACGAAGTCGCCGGTGTCGACGTGCGGGGTGTACGTCGGCTTGCGCTTGCCGCGCAGGGTGTCGGCGATCTGGGTCGCCAGACGCCCGAGCGTGAGCCCGGTTGCGTCGACGACGAGCCAGTTGCGCTCGCGATCGTTGACGTTGGCGACGTAGGTCTTCATGACGTGAAAAATGCCACGCGAACGTTCCGCGCGGCGAATCAGCAGTGTAGGGAATCGAAAACGACAACGGGTTTGCAGGGCAATCGTCCGACGGCGCAGCCACCCGTTCCTGTACGGTGGCGCCCACGGATCGCCGGATCGCCCTGCATGGGGGGATCTCGGGGGGACGATCGAATACCGGGGGATGGTCAAGCTGAGGCGCACTGTCGTTGCGGTTCTATGCGGAGTTGGGCTGCTCGCGCCGGCGAGCGCGACGGCGCGCACCGGCGGCGCATTCGCGTCGATGCCGGCGACGATCACCTCCGTCGCGTGCGTCACGGGCTGCGCCAGCGTCGACGCGGCCAAGCCCGGCAGCCTCCTGCGCATCCGCGGGCAGGCGATGAAGAGCGTCGAGAAGGTCGTGTTTCTCGGCGGCGGCGGGCACAGCGACAACGTCACGGTGCAGGCGCTGCGCGCGCGTCTGAAGAGCGTCGACGTCCTCGTGCCCGACAAGGCGCCCAGCGGGCGCCTGCGGGCGATCAACGACGACGGCGCGCGCTCCGCCGCAAGCCGGGCCGTCGTCACGGTCGCGCGCGGCGCGGCGAGCTCGGCCGCGCTCGACGTTCGCGTCATCGGGCGGCGCGTGTTCTACGGCGCCGCCCGCAAGGCCCAGGTCGACCTGCTCGCGCGCGAGGCGATGACGGTCACGGTCGCGCTCGTACGGGTGATCGACGGCACCGTGGTCGCGGGCTGGCCGGTCACGCTCGTGCCCGAGACCCTGAGCAGCGTCACCTGGGACGGCATGACGGCGGGCGTCCCGCAGCCGCCCGGCCGCTACGAGTTCCGCGTCCTCGCCGGCGCGCCCGCGGCGACGGGCGCCGTCGCCGCCCAGACCCCCGCCGCGGCCCCGCTGGCCACCGGCGCCTTCGATCTCGTCGACCACATCTTCCCCGTGCGCGGGCGCCACTCCTACGGGAGCGGGATCGCCGCGTTCGGCGCCAGCCGCGACGGTCATCGTCACGAGGGCCACGACGTGTTCGCCCGCTGCGGCACGCCGCTCGTCGCCGCCCGCGGCGGGGTCGTCAAGCTCAACCGCACCGAGCGCTCGGCCGGCAACTACATCGTCATCGACGGCGACGGAACGGACATCGACTACGCCTACATGCACCTCCAGCAGCCGTCGCCGCTGGCCAAGGACGCGCGCGTGTTCACCGGCCAGCCGATCGGCGCCGTCGGCGACACCGGCGACGCCCGCGGGTGCCACCTGCACTTCGAGTTGTGGACCGGCCCGGGCTGGTACACGGGTGGCGCGGCGTTCGACCCGCTGCCGTTCCTGAAGGCCTGGGACGCCTACAGCTGACAGCGCGCGGAGCCGGCCGCGGGCGCGTCGAAGCCCCGCGCCAGCGCCCGCGCGTTGAAACGCAGCGCACCGAGGTACGTCGCGCCCGGGCTGCCCGCCGGCCCGAGCGAGTCGGCGTACAGACCGGGACCGACGTTCGCGCCCGCGTCGCGGGCGATCGCCCGCGTGAGCTTCGCGTTGACGGAGCTCTCCGGGAAGATCGTCGTCACGCCGGCGCCGCGGATCGTGCGCACCAGGCGCGCGACCTCGCCCGCCGAGGACTGCGCGTGGGTCGAGAGGGCGGGGATGACCGTGCCGATGACCTCGACGTCGTAGCGCGCGGCGAAGTAGCCGAGCGCGTCGTGGTCGGTGACGAGCCTTCGCCGGGCCGCGGGGATCGCGGTCATGCAGCGCTCGATCGCGCCGTCGAGCGTGCGCAGCCGGCCGGCGTAGGCGGCGGCGTTCGCCGTGTACGTCGCCCGCCCGCCCGGGTCGGCGGCGGTGAGCGCGTCGCGGATGCGGTCCACCGCGCGCAGCGCGTTGCGTGGGTCCTGCCACCAGTGCGGATCGACCTCCGCGCCGCGCCGGCGGGTCGTCATCGCGTCGATGAGCGTGATCGTCTCGGCGTCGGAGCCCGCGTTGCGCAGAACGCCGTCGAGCCACGCGTCGAGGTCGCCCCCGGAGCGCAGGACGACGGCCGCGCCGGCGACCGAGCGCACGTCGCTCGGGCGCGGCTCGTACTCGTGCGGGTCGGAGTTGGGGCGCAGGATCTGGCGCACCTCGGCGCGCTCGCCGGCCACCGCGCGGGCGAGGTCGCCCACCTGCGTCGTCGTGGCGACGACGGTGCGGCCGTCGCCGGCGCCGGCGCCGCTCGAGCCGCACGCGGCCTGTACGACCGCGGCGACGACGACCACGAGGGCTACGGTGATGCGGAGGGCGAACATGTCGCCCACCACATTATCGAGAACGATTCTCGGTTTGCGTGTGCAGGGCGCGTGTCAGGCAGTTGAGGCCACGCCGGACGAGCTCGAGTCGCGCCCGTTGGCGACGTCGTCGCCGCCGATGGCGGCCGTGGCCTTCGCCGTGACGAGGTGGTACAGGATCAGGACCTGCGTGATCGCCAGCGACTCGGAGCGGTGCGCCTCGTCGGTGCCGACCGCGAACAGGCCGAGCTGCTCGGTGCGCAGATGGCGGGCGAAGTGCATCTGCTCCCAGATGGCTTCCTCGATGGCGGCGCCGCGTTGCTTGTCGATCTCGCCGGGGATCCGGATGCGACGCTCCGAGGCGCGCTGCTCGACCTCGATCGCATCGCGTCCGCTGCCCTCGTCGAGCGACGAGAGGTCGGGGTGCGGCAGGCCTTCGCGCAGCGTGAGCACCGCGTCGAGATGGTCGGGGTCGTCCTGCACGCCGGGCTGGAAGGCGACGACGATGTCCGCGCGCGAGCGCTGCGGACGGATGAAGGCCTCGGAGTCGGGCTCGCGCGTGTCGAGCTCGGCGAGCACCTGCTCCTCGGTGTAGCCGCGCTTCGTCGTGTCGCGCTTGACCTTCCACTCCCTGCGCAGCTCCTCCGGGGGGTTGAGGTAGACGCGCACGTCGAACAGCGAGGCAAGATCGCTCGTGTGATAGCCGAGCAGGCCCTCGATGAGGATGAAGCGCTGTGGCTTGACGTGGTGCGGCCGGCCGAACGTGCCGTCGCTGTGCTGGTAGTGGGGCTTGAGGATCGGCTCGCCCTTGCGCAGATGGGCGATGTGCTGCTCGATGATGTCCATGTAGTTGCACTTCGGATCGAGCGGCGTGATCTTGTGCTCTTTGCGCTCGGTGCGGTCGTAGCAGTGGTAGTCGTCCAGCCCGATGTGGGTGACGTTCTCCGTGCCCAGGATCTCGACGAGGCCCTTGGTGAGGGTCGTCTTCCCCGTCGCTGAATCTCCGACGACGCCGAGGATGATCGGGCGTGCCATGTAGTCGTTCTCCCCTGTTCTGTGTCGTCGAAGCGCGGAACCTTACTGCTTCGGAGGATCGCTGCCCTGACCGCCGTGTGCAAGTCAGGCGCGGCGCACACGCCGCCTGAGATCCGCGCTCACCGACGCCAGCGCGACGAGCAGGAGCAGCGTGACGAGCGCGGTGGGCCAGACGGCCCACCCGCCGGTCTGGCGCACGAGGTTGGCCTGCCACAGGGCGAGGAAGCGGCGGTAGTCGCCGTCGCGCGCGGCGAGGTCGCCGGCAGCGTCGATCGAGTTTTCCGTCAGCTCCGGGACCACGCCGTACTGACGGACGATCTGCGGGCCGTCGGTGCCGCGCGCCTCGTCGAGCAGCTGCCGGCCCGGCGGCGCCAGCACGGCGGAGAACGAGATGACGAAGCCGAGCGCGAAGAGCGCGCCGGCCAGGCGCAGGCGGGCGCGGCCGGCGCCGATCCAGGGACCGAGCCCGACGAGCAGGAGCACGACGCCGGGGATGACGAGCCGCGGGCCCCAGCTCCAGCCGCCCTGCCAGGACCACCACGTCGCCGCCAGGCCGAACACCGCCACGAAGAGCGCGACGAGCCACGCGGCCGTCGGGCGATCGCGGCGCCAGAGGGCGACGAGCGCGAACGGCGCGAGCACGATCGCGGGCGCGAAGAGCACGATCGACTTCTCGGGCGAGAACAGCAGCCCGCCCGCGCCCTCGAAGAACGGGGTGGTGAACCCGGGGTCGGCCGGCGGCTTGTAGCCGAACTCCAGCGGGTCGTGGAAGCGGTGCAGGTTGTAGGCGACCGTGACGAGCGCGGCGAGCGCAAGCGGCGCCAGGGTGCGGGCGATGGCGTTGACGCCGCCGCCGCGCAGGAGCAGGAAGCCGAACAGCAGCGGCGCGAAGGCGGCGGACTGGGGTCGGGCGAGGATCGCGAACGCGAGCGCCGCGCCGGCGTGGAGCTCGCGCCCGGCCAGCGCGCGCTCGACCATGACGACGAGCCCGAGCGCGACCAGCGGCTCGGTGAAGAAGTCGCGCCCGTAGGGCAGCAGGTACGTGCCGAGCACGGTGCCGGCGGCGACGAGCAGGGCGGCGGCGCGGGGCGCGCCGAGCCGGCGGCCGAGAAGGAACAGCGCGGCGGCGAGCGCGCCGCCGACAAGCGGCATGAGCGACGCGGCGGCCGCCGCCTCGACGAGGTCGACGCGTCCGGTGAGCGCGCCGATCGGCTGCGCGAGCGCGACCGGGACGACCGACAGCAGCGGCAGCAGCAGCCCGTACTTCGAGTAGTACGTCGTGCCGTCGTGGCCCGGGACGCCGAGCTCGGGCGGCACCGACAGCGTGCCGTGATGGACGATCGACTGCGCCACGGCGAGCATCGAGCTGCCGTCGAGGACGGTGACCTGCGCCTGGCCGACGAGGAGCAGAAATACGGCGACGGCCCCGCCCAGCCGGATCGCGACGCCGCGGTTGTCGCGCGCCGCAACCATGGCGGCGAATCTACCCAAGCCGTGTCGTCACCGTGGCGTCCGCTTGAATGGGCGCATCGGCGTGTCGTTCTTGATCCCGGCGTACAACGAGGCGGCGCGGATCGGCGAGGTGCTGGCGCGCGTCGACGCGCTCGGGCTCGATGCGCAGATCGTCGTCGTCGACGACGGCTCGACGGACGGCACGGCGGCGGTGGTCGAGGCGTTCATGGTCGGGCGCCCGTACGTCGAGCTCCTGCGCCAGCCCAACCGCGGCAAGGGCTCGGCCGTGCGCGCGGCGATTCCCCGGATCGAACGCGAGATCGCGGTCATCCAGGACGCCGACATGGAGTACGACCCGGCCGACGTCGTCGCGCTCATCCGGCCCATCGAGGCCGGGATCGCCGATGTCGTCTACGGGTCGCGGCTCAGCGGCGGGGCGCCGCAGCGCGCGTACATGTTCTGGCACCTCGTGGGCAACCGCTTCCTGTCGCTGCTCACCGGCGTGCTGTTCAACACGACGCTCTCGGACATGGAGACCGGCTACAAGGCGTTTCGCTCCGACGTGCTGCGATCGCTGCGCCTCACCCAGGACGACTTCGGGATCGAGCCGGAGATCACCGGGGAGATCTGCCGCCGCAGGCTGCGCATCTATGAGATGCCGATCTCCTACTACGGGCGCACGTACGCGGAGGGCAAGAACATCACGTGGCGTGACGGCTTCAAGGCGATCGCCGTGCTCGTGATGGTCCGGCTGCGACGACGGTGACCGGCCGGCCAGGGGTGCGCGTCGGGCTGGGCGCGGCCGGGCTCGCGATCACCGGGCTGTGCATCTACCTCGCGCTGCGGGGCGTCGCGCTCGACGATGCGGCGGACGCGCTGCGCGAGAGCGATCTGTGGTGGTTGGCGCCGACGCTGCCGGTCTTCGCGCTCGGGATATGGCTGCGCGGGCTGCGCTGGTGGGCGCTGTTCGCACCAGCGCAGCGCCCGCCGCTGCGCGCCGTCATGTACGCCCTGTTCGTCGGCTACTTCTTCAACAACGTCCTCCCCGCCCGCGCCGGCGAGGCCGCTCGCGTCATCGCGCTGCACAACCGCGCGAGGACCCCGCGCGCGGAGACGATCGGGACCGTCGTCGTCGAGCGGCTCTTCGACGTCCTCGCGCTGCTCGTCGTGCTGTTCGCCTGCTACCCGTGGCTGCCGGGGATCTCGTGGCTGCGCACGGCGGCGGTCTTCGCCGCGGTGGTGGTCGTCGTGGTCGGCGTGCTCATCGCGGTGATCGTCACGTACGACGAGCGCGCCGTGCACTGGCTGCTCACCCCGCTGCGCAGGGTCAGGCGCCCCGGGTTCGCCGCGCGCGTCGAGCAGGCCGCCGTGAACGCCACCCGCGGCCTCGTCGCCCTGCGCGACCCGAGGATCGCGCTGCGCGGCTTCGGGCTCACGGTCGCCTCCTGGGTCGTGCTCTCGATCTCCTACTGGATCCTCATGAGCGCCTTCCACCTCGACCTGCCGCTGACGTCGGCGATCCTCGTCACGGTCGCGATCAACCTCTCGCTCATCCTGCCCTCCTCCCCCGCCGCGCTCGGCGTGTTCGAGGCCGCGACGATCATCGCCCTGCGCGCCTTCGACGTGCCGCACGCCGAGGCGCTCTCCTACGCCCTCGTGCTGCACCTGCTCAACCTCCTGCCGTTCCTCGTCATCGGTGCCGCGCTGCTCGGACCGAGCGCGCTGCGCGCACGCCGCTGACCGCGACCGGCAGTCGCCGGTGCGGCATCATCAGGGGGTGACCGAGGACCGCCAGGCCGCCCCGACCGCGCCGCCGCCGAACCTCCGCGACGCGATCGGCGGCCCGCTCGGGATGGCGGAGACGTCGATTCCCGCGGTCGCGTTCGTCATCGCCTACACGGCCTCCGGGTCGGACACGAACACCGCTGCCGGGGTGGCCGTCGCGATCGCGCTCGTGCTCACGGTCGCGCGGCTCGTGCGCCGCCAGTCACCGGTCCACGCGCTGTCGGGCCTCGTCGGCGTCGCGTTCGCCGCGTTCATCGCCACGCGCAGCGGCCGAGCGGAGGACTTCTTCCTTCCGGGGCTGCTGGCGAACGCCGCCTACGCGTCCGCCTTCCTCATCTCGATCGCCATCAAGCGGCCGCTCGTCGGGCTGATCGTCGCCAACCTCGACGGCGAGGGTGGCGAGTGGCGCAAGGATCCCCAGCGCGTGCGCGCGTTCGTGCGCGCGTCGTGGCTGTGGGCGGCGCTGTTCGGGCTGCGCCTGATCGTGCAGCTGCCGCTCTACCTCGCCGGCACCGTCGTCGTGCTCGGCGTCGTGAAGACGGCGATGGGCCTGCCGCTGTTCGCGGTCGGGCTGTGGCTGACCTGGCTGCTCGTGCGCCGGCACCGCGTCCCGCAGCCGGTCCAGGCGTGAGCGGCACCCCGCGCGCTAGGTTCAGCTGACCCGAGGAGCGATTGAAGGAGGACAAGATGGCGGCGGCATCGAGCAGCGCGACGACGGTCTGGGACGGCGGCCTGGCGGAGGGCTCCGGCGTCACGACACCGGCCAGCGGGGCGTTCCCGGAGACGGAGGTCAGCTGGGCCTCGCGCACGGCGCGCGCCGCCGGCAAGACGAGCCCCGAGGAGCTGCTCGCGGCCGCGCACGCGTCCTGTTACTGCATGCAGCTGTCGCACGTGCTCGGCGAGGCGGGCACGCCGCCCGGTCATCTCGAGTGCACGGCGACGGTCGACTTCGTCCCTGGCGAGGGCGTTCTGTCGTCGCACCTCGTCGTGACCGGCTCGGTCGAGGGCATCGACCAGGCGACGTTCGCCGCGGCGGCCGCATCCGCCGGCGAGGGCTGCCCGATCTCCGGCGCGTTGGCGGGCAATCTGGAGATCACGGTGGACGCGACGCTGGAGGATTAGCCCGCGCGCTCGAGGTGGCGCAGGATCAGCTGCGTCACCTCGTCCGGGCGGTCGAGCGCGAGCAGGTGCCCCGCGCCCGTGATCTCGTGCAGCGTGGCGTCGGGCAGCTCGTCGTGCAGGCGCCGCGCGATCTGCGGGAAGTCTTCGACATCGCGATCGCCGTAGGCGATGGTGGCGGGCACGGCGATCTCGCCCAGGCGCGCCGAGACCGGCGGGTCGAGCTCGTCGGATTCGGCGCCCTCGCGCAGCTGCAGCGCGAACGCGTCGCGCTGCATGTCGGCGACGAGCGCCCGTACCTCCGGCGAGCTGTGGCTCGCCCACATGCGGACGTTGATCTCGACGGCGTCCTCGATCTTGCCGACGGTGATCGCCGCCTGCTCGGCCTCGGCGAACGCGAGCAGGTCGGCGGACTCCTCGATGTCGGGCAGGGCGGCGGCGAGCAGGACGAGCGAGGCGACGCGCTCCGGCGCGGTGGCGGCGAGCTCGAGCGCGACGAGCCCGCCGAACGACGCTCCGACGACGTGCGCGCGTGCGATCGCGACCGCGTCGAGCAGCGCGGCGAGGTCGCCGGCCGGCGAGAACGCGCCGCGCCACGAGCGCGACTGGCCGAAGCCGCGCATGTCGAAGCGCACAACGCGCCGCGTCTGGGCGAGCGCGGGGACGATCGGCTCCCACATGCGCGCGTCGGCGACGCCCGCGTGCACGAGAACGAGCGGGTCCGCGTCGCCGGTGTCCTCACCGTCGGCCCACCAGGCCAGGCGCGCGCCGGTGATCTGGGCAAAGCCGTGCTCGCTCACGCGGCGTGACGCTACCTGCTGCGACGCGCGGTGGCGCGCGAAGTCAGGCTCAGCCCGGCTCGGCGGCGAACGTCAGCGTGACGCGCAGCGACGCGGTCTTCGGGACCGGGCAGCCGTGGTGGAAGCGCGCGACGCGGCGGGTCGTCCCGTCCGCGCGGCGCACGAGCTTGCGTCCCCCGTAGACGCGCCCGCACCAGCGGCCGGGCCCGAAGCGGCCGGCGTCCTGGTCCCAATAGCCCAGCGGCGAGCTGTCGCGGCGGATGCCGACGATCGCGCCGGCGCGCAGGCCGGCCGCGCGCGCGAGCGCCGCGGCCTCGGCGCGGGCGGCGCTGATGGCGGGCGCCATCGCGCGCAGCCGCGCGGCGCGCACGGCGCGCTCGATCGTCGCGTCCGTCTTGCGAGCGGGGGTGACGACGCGTGCCTGAGCCGACCCTGTAGAGACGACGGTGTTCGCCGCCGGGTCGGCCGGCTGGACCGGCGGCGGGCCGCCGCCGGCGAGCGCGATGCCCGCGGCGGCGATGACGGCGCCGGCGGCCGCGGTGAGGGTGACGTGGGTGCGCTTCATGCCCGAGATACGGTCGGGCGGGTCGCAGGAGTCCCGAGTGCCCCGAGCGCGATCGCATCCGTGAGCATCGCGTGGCCGGCGCTGTGCTCGCGCGGGCGGTCATACATCGTCGAGACGGCGAACATGTCGTTGAACGGCGGCTCTGAGGGTGTGAGTTGGCGCGGGTGGCGGCGCTTCGGCCAGGACCGGCGTTCGTGCGTGGGGCGGCCCGACCAATCGGGGGTGTGGCGAATCGTGCACGCATACGGTGCACGATTCGCCACACCCCCTCGGCTTGAGCTCCTTTCGCACGGCGATGGCACCTTTCGGGTGGCGGGACCGTTCCAGCAGCCCGTGGCGCGCGAGCGCCGCGCGGTTGAGCTCGCGCTCGGTCAGGACGCGCTCGGCCATGGCCTAGAACATGTCCAGGCGGGCGAGCGCGTAGCCGAGCTGCCGTTCGTCTCCGTCGACGGCCGCGCGCGCCACGATCTCAAACGGCCACCACTCGCCGGTGCGCTCGTACGGCAGACCGAGCCGGAACCGCGCCTCCCAAAGCTCGCCGCGGGTGTGCCACGGGCCGCCCGAGCACGTCCGGATCGGGCTCATGCTCGCCCGCCCAGGCGCGCAGGCGTCGCGCGGCACGCGGCTCCAGCGGCGCGGCAAACGGATCGGACGCCGAGCCCGCTGTCTCCCCCGGCAGCCGGATCGGGCCGGTGTCGATCGCCATGCCCCACGCCCACTCGGCGTCAGCGGTGTCGTCGGAGCGCAGGTCGCCGAGTACCGAGCCGACGATCCCGTCGCGCTCCACCACCTCGACGACGACGCGGCAGCCGGGATCGAACGACGCGACGAACGCGTCGCCGGGCTCGGCGCCCGGTGGCAGCGCGACGCGGTCCTCCGCCCGCGGGTCGTTGAGATCCACCTCGCCGATCGGCACGCCCCAGCGCTCGTCGGCGCAGGCGTCGGCGATGTGGTGCGCCACCGCGGTCAGCGCATCGTCGCCGCCGCCGGCCAGCAGCCCGTCGCCGGTGGACTCCCACCACTCGTCGCCGACCGTCCGCGTTCCCACGATGAGCGCGGCGACATGCGCCGTGGCGGCGGCGCGCTGCGTCAACGGCACGCGCCGGACGCGCTCGGAGCAGGCCGCGGCGCGCTGCGCACCGAGCTCGTCGGCGGCCAGCTCGAACAACGCGTCGGGCGCCGGCTCGTCGAGGCCGAGCAGGCGCCGCACCTCCTCCCGCGCGAACGCGCGCGACTCCTCGACGTTCGAGCCCTCGGGCACGAACGCGATGCTAAGAGGTCGGCGGGACTACTCCCACTCGATCGTGCCGGGCGGCTTGGACGTGATGTCCAAGCACGACGCGGTTGACGTCGCGCAGCTCGTTGATCATGCGCGAGGCGATCTGCTCGAGCAGGTCGTAGGGCAGGCGCGCCCAGTCGGCGGTCATCGCGTCGTCGGAGGTCACCGCGCGGATGACGACGACGCTGCCGTACGTGCGCTCGTCGCCCTGCACCCCGACCGTGCGGATGTCGGGCAGCACACAGAAGGACTGCCACAGATCGCGGTACAGCCCGGCCTTGCGGATCTCGTCCTGCAGGATGTAGTCGCACTCGCGCAGCAGGTCGAGGCGCTCGCGCGTGGCCTCGCCGCCGACGATGCGAATCGCCAGGCCGGGACCGGGGAACGGCTGGCGCCACACCAGGCGCTCCGGCAGGCCGAGCTCGGCGCCGACGGCGCGGACCTCGTCCTTGAACAGCGCGCGCAGCGGCTCGACGAGCTCGAACTGCAGGTCGTCGGGCAGGCCGCCGACGTTGTGGTGGGACTTGATCGTCGCCGCGCCGGTGCCGCCGCCGGACTCGATGACGTCGGAGTACAGCGTGCCCTGGACGAGGAAGTTCGCGTCGCCGATCTTCGCCGCCTCCTCCTCGAAGACGCGGATGAACTCGGCGCCGATCGCCTTGCGCTTCGTCTCGGGGTCGCTGACGCCCTTCAGCCGCGCGAGGAAGCGCTCCTCGGCGTCGACGGCGACAAGCGGGACCTTGAAGTGATCGCGAAACGCGGCGACGACCTGCTCGCCCTCGTTCTTGCGCATGAGGCCGTGATCGACGAACACGCACGTCAGCTGGTCGCCGATCGCGCGGTGCACGAGCAGCGCGGCGACGCTCGAGTCGACGCCGCCGCTGAGCCCGCAGATGACCTTGCCGCCGCCGACCTGCGCGCGGATGCGGGCGATCTGCTCGGAGACGATGCTCTCCGGCGACCACGTGCGGTCGGCCTCGCAGATCTCGTCGAGGAAGCGCTCGAGGATCGTCTGGCCATAGGGCGTGTGGACGACCTCGGGGTGAAACTGGATGCCGTAGATGCCGCGCTCGACGGACTCCAGCGCCGCCACCGGCGAGCCGGTCGAGGACGCGAGCGCCGTGAACCCGGGCGGCGGCGCGAAGACCGTGTCGCGGTGCGACATCCAGCAGGTCTGCTGCACCGGCAGCCCGGCGAACAGGCGGCCGGGCTCGCGCACCTCAAGGTCCGAGCGGCCGAACTCGCCGATCTCGGCGCCCTCGACGCGGCCGCCGAGCTCGGTCGCGATGAGCTGCATGCCGTAACAGATGCCGAGCACCGGGATGCCGAGCTCGAGCAGCTCGCGCTCCAGGCGCGGCGCGCCCGGCGCGTAGACCGAGGCCGGGCCGCCGGAGAGGATCAGCCCCTTCGGCTTGCGCTTGCGGACCTCCTCGGCGCCGACGTGGTGGGGCAGCAGCTCGCTGAACACGCCCAGCTCGCGCACGCGGCGCGCGATGAGCTGGGAGTACTGCCCGCCGTAGTCGAGGACGACCACCTCGTCGACCGCGCGCGGCGCCGTGATGTCGAGGACGTCCTCCTCGACGAGCTCGGTGGCCGCCGTCGCCGAGGTGACGAGGCCGTCGGTCATACGTCGGCCAGGGCCGGCTCCTGATGCACGCCGTTGCCGTTGGGCATCTCGGACGGCGCGGCCGCGGCCGATCCGCGGGCGCCCATGCCGATGCCCTGGGCGGTCTGCAGCTGCTTGCCCTCGGTCTGCAGCGCCGGCGCGATCATGAGCTCGGCGCGGTTGAACTCCGCGATGTCCTTGTAGCCGCAGGTCGCCATCGACGTGCGCAGGCCGCCCATGAGGTTGAACGTGCCGTCGTTCTCGTGCGCGGGACCGGTGAGGATCTCCTCGACGGTGCCGTTCTGCACGGTCTTGACGCGCGCGCCGCGCGGCAGCGTCGGATGGAACGTCGCCATGCCCCAGTGAAAGCCGCGACCGGGCGCCTCGTAGGCGCGGGCGAGCGGCGAGCCGATCATCACGGCGTCGGCGCCGCAGGCGATCGCCTTGGAGACGTCGCCGCCGTTGCGCATCCCGCCGTCGGCGATGACCTGGCAGTACTCGCCGGTCTCGAGCATGTTCTGCGAGCGCGCGCCCGCGACGTCGGCGATCGCCGTCGCCTGCGGGACGCCGATGCCGAGCACGCCACGCGTCGTGCAGGCCGCGCCGGGACCGACGCCGACGAGCACGCCGGCCGCGCCGGTGCGCATGAGGTGCAGGGCCGTGTGGTAGCTCGCGCAGCCACCGACGACGACCGGCAGCGGCACCTCGCGGATGAACTCCTTGAGGTTCAGCGGCGGGCGGGCCTCGTCGCTGGAGACGTGCTCCGCGGAGACGACCGTGCCCTGGATGACGAGGATGTCGAGGCCGGCCTCGAGCGCCAGCTCGTAGTACGCGGCGGACGCGCTGCGGGGTCAGCGCGGCGGCCACGACGACGCCCTGCTCCTTGATCTCCGCGATCCGCTGGGCGATGAGCTCGGGGATGATCGGCGCGTTGTAGATCTCCTGCATCGCCCGCGTGGCCGCCTCCGTGGGCAGCTGCGCGATCCGCTCGAGCTGCTCCTCGGCGTCCTCGTAGCGCGTGAAGATGCCCTCGAGGTTGAGCACGGCCAGGCCGCCGAGCTTGCCGATGATCCCTGCCGTCGTCGGCGAGACGACGCCGTCCATGGCCGAGGCGAGCAGCGGAAGGTCGAAGCGGTAGTCGCCGAGCTTCCACGAGATGTCGACGTCGTCGGGATCCCGGGTACGGCGCGAGGGAACGATCGCGATGTCGTCGAAGCCGTATGCGCGGCGGGCTTTCTTCCCGCGGCCGATCTCAATCTCCATTTACGAATCCTAGGCGTCGTGGCGGACAAAACGACCCCGCAGAGGCGGGGCCGGGAACGACGATTTCCGCACTTTGCGGGCAGCGGCAGCTCGCTGTTTCGAGCTTAGCAGCGGGGATTTATGTCTCCCTGCGGGCGGTTCAGCTGACGAACTCGATCTCGACCGCCTCGCCGGCGTCGATGCCGTCACGGTCCTCCGGAACGAGCGCGAGCGCGTCGACGTTGAGCATCGAGGTGAGGATGTGCGACTCCTGCGACGCGGTGGGGCGCACGTGCCAGCCGTCGTCCTGCAGGGTCGTGCGGCAGCGGATCACGGTCGTGCGGCCGACGGCGCCCTCGAGCGGCTCGTCGGCGGTCGCCTTCAACGGATGGTGCTCGCCGCTGCGCCCGAGCATCGCGTCCATCGCGGGCACGACGAAGAGGCGGAAGGCCATGAGCGCCGAGACCGGGTTGCCCGGCAGGGCGAAGACGAGCGTGCCCTCCTCGCCGACGGCGAACGTCGTCGGGCGGCCGGGCTTGAGCTTGACGCCGGCGAAGACCTCGCGATAGCCGAGGCGCTCGAGCGCCGGGCGGACGTGGTCGTGCGGGCCGACCGAGACGCCGCCCGTCGTGATGAGGATGTCGACGTCGCGCAGCGCCGCGCCGAGCACGGAGACGGTCGCCTCGAGATCGTCGCCCACGCGCACGCGGGTGACGAGCTCGCCGCCGGCGCGGTGCACGGCGCCGCCGAGCGCCGGACCGTTGGAGTCGCGGATCGCGCCGGGCTTGAGCGGCTTGCCGGGATCGGTGAGCTCGTCGCCGGTGCCGGCGATCGCCACGCGCGGGCGGCGCACGACGCTCGGGCGCGGGATGTTCATCGAGGCCAGCACGCCGAGCTCGGCCGGACCGAGCAGCGAGCCGGCCGGGACGACGAGCTCGCCGGCGCAGATGTCCTCGCCGGGCGGGCGGACGTGGTAGCCGATCCGGATCTGCCCGTCGATCGTGACGGTCGTGCCGTCGTTCGTCGTGAGCTCCTGGGGAACGATCGCGTCGGCGCCGTCGGGGACGGGCGCGCCGGTCGAGATCCGCACGGCGGTGCCGCGCTCGACGGTCACCCCCGCCTCGGTGCCGGCCTTCGCCTCGCCGACGATCCGCAGCGTCGCCGCGCCGTCGAGGGTGTCCGAGGCGCGGATCGCGAAGCCGTCCATCGCCGAGGCGGCGAACGGCGGGACGTCGTTGGGGGCGTGCGCGTCGCCGGCGATCGCGCGGCCCAGCGCGTCGTCGAGGAAGACGTCCTCGGCGTCGAGCACGTGGGCGTGCTCGAGCACGGCGGCGCGGGCTTCGTGGATCGAGACGGCCATCGCCGCAGCCTACGCCGCGTCCGGCGGCGCGATGCGGCTTGCGGCGGCCAGCAGCTCGGCGGCCGGCAGCCCGCTGGCGCCGCCCATCCAGCAGGCCAGCGGGGCGGCGAGCCGCTCCGAGCCGTGGGCGGCCACGGAGGCCAGCGCGAGCACCGTGTCGAAGTCCTCGCCGGTGGGGACGGGCACGCCGACCTCGGCGGAGAAGGCCTCGAGGAACTCCTGAGCGGTCATGGTCGGCACGGTAGTGGGTCACGCAGCGGGCCGCGCGGTTGGATCGAGCGTTTCCTTCTCGGCTGCGAGGGAACGCAAGGACCATGTCTGATGAGCTGCGAAGGACGGCGGCCGCACTGGTCGCAGAAGGCAAAGGCATCCTCGCCGCCGACGAGAGCAACGGCACGATGGACAAGCGCCTGAAGGCCGCGGGCGTCGAGGCGACCGAGGAGACGCGCCGCGCGCTGCGCGAGCTGCTGTTCACGACGGAGGGCGCCGCCGAGCACATCAGCGGCGTCATCCTCTACGACGAGACGTTCCATCAGAGCACGAGCGACGGAACGCCGTTTCCGAAGTTGCTCGAGTCGCTGGGGATCATCCCCGGGATCAAGGTGGACACCGGCGCCAAGCCGCTGGCCGGCTCCCCCGACGAGAAGGTGACCGAGGGCCTCGACGGCCTGCGCGAGCGCCTGGCCGACTACTACGAGGGCGGTGCGCGCTTCGCGAAGTGGCGGGCGGTCATCACCATCGATGGCGAGCGCCTGCCGACCGACTATTGCCTGCACGTCAACGCGCACGCCCTGGCGCGTTACGCCGCGCTCTGCCAGGAGGCGAGCATCGTGCCGATCGTCGAGCCCGAGGTGATCATGGACGGCGACCACACGATCGACCGCTCCGAGGAGGTCACCGCCGCGGCGCAGGCCGCGGTGTTCAGCGAGCTGCGCCGCCAGCGGGTCCTGCTGGAAGGGATGCTGCTCAAGCCGAACATGGTGCTCGCGGGCTACGACTGCCCGGAGCAGCCCTCCGACGAGGAGGTGGCCGAGCGCACCCTGCGCTGCCTGCGCCGCAACGTCCCGGCGGCGGTGCCGGGCATCGCGTTCCTCTCCGGCGGCCAGGACGACGAGGCCGCCACCAAGCGCCTGAACCTCATGAACCGGATGGGCCCGCAGCCGTGGGAGATCAGCTTCTCCTACGGGCGCGGCCTGCAGGCGGCGGCGTTGACGACCTGGCACGGCGACAGCGAGAAGGTGTCCGCCGCGCAGGCGCAGTACCGCCATCGCGCGCACTGCACCGGCGCGGCGCGGCGCGGCGAGTACACGGCGGAGATGGAGCGCGAGCTCAGCCCGGCCTGAGCGGGCGCGCGCTGACGTCGTCGCGGCAGGCCACTCACGTGGCCAGCAGTGCCTCGAGCGTCGCCGCCGCGCGGCCGTCGGCGACCGCCGCCGCGGCCATCGCCGCGCCGGCGCCGACGCTGTCGCAGCGGCCCGCCGCGTAGAGGCGCACGCCCGCGCTGAGCAGCGTCGTCTGGGCCGCCACGCCATGCTCCTCGCCCGACGCGATCGCGCGCGTCAGGTCGGCGGAGACCTGCGGGTCGGCGTCGCCCCGCAGCACGCTGCCGGGCGACTCGGGGATGTCGAGCGGGCCGCCGAGCGTCCGCCGCCGAGGGGCGGCCGGCGCGCAGGATGTCGGCGCCCTCCATCCCGCGGACGGCGACCGACCGCTGGGCGCCGAGCAGGTCGAGCGCGCCGAGGATGCGCTCGCGGTAGGAGCTGTGGGTGTGGCCGACGACGAAGCACGTGGCGCCGAGGTGGTCGACGAGCTTCTCGGCCGTGTGCAGCGGGCCGCGCAGGCCGATCTCGTCGCGGATGCCGGCGAGCGCGTCCCAGCCGGGGATCGCCGCGCCCGCGTGCACGAGCGCGACGTCGGCGCGCTCGAGCATGGCCAGCGACTCGGCGGGCTCCGGCCGCAGCGGGCCGCCGAGCGCGGCGAGCACGTCGGCCGGCGTCGTGCCGCGCTTCGGGCCGATCCGCGCGCCGCAGTGCACGACGACGCGCGCGCCGGCGGCGGCGGCCAGGACGGCCGCGGCCAGCGACAGGTGCGGCGACTCGGTGACGCCGTCGAAGGCGCCCGCGCACGCGACGATCGGACGCCCGCCGGTGGGCGGGTCCGGCGCAACCGCGCGGGCGACGTCACGCAGCGCCTGCGCGATGCCGGCCAGCTCGGCCGGCGACTCGCCCTTGATCCGCATCGCGACGAGGAAGGCGCCGGCCTGCACCGGGCTGACCTCGCCGGCCACCAGCGCCGCCGTCGCCGAGCGCGCCTCGTCGAAGGTCAGCGCGCGGCTGCCGCGCGGCCCGGTGCCGACGGCCTTGATGACGGCGCGAAAGCCGGCGTAGTCGCTGCGTCCGCGGCGCTCGGGCAGCTGGGTCTGACGGGGCGGATTCATGTTCCCTCCCAGCGGTAGCCGACGCTGCGCACGGTCTTGATCCGGGCGGCGTGCTCGCTGCCGAGCTTCGCGCGGACGCGGCGCACGTGCACGTCGACCGTGCGCGCCCCGCCGTAGTAGTCGTAGCCCCAGACGCGGCTGAGCAGCGCCTCGCGCGAGAACACGCGCCGCGGGTGGGTGACGAGGAACTTCAGCAGCTCGTACTCCATGTACGTGAAGTCCACCGGCCGTCCCTCGATCGCCACCTGGTAGGTGGCGAGGTTCATCTCCAGGCTGCCGACGCGGACGACGTCGTCGTGGTCGATGCCGTTGACCGCGCGCCGCGCGCGGGCGATGCGCGCCTGCAGCTCCTCCGCGGTGAACGGCTCGATGAGCAGCTCGTGGCCCTCGGCGACGCCGACGCCGGTGCCGAGCCCGTCGGCCGGCAGCGAGACGATGACCGGCACCTCGGCGAGCTCGTCGTCGGCGGCCAGGCGCGCGCAGATCTCCGCGCAGGACGGCTGCTCGCTGCCGTCGGACAGCACGAGCGCGAGCGCCGGAGCGCGCGACTCGCCGTCGGGCGGTCGCAGCGTCCCGTTGGCGGCGACGCGGTGCGGGCTGAAGCCGAGCTCGGCGAGCAGGCGCGAGGTCGCGTCCGAGCCGTTGTCGCCGTAGATCCAGGCGTCGCTCATCAGAGCAGCCGCAGGTAGCGGGCGCGGTCGAACTCGGTGACGGTGCGGCGCTCGTCGTCGAGCTCGCGGCGCTTGTTGGCGACGAAGACGTCGACGAGGCGATCGCCGAGCGTCTCGCGGGCGAGCTCGGAGGCGTCGAAGAGGTCGGTCGCCTCCCGCAGGTCCAGTGGCAGCCGCGCCGCCGCGCCGGGGTTGTCGTCGATCGACTCGGCCTGCAGCTCGTAGCCGCGCTCGATCCCGCGCAACCCGGCGGCGAGCACGAGCGCGAGCACCATGTACGGGTTGCAGGCCGGATCGGGCGAGCGCAGCTCGAAGCGCGTGCCGTTCGCCCGGCCGGGACGGCGCGAGGGGACGCGCACGAGCGCGTTGGCGCCGCGCCGCGTCCAGCTGATGAACTCGGGCGCCTCGAAGCCGGTCGCCAGGCGCCGGTAGGAGTTGATCCACTGGTTCGTGACGGCGGTCAGCTCGCCCGCGTGGGCGAGGACGCCGGCGAGGAAGGCGCGGCCGGTCGGCGACAGCGGCGTGTCGGCGTCGTTGTCGTGAAACGCGTTGCGCCCGCCCTGAAAGAGCGAGATGTGCATGTGCATCCCGCTGCCCGGATGCTCGGCGAGCGGCTTGGGCATGAACGTCGCGTAGGCGCCGAGCTCGTGCGCGGCCTCCTTGACGGCGATGCGAAACGTCGTCACCGCGTCGGCCATCGACAGCGCGTCGGTATGGGCGAGCTGGATCTCGTGCTGCGACGGCGCGACCTCGTGGTGGGAGGCCTTGACCGGGATCCCCATCTGCTCGAGGTAGTCGATCGTGCGCCGGCGAAAGTCGCTGCCGACGTCCAGCGGCGTCAGGTCGAAGTAGGCGCCGTCGTCGAGCGTGACCGGCGCCGCGCCGTTGGAGCCCAGCGGGGCGAAGATGAAGAACTCGACCTCGCAGCCGACCTGCATCGTGTAGCCGAGCGCGGAGGCGTGCTCGAGCACGCGGCGCAGCATCGCCCGCGCGTCGCCGCCGAACGGGCCGTCGTCGGGCTGGCGCACGTCGCAGAACATCCGGGCGACGATCGAGTCCGGCCGCCACGGCAGCAGCTGAAACGTGCGCGGGTCGGGATAGGCGATGACGTCGTGCTCGCGCTGGCGCGAGGCGCCTTCCATCGAGGACCCGTCCATCCCGACGCCCTCCTCGAGCGCGGATTCGAGCTCGGAGACGGGGATCGAGATGCTCTTGAGCAGGCCGAGCACGTCGACGAACCAGAGGCGGACGAACTTCACGCCTCGTTCCTCGACCGTGCGCAGCACGAAGTCTTCCCTTGCGGTCACCGTCCATGGGACCGTATGGCCGGCCCGGGGGCCTGTCTTTATCCCTCAGTCCAACGTGGTTCGCCAATCGGGCGGGCTGTTCATGCTGCGTTCATCGAACGGAAACACGGCAGACGCGCCGGCCGCCATTAGCATCGAAGCCATGCCTGCACATGTGCTGCACGCCGGCGACGCCTTCTGGCGCCCGTCCAACCAGCTGGGCGTGCTGAACACCGATCTCGGCAAGCAGCTGGAGGCGGCGACGCTCGCCGCGCGCTTCTGGCGCCTGACGCCCGGGCAGACGTCGACGAAGCACCGCCACACGACCCAGACCGAGCTCTACGTCGTGATCGAGGGCACCGGTCGCATGCGGATCGACGACGACGACCCGCTCACGCTGGCGCCGTTGTCGACCGTGCTCGTGGAGCCCGACACGGTGCGTCAGATCTTCAACGATACGGCCGAGGACGCGCTGTGGCTCGTCGTCGGGACGCCGCCCGAGCTCGCCAACACCCTGGAGATGTCAGACGAGCTGCTCGCGTTCATGTACCCCGACGGACCGCGCGCGCTGCCGCCGGAGCTCGCCGGCGACCCGTAGGCGCCCGCAAGCCCGGCTACGCGCGAGCGGGACTGCTAGACGACGGCGTCGCCGAAGCCGATCGAGATGACCATGATGACCACGGCGACGGCGACGACCGCGAGCAGTGCGAATCCGATGTTCGAGACGTCCATGACAAACCCCCTGGTTGGTTCGGGCATTCGAGCAGTCGCTACGACCGGCTACGCGCCATAGATCAGAAGGTGGCGCGCAGGCGTTCCGACGGCGCTCCCCGAGGTCGGGGTGCGAACGGTCCGACAGGTGGAGCCTTACTTGAGAACCGCGCGCAGGAACATCCCGAGCGCGATCAGGACCAAGAGCAGGAAGGCCAGCTCGAAGGGACCGAGATTGAAGGGCATCTACCGAGCATACGTGTCGCTCGTGACGGCCAGCGCGTCCCACGCGCCGCGCTTCGTTCACAGAGCGTTCATCGAAGCGACGTTCCCGGGAAACCGCCCGCCCGCACACTGCGGGCAGTGCAGACCACCCCGACCCAGTGCCCCTACTGCGGCGTCGGATGCGGCCTGCTCGCCGACGTCGATGACGACGGCCGCCTCACGGCGGTCCGCGGCGACATGCACCATCCGACGAACCGCGGCCGCACGTGCCGCAAGCCGCTCGGCCTGCCGTTCGCCGTGCACGCGCCCGACCGCGCGACGGTCCCGCTCTACCGCGCCGACCGCGACGCGCGCTTCGAGCCGACCGGCTGGGAGGACGTGCTCGGCACGCTCGCCGGCCGCCTGCAGGCGATCATCGACGAGCACGGCCCCGACGCGGTCGCGTTCTACATCTCCGGTCAGCTGCTGACCGAGGACTACTACGCGATCAACAAGCTCGCCAAGGGCTTTCTGGGCACGAACAACGTCGACTCCAACTCGCGCCTGTGCATGTCCTCGGCGGTCGCCGGCTACAGCGGCGCGTTCGGCTTCGACGGCCCGCCGCCCGCGTACGCCGACATCGGGCTGGCCGACTGCTTCCTGCTGCTCGGGACGAACACCGCGGCCTGCCACCCGATCCTCTGGGGGCGCATCCGCGACCGCCAGGCCGAGGGCGCCTTCGTCATCTGCGCCGACCCGCGCCGGACGCAGACGGCCAAGGGCGCCGACCTGCACCTGCCTGTGCGGCCGGGTACCGACCTCGCGCTGCTGAGTGCGCTGCTGCACGTCGTCGACCGCGACGGGCTCGTCGACGAGACGTTCGTGGAGCGCCACACGACCGGCTGGGAGGAGGCTCGAGCGGTCGCCCGGGAGTGGTCACCCGCGCGGGCCGCCGAGGTCTGCCAGGTCGACGCCGAGCTCATCGAGCAGGCCGCGCACCGCTTCGCGAGCGCCGGCGCCGCAATGGCGCTGTGGTCGATGGGCGCCAACCAGTCGACCGTCGGCACGCTGAAGAACCGCGGCCTCATCAACCTCTGCCTGGCCAGCGGGCAGATCGGCCGACCCGGCAGCGGCCCGCTCTCGCTCACCGGCCAGCCCAACGCGATGGGCGGGCGCGAGACGGGCGGCCTCTCGCAGCTGCTGCCCGGCTATCGCAAGGTCGCCGAGGCCGCCGACCGCGCGGCCATGGAGCGCCACTGGGGCGTCCCCGCGGGCCGGATCTCGCCACGGCCCGGGCTGCCGGCGGTCGAGCTGTTCGAGGCGCTGGAGAGCGGAAAGGTCAAGGCCGTCTGGGTCATGGCCACCAACCCGCTCGTCTCGCTGCCCGACGGCCAGCGCGCCCGCGCCGCGCTCGAGCGCGCCGAGCTCGTCGTCGTGCAGGACCCGCACCACCCGACCGAGACGTCCTCGCTCGCCCACGCCGTCCTGCCCGCCGCCGCCTGGCCGGAGAAGGAGGGAGCGATGACGAGCTCCGAGCGCCGGATCGGCCTCGCCCGGCGGGCCGTGGCGCCACCGGGCGAGGCCAAGCCGGACTGGGAGATCGTCGCCGGGCTCGCGCGCCACCTCGGCCACGGCGCGGCGTTCGCATGGCGCGACAGCGCCGAGGTGTTCGACGAGTTCGCCGCGTGCACCGCCGGGCGGCCGTGCGACATGACCGGCGTCTCGCACGAGCGACTGCGCCGCGAGGGCGGCGTGCAGTGGCCCGCTCCCAGGCAGATCGTCGGCGAGCACGAGGGCACGGTGCGCCTGTACTCCAACCGCCGCTTCCCGACGCCTGACGGCCGCGCGCGCTTCGCGCCGACGCCGCACGCGGCGCCCGCCGAGACGCCCGATCCCGAGTTCCCGCTGCTGCTGACGACCGGTCGCGTCGCCGACCAGTGGCACACGATGACGCGCACCGGCCACTCGCCGGTGCTCCTCGCCTCGTCCGGCGTGGCGACGATCGCGTGCCACCCGCTCGACGCCGCCGCCGCGGGTGCCGGCGAGGGCGACCAGGTGTGTGTCATCTCGCGGCGCGGCGAGCTGCGGGTGCCGGTGACGCTCGACGAGGGCATGCCGCGCGGGGTCGCGTTTGTCCCGTTTCACTGGGGCGCGATGCACGCCGCGGCGGGCGCGGGCACGTTGAACGCGCTGACGCTCGGCGCCGTCGATGAGACCTCCAAGCAGCCCGAGCTCAAGGCCGTCGCCGTCCGCCTGGAGCGCGTGCGCAAGCGCATCGATCCGGTCCGCCGCCGCGCGCCCGCGACGCCGAAGCGGCTCGTCGTCGTCGGCACCGGCATGGCCGGCCTGGCCGTCGTCGAGGAGGCGCTGCGCCGCCGCAAGGCTGAGGACTGGAGGATCGTCATGCTCGGTGAGGAGCCCGGGCCGGCCTACAACCGCGTCCTGCTCTCCAAGCTGCTCGCGCGCACGTGCGGGCCCGGCGAGCTGGAGCTGCGCCCGCTGGCGTGGTACGCCCACCACCGGGTCGACCTGCGCGGCGGCAGCCGCGCCGACGCGCTCGACCTCGACGCGCGCACCGTGATCGACGACGCCGGCATCCCCCACCCTTACGACGCGCTCGTGCTCGCGACCGGCTCGCGGGCGTTCGTTCCGCCGGTGCCGGGCGTCGAGCTCCCGCATGTCGACGTCTTTCGCACGTGGCGCGACGCCGACGCGCTCGCCGCCACGCCGGCCGGATCCCGCGCGGTCGTCGTCGGCGGCGGGCTGCTCGGCCTCGAGGCCGCCGCCGGGCTGCGTGCCCACGGCGTGGTCGTCACGGTCGTCGAGCTCGCCGGCCGGCTCATGGGCCAGCAGCTCGACGCCGGCGCCGCGCGCGTCCTGCAGCGGGCGCTGGAGGCGCAGGGCATCGTCTGCCGGCTCGGGCGCAGCGCCGCGCGGATCGAGGCCGACCGCGTCGTGCTCGACGACGGCGAGGAGCTGCCCGCGACGCGCGTCATCGTCGCGGCGGGCGTGCGCGCGGAGACCACGCTCGCGCGCGCGGCGGGCATCACCGTCAACCGCGGCATCGTCGTCGACGACGCCCTGCGCACGAGCGCGCCGTCGGTCTGGTCGGTCGGCGAGTGCGCCGAGCACCGCGGCATCGTCTACGGCCTGTGGGCTCCGCTCGCCGAGCAGGCGCGGGTCGCGGGCGCGGGGGTGGCGGGCGATCCGGCCGCCTTCCACGGCGCGGTGCAGGCGACGACGCTGAAGGTCAGCGGGATCGACGTCTACGCCGGCGGCGGCTCGGCCGCGGCCGCGCCCGAGGGCCACGACGAGATCGTCCTCTCAGACACCCGGCGCGGGATCTTCCGCCGCCTCGTGCTCGACGGCGAGCGCCTCACCGGCGCCGCGCTCGTCGGCGACGTCGGCGCCGCGCGGCGGCTGACCGAGCTGCTGCGCACCGGCGACCCCGTCCCCTCCGACCTGCTCGAGGCGGGCAGCGGACCGAGCGCGGACTCACTCGCCGCCGACCCGTCGGCCAACGTCTGCTCCTGCAATGCCGTCAGCGTCGGCGACGTCCAGACGGCGATCCGCCGCGACGGGCTGACCACCGTCGCCCAGGTCGGCGCGCGCACGCGCGCGACGACCGGCTGCGGCGGCTGCGCGCGCGACATCGAGACGCTGCTCAAGCACGAGGCGACGGCGGCCCGCGCCTGACCGCGCCGCGGCGTGTCCGGTCCGGGGAGCTTCCTGTCGTAACGGCGCAGCATCCTCTGTTCGCGCCGTAACGGCAATCCGACGTTTCGCCGGCCCTACTGCATGAACACCGGCGTGCCGACCTTGACCTCCTTGAACAGCTGCTTCACCGACGGCACCGACATGCGGATGCAGCCGTGCGAGGCGGCCGTGCCCAGCGAGGCGAGGTCCGACGTGCCGTGGATGCCCTGCCCGTCGTGGAAGCCCATGTAGCGCGCCTCGAGCGGGTTCTGCGGATCGCCGTACGGGATCGTCCGGCCGGCGAGATCGCCCGCCCAGTCGCTGTCGGGCACGTGCCAGTCGGGGTTGACGATCTTCTGCTGGATCTTGTAGCGCCCGGCCGCGGTCTCCAGCCCGGCCTTGCCGACGGCGATCTTGTAGCGCTTGCTGAGCGTGAGGTGCTCGTAGAGGCGCAGGATCTTCGCGTCGCGGTCGACGGCGATGACCGCCGGGTAGCGCTTGGCGAGGTCCTCGAACGTCCGCTCCGGGCGCTCGGTCACCTTCACCGGCACCTCGACGCGGCGCTCCGGAGCCGGCGCGGCCATGACCCGCGCCAGGCGGGCGACGAGCGCCGCCCGGTCGACCGCGCGCCCCGCGCGGGCACGGGTGCGATCGAGCTTGCCGTCGCGCCAGGCGATGTCGGCGTCGCGGGCCGAGCGATCGACGCGCTCGGCGAGCCGCCCGGCGAAGTCCGCGACGGCGGTGCGCGCGTACGTCACGCGGGGCGCGACCGCCGCGCCGTTCTCGCCGGCGTCCAGCGCGGCGTCGAGCGTCGCGGCGACGTCGATCCGCGCATTGGCCACCTCGGCGCGCATGACGTAGTGGGTCTTTCGGAACAGCACGGCGACCGGCTCTTCGGTGGTCCCGGCCAGCCTTCGCTCGATCAGCGCGCCCGCCTCGTCGCGCTGCATCCCGCCGACGTCGACGGAGCCGACCCGCACGCCGTCGGCGATGGTGTCGTCGTCCTTCGCCCCGTCGAGGACGAAGAAGCCGGCGACGATCAGGACGAGCACGAGCGCCGCCGCGCCGAATCCGATGGTCATCGCCCGAGGCATCGCCGGACGGGCTACCCACTCGCCCTGTCCCGTGTGCATCGCCGGCGCGCCAGCCCGACGTTCATCGGGTGGAAACACTGACGGCACGGTGAGGAAACCCGCCTCCCGGACGATGCTGAACATGAGCCAAGGGGTCGTGATCGTCGGTGGCGGAATCGCCGGCCAAGCAGTATGCGAAGCACTGCGCGAGCGCGATCCCGACATCGCGATCACGCTCATCTGCGGCGAGCGCGTGGCGCCGTACGATCGCGTGCGCCTGTCGGAGATCCTCGTCAGTGGCGAGGATCCGCAGACGCTGCAGCTGCGTCCCGCCGAGTGGTACGAGGACCACGACATCGACCTCCTCGTCGGCCGGATGGTCACGTGGGTCGACACCGAGCGCAGGGTGCTCGGCCTCGACGACGTCGACGAGCTGCGCTACGACCAGCTCGTCCTGGCCACCGGCTCGCAGCCGCTCATGCCGCCGATCCCCGGCATCGACCTCGCCGGCGTGCACCCCTTCCGCGACCCCGCCGACTGCGACGCGATCCGCCTCGCCGCCGCGGAGGGCGGGATCGCGCGCGCGGCCGTCATCGGCGGCGGCCTGCTCGGCCTCGAGGCCGCCCGCGGCATCGCCGCGCAGGGGACACCGGTCACCGTCGTGCACCTGCTCGACCGGCTCATGGAGCGCCAGCTCGACGCGGGCGCCAGCGCGCTCCTCGCCCCGGCCCTGAGCGGCCTGGACATCGACGTCGAGTTCGACCGCAACACGCAGCAGATCATCGGCCCCGACCGTGCCCACGGCCTGCGCTTCACCGACGGCTCGGAGCTGCCCGCCGACCTCGTCGTCGTGTCGATCGGGATCCGGCCGGAGACCGAGCTCGCGCGCTCGATGGGGGTCGTCTGCGACCGCGGGATCATCGTCGACGACTCGATGCGCACGAGCATCGCGGGCGTCATCGCCGTGGGCGAGTGCGCGCAGCACCGCGGCATCGTCTACGGCCTCGTCGCACCGATCTACGACCAGGCGCGCGTCGCCGCCCATACGCTGACCGCGGGCAACGCCTCGATCGGCGGCGCGAACGATGGGGCCGCGCCCGCGCTGTACCTCGGCTCGGTGCCGAGCGCGAAGCTCAAGGTCGCGGGCATCGACCTCGTCTGCGCCGGCGAGTCGGGCGGAGACCTCGAGGCCGTGGTCACCGACGCGGCGACCGGCATCTACCGCAAGCTGGCGATCCGCGACGGGCGCGTCGTCGGCACCGTGCTGCTCGGCGACACGCGCGGCTCGGAGTCGCTCGTCGCCGCCGTCCGCGCCGGCGACCTCGTCGGCGACCCGCTGCAGGCGCTGGCCGACGCCTCGCTGGCCGGCCCCGCCGACCTGCCCGACACGGCGCAGATCTGCGACTGCAACGGCGTCTGCAAGGGCGACCTCATCGCGGCCGTCACCGTCGGCGGCTGCGCGACGCCGCGCGAGGTCATGGCGGTCACGCGCGCCGGCACCGGCTGCGGCTCCTGCCGCCCGGCGGTCAAGGAGATCGTCGCCTTCGCCACCGGCGGGCTGAGCGACGAGCCGGCCTACCTGTGCCCGTGTCGCAAGCAGACGCGCGAGCAGCTCGCCGTCCAGATTCGCGACGAGGGCTTCGCGTCGGTCAGCGACGTCGCGAACGCCTGCGGCACCGGGCGCGAGTGCGGCGCCTGCAAGCCGGCGCTCGCCTACCTCGTCTCGGAGGTCTGCGCCAACCAGCATCGCGAGGAGCGCGACGCGCGCTTCATCAACGACCGCGTGCACGCGAACATCCAGCGCGACGGGACGTTCTCGGTCGTGCCGCGGATGTACGGCGGCGTCTGCACGCCCGACGAGCTGCGCCGGATCGCCGACGTCGCCGACAAGTTCGAGGTGCCGCTGGTGAAGGTCACCGGCGGCCAGCGCCTCGACCTGCTCGGCGTCCGCAAGCAGGACCTGCCCGCGATCTGGGCCGACCTCGGCATGCCGTCCGGCCACGCCTACGCGAAGGCCGTGCGCACGGTGAAGACGTGCGTCGGCACGGACTTCTGCCGCTTCGGCCTGGGCGACGCGATCGGGCTGGGGATCGAGATGGAGAAGCTCTGGGAGGGGCTGCACACGCCGCACAAGGTGAAGTCGGGCGTGAGCGGATGCCCGCGCAACTGTGCGGAGGCGACGGTGAAGGACATCGGCTGCGTCGCCGTCGAGGGCGGCTGGCAGGTGCGGGCGGGCGGCGCGGCGGGCGGCAACGTCCGGGAGGCCGACATCCTCGCCACGGTGCCGTCGCGCGCGGAGGCGCTGCGGATCGCCACGACGTTCCTGCAGTACTACCGCGAGAACGCCGACTACAAGGAGCGCACGTACGACTTCATCCCCCGCATCGGGCTGGAGACGGTCCGGGAGATCGTGCTGGGCGAGGAGACCGGCGCCGCGCTGCGCGAGCGGCTGCGGATCGCCAAGGCGGCGGTGGCCGACCCCTGGCTGGAACGCGACGACCCGTACCACCCGCGCCAGTTCGGCGATCTCGACACGCCCGAGCCCGCCCTCGTCGGCCCGCCGGCGGAGGGCCGGCGGTGAGCGCCGCGGCGCTCAACGGCGCGCGGCCGGCGGCGCACGAGATGTACGCCTGCCGCATCGACGACATCCCGCTCGGCGAGGGGCGCTCGATCACGCTCGACGGCCGGCGGATCGCGATCTTCCGCTCGGTCGCCGGCTGGTACGCGCTCGACGCCGTCTGCCCCCACCGGGGCGGCCCGCTGGCCGACGGGATCGTCTGCGACCGCTCGGTCATCTGCCCGCTGCACGACCGCCGCTTCGACCTGCACACCGGCGCCGGGATGAACTCCGGCGACACCGTCCGTGCGCACGGCGTAGAGGTTCGCGGCGACCGCGTGTTCGTGACAATCGCGGCGGGGCTCGACCGGGCCGCCTGAGCCGCACTTCGCGAAACGGCGCGGCGGCGCTACTCTGCCGCGCACAAGTGACCGTGCCGCGTCGCGGCGAGAAGGAGAAGCATCAGGATGGCTCGACCGATCATGCTCGGGATCGTCGGTGATTCGGCGTCCGGCAAGACCACGCTCAGCAAGGGCCTCGTGCGCCTGCTCGGCGAGGACGCCGTCACCCACATCTGCACCGACGACTACCACAAGTACGACCGCCGTCAGCGCGCCGAGCGCGAGATCACTCCGCTGAACCCGGAGTGCAACTACCTCGACATCATGGCCCAGCACCTGCAGTGCCTGAAGCTCGGCGAGCCGATCCTCAAGCCGGTCTACCAGCACCACGACGGGACGTTCGGGCCGCTCGTCTACCTCGAGCCCGAGGCGTTCACGGTCATCGAGGGCCTGCTCGGCTACCACACAGACGACATGCGCACGGCCTACGACGTGCGCGTCTACCTCGATCCGCCGGAGTCCCTGCGGCGCCAGTGGAAGGTCGACCGCGACTGCTCCAAGCGCGGCTACACGACCGACGAGGTGCTCGCCGACCTCGACCGCCGCGAGCCCGACTCGGAGGCCTTCATCCGCCCTCAGCGCCGGCACGCCGACATGGTCGTGCGCCGCCAGGAGAGTCCCGACGACCCGTTCATCCTCGACGCCGAGCTGACGCTGCGAGACAGCCTGCCGCACCCCGACCTGCAGCCGTTCGTCGACGAGAGCGGCGGTGAGATCACGATGACCTCCGAGCGCGAGGGCGAGAGCACGCTCTTCATCCCCGGCTCGCTGCCGCGCGAGCGGGCGGAGGCGATCGAGGAGTCGATCTGGGACGCGATGCACTTCGCGGCGCACCTGCGCTCCGAGGCGCTCGGCGAGTTCACGGTCGGCACGGACGTGCACCGCTCGGAGTCGCTCGCGCTCGTGCAGCTGCTGATCCTGTACCACCTGACGCACGCCCGGGCGCGCGTCGCGCTCGGCGGCGAGCCCGGTGTCGACGACCAGGCCAACGGGGGCCCGATCGACGACTGAGCGCGACGGCGCGCCGGTAGCGGGAGCCCGACGTCCGCCGGCGACATGGCGCTCTTCTCAGCCGCGCATGTCGGGGCGATCGCGGCCACCGCGCTCGCGGCGCTGCTGCTCGCCATGGCCGCGCGCCGTGCGGACGAGCGCGCGGCGACGCGGCTCGCGCGTGCGCTGGCGATCCTCATCCTCGCGGGCTTCGTGGCCGAGCATGCCGCCTATCTGGCCCGCGGCACGTGGACGGCCCGCGTCAACCTTCCGCTGCAGCTCTCCGACGCGGTCACGCTCGTGGCGATCGCGGCGCTGTGGACGCCGCGCGCGGGCCTGCCGGCCGAGCTCGTCTACTTCTGGGCGCTGAGCGCCTCGCTGCAGGCGGTGCTGACGCCCGACCTCGGCGACACGTTCCCCGACGTCCTGTACTTCACGTACTTCGTCGTCCACGCGGGCGCGATCGCCGCCGCCGGCCTGCTCGTGTTCGGGCTGCGCCACATGCCGCGCCGCGGGGCGGTGTGGCGCGTGTACGCGGCCACGATGGCCTTCGCGGCGCTCGCCTCGCTCGGCTGCCTGGTGACCGGCGGCAACTACATGTTCCTGCGCCGCAAGCCGGCCAGCGGCTCGATCCTCGACCTGTTCGGCCCGTGGCCGTGGTACATCGTCGGCGCCGCCGTGCTCGGGCTCGCCCTGCTGCTCGTGCTGGCCGCGATCGCGCGACTCACCGGCGACCGGGCCGACGTGGCCTGATCGCCGGCGCCGCCGCCGCCGCGAGCGCGAGCGCGTCAGCGCGGCGCGTTGCCGCTCACGGCGAGAGAGGTGCTCACGTGGAGGTCCTTCGGTCGCGAGGCTCGTCGGTCCATGCCCGATCCTGTCGCGCCCGCCGCGCTGTGAACACGAGGCGACCATCCGACCGGGCTGCGTCTACCAGCAGATCTGACCTACGGGTTCGACACCTTCCGCGGTCGGCGAACGAGGCGACGTGGACGCGCCGGGTCCGAATACCGGACCTTGCGCGTCCATCGCACCCAGTCGTCACCGGGTCACGTAGTACTACGCGGATGGCGCGAGAAATCCGCCGGACCCGGCGCCGCAGCTCGTGGCTACAGCTCGACCTCGCCGGACACGCAGGTCACCGAGGCCCCGCCGACCCAGATCGTCGCGTCGTCGTCGCGCTCGACGTGGACGCGGCCGGCGCGACCCAGCAGCGTGCCCTGCGACACGACGTAGGGCGCAGTCGCGCGGCCCGTGCGCAGCAGCCACGGCGCGATCGCGGCGTTCAGGCTCCCGGTGACCGGGTCCTCGACGAGCACCCCGTCCTTCGGGAAGAACGCGCGCACCTCGAACGCCGCCGGCCCGCCGGGCGGGTAGGCGCCGACGATGCCCAGGTCGAGGTTCGCGCGGCCCGGCCGGACGGCGAGCACGGCGCTTGCGTCCTCGAGCAGCACCGCGACCCAGCCGGGGCCGTTGTCGGCCCATTGCGCGTCGAGGATCTCGTCGCGGTCGAGCTCCAGGAGCGTCGCGATCCGGCCGACCATCGCCTCGTCGACCGGCCCGTCGCGCAACAGCGGCGGCGCGGCGAACGACAGCCCGGCCTCGCCGCGCCGGATGCGCACGAGCCCCGCGGCGCATTCCTGCACGAACTCGTCGCGCGCCTGCCCGCCGTTGATAGCAGCCCAGGCGTGGCAGGTCCCCAGCGTCGGGTGGCCGGCGAACGGCAGCTCGACGGTGGGCGTGAAGATTCGCACGCGGTAGTCCGCGCGCTCGTCGGACGGCGCGAGCACGAACGTCGTCTCCGACAGGTTCGTCCAGTTCGCGAAGCGCTCCATCTCCTCGGTGCTCAGGCCCTCGGCGTCGAGCACGACCGCGACCGGGTTGCCGCTGTACGGGGTCGTCGTGAAGACGTCGACCTGGGCGAAGGGGCGCAGCACGCCGCCGAGTCTCGCACCTCCCTCAGCGAAGCTGCTTCTCGAACCAGTGATCGGCGAACGGCTCGTCGTTGAACGGCGCCACCTCCACCCAGCCGGCCGAGCGGTACAGCGCGATCGCCTCGGTGAGAACCCCACCGGTCTCCAGACGGACGACGCGGGCGCCGCCGGCGACCGCGCAGGCCTCGAGCACGGCGAGCAGGCGGCGACCGAGCCCGAGACCGCGCGCCGCCGGGGCGATCCACATGCGCTTGATCTCCGTCGGCGCGCCGGGCCGGTGCTTCACCGCGCCGCAGCCGATCGCCTCGCCGTGCCGGTAGGCGACGAAGAACTGCCCGGCGGGCGGGCGGACCTCGTGCGGCAGCGCGGTGACGCCGGCCGCCGGATCGAAGCCGCGCTCCGAGCGCCGGTTGAGCTCGGCGACGTACTGCGCGAGGCAGCCCTGCGCGTCCTGATGCTCGGGGTCGACGGGAACGATCTGCACGCTCGCGGCGGTCGGCCCGGGCTCGGCGTCGCCCATCTATCCCTGCAGGAAGGCGAGGACGGCGGCGACACGGCGGTGGATGCCCTCCTCGCCGGGCCGTCCGAGCTTGCCGAAGATCGAGCTGACGTGCTTCTCGACCGCCGACTCGGAGAGCACGAGCACCGCGGCGATCCCCGCGTTGCTCTTGCCCTGGGCCATCTCGCGCATCACGTCGAGCTCGCGCGGCGTGAGCTCCTCCAGCCCCGACCGCTCGCGCCGCGTGCGCCGCTGCACGAGCGCGTCGACGACGCGGGCGTCGATCATCGAGCGCCCGTCGCAGACCGCGCGCAGCGCGCCGAGCATCTCGTCGATGTCGCCGACGCGGTCCTTGAGCAGGTAGGCGAGGCCGGCGGTGCCGTTCTTCAGCAGCTCGAAGGCATAGGACTCGTCGGCGTGCTGGGAGAGGACGACGACGCCCGTCCGCGGATGCTCGGCCCGGATCCGGTGGGCGGCGTCGATGCCCTCCATCTGGTGGCTCGGGGGCATCCGGATGTCGGTCATGACGGCGTCGGGCTGCAGCTCGGCTACGCGCGCGCGCAGCTCCGTCGCCGTCCCCACGGCATCGAGGACCTCGACCTCGCCGGAGTCCTCGAGCAGCATCCGCACCCCCTCGCGCACGAGGAAGTGGTCGTCGGCGATCAGCACCCGCAGGCGCGGCTCAGACAACGGCGGCCTGGACCTCGTCGAGCGGCAGCCGCGCGGTGAGCGTCGTCCCGCGGCCGCCGGCGGAGTCGACCTCGAGGCGGCCGCCCAGCGCCTCGAGGCGGTCGGCCAGGCCGGCGAGGCCCGAGCGCGTGGTGGCGCTGACGTCGAAGCCGCCGCCGTCGTCGGAGACCTCGACCTCGAGCGCGCCGGCCGCGCGCGACAGCCGCACCCGCACGCGCTCGGCGCGGGCGTGCTTGAGCGCGTTGGCGAAGCCCTCGCAGACGAAGAAGTAGGCGGCGCCCTCGACCGCCTCGCCGAAGCGCGACGCCCGCATCTGCGGGTCGCATTCGATCGTGACGCCGAGCGGGAAGCGCGCCGCCCGGCCCTCGATCGCCTCGACGATGCCGTGGTCCGACAGCACCGCGGGATGGATGCCCGAGGCGAGCTGGCGCAGGTTTTCCAGCGCCTGGCCCGCCTCGACCTGCAGGTCGCGCAGCGTGTCGCCGAGCCGGTCTGGGTTGCGCGTCAGCTGGCTGCGCGCCAGGCCGATGCGCGCGATGAGCGCGACGAGCTCCTGCTGGGCGCCGTCGTGGATGTCGCGCTCGATCTGGCGCCGCGCCGCCTCCTGGGCGGCGACGATCCGCGAGCGCGAGGCGGCGAGCTCGGCGGCCTGGGCCGAGATCGCCTCCAAGCTGCGGCCGAGCTCCCCCGCCAGCCTGGCGTTGTGCAGTGCGAGCGCGGCCTGCCGGGCCAGCGTCTCGAACAGCTCCCGGTCGGACGCCTGCACCCGGCCGCGCACACGCGGGCCGCAGCGGATCTCGCCGAGCGGCCGCCCGGCGTGCACGAGCGGCGCCGACAGGACGGGGCGCTCGCCCTCGCGCGGCGGCTCGCCGTCGGTGTACGTCACGCCGTAGTCGCATTCGATCTGCGCCCAGCGCACGCCGAGCCCCTCGCGCGCGGTCGTGACGATCGCCTGCGTCAGCTGCTCGGAGTCGAGCGTATGCTCGAGCGTCGCGCCGAGCCGGCGCACGAGCTCCTCCCCGCTGAGCGACTCACCGAACGCCCAGCGGCCGGCGCGCGCGACGAGCGCCCGGCGCGCCGGCTCGAACAGGACGGTCGCGACGATCGTCACGGCGATGGCGATCTGCAGCCCCGCGCCTGACGCCGCCATCCCGAGCAGCGCGGCCACCCCGATGTAGGTGCCGGCGATCGCGATCCACAGCGGCACGTAGACGAGCGAGCGGCGCATCGCGCGGTCGATGTCGAAGAGGTCGGGCTTGACCAGCCCGATGACGAGCGCGGCGACGACGACGACGAGCGCGCCGATCTCGACCGTCGTCGACAGCCAGAGCGGGATGTCCGTCGTCCGCCAGATCGCGCCCTCCACGCCGAGCACGAGCGCGGCGATCCCGCCGTACATCGGCCAGCGCAGCTGCAGCCGGCGCTCGGCGCGCAACCGCCGGTAGCGCAGCATGAGCACGATGCCCGCCCACAGCGGGACCCAGGTGAAGGCGATCGCGAAGTACGCGTGCAGCGGCGCCTCGAGGAACGACAGGGCGTCGACGTGGAGCGGGCTCGCGATGTCGGGGAACAGCTGCTCGGCGCCCTCGGGGCTGCCCGTCGCCCACTCGAAGATCGACGCGGGCTCGAGCGTCGGGCGGGCGAGCAGCATCGCGAACGGCACGATCACGACGAGCGCGCCGAAGCCGCGCACGAGCCAGACCTCGTAGCGGCGCTGGTACTCGCCGTCGGGGTAGACGGCGAGCGCGGCGAGCAGCACGACCATCATCCCGATCCCCAGCACCTGCAGGACGAGGTTCGCCGGGCCGAGCCACGCCTGCTCGCCGACCGCGAAGAACCGCAGCAGGACGATGTTCTGCAGGAGGTTGAAGAGGGTGACGAGGACGCCGAAGACCAGCAGCCGGCGCGCGACGACGTTCTCCGGCCGGGCCCGGAACGCGACGACGCCGGCGACGTAGACGGCGGCGCCCGGCACGTACCAGGCGAGGCCCGTCAGCGAGACCTCCGCGGTCAGCGTCGCCACGTAGAGCGCCGCGAGGAGGGCCGGCATCCCGAGCCAGAGCATCAGGAAGCGCGTCAGCCCGATCGAGGGATGCCTGGCCGTCACGCGGCTCATCCTCTCCGACGCCGCCATGGCTGTCGAGGGGACAGACCACCGCCCATGGGTGCGGAGAACCTCACCCGCGGTCGGCGCCGCCGCCCGCTGTCATGCAGGGGCGCGCGCTGCTCCGCCCGCGCCGCTCAGGCTGACTCGGGGGTCAGCTCACCTCGGCCGGCATCGCCAGGCGGCGCACGTCGACCTCGCCGACAAGGCGCTCGACCTTGTGCGGATCGATGAGGCCGGCGCCGAGGCGCTGGACGGAGTCCGCGCCGCAGGCGACGCCGAAGCGCAGGCACTCGGCCGGCGGCTTGCCGCCGTAGCGCGCGGCGACGTAGCCGGCGAGGAAGGCGTCGCCGCCGCCGACGGTGGCGACCGCCTCGCGGGGCTCGATGAACACGCGGTACAGGCGCGACTCGCCCTCGTCGATGACCTTTGCGAAGCAGCCGTCGGGCACGGTCATGATCGCCTCCTGGGCGCCGAGCGCGGCGATCTCGCGCACGGCGATGACGCGGTCCTCGTCGTCGTTGAACTCGTGGCCGACGAGTTCCTCGGCCTCCAGCACGTTCGGCGAGACGACGTGCGGCTCGGCGCGCACCGCGTGGCGCAGCGGATCGCCGTCGGTGTCGATCACGACGACGAGGCCGAGCTTGCGCAGCTCCTTGATCATCCCCGCGTAGACGTCGGCGTCGACGTTGCGCGGCAGCGAGCCGGCGAAGACGACGATCGCCGCACCGCGGGCGAGGTACATGAGCTTGTCGCGAAAGAGCTCGAGCTCGCGGGCGCTGACGGACGGCCCGCGCTCGTTGATCTCGGTCTGCTCGCCGTTCGTCGGATCGAGCACGGCGGTGTTCGTGCGCGACTCCTCGCGGATGCGGACGAAGTCGTTGAGGATCGACTCCTCGGTCAGCGCCTCGACGATCCGCGTGCCGGTCGAGCCGCCTGCGAAGCCGGTCGCGATGACCGGCTGGCCGAGCGTCTTGAGCGTGCGCGCGACGTTGACGCCCTTGCCGCCCGGCAGGGTCGTCTGCTCGACCGTCCGGTGGCGGCGGCCGAGCCGGAAGTTCGGCACCGAGAGCGACTTGTCGATCGCGGCGTTGAGGGTGACCGTGATGATCATGGAGCGGGTGTCTCCTCTCGCCGCCGCGCCCGCCGGTGCTCTGCGTCGAGCACCTGCCGGCGGTGTAGTGCCCGCCTGCGCAGCAGCAGGAGAGGGAGGCTACAGACCAGCAGCAGGACCAACGCGACAATCGTCTGCGATCGGCTGAGCATGTCGTCCAGGCGGGTGCCCAGGCCGGCCTCGGGGACCGCGCCGCGCCGTCACGACGGGAACGCGCGCGAGCACCTCCTCGCCGCGGCGCACGACCGCCGTGGCGACCCGGGTCCCGCGCGGAAGCGGGCCGTCGACCTCCTCGGGCAGCCCGCCGACGGTGACCGTCGTGCGGGCCCCGCTGCGCAGGACGCGCTTGACCGTCGCACCCGCCACGACCTCGACGGATTCGCCGTCGCGATAGCGCAGCGCAATGCGATCGAGGACGCGACCCTCGGGCAGCACGGTCCGGGCGTTGTAGCTGTCCAGGCCGTAGCGCAGCAACGCCAGCGAGTCGACGTCCCGCGCGCGCTCGCTGGCCTCGCCGAGCACGACGCTGATGACCGTCACGCCGTCGCGGCTGGCCGAGCCGACGAGGACGTTGCCGGCCCGCGCGGTGAAGCCGGTCTTCACGCCGTTGACGGCGTCGACGCGGCGCACGAGCGCGTTGCGGTTGCCGACGATGCGCTTCTGCGCGCCGCTGCGCAGCGTCGCCACCTCGAGGTCGACCGTGCGGCGGAAGAACTCGTTGCGGCGCAGTTCGACGGCGAGCTTGGCCAGGTCGTGCGCGGTCGAGTAGTTGTCGGGGTCGTCGAGGCCGATCGGGTTGGCGAAGTGCGTGTCGCGCAGGCCGAGCTGCCGGGCGCGGCGGTTCATCTCGCGGACGAACGCCGTCGTCGAGCCCATCGTGCCGACCGCGAGCGTCGCGGCCGCGTCGTTGGCGCTGGGCAGCAGCGTCGCCCGCAGCAGGTCGCGCACGCTCATCCGTTCGCCGCGGCGCAGGCCGATCTGCGACTCGGCGGGCGCCGGGTCGTAGTCGGCGGCGCTGAAGACGTCGTCGAGGTCGTCGCGCTCCAGCGCGACGAGGACGGTCATGAGCTTCGTCGTCGAGGCGATCTGGCGGCGCTGGTTGCGGTCGCGCGACAGGAGGATGTCGCCGGTCGAGGCCTCCATGACGATCGCCGCCTTGGCGCCGACGAGGCGCGGCGCGCCGGCCGGCGACTGGGCCGCGGCGCCCGGCGACAGCAGGAGCAGTGCAAGCACCGCCCCGAGCAACGCGACGCGCGCCGTCACGGTGCGAGCTTGAGCGTCTGCCCGGGCTTCAGCGAGTCCGGTTCGACGCTGGGGTTGATCTCCAGCAGCCGCTCGGTGGTGATGCCCGCCGACTCTGCGATCGACGTCGGCGTGTCGCCGGCCTCGACCTTGACGAAGCGCTTGCCCGCGTTCGGCGTCGGCGACGCCGTCCGGCTGGCGGCGGGTTTGCCGGCCGCCTGCTGCTTCGTCGTGGTCGTCGAGCGCGCGGGCTGGTCGACCGCGCCCGCGGGCTCGTCTGAGCCACCGCTCGTGACGAGGATCAGGAAGGCGCCGATGACGAGCACCGCAAGCAGCGCAGGCAGGACGTAGCGCTGAGGATCGATCTCCTCCATCCTGCCCGCAGCATACGTGGCCGGGCCGCTGGTCCGTGCTCATGACAGCGACCACGCGGACTCCCGCAGGCGCTCGGCCTCCGCGCGTGCCGCGGTGGCGGGCCTGGCGCCCTCGGACTCGTGCGCGGAGGCGATCGAGCGCGACGCGCTGACGAGCCCGCCGGCGCGTCCGGGGGCAAAGGCGGGCGCGAGGTCCTCGACGCGCCCGCCCTGCGCGCCGATGCCCGGAAGCAGGAACGGCGCGTGCGGCATGAGCTCGCGCATCCGCGCGACGTGCGCGGGCACGGTGGCGCCGACGACGGCGCCGATGTCCGACAGCCCGCCGCCGCCGACCGACGGTGCGCCGAGCCGCGCGACGATCGCCGCCAGCCGCTCCCAGACCGTGCCGCCGTCTTGACCCGCGAGCGCGAGGTCCTCAATGTCGGCCGCGCCGGGGTTGGACGTGCGCACGAGGACGAAGATGCCGGCCTGGGCGTGGTGCGCCGCCGCGACGAGCGGCTCGAGCGCGTCGACGCCGAGCAGCGGATTGGCGGTGAAGGCGTCGGCGCCGAGGCCGGCGACGTCGCCGAACGGCGTCGGCGTGCTGCCGACCAGCGCCTGCCCGTAGGCGGCCGCCGAGACGGAGATGTCGCCGCGCTTGCCGTCGGCGATCACGAGCAGCCCGTTGTCGTGCGCGTGGGCCACGGTCGCGGCGAGCGCCGCCCAGCCGGCGGCGCCGAGGCGCTCGAAGCAGGCGAGCTGCGGCTTGACGGCGACGCAGGCCGGGCCGGCCGCGTCGATGAGCGCGGCGCAGTGCGCCTGCACGGCGGCGGCGGCGCGCTGTGCCGGTGAGCCGTCGGCCGGCGCTCCGGCGACCGCGTCGGGCCAGAGCTTCGCCGGGTCGGGATCGAGGCCCAGGACGATCTGCGACTCGCGCGCGGCGACGTGCTCGACGAGCCGAGTGGCGAACGGCGCGGTCATGAGGTCGGGCGGAGGGTCAGCGACGCGTCAGGCACTCGCGCTACTGGCGCACGGCCTGCTTGAGATTCGAGCCGGCGGTGAACTTCGGCACGCGCGTCGCGGGAATGTCCATCGCCTCGCCGGTGCGCGGGTGCTGGCCCTGGCGCGCCGCGCGCTCGGCGACGCTGAACTTGCCGAACCCGGCGAGCGCGACCTCCCCGCCGCGGCTGAGCACGTCCTCCATGGTCTCCAGGACGGCGTCGACGGCGTCGGCGGCCTGCCGGCGCGTCAGATCGGTGCGTGCGGCGACAGCTTCGATGAGCTGAGACTTCGTCACGAGAGGTGCTCCTTGGCCTGCAGGCGGATCGAACGGACACGTCGAAGCTAGCAGCGTGACCGGACTGGAGGGAATCGGCGAGGATGCGGGCGTGTCCTTCAACCGCATCGCCTGGCTCGTCACCGTCGCAGCGGCGCTCATCACGGCGCTGCTGCTCTTCGTGTCCGGCTACAACGGCTACGGCGCCCTCGCGGTAGCCGTCGGGCTGTCGGCGGCGATCAACCTGCGCTGAGCCTGAGCAGCGCCGGCCGGCCGCGGCGTCCAGCGAGCGTCCAGCCTCGCGCATCCGGCCACCCGACCGTCCGTCCGCTTCAGATCCGCGCCGCGTCCGTCGAGCACTGGACGCAGATGCTCGCTCTCCTGCGAACCCCCGGTGCGGTGCGTCGCTTCCTCGCCGCGTCGTTGCAGTCCTCGGTCGGCAACGCGATCGGGTACATCGCGCTCCTGCTGCTCGCCTACGACATGACGCACTCGGCATGGGCCGTCGCCGCGGTCCTGCTCGCCGACTGCGTGCCGGCGATCGCGCTCGGGCCGTTCTTCGGGGCGCTCGCCGATCGCCTCTCGCGACGGATGCTCGTCGTCACCGCCGACCTGCTGCGCTGCGGGGCCTTCATCGCGCTCGCGTTCGCCGGATCGCTGACGGCCGTCATCGTGCTCGCGCTCGTCGCCGGGCTCGGCGGCGCCCTCTACCAGCCCGCCGCGAAGTCCGCCCTGCCCGGCCTGGCCGGCGACCGCGCCGACGAGGCGATGGGGGCCCTCGTCGCGAGCTGGTCGGCCGCGAGCATGATCGGCCCCGCCGTCGGCGCCGGGCTGCTCGTGCTGGTCTCCCCGTCCACCCTGCTGATCGTCAACGCCGCGACGTTCCTCGTGTCGGCGATCGCCCTCAGCCGCCTGCCGATCGGCCGGCCCGTCCCCCTCGCCGCGACGGTCGCAGACGCCGCGGCCGATGACGACGACGGCGGCGTCCGCGCCGGCATCCGCGCCGTCCGCGGCGTGCCGGGACTGGGCGTCGTGGTCGCGGCCGGCGGCGCCGCGACGCTCGCCTTCTCGCTCATGAACCTCGCCGAGCCGCTGCTCGCCCGCGCCGAGCTGAAGACCGGCGCCGCGGGCTTCGCGATGCTCGTCTGCATCTTCGGCGTCGGCTCGACGATCGGCGCCCTGCGCGGCCGCGCCGACGGCTGGGCGATGCTCGCCACGCTCGCCGGCGGCGGCCTCGCGCTGCTGGCCAGCGCGTTCGTCCCGTCGGTGCAGCTGGCCGCGCTGACCTTCTTCGCGACCGGGCTGTGCTGCGGGATCTTCATGTCCTCCGAGCATCAGCTGGTCGCCCGCCTGGCTCCGGCGGAGGCGCTCGGCCGCGTCTTCGGCCTGAAGGACTCGCTCGACGCGGCCGCGCTGTGCTCGGCCTTCGTGGCGGGCGGCCTGATCGCCTCGATCGCCGATGCGCGCGTGACGTTCGCGGTCTCCGGCGCCGCGGCACTGCTCGTCGCCGCCGCGGCCACGGTGCTGCTGCTGCGCGCGGGTGTCGTGCACCGCGGCTCGCGCCGCGTCTCGCTGGCGGGCGGGATGGGCGGCCTGGCCGGCGCCCCCGCCGAGGCCGGCGCCGGCAGCCCGGCCGCCTAGTCAGGAGCCGTGCGCTCAGGCCGGGCGGATCTCCGTGCCCGGATGGACGCTGCCCTCGGGCTCGAGGTGGATGAGCACGTCGGCGCCGCGCAGGCGCTCGCGGATCGCGTCCTGCAGCGCGTGGGCGGTGGCGTGGGCGTCCTCGAGCGTCGTGCCGGCGACGAACTGGACGTGCATGTCGACGTAGCGCCGCGACCCGGCGCGGCGGGCGCGCAGCTTGTGAAAGCCGCACACCCCGCGCGGGCCGAACTCGGTGATCGCGTCGCGCACCGCGTCGAGCTCCTCGGGCGGCAGGGCCTCGTCGACGAGCACGCGCGAGGCGCGCGCCAGCAGCCGCACGCCGGCGTAGACGATCGCCGCGGCGACGATGAGCGCGATGACCGGATCCAGCCAGGTCGCGCCGGTGATCTGCACCACGATGAGCCCGACCAGGACCGCGGCCGACGTCGCCGCGTCGGTGCGCAGGTGGGCAGCGTCGCCCTCGAGGGCCGGCGAGTCGGTGGCGCGGGCCTCGCGGGCGATCTTCGTCGAGACGACGACGTTGGCGACGATCGAGATCGCGATGACCCCGATGCCGACGCCGAGGGAGTGCACCTCGGGACCGTTGGCGAGGCTGCGGACGGCCGCGTAGATGATCACCCCCGAGCCGACGAGGATGAGCATCGCCTCGATCGCGGCCGCGAGGTTCTCGATCTTCGCGTGGCCGTAGGGATGCTCGGCGTCGGCGGGCTTGTCGGCCTCGCGGACCGAGAAGTAGGCGACGAACGAGGCGATGAGGTCGATCGACGAGTGCATCGCCTCGGTGAGGATCGCCACCGAGCCGGTGATCGCGCCGGCCGCGAGCTTGAGCGCGATGAGGATCGCGTTGGAGGCGATCGACAACGCCGCCGCGCGGGTCTTCACCGTTCCCCCGCGCCCGGGTGACGCCGCGGCGGCGATCAGCGGACCTGCCATGGCCCGCTCCTACCCTTCCTCGAGCCGTGCGAGCAGCGCGCGGGCCGCACGGCCGCGGTGGCTGATGGCGTCCTTCTCGGCCGGCTCGAGCTCGGCCATCGTGCGCCCGTCGGCGAGGTCGTCGGGCCGGAAGGCGGGGTCGTAGCCGAAGCCGCCGTCGCCGCGCGGATCGGGGTCCAGCGTGCCGGTGCAGCGGCCCTCGACGACCGACTCGGTGCCGTCGGCGTCGATGTAGGCCAGCGCGCAGACGTAGGCCAGCGGCGATCCGGCGGGCGCCTCGCGCAGGAGCTTGGCGAGGTTCTCCTCGTCGGTCGCGTCCTCGCCGGCGTAGCGCGCCGAGCGCACGCCGGGCGCCCCGCCGAGCGCGGCCGACTCGATCCCCGAGTCGTCGGCGATCGCGGGCAGGCCGGTCGCGGCGTGCGCGGCGCGCGCCTTGGGCAGCGCGTTGCCGGCGAACGTGTCGGCGGCCTCGGGCGGCAGCACGACCGCGTCGGGCAGCGCGACGATCTCGTGCGGCGCCAGCAGCGTCTCGAACTCGCGCAGCTTGTGCGCGTTGCGGGTCGCGAGGACGAGCCTCACACCACGGCCTGGGCCTGGACGGCGCGCAGCTGGTCGATGCCGCCGCCGGCGAGCGCCAGCAGGTCGTCGAGGTGCGCGCGCGACAGCGGCGTGCGCTCGGCGGTGGCCTGGACCTCGATGAGCCCGCCCTCGCCGGTCATGACGACGTTCGCGTCGACCTCGGCGGTCGAGTCCTCGGAGTAGTCGAGGTCGAGCAGCGGCACGCCGCCGACGATGCCGCAGGAGACCGCCGCGACGCTGCCCGTCAGCGGCGTGCGGGCGAGCTTCTCCTCGGCCAGCAGGCGCCGGATCGCGAGGTCGAGCGCAACGAAGGCGCCGGTGATCGACGCGCAGCGCGTGCCGCCGTCGGCGGTCAGCACGTCGCAGTCGAGGTAGATCGTGCGTTCGCCGAGCGCCTCGAAGTCGATGACCCCGCGCAGCGAGCGGCCGATGAGCCGCTGGATCTCGACGCTGCGACCGTCGAGCTTGCCCTTGGAGATGTCGCGCTGCTTGCGGTCGCCGGTCGACGCGGGGAGCATCCCGTACTCGGCGGTCACCCAGCCCCGGCCCTTGCCGGCCATCCAGCGCGGGACGCTCTCCTGCACCGACGCCGTGCAGATGACGCGCGTCTCGCCCTGCGTGATGAGCGCCGAGCCGTAGGCCGGCTTGACGAAGTTCGGCTCGATCCTCGTCGGGCGTAGATCGCTCGGCGCGCGGTCGTAGGAGCGGGCGGGGCCGGCGGTGGTGCTCATGCGGGTACCTCGATCGGAAGCAGGATGTGGTCGACCGCGCCCATCGGCAGCTGCAGGAAGCGCGAGCCGACCCGGGCGAACGCGGCGGCGTCGCCGGTGCACAGGAAGCTGTAGCGGCCCTCGCCGAGGTGCGGCGTGGCGAGATCGCGGGCGTCGAGCGCATGCTGCACGCGGCGCGCGATCGCCGTGCCGGAGGTGATGAGCGTGACCTGCGGGCCGAGCAGCCGCTGCAGCAGGGAGCCGACGAACGGATAGTGCGTGCAGCCGAGGATCGCCGTGTCGACCTTGGCGTCGCGCAGCGGCGCGCAGTACTCGCGGGCGAGCGTCACGTCGGCCTCGGTGATCGGAGCGCCGTCCTGGGAGATCCGCGCGAGCTGCGGGCAGGCGACGCTCGTCACCCGCACGAGCGAGTCGACCGCGAGGATCGCGCGCTCGTAGGCGCCGCTGGCGATCGTGGCCGGCGTGGCGAGCACGCCGATGCGCCCGTTGCGCGTCCGCGCGACGGCGAGGTTTGACTCCGGTCCCACGACGCCGATGACGTCGACCCCCCAGCCGCTGCGCGCGACGTGCTCGGTGACGTCGGCCAGCGCGCTCGACGTGGCCGAGTTGCAGGCGACGACGATGAGCTTCGCGCCGCGCTCGAGCAGCGCGTCGGCGATCTGCCGGCTGAACGTCCGCAGCTCCTCCGGCGTGCGGTCGCCGTAGGGGAAGCGCGCCGAGTCGCCGAGGTACAGGAAGTCCTCCTGCGGCAGCTCGACGAGCAGCTCGTGCAGGACCGTCAGACCCCCGACACCGGAGTCGAAGACCCCGATCGGAGCGGTGCGGTGCGGGTCGGAGGGCACGGGCGCCATGTTCGCAGAGGCGCCCGCGCCGTCCTCGACGCGTCTGCATCCCGTCGCGCCGGCGCGACGCTATTTCGTGGCCTTGACGGACTCGATCGTCTCCTTCAGCTTGGCGGCGACGGCCTTCGCGATCCCGCCGTCCTTCAGCGTCGTCGCGGCGGCGATGACGCCGCCCAGCAGGCCGACGAGCAGGAGCATGAGCCCCACGTACTCGACCGTGCCCTGCCCGGACTGCCCGCCGGCGATGCGGGCGATGTTTGCGTGGATCCAGCCCATCGTGCGGTACGGCATGTGCGGCCTCCAAGGGGACGTGGTGTGCCGTCCCGATGCTCCGCCGACGCGTGTGACGGTTCTACGCGTGCTGGTGACAATTCAGCGCAGAAACGGTGTGTGGTTTGTGCGCTGTCGCGCCGCGTCGGCGGGGCTGTCGGCGTCAACAGCATCGCTGACGGAGTGTGAGTTGGCTCGGTGCCGGCGGGCGAGCCGGGTCGGGCGTCCGGGGCGGGGCCGGGTGGCCGACCGACAAGGGGGGTGTGGCGAATGATGCACGCTCTGCGTGCACGATTCGCCACACCCCCTCGATGTGAGCCCGTTTCACACGCCGATGGCGTGTTTGGGGCCACGCACCCCAAACTCCCCATCCCCGATTCGCCGGCCCCGGCCGAAACGCTGCCACCCCCGCGCCCTGACGCTCTCACAGATGCCGTTTCAGCAGGGCCGGCGACACCACCCACGCAACGCGAAGCCCACCGACGCCCGGCGGACGAACCGAAGCGACCCTGTTCAATGACCGCATCGACCATGCGCGCCCTCGTCGTCACGAACATGTACCCCTCCCCCGCCCGCCCCGCCCTGGGCAGCTTCGTGCGCGACCAGGTCCGCGCGCTGCAGCGCATCGACGGCCTCGACGTCGAGCTGCACGCCTTCGCGCCCGGCGGTCCGCGCAGCTACCTGCGCGCCGGCCGCGACCTGCGCCGCCGCTTCGAGGGCGAGCGCTTCGACGTCGTGCACGCCCACTTCGGACTCACCGCCTGGCCGGCGCTCGCGGTACAGGCGCAACGCCGCGTCGTCACGCTGCACGGCAACGACCTCTACCACCCGCGCTCGCGCCCGATCACCGTGGCCGTGCTCGGCAGGGTGGACCTCGTCGGCACGCCGACGACCGAGTTCGCGGCGAAGGTCCCCGGCGCCGGCGTCAAGCGCGACGTGGCGATCCTGCCCTGCGGCATCGACGTCACGCGCTTTGCACCGATCGACCGCCGCAACGCGCGCCAGACGCTCGGGCTCGATCCCGAGGGACGCTATGTCCTGTTTCCCTACGACCCCGCGCGCGCCGTCAAGCGGGCTGATCGCGCCCGCGAGCTCGTCGGCGACGACGCCGAGCTGCTGACGCTCGGCGCCGTCGCCCCCGAGGACGTGCCGACCTGGATGAACGCCGCCAACGCGGTCGTCTGCCCCTCGGACTGGGAGACGTTCGGCCTGGCCTGCATCGAGGCGCTCGCCTGCGACGTGCCGGTGCTCGCGCGTCCGACCGGCGCGCACGCCGAGGCGCTGCGCGGCATCGCCGGCACGTACTGCGGCGAGTGGGATCTCGCCGCCTGGCGCGCCGCCCTCGCGCCGCACCTCGAGGACCGCGATCCGCGCATCGCCGGGCGCTCGCGCGCCCTGGACTACTCGGCCGAAGCCCTCGCCGGCCGGGTCGCCGGCGCGTGGCGCTGGCTCGTCGAGGGGGGTCAGGCCCCGCCGCTATACTCGCCCGCCGAGGCGCCGGCCACGTCGTCACGCGGCGCACACCCCTCATGACCGGACCGATGCAGCGCATCTTCCGCCGCCGCGCCTCCGGCTCACCAGGCCGCAGCCGCCCCGGCCTGCTCAGCCGACTTCCGTTCGGCGCTTCTCGCGGGTCCGACCGCATGCCGTGGGGCAAGAAGGCCGGCCAAGCCGGGCTCCCGGTCGGGCCCGCCGGGCCCGTCGCGCCGGTCGCGGCCGGTGCACCGCAACCTGACCCGAGCGCCCACACGCAGGTCCTCGTCCACGAGCAGCCCGGCGGCTCCGCGGCCGCCGCGAGCTTCCGCGACCGCGGCAAGCTGCGCCGGCGGCTGCGCTTCCTGCGCCGCACCCGGGAGTTGGCATTCAGGGATATCGGCGGGCTCATGTTCGACATGCGCCGCTTCGGCCGCGACCGCCCGGACCTCGTCGAGGCGAAGATCGGCGCGCTCGCCGCCGTCGACCAGGAGCTGCGCGCGCTCGAGCGCGTGCTCGACGACCGCCGCCCGATCCACGAGCTGCGCGAGCCGGGGATCACGTCCTGCGCGCGCTGCGGCGCGTTGCACGCCAGCGACTCGAACTTCTGCCCCAACTGCGGCCTGCAGATCGCCGGCCCGCGCGCGATGGGCGAGGTCGGAGGGGCGATCGCCGCGCCCCCGCAGGCGCCCGCGGCCCCGCTGTCACACCAGGCCGCGCCGGCCGCGCTGAGCCCGCCACCGGCCGCGCCGCCCCCGGCTGCGCCCGCGCCGGCGCCGGAGCAGCAGACCGAGGCGATGCTGCCACCGCACGCCCGCGACGACGCGTGAGTACACAGCCTCCCGCCGGTTCACCCCAGCTCCCCGAGCCCGGCTCGATGCGCTGCCCGCGCTGCTCGGCCACGGTCGGGCCCGAGCAGGACTGGTGCCTGGAATGCGGCGCGCCCGCCCGCACGCGGCTGGCGCCGACGCCGAACTGGCGCGTCCCCACGCTGGCGATCGCCGGGATCGTCCTCCTCGCAGGAGCATTGCTCGCCTTCGCCTTCGTGAAGCTCACCGGCGACGGCAACGCCCCCGCCGGCACGACGCCGACCGCGGTCGTCGAAACGACGGCGCCCGCCGTGGTGGCCCCGCCGGCCACGACGACGACGCCGACCGTGCCGACGACGACCCCGGCGCTGCCGTCCACGACACCGACCGCACCCTCGACGACTCCGACGACGCCGGGCCCGGCGCCCACCACACCCAGCCAGACGACGACGGCGAGCCAGGTGCCCGTCGTGCCCGTTCCCACGACGACGATCCCGCCGCCCTGATCGCCGTCGCGGCTCAGCCCAAAGCGAGCGCCGGCCAGTGGCTGCCGGCCAGCCGCTCCAGCGTCCGTAGCGCCAGCGGGTGCAGGGCGATCTCAGAGGGCAGCGGCGGCGGCTCGGCCGCACCGACCACCTCCAAAGTGGCCACGAGCGAGCGCGACAACGCCGCCAGCTCGTAGCCGCCCTCCAGCACGATCCCCAGCGGGACGCCGAGTTCGTCGGCGCACGCCCGCATGGAAGCCGCGATCGCCGCGTAGCCGGCATCCGTCACGCGGCAGCCGGCCAAAGGATCGTCGGCGTGCGCGTCGTAGCCCGCCGACAGCAGCACGAGGTCGGGCGCGTACGCGCGGGCCAGCGCCCGCACGACGTGCTCGGTGTGCGACACGAAGACGGCGTCGCCCGAGCCGCCCGGCACCGGCATGTTCACCGTGAAGCCCTCGCCCGGGCCGCGGCCGACGTCGCTCGCCGGCCCGGTGCCCGGATACAGCGGCGACTGGTGGATCGAGCAGAACAGCACGTCGTCGCGCTCGCGGAAGATCGCGTTCGTCCCGTTGCCGTGGTGCACGTCGAAGTCGAAGATCAGCACGCGCCGGGCGCCATACGCGTCGATCGCATGCTGGGCGCCGATGGCGACGTTGTCGAAGAGGCAGAAGCCCATCGCCTGCGCGCGCTCGGCGTGATGGCCGGGCGGGCGGTGCAGCGAGGCGCTCGCCGAGACGCCCTCCTCCCCGAGCAGCGCATCGACCAACGCGATCGCTCCGCCGGCGGCGTGCAGCGCGGCCTCGAACGAGCCGGGGCTGACGATCGTGTCCATGTCGATCATCCCGCCGCCGCGCGCGCAGAGCCGCTCGATGCGGTCGATGTGCTCGGGCGGGTGGATCGCGGCGATCTGCTCGCGGGTCGCCGCAGGCGACAGCCGCACGTCCCAGCCGAGCCAGTCGCGCTCGCTCAGCGCGCGCTCGATCGCGACGATGCGCCGCGCGTTCTCGGGGTGCGCACCCGTGTCGTGCTCCAGCGACGACGGGTGGCGCAGCAGGACCGGATCGGCCATCCGGATACCGTACCCCGCGGGTGCCCGACGAACCGGTGATCAGCAGCGACCTCGCGGTCGTCGGCGCCGGTGCCGCCGGCCTGTACGCCGCCCTGCGCGCGGCGAGCGCGGGCGCGTCGGTCGTGCTCGTCTCCGCGACCCCGCTCGCGCAGACCGCGAGCTACTGGGCCCAGGGCGGGATCGCCGCCGCGCTCGCGGTCGAGGACTCCTTCGAGCGCCATCTCGCCGACACCGAGGCGGCGGGCCGCCGGCTCGTGCGCCGCTCGGCCGCCGAGGTGCTCGTCCACGAGGCGCCGCAGTGCGTCAGCGACCTCGAGCGGATGGGCGTGCGCTTCGACGGCGACCGCCACGGCGTGCTCGCGCTCGGCCTCGAGGGAGGCCACTCCGTGCGCCGCGTCGTGCACGCCGGCGGCAGCGCGACCGGCCGGCGCGTCGTGCGCCAGCTCTCGGCGCTGGCCGTCGACGAGGCGCGCATCGAGGTGCTCGAGGGCGCGCGCGCGGTGAGCGCCTGGATGCACGACGGCCGCTGCGCCGGCGTCGTGCTCGAGGACGGCCGCGCCGTCCGCGCCCGCGCGACGATCCTCGCCACCGGCGGCGCGGCGGCGCTGTGGTCGCGCACGACGAACCCGCCCGGCTCGCTGGGGATCGGCATGTCGCTCGCGCACGCCGCGGGCGCCGAGCTCGCCGACCTCGAGTTCCTGCAGTTTCACCCGACCGCGGTCATCGGCATCGCCGGGCGCGAGGGCTTTCTCGTCACCGAGGCGATCCGCGGCGAGGGCGCGACGCTGCACGGCCCCGACGGCGAGCGCTTCGTCGAGGAGCTCGCGCCGCGCGACGAGGTCTCGCGCGCGATCGCTGCGCTGCTCGAGCAGACCGGCGCGACCTCGGTGGGGCTGGACATGCGCAACGTCGACCCGGCGCTGTTTCCGAACGTCGTCTCGGCGCTGCAGGACGCGGGCCTGGACCCGACGCGCGAGCAGATCCCCGTCTCCCCCGCCTCGCACTACATGATGGGCGGCGTCGTGACCGACCTGCGCGGGCGCAGCACCGTGCCCGGCCTCTACGCGGTCGGCGAGACCGCCTGCACGGGGCTGCACGGCGCCAACCGGCTGGCCTCCAACTCGCTGAGCGAGTGCTTCGTCTTCGGCGCGCGCGCCGCCGATGCCGGGCTCGACGAGCCCGCGGGCGAGCCCATGCCCGACCGCCCGCCGCCCGCCGCGCCGCTCACCCGCCCGGCCCGCGCGACGCAGGAGGCGCTGTGGCGCGACGCGGGGATCGACCGCACCCGCGAGGGGCTCGAGCGGCTGCGCGCCGACCCGCATCCGCTCGCGCGGCTCATCGCCGCCTGCGCGCTGCGCCGCGAGGAGAGCCGCGGCGCGCACCAGCGCACCGATTTTCCGGGCGCCGATCCCGCGCTCGACCACCGCCACACGACGATCGGCGCCGGGGACGAGCCGCCGCGGCTGACGCACTGGACTTGACACCGCGTCAACGCTTAATACGAACTCAACATTGGGATCGTTCTTACCTTCACACGGGAGCGCCAGACTGCCGCGGCCTGCTCGTAGCACGAGGGAAAGGAGATCTCGAGCCCCATGTACCAGTTCAGTCGCGCGATCTACCGGGAGCTGTCACCGGACATCGACAGCAGCCCAGCCGCCGCGCGGGACCCCCACGCCGAGGTGCTGCGCGCCTGCGAGTCGACGATCGAGCGTCTGGCCACCGACCGCCACTACTTCGCCCGCCCCGCCCGCACGCTGTTCAACGACATCCGCACGAACTTCCCGATCACCGCGCAGCCGCGCGTCTGGCACGTCGTCTCGGCCTACGTCGCCGCCGCCCAGGAGTGGCTCGCCCAGCAGCCGCAGCACGGCTACGACATCAACGGCAACCCGCTGGAATGCCGCGCGACGACCCGCCGCGGGACCCCGTGCCAGCGCATGCCGCTCGCCCACAACGGCTACTGCCCCTCGCATCAGCACCTCGCCGAGACCGAGGAGATCGACATGGAGCGCTCGCTGGCCGCGTAGCGCGCGGCCCGCTACGGGTTGAGCCCGACCCGCACCTGCACGAGGCAGTCCAGCGAGCCGTCCTTCGCCGACTCGGCGACCGCTTCGAGCGTGCCGGTGCCGACGCTGCTCACGCGGTAGGCGACGCGCACGTTCCACGCCCCGCGCGCGGTCATCACGCGCCGGCCGACGACCCGCCCCGTCGCGTCGCGCACCCGCAGGACGAAGGACCCCTCGAAGAGCTCGCTCTCGACCCCGCGCACGCGAAAGCCGCGCCCGTCGGGGCTCACGCTCGTCAGCCTCAGGCAGCTGCGCCGGCCGGTGCGGATCTCCGCCGCCTTCGCCGGCGGCTTGGCGCTGTAGAGGTCGAGCACGAGCCGCTCGGGCCCGTGCAGCGCGCTCACGCGCAGGTACTTGAACGCCCGGCGGGCGCTCACCAGGCGGACGATGACGCGGCCGGTGGCGGCGCTCAGGCGCACGCGCACGCCGTTGGCCGAGCGGTCGGACGCCAGCGCGCTGATGCCGGGACGGCTGATCTCGACGCGGGCGGTGCCGTCGGCCGGCGCCGGGTCGGTGGCCTGGGCCTCGTTGATCTCCAGCCGCCCGCCGGTGAAGTCGACGACGACGCGCACGAAGCCCGGGTGCGCGGCGCTGCGGGCGCCGGTGGCGGTCAGCGCGGAGGCCGGCGCCGGCGCCGCCGCGAGCAGCAGGAGCGCGAGGAACGCGATGCGCCGGGACGTTCGCTTGAGCATCGCGCGCAAGTCTCGCCCACCGCCCGGCCGCTGTCCATCGGTACATCGGCTTAGATAGGCCGATGGCGGAGCTGACGCTCCCCGATCCCCCGCTCAGCGACGGCGTGGTCACGCTGCGCGGGTTCGAATCCGGCGATTCGGCCCGGCTCGTGGAGATGTGCCAGGACCCCGAGATCCCGCGCTGGACGCTCGTCCCCGACCACTACTCCGAGCAGGAGGCCCGCGACTACCTCGCCCGCGTCGCCGCAGGGCTCGCCGACGGCACGCGCGCCTCGTTCGCCGTCACCGACGCCGGCGACGGCAGCATGCTCGGCACCGCGGGGCTCATGGCGATCGACCAGCGCGCTCCTGCGCGGAGATCGGCTACATGCTCGCCGCGCCCGCCCGCGGCCGCGGCGCGGCCTCGCGCGCCGTGCGGCTGCTCGTCGGCTGGGCGTTCGGCACGCTCGGCCTCGAGCGCGTCGAGCTGCACATCGACCGCCACAACGCCCCGTCGCGGGCGGTCGCCGCGCGGACCGGCTTCACCCAGGTCGCCGAGCCGGTCCTGCAGCGCGCCGAGACCGCGCACTTCACCGACGACATCTTCTTCGCGCGCACGCGCGGCGGCTGAGCCGTGCTGCTCGGCGTCGACGTCGGCGGGACCTTCACCGACGCCGTGCTGGCGAGCGGCGGGCGGCTGATCACCGCCAAGGCGCCGACGACGCCCGACGACCAGTCCGAGGGCGTCATGGCGGCGATCGGCAGCGCGCTGGAGCGCGCCGGCGCCGCGGCGAGCGACGTCGAGGCGTTCGCCCACGGGATGACCGTCGCGACGAACGCCCTGCTCGAGGGGCGCGGCGCGCGCACGGTGCTCGTGGCCACCGAGGGCTTCACCGACGTCGTCGAGCTCGGCCGCCAGGCGCGCGCGCACCTCTACCGCCTCTGCGCCGCCCGGCCGGCCCCGCTCGTGCCGCCCGAGCGCCGCGTCGCGGCGCACGAGCGCTGCGGCCCGGACGGCGTGCTGCGCGAGCTGGAGGAGCTCGACGCGCTCGTCGAGGCGGTCGGTGCGCTCGAACCCGAGGCCGTCGCCGTCGTCCTGCTGCACGCCTACGCGCACCCCGCGCACGAGCAGGCGATCGGCGCCGCGCTGGCCGAGGCGCTGCCCGACGTCCACGTCTCGCTGTCGCACGACGTCGTCGGCACGTTTCGCGAGTTCGAGCGCGCGGCGACGACCGAGGTCGACGCGGCGCTCTCCCCGCTGCTCGCGCGCTACCTCGGGCGCCTGCTCGAGCGCGCCGCCGAGGCCGGCCTGCCCGAGCCGCGGATCATGCAGTCCAGCGGCGGCCTGGCGGCGGCGTCGCTCGCCGCCCGCCACGCGGCGTTCACCGTCCTGTCCGGTCCGGCCGGCGGCGCGGCGGCGGCCGCGCTCGTCGCGCGCCGCAGCGGCCACGAGGACCTCGTCTGCTTCGACATGGGCGGGACCTCGTGCGACGTCTGCGTCGTCGAGGCGGGCGCCGTGCGCGAAACCGCGGGCCGCGAGGTCGGCGGCCGCCCGCTCGCGCTGGCGATGGTCGACATCCACACCGTCGGCGCCGGTGGCGGCTCGGTGGCCTGGCGCGATCCGGGCGGCGCGCTGCGCGTGGGCCCGCGCAGCGCGGGCGCCACGCCCGGCCCCGCGTGCTACGGGCGCGGCGGCGAGGAGCCGACGGTGACCGACGCGAACCTCCTGCTCGGCCGCCTCGACGGCGACGCCCCGCTCGCGGGCGGGGTCGCGCTCGATCGCGAGGCG
>CAVVTD010000018.1:0-134468 GCA_963751065.1 uncultured Actinomycetes bacterium
CGCGCAGCAGGTCGTCGTCCTCGTCGCGCATCTCGGCGCGGGCGCCCTCCTCGGAGACGACGTTGACGTCGAGCGCCAGCGACTGCATCTCCTTGAGGAGCACCTTGAAGGACTCCGGGATCGACGGCTCGGCGATGTTCTCGCCCTTGACGATCGCCTCGTAGGCCTTCACGCGCCCGACCGTGTCGTCGGACTTGATCGTGAGCATCTCCTGCAGCGTGTACGCCGCGCCGTAGGCCTCCAGGGCCCAGACCTCCATCTCGCCGAAGCGCTGGCCGCCGAACTGGGCCTTGCCGCCCAGGGGCTGCTGCGTGACGAGCGAGTAGGGGCCCGTCGAGCGTGCGTGGATCTTGTCGTCGACGAGGTGCAGGAGCTTGAGGATGTACATGTAGCCGACCGTCACCTGCTGCTCGAACGGCTCGCCGGTACGCCCGTTGTAGAGCGTGAACTTGCCCGACGCGCGGATGCCCGGGCGGCGCGACTTGTCGATGTCCATCCGGATGCGGCCCGTGTGCTCGTCCTGCCACTTGACCAGCGCGTTGTCGACGTCCTCGACCGAGGCGCCGTCGAACACCGGCGTGGCGGTGTAGACCTTGCCCGGCCGGCCGTCCGCCGTGGTGTGCTGCTGGGCGAGCTTGTAGGCCTCGGTGCCGTCGTCGTACCAGCCCTCCGCGGCGGCCCACCCGAGGTGGGTCTCCAGCAGCTGGCCGACGTTCATCCGGCTCGGCACGCCGAGCGGGTTGAGGATGACGTCCACCGGGGTGCCGTCCTCCATGAACGGCATGTCGGCCTCGTCGACGATCTTGGAGATGACGCCCTTGTTGCCGTGGCGTCCGGCGAGCTTGTCGCCCTCGGAGATCTTGCGCTTCTTGGCGACGAACACGCGCACGAGGTGGTTGACGCCGGGCGGCAGGTCGTCGCCCTGGTCGCGCGAGAACGTCATGACGTCGATCACGACGCCACCCTCGCCGTGGGGCACCTTCAGCGAGGTGTCGCGCACCTCACGCGCCTTCTCCTTGAAGATCGCGCGGATGAGCTTCTCCTCGGCGGTGAGCTCGGTCTCGCCCTTCGGCGTGACCTTGCCGACGAGCAGGTCGCCCGAGCCGACCTCGGCGCCGACGCGGACGATGCCGCGGTCGTCGAGGTTGCGCAGCGACTCCTCCGAGCGGTTCGGGATGTCGCGGGTGATCTCCTCGTCGCCGAGCTTCGTCGTGCGGGCGTCGATCTCGTACTCCTCGATGTGGATCGAGGTGAGCTCGTCGTCCTTGACCAGGCGCTTGGAGAGGATGATCGCGTCCTCGAAGTTGTAGCCCTCCCAGGACATGAAGGCGACCTTCAGGTTCTTGCCCAGCGCCATCTCGCCGTGGTCGGTGGCCGAGCCGTCGGCGAGCATGTCGCCGGCCTCGACGGCCTGGCCGACGCTCACCATCGGCTTCTGATGGATGAGCGTGCCCTGGTTGGAGCGGCGGTACTTGTCGAGGATGTACTCGTCACGTCCCGTGTCCGCCGTCTCCACCTCGATGCGCTCGGCGTCGACATAGCTGACCGTCCCGCCGTTGCGGGCCAGCAGCACGTCGCCGGAGTCCAGCGCCGCCCGGCGCTCCATGCCGGTGCCGATCACCGGCGCGTCGGTGCGCAGCAGCGGCACCGCCTGGGCCTGCATGTTCGAGCCCATCAGCGCGCGGTTGGCGTCGTCGTGCTCGAGGAACGGGATCATCGCCGTGGTCACCGACCAGATCTGCTCGGGCGAGACGTCCATGAGGTCGACCTCGCTCGGATCGACCGTGACGTACTGGCCGGCGAGCGTGCGGCAGACCGCCTCGTCGCCGAGCAGCGTGCCGTCGTCGGCGACCGGGTGGTTGGCCTGGGCGATCTTGAGCTCTTCCTCCTGCGTGGCGTCGTAGCGGACGACCTCGCCGGTGACCTTGCCGTCCTTGACGACCCGGTAGGGCGTCGTGACGAAGCCGTGCTCGGAGACCTCGGCGTAGCTCGACAGCGAGCCGATGAGGCCGATGTTCGGTCCCTCCGGGGTCTCGATCGGGCACATGCGCCCGTAATGGGTCGGGTGCACGTCGCGCACCTCGATCGGCGCGCGCTCACGCGTGAGGCCGCCGGCGCCGAGGGCGCTCAGGCGGCGGCGGTGGCGCAGGCCGGCCAGCGAGTTCGTCTGGTCCATGAACTGGCTGAGCTGCGAGGAGCCGAAGAACTCCTTCTGCGCGGCGACGACCGGGCGGATGTTGATGATCGTCTGCGGCGTGATCGTGTCGGCGTCCTCGGTCGTGAGGCGCTCGCGCACGACGCGCTCCATCCGGTACAGGCCGATGCGGAAGGCCTCCTGGATGAGCTCGCCGACGGTCCGCAGGCGGCGGTTGCCGAAGTGCTCGTACTCGTCGAGGTGCTCGCCGACGGCCTCGCGCGGGTACGTCTGCGCCTCGGCGGCGTAGTCCTTGATCTCGACGTCGGGCTCCTCGGGCATGCCGAGGATCCGCGGCAGGGAGACGAGCTCCTTGACGAGGGCGAGGATGTCGTCGTGCGTCAGCGTGCGGGTCTCGAGGTCGATGTCGAGGCCGAGGCGCGCGTTGAGCTTGTAGCGCCCGACGCGCGTGAGGTCGTAGCGCTTGGGATCGAAGAACAGCTGGTGCAGGAGCGCGCGGGCGTTGTCGACGCTCGGCGGCTCGCCGGGGCGCTGCTTCTTGAAGAGCTCGACGAGCGCGCCCTCCTCGGTCCGCGTCGGCTCGGTGTCGGCCTCGATCGTGTTGCGGATGTAGAGGCTGTTGTCGAAGAGGTTGATGATCTCCTCGTCGCTGGCGTAGCCCATCGCGCGCAGCAGGACGGTGACCGGCAGCTTGCGCTTGCGGTCGATGCGGACGAAGACCTTGCCCTTCTTGTCGATCTCGAGCTCCAGCCACGAGCCGCGGGCCGGCATGAGATTCGCGATGAAGACCTGCTTCTCGCGGTCCTTGGCCTCCATGAGGTAGGCGCCCGGGGAACGGACGAGCTGCGTGACGACGACGCGCTCCGTGCCGTTGATGATGAACGTGCCCCGCTCGGTCATCCAGGGGAAGTCGCCCATGAACACCGACTGCTCGCGGATCTCACCGGTCTCGCGGTTGACGAACGCGACCGTGACGGTCAGCGGGCGGGCGTAGGTGAGGTCCTTCTCGCGGCACTCCTCGATCGACGCGACCGGGTCATCGAAGTGAAACTCACCGAAGTCGACGGCGAGGTTGCCGGTGTAGTCCTCGATCGGCGAGATGTCCGAGATCGTCTCCCGCAGGCCGCCCTTTTCGGGATCGGTCAGCCAGGCGAACGAGCGGCGCTGGATGTCGATGAGGTTCGGGACTTCATGAACTCGGTTCAGACGCGCGAAGGTCCGGCGCATCCGGGGGGCGTCAGCAAGGGGCAAGGCGGCGACTCCTCAAGGGGTCGGAGAGGGCGATCATCGGGGGGCGGCGCCGCGGCCAGTGGCCTGCTTCCGGCGCGGACAAGCCAGGATAGCACAGCAAAGTGCGGCCCCCGCTGGGGGGCGGTCGACGCTCACGGACCCCGCCTCAAGTCTGCGCTATGTGGGCGCAAAACCATGCTGGAAGCGGCTACGGCTATCGGTCGACTCGCGCAGGGTAGCGCGAATCGGGGCGAGGGGGAATCCCGGGTGGACGCGAGTTGGGAGACTGGCGGGTGTGCAGTTCGACCACGTCGCCCTCCTCGTACCCGACATCTCCGCCGCCCTGGAGTGGTGGCAGCGCACGGTGCCGGGCGCGCGGATCGTCTACGCCGACGACTCGTGGGGGCTGCTCGAGGCCGGCGGCGCGCGGATCGCCTTCGTCACCGAGGGCGAGCATCCGCAGCACGTCGCCTTCAAGGTCTCCTCCGGGGAGCTGACGCGCCTCGCAGCCGAGCACGACGCCGAGATCGCGCTGCACCGCGACGGCAGCCGGTCCTTCTACCTGGAGGCGCCGGGTGACGGGCGCCTGGAGGTCATCGCGTACGCGGACGTGCTGGAGGAGGACGCCGAGTAGCGAAACGACGAAGGGCGCCCGCAGGCGCCCTTCGCAGTCCTCGGCCCGCGTGTGCGGGCCTGCCATCCGAGCGCCGCAGGGCGCCCGTCGGCGAGCTACTTGATCTCGACGCTCGCGCCGGCCTCTTCGAGCTCCTGCTTGAGCTTCTCGGCCTCGTCCTTGTCGATGCCCTCGCGGACGGCCTTGGGGGCCTCGTCGACGAGCGCCTTGGCCTCCTTGAGACCGAGGCTCGTGGCCGAGCGGACGACCTTGATGACCTGGATCTTCTTGTCGCCGGCCGCCGTGATGACGACGTCGAACGCGGTCTGCTCCTCCTCGGCGGGGGCGGCGTCGCCGCCGCCACCGGCCGGAGCGGCCACGGCCGCGGCCTGCGCGGAGACGCCGAACTCCTCCTCGAGGGCCTTGATGCGCTCGCTCAGCTCGAGCACGGTGATGCTCTTCAGTTCGTCGATCCATTCCGCTGTGGACTGGGCCATGGGTTACTCCTTGTCTTCGTCAGTGTCAGATGGGGTGTCGGCGGTCGCGGGCGCGACGGGCGCACCCTCCGCCTTCTGCTCGGCGATCTGGTTGAGCTGGCGGGCGAGACCGCTGATGAGGTTCGAGAGGCTCGTCACGAGGCCGGTCAGCGGCGAGGCGACGATGTTCACGAACTGCGCGTTGAGGACGTCACGCGTGGGCAGGCGGGCGATCGACTGGACCTGCTCGGGGCTGAGCGCCTCGCCGTTGAGCACGCCGCCCTTGAAGGGCAGCAGGCCGGTCGTGCGGGCGTAGTCGAAGACCGCCTTGGCCGCCGACGCGGCGTCGCCGCGCGCGAACGTCAGCGCGGTCGGGCCGGCCAGCATCGGCTTGAGGTTCTCCGTGCCGGCCTGGTCGGCGGCGCGGATCGTCAGCGTGTTCTTCACGATGCGCAGCGTCGCGTCGGCGTCGCGCAGCTTGCCGCGCAGCTCGGCGGCCTGGGCGACGCTGATCCCGCGGTAATCGACCGCGTAGACGGCTTCGGACTCTGTGATCTGTGCGGCGATCTCGTCGATCACCGCGGATTTCTGCTCTCGGTTCATCTGCCTCCTCGCCGGGTCTTCTGCCGTTTGGGCGGCAGCCCGGGGTCTGCGGTGGCCTCAGAGTGGGACGCTCAAGCGGCTGGGGCCGGAGCGGCCTCCTCGAGGATGTCGCGGGTGCGGGACGGGTCGACCTTGACGCCCGGGCCCATCGTCGAAGCCAGCGTGATGGTGCGCAGGTAGCGCCCCTTCGCGGCCGACGGCTTGGCCCGGATCAGCTCTTCGATCACCGCGGCGTAGTTCTCGAGCAGCTGGCGCTCGGAGAACTCCTTCTTGCCGATCGGCAGATGGACGATCGCGGTGCGGTCGGTGCGGTACTCGATCTTGCCGGCCTTCGCCTCGGTGACGGCCTGCGTGATGTTCATCGTCACCGTGCCGACCTTCGGGTTGGGCATCTTGCCCTGCGGGCCGAGGATCCGGCCGAGGCGACCGACGACCGGCATGAGGTCCGGTGTCGCGATCGCCACGTCGAAGTCGGTGAAGCCCTCTTGCACGCGCTTGGCGAGGTCCTCGGCGCCGACGATGTCCGCGCCGGCCTCCTCGGCCTCCTTGGCCTTGTCGCCCTGCGCGAAGACGGCGATCGTGACCTCCTTGCCGAGGCCGTTGGGCAGCGCGACGGTGCCGCGCAGCTGCTCGTCGGCGTGGCGCACGTTCAGGCCCGTGCGGACGTGGACCTCGACGGTCTCGTTGAACTTCGGGCCGGGCAGCGCCTTGATGAGCGCCATCGCCTCGGCGGGCGTGAACGTGTGCTCGCGATCGACCTGCGAGCGGGCTTCGAGATAGGTCTTTCCGCGCTTAGACAACGTCGACCCCCATGCTCCGTGCCGTACCGGCGATGATCTTCGACGCCTGGTCGAGATCGTTGGCGTTCAAGTCGTCGAACTTGCGCTCGGCGATGTCGCGGATCTGCGCCGCGGTGATCGTGCCGACCTTCACGCGATGCGGCTCGCCCGAGCCGCTCGTCACGCCGATGGCCTGCTTGATGAGCACGGCGGCCGGCGGCGTCTTCGTGATGAACGTGAACGAGCGGTCCTCGTAGACGGTGATGACGACCGGGATCGTCGTCCCGGTGTCGCTCTGGGTCTGCGCGTTGAACGCCTTGCAGAACTCCATGATGTTGATGCCGTGCTGACCGAGGGCGGGGCCGACCGGCGGTGCCGGGCTGGCCTGGCCGCCGACGGCCTGCAGCTTGATCTGTGTAAGGACTTTCTTAGCCATAACCGTGTACGCCCCGCTACCTAGATCTTCTTGACCTGATCGAAACCGACTTCGACCGGCGTCTCGCGACCGAAGATTGACACAAGCACCTTCAGGCGCGACGCGTCCTCGTTCATCTCGGAGATCTCGCCGGAGAAGTCCGACAGCGGCCCGGAGATGACCTTGACGGTCTCGCCGATCGCGAACGTCGCCTTCTTGCGCTCGCGCACCGCGACCTCGCGGTGCAGCAGGCGATCGACCTCGCCCTGGGTGAGCGGGACGGGCTCGTTGGAGGCGCCGACGAAGCCGGTGACGCCGGGCGTTCCCTTGACCAGGCCCCACGAGTCCTCGTTGAGCTCCATGTTGACGAGCACGTAGCCGGGCATCGTGCGCTTCTCCACCGTGATCTTCTGGTTGTCCTTCATCTCGGACACGGACTCGGTCGGCACGACGACCTGACGGACGTTGCGCTTCTGGTTCAGGGAGACCACGCGGTGCTCGAGGTTCTGCTTGACCTTGTTCTCGTGGCCTGAATAGGTGTTTACGACGTACCAGCGAAACATGAATGCCTTAGAAGTTCGAGGTCTTAGAGGATGAAATCGACGATGCGCTGCGCTATGACGTCGGCGAGGCCGAGGAAGGCCCCCGCGACGACGACGAAGCCGAGCACGACGGCCGTCGCCTGTCCGACCTGGCGCCGATCGGGCCAGTCCACGCGCTGAAGCTCGGCCCAGCATGCGCGGAAGAAGTTGAAGACGCGGATGCCGGCGGGCTTTCCGGCGTTGGGCGTGACGGCGACGTCGCCTGCGCCCTTGCCCAGGCGCTTCTCCTCGACGGCCTCGGCGGTGGCGTCGAGCTGGCCCTCGCTGTAGCGCTCGTCGTCGTCGACGAAGGCGTCGTCGTCGAACTCGTCGGGCTCGTCGTCGACGGGCTCGTCGTCGACGGGCTCCACGGCGACCGGCTCGTCGTCGACGGGCTCGGCAGCCGGTTTGGCCTTGGACCGGCGCTTGGGCTTGGGCTTGGCGGGTGCGGGTTTGGCAGCCTCAGGCTCGACCGCATCGGCCGCATCGGCCGGCTCGGCGGCGACGTCGTCCGCGTCGGGCTCGACGGGCTGGCCGTCGGCACCGGCGACGATGCGCGCCTCCACCTCCTCGACCTCGCCGGAGGCGTGATCGAGCGAGCCCGGGATGTTCTCCCGGTGCAGCTTCTTCTGCTTGCGATCTTTCGCTCGCTGGCGGTTTCGTGCCATGAGATGCGGGGGGTCCTGAGCGCTACCTGGTCTCCCGGTGGCTCGTGTGTTCCTTGCACCACTTGCAGTATTTGCGCAGGGAGATGCGATCCGGGTTGTTGCGCTTGGACTTATTCGTCTGGTAGTTGCGCCGCTTGCAAGTCTCGCAGGCGAGAGTCACAGCGATACGCACGTCTCCGCGGGCCATTCGGCGCTCCGTGACGGCGAGAGGACAGAAAAAGGACCTGCGGCAAGCAGGTCTGACCAGAGGATAGCGCGAGGCTACGCGCGGGCGCCGGCCTGCGGATCCAGGCGGGTCATGTGGACGCTCGCCTCGAGCTGCGAGCCGGCGCTGCCCTGGTAGACGCCGCGCACCGGCGGGACGTCGGAGTAGTGGCGTCCGTGGCCGATCTTCACGTGGCGCTCGCCCGCGAGCTGGCGGTTCGTCGGGTCGGCGCCCACCCAGACGGGTTCTCCCCGCCCGCCGGCGCCGGGCAGCAGCGCCTCCAGCCACGCGTGCGTCTCGACCTCGACGGAGTCCGCGCCGTCGTCCTCCGGCGCGGCCCACAGGTAGCCGCTGACGTAGCGCGCCGCGATGCCGTTGCGGCGCAGCATGATCAGGCCGAGGTGCACGTAGTCCTGGCAGACGCCGGCGCCGGTCTCGAGGAACTCCTGCACGGTCGAGCCGACGTACGTCACCCCCGTGCGGTACTCGTAGCGGTCGGGGATGAGCTCGCACAGGCGCCGCAGCGTGGCCAGCGGCGTGTCGGCGCGCACGGCGCCGACGAGCTCGTCGAGCGTCTCCGAGTCCGAGTCGTCGAGCGCGGGGAGCAGGTACTCGCCCGCCGCCTCGGCGTACGCCTCGGTGTCCAGCGCGGACCAGTCGACGTCGGGCGGCTCGGGCGGCTCGGCCGTCACGACACGCGCGCGCACGTCGATGCTCAGCCGCTTGTGCGGGCGCACGATGCCGAACTCGAGCACCTCGGTGCCGAAGTAGTCGCTGTGCCGGCCGACGCGCGCCTCGGGATCGATGCGCACGGTGAACTCGTCGCAGCGCTGCGTCGAGGTCGTCGCCGGGCGCACGCGCAGGGCGTTGAGGTTGTCGGACACGGGCGCGTCGTAGTGGTACTCCGTGAGGAAGCGGATCGCGAAGTGCATGGTGGATGCCATCGGGGCTAGCCCGCCCGCGCGCCGCCGAAGTATCGCTGGGCGATGTCCGCGTCGACGAGCCCGAGCTCGCGCTGGACCTCCTGGCAGGTCACGCGCAGGTCGGCGTCGCTCTCGGCACTGCGGCGAAACTCGAGGTCGGCCGACAGGCGACTGAGGCGCAGGATCGGCTCGGAGCTGCGTGGCGACCCGTCGGCGGTCTGCAGCGCGCGGTTGAGCGAGTCGACCGCCGCCGCGACCGAGTCGGGGTAGTTGCGCTCGAAGAGCAGAAAGCGCGTCACCGGCTTGGCGTGGGCCGGCGCCGGCACGGCGCGGCGGTAGGCCTGAAAGCCGCCGACGGCCTGCAGCAGCGCGATCGCCTGGCCGTCGGCGCTCTCGCCGGCGTCGCCCGTGGGCAGCGCCACCCGCAGCATCCGCAGCACCATGTCGGCGGTCTCGATCCGGCCGCCGGCGGCGAGGAACGCGCTCGCCTCGTCGCGCAGCATCGTGCGGCCGGTCAGGCCCCAGAAGAGCGCCGAGCGCTCCTTGACGTGCTTGTAGATCGAGTAGTGACCGGGCGCCAGCGGCGCCGCCAGGTCGCCGTCGCGCAGGCGCAGGTGCGTCGTGTTGATCGCCTCCCACATCTCCGCCGAGATGACGTCGCGCACCGCCTGCGCGCCCTCGCGCGCGCGCGCGACACACGCCACGACCGAGGCGGGGTTGTCGGTGTCGCGGGTGAGCGCGTTGAGCACCGCGTCGCGGTTGGCGGGCACGTCGCCGTTGCGCGCGCCGCCCATGATGTGCATGAGCGAGTCCCAGCCCAGGCGCGTCGCGCTCGGGTCCTCGGGGCGGCCCTGCAGCTCGGCCTGGAAGACGCCGTCGAGCAGGCGTGCGGTCGACTCGGCGCGGGCGAGGTTGCGCCCGAGCCAGAAGAGCTCCTGTGCGATGCGCGCGAGCATCTAGTGGGTCGCGCGCCGCTGCTGCTGCTGTTGCTGCTGGCCGGTCCAGGCGCCGTAGCGCAGGTCGGGCAGCGCGGGCGGCAGGCTCTCGGGCCGCATCGGGGCGGCGCGGTCGCTGGGGTCGTCGCCGTTCTCGAGGATCCAGGTGTCCTTCGATCCTCCGCCGCGCGAGGAGTTGACGATCATCGAGCCCTCGACCATCGCCACCCGCGACAGCCCGCCCGGCACGATCGAGATCGTCTCGCCGAAGACGGCGAACGGGCGCAGGTCGACGTGGCGCGGCGCGAGCACGCCGTCCGCGTCGGCGGTCGGCACGGTCGACAGGCGCACGAGCTCCTGGGCGATCCACTTCTCCGGCGACTTGCGGATGACGTCGGCCAGGCCGGCGAGCGTGACCGAGTCCGTCGAGGGGCCGATGAAGACGCCCTTGCCGCCGGACTCGCCGGTCGGCTTGAAGACGAGCTCGTCCATCCGGCCGAGGCAGTGCGCCATCGCCTTGGGATCGGACATGAGGTACGTCGTGACGTTGTCGAGGATCGGCTCCTCGCCGAGGTAGAAGCGGATCATGTCGGGCACCCAGTGGTAGATCGCCTTGTCGTCGGCGACGCCGGTGCCGACGGCGTTGGCCAGCGCGACGGTGCCCGCGCGGTAGGCGCGCATGAGGCCGGGCACGCCGAGCACCGAGTCGGGGCGGAACTCGAGCGGGTCGACGAAGTCGTCGTCCAGGCGGCGGTAGACGGCGTGCACGCGCTGCAGGCCCTGCGTCGTGCGCATGTACAGGACGTCGTCGCGTACGACGAGGTCGGACGCCTCGACGAGCTCGACGCCCATCTGGCGCGCGAGGAAGGCGTGCTCGAAGTAGGCGGAGTTCAGCGGTCCCGGCGTCCAGACGACGACCGTCGCCTCGCCCTCGGCGGCGGGCGCGACCGCGCGCAGCGCGGCGAGCAGCAGCATCGGGTAGTGGTCGACCGGGCGCACGCGGTACTCGGTGAACAGCTGGGGCACGAGGCGCGTCATCGCCGTGCGGTTCTCGAGCACGTAGGAGATCCCGGAGGGCGTGCGGACGTTGTCCTCGAGCACCTTCCAGGAGCCGTCGGCGTCGCGCACGAGGTCGCAGCCGGCGACGTGGCAGTAGACGCCGCCCGGCGGCCGGATGCCGTGCGCCGCGCGCGCGAAGTGGCTGCGCGACACGACGAGCCGCCACGGCACGATCCCCGCACGCACGATCTCGCGCGCGTGGTAGACGTCGTCGACGAAGCGGTTCAGCGCGCGGATGCGCTGCGCGATGCCGCGCTTGATGGCCGTCCACTCGTTCGCCGACAGGATTCGCGGGACCAGGTCCAGCGGCATCGGCCGCTCGAGCGTCGGGCCGTCGTCGCCGCCCATCGTGTCGAAGGTGATGCCCTGCTGGACGAAGATCGCGTCACGCCGCCGGCCGGCGGCGGCGAGCTGCTCGGGACCGAGCGCGTCGAGGCCGGCGATCAGCGCAGCGGCGTGCAGCCGGGGCTTGCCCTCGCTGTCGTACAGCTCGTCGTAATAGCCCGCGGCCGGCCGGTAGGCGGGCGCCGAGCGCGCGATCTCCACGTCGGTCATCTTCGCGCATTTCCGCAGATGTCCGGCGCCACCGCCCTGTCCGGGCGGCCAACCCTTGCCGCCGGGCTTTCGCCAGGCGGGCCATGCGGGGCGGGGGGAACGCGTTCAGGCTCAGCGGGCCTTGACGACTTTGAACCTGCGCGTGGCGGCGACGACCGTCTCGCCCTCGGCGTCCAGGCCGACGACCTTCCAGCGGTTCGTCCCGGCCTTCTTGACGCGCTTGCGCAGGGCGCTCTTCGTGCCCGGCAGGGTGCTGATGCGCTTGCCGTTCAGCGAGACGCGCCACCGCACGACGGTGTCGGCGCCGGTCGCCGTCCAGCGGACGGTGGCCGAGCGGCCCGCGCGGATGCGCGACTTCGTGCTGACCTGGAGCTTGGCCTGCGCCTCGCCGAGCGGCAGCGCGACGTTCTGCGTCGGGCTGTCCTTCCACAGCGAGCCCGGCAGGACCCGATGCAGCGCGGCGGCGACGTTCAGCGAGCCGCCGCCGAGCAGGCCGGACAGCAGCGAGGGGCGGGGGGCGGTCTGCGTCAGCGCGTCGCGCAGCGCGGACTGCGGCAGGTCGGGGCGGGCGGCGGCGAGCAGCGCCAGCGATCCGGCGACGAAGGGGGCGGCCATCGAGGTGCCCTGGCGCAGCTCGAATCCGCCGCCGCGGGCGGTCGAGAGGATCGAGCCGCCGGGCGCGGCGAGGTCGATCGTGCGCACGCCGCGGTTGGCGATCGAGATGAGGGTGCCGGCCTGCTCGGTCGCGGTGGCGACGAGGACGGCGGGCTCGGGGTTCGACGCGGGGTAGGACGGCGTGACGTCGATGTCGCGGGAGTTGTTGCCGGCGGAGGCGACGACCGTCGCGCCCTTCGAGCCGGCGTACTTCAGCGCGGCGTCGAGGTCGCCGCTGGTGCCGTCGCCGTTGATCGAGACGTTGAGGATCCGCGCGCCGCGGTCGACCGCGTAGACGATGCCCTTGGCCAGGCGGGAGGAGTCGCCGGCGCGGTTGGCGTCGAGCACCTTGACGGCCATGATCGTCGCGTCGGGAGCGATGCCCGAGCCGCCGACGCCGTTGCCGGCCTGGGCGGCGACGATGCCGGCGACGTGCGTGCCGTGGCCGTTGTCGTCCTCGACGTTGCCGTTGAGCTCCTTGACGTTCGCGCCGTGGACGTCGTCGACGTAGCCGTTGCGATCGTCGTCGACGTTGTTGCCGGCGATCTCGTTCGGGTTGCGCCAGAGGTTGCGCTGCAGGTCGGGGTGGTTGAGCTGGACGCCGCTGTCGAGGATCGCGACGAGGACGCCGGCGCCGTGCGACTGCGTCCAGGCCTCCGGGGCGCCGGTGGCGGACTGCTCGAGACCCCACTGCTGGCCGAGCAGCGGGTCGGCGGCGGCGTGCGCGGGAGTGGCGGCGACGCCGAAGGCGAGGGCGGCCACGACGGTGGCGATGGAGCGTGTCGAGCGGGGCAGCACACGACCCCCGTCGGGCGCTGGACCGACTGCCTAGCACCACGCCGATGCCGATCTGGACGGACGGACGACCCCCTGTCCGCTGTTCTGGACAGGGTGTGGACGGGTGATCGAGAAAGCGCGCTGGACGCTCAGGCCAGTGCGGCGGTGAGCGCCGGCCAGGCGACGGGATCGTGGCCCGGCACGAGCGGCAGCCCGCGCGCCGCGGCGACGGCCTTGAAGCGCAGCAGGGAGTCCAGCGCGTCCTGCGCCTCGCAGTGGACGAAGCCCCCAGGCCCCCGCTCCCGCTCGATGTTCTCGGTCAGATCGGCGGCGTCGAACGCGAAGGCGTAGCCGCCTCCGCCGGCGAGCTCGACGAGAAAGCTCTGATGGCCGGGTGTATGACCCGGCGTGAAGACCGCGTCGACGCCCGGCGCGAGGTTCGCGTCGCCGTCGAGCAGCTGCCAGTTGATCTCCGGGTCGTCGTAGTCGATCCGGAACATCCCATGGCGCTCGGGGAACGGGTGGCCGGACAGGCCGTAGTCCAGCTCGGCGCGCTGGACGTAGACGGGGACCGCGGGGGCAAACAGCCGCAGTCCGCCGGCGTGGTCGTTGTGCAGGTGCGAGAGGTAGATGCGCGCGATGTCGGTCAGCGCGATGCCGTGCTCGGCGAGCGCGTGCTCGAGCGGTTCGCCCTCGCCCTCGGGCAGGATCGGGACGATCTCGTGGTTGCGGCCGTGGAAGCGCTCGAAGAACAGCGGGTCGCGGATCAGGGCCGGGTTCATGCCCGTGTCGATCAGCGTCCAGCCGTCGTCGGTGTCCAGCGCGATCGCCGGGACGGGCTCGACGAGCGTCTCGCCCGACGTGTCGCCGTGCACCGAGTAGGACTTCGACAACCGCTCCCAGCCGACGGTCAGCGGCACGATGCGGCGCACGCTCATCCCGGCCAGCCCTCCGCGCGCCAGGCGGCGAGGTCGATCTCCACGCGCGCGCCCGCGGCCAGGCCGGACACGCCGACGCACGTGCGGCTCGGCAGCCGTTCCGGGAACCAGCGGGCATAGGCGGCGTTGAACGCGGCGTACTCGTTCCAGTCGGTGAGGTAGGCGCGCGCGGCGACGACGTCGGTGAGCGCCCCGCCGCCGCAGAGTGCGAGCACGCGCTGCAGGTTGCGCATGACCTGGTCGGTCTGCTCGGCGATCGTGGTGCCGACGAGGTCGCCGTTCGCATCGGTCGGCATCTGGCCGGTGACGTGCAGCGTGAGGCCGGCGGCGGTCGCGTGGGCGAACGGGGCGACCGCGGGCGGAACGCCGTCGTCCGGGGTGAAGGTGAAGGCGCGGATCGTCATGGCGCCGCCGCGAAGCGCGGGAAGCAGCGTTTGTCGATGCGCCCGTGGACGCCCTGGCGGCCGTCGACCACCTGGGTGACCGTGAAGTCGACGGCGACGCTCATGAACGAGTAGGCGTCGTCGCGGCTGAGGCCGTACTGGCGCGCGAGGACGTCGAGCGTGCGCCGCGCGGCGGCGCGCATCGCCGCGTCGAGGTCGTCGCCGAAGCCGTGCACGAGCAGCTCACCGGCGGTCTCCAGCAGCGGCACGCGGACGTCGAGATCGCGGCGGATCGTGAGCCGTAGCAGCCCGTCGAGCGAGGCCTCCAGCGCGGTGCCGCTCACCTCGCCGTCGCCCTGGGAGACGTGCGGATCGCCGACCGACAGCAGCGCGCCCGGCACCTGCACCGGGTAGAGCATCCGCCCGCCCGCGCCGATGCGCCAGTTGTCGATGTTGCCGCCATGGTCGCCGGGCGGGATCGACGAGTGCCGCCCCGGCTGCGCGAGCGCGACGCCCATGGTCCCGAAGTGCGGGCGCATCCCGACGACGACGCCGTCCAGCGCCGGCTCGCGGGTGGCCTCACCGGGCTCCACGATCGTGCCGGGCCGCGTCGCGCCGGGCGCGTGTGCCCAGTCGTAGGCGAAGCGCGCGCGGGCGAGCATCGCCTCGGTATCGAGCTCGAAGATCGTCACGCGCTCCTTGCCGAAGTCCTCGTAGAGGTGGCCCCAGTGGCCGGCGAAGTTCGATCCGAACGCCAGGCGCGGGCGGGCCTCGAGGATGTCGACCTGCAGGACGTCGCCGGGCTTGGCGCCCGCCACGGCGATCGGGCCGGTCAGCAGGTGCGGTCCGGGGCCGCGGTCGTCCACCTGCGCGAAGACGCGCTCGATCCCCTCGTCCATGAGCAGGTCGGGGGCGTCCCCGGCGTGGTGGGTGAGCGCCTCGATGCGCACGAGGTCACCCGAGCGCACGGTGAGGACCGGTTGAAGCGACGCGTCGAAGTAGCCCCAGTGAACGGTCTGCGGCGTGGCCGGCAGCGCGTGCAACGCGGGGTCGGCCGCGCTCATGCGATCGCCGAGTCGCGCGCCCACGCCTCGCGCTCCTCGTCGAAGGCGTGCCGGCGGGCGGCGCGGACGGCGGCGATGGCGGCGGCGTTGTCGTGCAGGGAGCGCTCGTGGGCCGCGAGCGCGAAGCCGCCCGGCTCGACGCGCGGCGCCCACGCGCCGGCCTGGCTGGCCGCGCGCAGCTCGTCCAGCCGGTCGGCGGTGACGGGCTCGAAGCGCAGTTCGTCGAAGTGGCGCAGGCGCCAGGGCGGGTCGTCGCCGTCGTGCCAGATCGGAACCGTGCGCCCGACGAGCTGGTAGCCGCCGGGTCCCTCCATCCCGTAGACGCACAGGAAGGCGCCGCCGATGCCGACCGCGTTGGGCGGCGTCCAGGTGCGGGCGGGGTTGTACTTCGTCGTGACGAGGCGGTGGCGCGGGTCGAGCGGGACGGCGACCGGAGCGCCCATGTAGACGTCGCCGAGGCCGAGCACGAGGTAGGAGGCGCCGAAGACGACGTCCTTGACCGCCTGCTCGTCGGGCAGGCCGTTCATGCGGCGGATGAACTCGATGTTGTCCGGACACCACGGCGCGTCGGCGCGGACCGTCGCCTCGTAGCGGGCGATGGCGCTCATCGCCAGCGGCTCGCGCCAGGCGAGCGGCAGGTGCACGATGCGGCCGGGGACGGTGACGGCGTCGGGGGTCGGCAGCCCGGCCTCGAGCGTCGCCAGCAGGCGGAGCAGCCGCGCGGCGGGCAACCGGTCGGGGTCGTGCTGGACGTGCAGCGAGCGCACGCCGGGCGTGAGGTCGAGCAGGCCGGGCGGGGCGGCTTGCTCCAGCGCGGCGCGCAGGAGGTGGACGCGGACGCGCGAGCGCAGGTCGAGCAGCGGCTCGCCGAACTCGACGAGCAGGCAGCGCTCGCCGGCGCGGCGGAACGTGATGGGACCGCCGGCGCCGTCGCGCGCGGTCTCGAAGACCGGGGCGGGCGGGGTGCGGCGCGGCGGGAGCTCGGGCCGTAGGGATGGGTGCTCCGCTTGGAGTCCGCACGCGACGATCTCGGCCTCGGCGCGTGTCTGGAGCGCGGCCGCGTACTCGGGGTCGACCGGGTCGAGCGTGATCGCGTCGCCGGCGCGGACCTGACCGAGGCGCCAGAGGTCCGCGCGGATGATTTGCGCGATCGCCGCGAAGCCGCCGAGGCTGGGGCCGTCGGGGCCGACGACGACGGCCATGTCGCCGGCGAGCATGACGGTGCCGACACCGTAGGCGCTGTCGAGGATGTTCGACGGGTGCAGGCCCGCCTCGCCGCCGTCGCGCCGCGCCCAGTCCGGCGCCGGGCCGGTGAGCCGCACGCCCGTGCGATCGGAGTGCGGGTGCACCGTCCAGGTCGCGCGCCACAGCTCGTCGATCCCGTCGGCGGTGAGGAAGTCCGGAGCGCCGTGCGGGCCGGGGACGACGCGCAGGGTCCAGGCGTTGCCGATCGCCGGCGGCTCGAGCGCCCGGGTCATCGCCGGGGCCGCGTCGCGTGCGGCCGCGTCGATCGCCAAGGTGTCGCCCTTGCGCAGCGGGCCGCCGCCGAGCCCGGCGGACGCGAACGTCGCGCGGCTGCCCATGACGACGGGCCGGTCGACCCCGCCGCGCACGAGCACGTAGGCGCGCAGGCCCGCGCCACGAATCGGGCCGAGCTTCAGGACGCCGCCGGCCGGCACGTGCAGAGCGATCCACTGCGCGGCCGGCTCTCCGTCGATCTGGACGTGCAGCGGCGCGCCGGTGACGGCGACGACCGCCTCGTGCGCGAAGCGCAGCCGCGGGCCGGTCAGCGCGAACTCGATTCCCGCCGCGCCCTCGGGGTTGCCGACGAGCCGGTTGCCGAGCCGGAACGAGCGCGCGTCCATCGGCCCCGACGGCGGCACGCCGACCTCCCAGTAGCCGAGCCGGCCCGGCCACTCCTGCACGGTCGCCAGCGTGCCGGCGGAGAGCAGCTCGATCATTGCGCTGCGGCGCCGATGTCGACTTGACCCCGCCGAGCGAGGTGAATCCGACATCCAGCGCGGAGCCGGGGCGAACGCGCGGGACGAATGGCACCAATTCCCCGCATATAGAGCACTTGGTGCCATTCACGCCGCTGCCGGCGGCGCCGCCGCCCACGCGTGGCACCCTTGGGGCGAATGGCGCCCCATCGGTGCCATTCACACCGCCGCTCAGCACGCGCGCGGTCCCCCACGCCTTCAGAGATGCCGTTCAGCAGGGCCGGCACACCACCGACGTCACCCATCGGCAGCAGGAGTGACGATCAGCCGCACGGGCGTCGGGTCGTAGGCGTTGCACGGGTTGTTGAGCTGCGGGCAGTTGGAGATGAGCACGAGCGTGTCGCGGTCGGCGCGCAGGTCGAGGTACTTGCCGGGCGCCGAGATGCCGTCCTCGAACGTCAGCCCGCCGTCCGGCGTCAGCGGGACGTTCATGAAGAAGTTCACGTTGGCGCTGAGATCGCGCTTGTCCAGGCCCCTTCCCCAGGCCAGCGCCTGCGCGAGGAACGTGTTGCGGCATGCGTGCATGTGGCGGGTGTGCTCGCCGTAGCGCACGACGTTGGACTCCTGCGAGCAGGCGCCGCCGAGCGTGTCGTGGCGCCCGCAGGTGTCGGCGACGACCGTCACGAGCGGCTCGCCGTCCAGCGCCAACAGCCGCGAGCCGAGCCCGAGGTACGCGCTGCCCTGCTCGCGCAGCGTGTCCACCGCGCTGTAGCGGTTGGCGTAGTCGTGCGCGTCGAAGAACAGCGTGTCGACGGCCTGGTTTCCGTGGAGGTCGAGGATGCGCAGCGTCTCCCCCGCCGCGAGCACACCGATCCAGCCGTCGCCGGCGCCGACGTCGAGCGTCAGCCGGGCCGCCGTCGGCGTCGCGGCCGTCGCCGCCGCCTCGACGCTCATCGCAGGGCCGCCTCGCTCGCGGCGAAGCCGCGCTCGTTCTCCTCGCACGCGCGCCACACCGGGTCCTCCCGCGTCGACGCGTCGACACGCTCGATCCGCAGCCCTACCGGCTGCGGGCTCCAGTCGATCCCCGGATCGAGCGGGTGCGGCGCGCTGCACAGCACGACGAGCGTGTCGAGCTCGAAGCGCAGCGTCACCTCGGCGCCGGGCGGCGAGTTGCCCGCTACGAACGCGAGCTCGCCCGCCTCGCCGACCGCCACCTTCGTGAAGAAGTTCACGTTCGCGACGAGATCGCGCGCGCCGAGCCCGTGCTTGGCGAGCTCGACGAGCAGCCCGTCGCGCGCGCTGCGCCGCCAGTCGTTGCGCGCCTGCTGATAGCTCCGCGTGCCCCAGCGCGCGGCGACGTGCGCCGCCGTCGCGTGGCCGGTGATCGTGTCGTGCCAACCGCAGGTGTCGTGCGTCACCGCCGCGAGCACCCGCCCCATGTCGGAGTACAGCGCCACCCCGGAGGTGATCCGCGAGACGTGCTGGGCCTTCAACGTGTCGGGCATGCAGTAGCGCTCGAGCGGATCGCTCATTCGGTACAGCAGCGCGCTGACGTTCGCCCCGCCCTCGACGTCGGTGAGCGTCAGCGCCGTCGCGCGCAGGCACGTGCGCGACCAGCTCGCGCCCGGCGGCAGGATCGCCTCGAGGATCGCCATCACACCGTCCGGATCCGCGGGTCCGCCACGGCCTGCGCCACGTCGACGAGGAAGTTCACGACGACGTACGCCGTGCCGAGCATGAGCGTCGTGCCGGTGATCGCCGGGAAGTCGGAGAACGCGATCGACTGGTTCAGATAGAGCCCCAGCCCCGGCCAGGAGAAGATCTGCTCGACGACGACGATCCCCGCCAGCAGCAGCCCGAACTGCAGGCCGCCCATCGTGAGCGCCGGGCCGGCGGAGTTGCGCACCCCGTGACGTAGGAGGATCGCCCGCTCGCGCAGGCCCTTCGAGCGCGCCGTGCGCACGTAGTCCTCGCGCATCGTCTGCTCCAGCGTCGTGGCGAGCGTGCGTGCGATCGCCAGCGCCGGGACGAGCGCCAGCGTGAACGCGGGCAGGATCAGATGCACCACGGCGCTGCCGAACACCCCCGGATCGCCCGCGACGAGCGAGTCGAACAGCAGCATCCCCGTCGGCCCGTCGGGCAGGACGAGCGTGTCGGTCACCCGGCCTCCCGCCGGCAGGATGTGCAGCCCCGAGTAGAAGACGAGGATCGCCAGCAGCGCGACGAGGAAGCCCGGCACCGACGCGCCCGCGACGAGCACGAGCCGCAGCACCCGCGCCGCCCGCCCGCCGGCAGCGAGGAGCAGCGCCAGCCCGACGCCGATGATCACCGCCAGCAGCGAGGCCGACAGCGCGAGCTCCAACGTCGCCGGCGCGAACGTGCCCAGGTCCTCGGTGACCGCGTTGCGCGTGCGCAACGACGATTGCAGGTCACCGCTCACCGTGCGCCCGAGGTAGTCGGTGAAGCGCTCGGGCAGCGGCTTGTCGTAGCCGAGCTCGCGCGCCTTCGCCGCGACCGCCTCGGGTGACGCGCTCGCGCCGACCATCGCCCGCGCCGGGTCCGACGGGATCATCGCCTGCAGCACGAAGACGATCACCGCCAGCCCGAAGAGGACGGCGACGAGCGCGACGAGCCGCCTGCCGATGAGGTCGAGCATCCCGCCGGTCCCCTGCCCCTACGCGCCGGCCCGCTTCAACGGCGCGTACCAGATCGTCCACGGGTACTCCGGCGTGCTCGTCACGCCCTCGAGGTCGTCGCGCAGCACGAAGACGTCCTTGACGTTGCCGAGGAAGAAGAACGCGTCGGAGTCGATGACCCGCTGCCCGACCTCCTGGTAGAGCTTCGTCGCCTCGGCCTGCGGCGCATCCAGCGCCGCGTCGAGCTTGCCGTCGACCTGCTTGTCGGCGTAGCCGAAGAAGTTCAGCCCGCCCGTCGAGTAGTAGACGATCCGCGCCCACGTGTCGGGGTGCGCCGCGTCGGGGGTGTTCGTCTGCAGCATGAGGTCCGGCGCGGCCTTGAGGTTCTTCACGTAGCCGTACGTGTCGGGCAGCTGGACCTCGCGCAGCGTCACGTCGTAGCCGGCCGCCGTCAGCTTGGCCTGCAGCAGCTCGCCGACGCGGCGCTGGACGCCGGACTCGTCGGCGGTGTAGGCGAGCGTGATCTTCTTCGTCGAGGCCTTCGCCGCCGCCGCCTTCGCCGCGGCGTCGTCGACCTGGTAGGGCAGCGTCGGCTGGTCGGCGAGCAGCGCCTCCGGATACGCGCCGACGGCCTTCGTCGCCGTGCCGGCGTACGCCTCCGCCGCGTACTGGTCGACGTCGATCGTCGCGCGCAGCCCGGCGCGCACGGCGGGGTCGTCGAACGGCGTCTTGTTCGGGTTGACGTACAGCAGCAGGCGCAGGTTGGAGTCCTTCTTCTGCACGACGACGTCGTCGGGCAGCGTGTCCAGCTCCGACGCCGGGAATGACTTCACGACCGCGTCGAGGTCGCCGTTGACGAGCTGCAGGCGCTGGGTCCCGATGTCCGGTGTGATCTTGATCAGGACGGTCTTGAAGTTCGCCTTCGTGCCCCAGTAATCGTCGTTGCGCGTCAGCGTGTACTGGCGGCCGCGCTCGAAGCCGGTGAGCTTGTACGGGCCGGTGCCGTCGCCGTGCGTGGCCAGCCACTTCTGGCCGAAGTCCTTGCCGGCGTGCGTCTTGATCGCGTCCGGGCCGATGACCTTCGGGCCCCAGCTCGACGCGAGGTAGGCCTCGAACGGGTTGACCGGCGACTTGAGCTCGATGACGAACGTCAGGTCGTCGGGCGTCGACATGCTCTTGACCGGCTTGAGCATGTAGGCCGGCGCGTTGTCGACGTCGAGGCGGCGCTCGAACGCGTCCTTGACGGACTGCGACGTCAGCGGCGCGCCGCTGTGGAACTTCACGCCGGGGTGCAGCTTGAACGTGTACGTCAGGCGATCGGGCGACACGATCCAGCTGTCGGCGAGCGCGCCGACGATCTTCGTCGAGTCGTCGGCGTACTTCAGCAGCCCCTCGTACTGGTTGAGGATCACCGAGTTGCCCTCGACGTCGTAGAAGACGTCGGGGTCGGGCACGGACATGTCGGCGAGGTAGGGGATGCGCAACACGTCGCTCGTCGCGCTCGTGCTCTTCTTCTCGGTCGAGCCGCAGCCCGCCAGGGCCACGGCAACGGCGACGGCTACCGCGGAAATCCAGCGGGTCATCGGTTCGTCCTTTCGTCGATGCGCCGGTTGATGAGGTCGCCCACGACGTTCGCCGCCAGCGCCAGCAGCGCGACGGCGAAGGCGGGGGCGAGCGGGACCCAGGGGTGCCCGAAGAGGTAGTCCAGGCCGCGCGCGCTCATGGCGCCGAGCTCGGCGGCGGGGGCCGGCGCGCCGAGGCCGATGAACGACAGCGCGGCGAGCGTGAGGATGAGGTTGCCGACGTCGAGCGACATCGTCACGACGACCGGCGCGACGGCGCCGGGCAGCAGGTGCCTGAGCACGAGGCGCGAACGGCTCACACCGGCCAGGCGCGCCGCCTCGGCGTGCGGGCGGGCGGCGAGCGCGCGCACCTCGCCGCGCACGATCCGCGCGTACCACGGCCACCACACGATGCTCAGGGCGATGAGCGTGTGCATGAGGCTCGGGCCGAGCGAGGCGACGACGGCGATCGCCAGCACCGGCGCGGGCAGCGACAGGAAGAGGTCGGTGAGGCGCATGAGGATCGTGTCGATCCAGCCGCCGGCGGCGCCGGCGATCGCCCCGACGAGCGAGCCGAACAGCGCCCCGAGCGCGATCACCCCGAGCGCCGCCAGCCAGCTCGTGCGGATTCCGTAGAGCACGCGCGAGAGGACGTCGCGGCCGATCTCGTCGGTGCCCAGCAGCTCCGGCCAGCCGGGCGCGGAGAACGGCCCGGCGCCGGTCGTCTCGAGGCTGCCGTAGGGGGCGAGCAGCGGGGCGGCGAGCGCGATCGCGGTGAGGATCGCCACGGGCACGACCGCCGCGCGCACCGCGCCGGGCCCGATCCCGGCCGCGCCGCCGGTCGCGCCGCCGCGCAGGGACCGCCCGCGCCACAGCTTCGGCGCGATCGCGGGGATCGTCGCCGCCGCGCCGGCGTTGCTCGTCGGCACGGTGCTCATGCGCTCACGCGGCCTCGGAGACGTCGGGGACCGCGGCCAGCAGCCGGCGCGTGTAGGCGTGCGCCGGCGTCGTGAAGATCTGCTCGGTCGGTCCGTGCTCGACGATCAGCCCGTCCTGCATGACCGCCACCTCGTCGGCCACCGCGCGCGCGGCGGCCAGGTCGTGGGTGACGAACAGCAGCGCGATGCCGAGCGTGCGGCGCAGGTGGCAGAGGAGGTTGAGGACCTGCGCGGCGAGCGACACGTCGAGCGCGGAGACTGGCTCGTCACAGGCCAGCAGCGCGGGCGGGACCGCGATCGCGCGGGCGATGGCGGCGCGCTGGCGCATCCCGCCCGACAGCCGCCGCGGGATCGAGCGCGCGGCCTCCCCGGGCAGGCCGACGGCGGCGAGCGTCGCGTCGATCCGCGCGGCGCGCTGGTCGGCAGGCACGTCGAGCGCGGCGAGCCGCTCGCCGATCTGGTCGCCGATCGTCAGCCACGGCGTCAGCGACGCGCCGGCGTCCTGGAAGATGAGCTGCGGCGGCGCGCCCGGGCCGAGCGTGACCGCACCGCGCGTCGGCTCGATGAGCCCGACGACCATCCGCAGCAGCGTCGACTTGCCCGAGCCGGACTCGCCGACGATCGCCAGCGCGCCGCCGGCGGGCAGCGTCAGCGACACGCCGCCGACGGCGAGCAGCGGCGCGGGCCTCGACGCGAACGGGTGGCGCTTGGGGCGCGCATACTCGCGCACGGCGCCGGCCACGATCAGCGCGGGCTCCGGCGGGTTGGCCTTGATGAGCGCGGGCGCGTCGGCCGGCGTCGCGGCGCGCAGCATGAGCGGGTCGGGCAGTCCCGCGCCCGGCCCGCCCAGCGGCCAGCGGCCGAGGATCCCGGGGTGGTGGCACTCGTCGCTGCGGTCGCCGTGGCGGTGGAGGGGCACGCGCAGCGCGCACACGTTGTCGGCCGCCGGGCACCGCGGCGCGAACGCGCAGCCCGGCGGCGGCGTGCGCGGGTCCGGCGGTCGGCCGGCGAGCGTCGGCAGGTCGCCGCCGGCGATCACCCCGTCCAGCCGCGGCCGGCTGGCCAGCAGGCCGATCGTGTACGGATGGCGCGCGGCGCCGAGCACCTCGGCCGCCGTCCCGCACTCCACGATCCGCCCCGCGTAGGCCACGGCGATGCGGTCGCAGATGCGCGCCGCGACGCCGAGGTCGTGGGTGACGAACAGCAGCGCCATGTTGCGCTCGCGCACGAGCTTGGCGAGCAGGTCGAGGACGACGGCCTGGACGGTGACGTCGAGCGCGGTCGTCGGCTCGTCGGCGACGACGAGCTTCGGGTCGCGGGCGAGCGCCATCGCGATCATCACGCGCTGGCGCTGGCCGCCGGACAGCTCATGCGGGTAGGCGCGCGCCTTGGACTCCGGCTCGGGGATGCCGGTGTCGGCGAGCAGTTGCGCGACCCGCGCGTCGTCGGCGCCGCCGGCCGCCTCGGCGACCTGCCGGCCGACGCGCATCGTCGGGTTCAGCGAGGTCATCGGGTCCTGGAAGATCGCCCCGAGGTCGCTGCCGCGGCGCCGCCGCCGGGCATCCTCGGCGGCGGTGACCATGTCCTCCTCGGCGAGGAAGACCGAGCCGGTGACGACCGGCTTCGGGTGGGCGGGCAGCAGCCCGAGGGCGGTGAGGCCGAGCACGCTCTTGCCCGAGCCCGACTCGCCGACGAGGCCGACGATCTCGCCGGGGGCGATCGTCAGCCAGGCGCCGCGCAGCGCGTGGACCTCGCCGCCGCGGACCTTGAACGTCACGTGCAGGTCCTCGATGTCGAGGATCGGCGGCACGAGGCTCATCGCGCGGCGGCCTCGTCCGCCGGCGTGGCGAGGGCGAACGCGGCCAGCGCCTCGCCGGATTCGACGAGGCAGTCGCGCTGCAGGTAGGCCATCGCCTCCAGCGCGTGGTCATGTGCGCGGGGCGAGGAGCCGCCCACGCAGTCGGTGATCACCCGGCAGCGGTAGTCGTGCTGGTGGGCGTCGGCGAACGTGTAGTGCACGCAGACGTCGGTCAGCCCGCCGACGAGCAGCAGCGTCCGCGCGCCGTAGGACCTCAGGACGAGCTCGAGCTCGGTGGCGAAGAACGCCGAGTAGCGGCGCTTGCGGATGAGGTACTCGTCGGGGCGCGGGTCGAGGCCGTCGGCGAGCTCGGTCGCCTCGTCGCCCTCGAGGCAGTGCACGCCCTCGGCGCCGTCGAGCTCGCGGCCGAAGTCGACGAGCGTGCGCTTGTGCACCTCCTGGATGAAGACGACCGGCACGCCCACCGCTCGCGCGCGGTCGACAAGCTCGATGATGCGCGCGTAGCGCCGCTCGCCGCCGGCCATGTGGGGGATCCCGGTGTCCTGCGCCATGACGCCGCCCTTCTGGACGTCGATGACGACGAGCACGGCCTGGCCCTCGACCTTCATCGCAGGTCCTCCCATAAAAAAGGCCCAAGAGATGTCAGATCTCCCGGGCTTTTGTCCCTCCGTGTCAACGCGGCTATGTAGGTGCCGGCCGGCCCTCTCGGACCAGTCCTGCCGGTGACGGCAGCGGAACCCTAGGGCGAGGCCGACCATATGCGGCCGGCCCGGCGGCTCCAGTGGCCGCAGGGCCAAGATGTCGCCGCGAAGATTCGACACCAGGGCCAAAGCCGCACGCCCGCATCCGGTCCAGCCGGGGCGGTGAGATCTTCGCCGCGGGGCCATCTTGACCGTCTGAGCTGTGGCTTATGCTTATCGACCGTGACGACCCGACAGGTTCTGGCTATGGGCCTGCGGCGGGTACGGGTCGACCGGATCGTCGGCGCTCCGCCGCTTCCGCCCGGTATGCCGGGCGGTGACGCGGCCAGTCGACGCGTTGATCCGTGGGCCGAACTCGTCGCCCCGCGCCGACGCGCGACGCGCCCCACGACGAAGCGCGACCACTAAGCCTGAATCCCCCGAGTCTCGGGGAATTCAGGCTAACCCAGCCAGCCCCGCGCGCGCAGCTCGGCGACGAGGCGCTCGTACTGCTCGTCGAGGTGCGCGCGCATGGCGTCGCGCGGCTCGAGCCGCGCATGCGTGTGCGACATGCGGCGCGCGGCGTCCGCCAGCGGCTCCCCCGCCGCCGCGGCGGCCGCGAGGATCGCCATCCCGAACGCCGACTCGCTCTGCGCGGGCAGGCGCACGGCCCGTCCGAGCGCGTCGGCGCGCAGTTGGCTCCAGCGCGCGTTGCGCGTCGCGCCGCCGGTCAGGCTGACCTCGCCGGCGACGGGCGCGCCGAGCCGCTGCAGCGCCTCGAGGCAAAGCCGCTCGACGAGCGCCGCGCCCTGCATGAGCGCGGCGGCGTGCTCGCCGTCATCGTCGGGCGTGCCGAGCATGAAGGCCTCCGCGTCGGGCGCGGCGAACGGGAAGCGCTCGCCGCGCGAGACGAGCGGATAGGCGAGCACGCGCGTGCGCTCATGCTGCGCGGCGGCATGGCCGAGCGCGTCGAGGTCCTGGTCCGGGAAGGCGCTGAGCAGCACGCCGGCGCCGCTGCTCGACGCACCGCCGGGCAGCCAGCCGCCGCCCGCCGGGGCGCGGTGCGAGTAGACGCCGTGCGCACGGTCCTCGATGCGGTCCGGCGAGCAGCCCTTGAGGACGAGCGTGGTGCCGAGCACCGAGTTGACGTCGCCGGGACGTAGCGCGCCCGCCGCGATCTGCGCCGCGCAGCCGTCGGTCATGCCGGCGATCACCGGCGTGCCGGCGGGCAGCCCGGTCTGCTGCGCGGCCTGCGCGCCGACGACGCCGAGCTGCGTGCCGGGGGCGACGACCGCGGGCAGCACGCCGGCCACGTCGTTTGTCGATCCAGGCCAGCGTCCTTCGCCCGGGTCGTAGCCGGTCTTCAGCGCGTGGCTCGCGTCCGACGGGACGTCGTGCCCGGTCAGCCGGCGCGTGACGACATCGGGCTGGTGGGCGAGCCGCATGCCGTCGCGCGCGGCCTCGGATCGCTCGTCGAGCAGCCAGTGCAGCTTGGGCAGCGCCCACGATGCGGGCAGGGCGAGGCGGCGCGCGTGCTCGGCGGCGCGCGTGTCGTCGTACATGAGCGCGGCCGAGGCGGGGCGCCCGTCGCGGTCGACGAGCAGGACCGTGCCCGAGGTCGCGCATGTCGCGACGGCCGCCACCGGGCGGCCCGCGTGCAGCGGCGCGAGCGCCTCGCGGCAGGCGGCCGCGACCGCCTCCCACCAGGCGGCCGGGTCCTGCTCGTGGCGGGCGCCGTCGCGCCGGCTGTGCAGCGGCTGCGCGCCGCGCCCGACCACGGTGCCGTCGGCGGCCACGGCGAGCGCACGGGCGCTGCCCGTGCCGAGGTCCAGCCCGACCGTGACCGGCCCGTCGGCGCCCCTCACAGCCGCTGCGGCCCGAGCGGCTCCGGCGGCGGGCCGTCCTCAGCGGGCGCGAGCTGCAGCTGCCACCACGACACGTCGCGCCACTCCCCCGCCTTCCAGCCGATGTCGCGGTACGTTCCGACGTGTTGGAAGCCCAGCGCCTCGTGCAGCCCGACGCTCGCGTCGTTGGGCAGCGTCACCCCGGCCAGGGCGCTGCGCAGCCCCTGGCGGCGCAGCAGCCCGAACAGCGCCTCGTACAGCGCCCGGCCGGCACCGGCGCGGTGGCGGGCGGGGTCGACGTAGATGCCGACGTCGACGGCCCAGCGGTAGGCGGCGCGGGGGCGGTGCTGCGTCGCATAGGCGTAGCCGACGATCCCGCCGCCGTCCTCGAGCACGAGCCACGGGTAGCGCTCGCTGGTCTGCGCGACGTGCGCCGCGAACTGCTCGGCGGTCGGCACCTGCTCCTCGAAGGAGACGGCCGTGACCTCGACGTACGGCGCGTAGATCGCGACGCAGGCGGCGGCATCGCGGGAGGGGTCGGCGTGGCGGACGAGCATGCCCTCATGATGTCGCGTGCGCGGGTTGGGGTCACCCGAACGCGGGCCCCGGACGCGACGCCGCCGCCCCCGCCAACTCACACCCTTCACAGACGCAGTTCGCCGACAGTCACGCCCACGCGGCGCGACAGCCACCACCGGCCCGGCCCTCGTGCTCATGACGAGCCGTGCCGATACGAGCGACATGCGCCGCCTCGCCCTGCTCGCCGGACTGTTCGCCGCGCTCTGCGCGCCCGCGGGCGCGGCGGTGCTGACCGGAACCCGCGCCGCCGACGTGCTGCGCGGCGGGGCGAGCGCCGATCGTCTCTCGGGCGGCTTCGGGCGCGACACGCTGTCGGGCGGTGGCGGTCCCGACATCCTGCGCGGGGACTCCGGCGGGGACGACCTGCGCGGCGGCGACGGCGCCGATCGGATCAACGGTGGCAGCGGCAACGACGAGCTCGACGGCGGCAGCGGCGACGACCGGCTCGACGGCGGCGACGGTGACGACGCCATCCGCGGCCAGGATGGCGACGATTTCATCGTCGAGGCCGGCTTCGGCAACGACCTCCTGCTCGACGGCGGGCCGGGAGACGACTATGTCGACGCCAACCGAGGCGACGACCGGCTCGTGCGCGGCGGTACCGGTGACGACATCCTGCGCGGCGGGCCGGGCCGCGACACGCTCAGCGGCGGCGCGGGCAACGACCGCCTGGCGGGCGGCGACAGCGTCGACACGATCGACGCCGGCGAGGGCGACGACATCGTCGTCAGCGGCGCGAAGTACGACCAGGTCGACCTCGGACCCGGCGACGACCATCTCTACCGCGGCGGCTACGACGACGTCGACTGCGGGCCGGGCATCGACACGCTGCACGCCACGGCCGACGTCGCATTCACCCCCACGCCGGTCCCGCTCGACCAGTACCGGGGCGCCGTGCGCGGGACGATCTCCAACTGCGAGCTCATCGTGACCGACGACACAAGCGACCCGCAGCGGCCCGGGGCCGACATCACGCTCGGCTGGACGAACGCCGGCCGGCGCGTCGGACCCGCCGACGGCGGCGGTGCCGACGGGCTGGCCGCGGTTCCGCGGGCGACCATGGTGCTGACGAGCGCGTCCGACCGCTTCGACGTCAAGACCTGGTGGCCCGGCTCCGGCACGAACGGCCGGCGCTTCGAGTTTCGCGCGCCGCTGACGCCCTATGACGGCCTGCTCGTGCTGGGCCGCGGTGGCGACGATGCCATGGTCGGCTCGAAGGGCTCCGATCACCTCGAGGGCGAGGCCGGCGACGACGCCCTCGCCGGCCAGGACGGCGACGACGCGCTCTACGGCCGAACCGGCGACGACCTCCTGCTCGGCGATGACGGCGACGACGCGCTGGAGGGTGGCCGCGGGCGCGACGAGCTCGACGGCGGACGGGGCGAGGACCGTCTCACCGGTGGCTACGACGCCGACACGCTGCGCGGCGGTGGCGGGCGCGACCGGATCGTGAGCGTCGACGGAAGCCGCGACAGCGTCGACTGCGGCGCCGGCCGCGACACGGCGATCGTCGACCGCCACGACCGCGTGCACAACTGCGAGCGCGTCGAGCGCGACTGACGACGCGACGGCTGCCGGGCGCAGCCGCCGGGTACCCGACCGCGCGATGAAGACCGCGGTGATCGTCGTCGACATGCTCAACGAGTACGACCACGAGGACGCCGAGCTGCTCGTCGAGTCCGTCCGCGAGGCGCTGCCCGCCATGCGCGAGCTGATCGCGCGCGCCCGGCGCGAGGAGACGCCGATCGTCTACGTCAACGACAACCACGGCGACTGGGGCGCCGGCCGGCCGGAGCTGCTCGAGCGCGCGATCGCGGGCCGAGCGCGCGACCTCGTCGAGCCGATCGCGCCCGGTGAGGGCGCGTGGTTCATCGCCAAGGCGCGCCACTCGATCTTCTACCAGACCCAGCTGGAGTACCTCCTGCGCGAGCAGGGAATCGAGCGCATCGTGCTCGTCGGCCAGGTGACCGAGCAGTGCATCCTCTACTCGGCGCTGGACGCCTACGTGCGCCACTTCGCGGTCGCCGTGCCCCGCGACGCGGTCGCCGCGATCCATCCCGACCTCGGCGACGCGGCGCTGCGGATGATGAAGCGCAACATGCGCGCGGACATCTGCCGCGCCGAGGACTGCGCGCTGACGTAGACCGATGTATCTGGGCGGCGCGTGCGCGCTCCTCTGGATGAACGGCACCCGGCATCGCCGTCACCGCCCCGAGGAGTCACCGATGTACACAGCCACGAACCCGCGCTTGAAGCCCGCCGCCGCCCTGCTGCGCGGAGGCGGCCAACTGCACATCGTCGGCCGCCACGAGGTCCACACGCTCGCCGATCCCGACGGCGCCCTGCGGCGCCTCGTCGAGCTCGCCGACGGCTCGCGCAGCACCGACGAGCTCTTCGGCGCGCTCACCGCCGACTACCCGAGCCTCGGCGAGCAGGACGTCGTCGACGTCGTCAGCGAGCTGCAGACCGCCGGCCTCTTCGAGATGGCGTCCGCGGCGGCGCGTCGAGCCAGCACTGAGCTTCGGCGAAGGGGCGCGGCCGCCGCGGCCGCGCCCCTCGCACGTCGCTACTCGACGACCGGCCCGAGCTGCGCCACCTGCTGCGCGTCGGGGTCGTTGCAGGAGCTGGTCGGCCGCGGCCGCGACGTCGATGCCCGTTGCTGGAGGCGCGCGCGGCGATCGCGCCGGTCACCTGCGGGCAGGACATCGAGGTCCCGCTCCAGCTCGCGAAGCCGGTGAACATGACGGGGTCGCTGCCGCCCTCCGGCGGCCAGTGCAGGAACGTGCTCTCGATCGCGACGCCGGGCGCCGCGCAGTCGACCCACCGGCCGTAGTCCGAGAAGCTCTGCGCGCCGCCACAGCTCGTCCTCGCCGTCGCGCCCGACGGCGCCGACGGCGATCGACGCGCTCGAACGCCGCGGGCCACTGCCGCCGATCGGTGTCGAGGTTGCCCGCGCACGCCACGACGACGGTCTCGGGCCGCAGCTGCGCGAGCGCGCGCTCGATCGCCAGCCGGCGGCTCGTCGTCGAGCGTCGGCCCGCTGAACGAGCAGTTGATGAGATCCGCGTCGGCCGCCGCGAGCAGCGCCTCGGCGACCTCGGACTCGCTCGCGACGCCGGCGACGCCGCCGAGCATGCGGTGCGCGACGAGCTGCGCCGCCGGCGCGACCGCGGCGATGATGCCCGCGACGTGCGTGCCGTGGCCGGCGGGCTTGTCGCGGCGCTCGTCGCCGTCGAGGTCGGGGGTCTCCAGGTCGCGCCGCCCGGTGCTCGATCGCGAACGGCACGTCCGGCGCGATGCCGGTGTCGAGGATCGCGATGCGAGATGCCCTCGCCGGCCGACCCCTCGCCCGGGGATCGTCCCCGGATCGTCGATCGGCAGCGGCTCGTCGTCGCCGCCCCAGCGCTGGGCGCCCGCGATGAGCACGTGATCGAGCGACGCGCCGCGCGGCGCGATCCCGCGGATCTCCTGCACGAGCGACAGCAGGCGGTCGTCGGGCGCGTTGTAGAGCGTCAGGCCCAGGCGCGCCGCGACGTCGGCCTGCGCGCGAGCGCGCCGGCGACGACGTCGTGCGTCGTCGAGCAGCGTCGGCGACCCTGCCCGTCGCGCGCCGCCTCCGCGTCGACGAGCAGGCGGCCGGGCCGGTACATGAACCAGTCGCCGGGACCGCCGCCGCGCGCGATGCAGGGGTTGTTCAGGATGACCTCGTCCCACGCCTCGCCGTGCCAGTCGACGGGGTAGGTGTCGTCAGCGTCGTTCATCTCGCTCCTCGCTGCGGTTGGGGTCCGCGCGCGCGGCTCGGCCGCGCGCGGCGTCACAGGTGTAGACGGGGCAGGCAGACCGAAAATACGCCCGCCCGCCGCGCCGTGTGTGACATCGCGCTCACGTCGCGCGGCGCGACGCACGCGCCCGGCGGCGCGGGTCCGCCAGACGGAGCAGTAGGTTTGCGGCGTTCCCGCCAACCCGGAGACGCCGTGAGCCCTGTCGAGGTCGTAGAGCTGGTCCGATCGGCGCGCGCCGGGCGAGCCCGGGGCGTGGGAGTCGCTCGTCGACGCGCTACGCGGGCGTCGTCTGGGCCGCCGCGCGCAGCCACCGCCTCTCCGACGCCGACGCGGCCGACGTCTTCCAGACGACGTGGATGCGCCTGCTCGAGCACCTCGACGACCTGCGCAACCCCGAGGCGCTGGGCGGCTGGCTGGCCACGACCGCGCGCAACGAGTGCCTGCGCGTGCTGCGCCAGCAGGCCCGCGTCGTGCCGACCGAGGACGACCGCCTGCCCGCAGGACAGCGTGCCCCCGCGCTGGCCGACGCCCGGCTGCTCGCCGAGGAGCGCGACGCGGCGCTGTGGCGCGCGTTCGCGCAAGCTCTCGGCGCGCTGCCAGGCGCTGCTGCGGATGCTCTGCGCGCGAGCCGCCGCCGAGCTACGTCGACGTCTCCTGCGCGCTGGCCATGCCCGTCGGTAGCATCGGCCCGACCCGCAGCCGCTGTCTGGCCAACCTGCGCCGGGCGGCCGCAGGAACATGTATCTCGGCCCCTCCGCAGGACTCTGTGTGATGGAGCACGAACGCCTCCCACGAGACGACGACGACGCCCTCCTCGAGGATCTGCGACGCGCCATGAGCGACCTGGACCCGATTTCGCAGCATCTCGTCGCTTGGCTCGCGCGGCGATCGGCCGCCGCCCGATCGCCACCGAGCTCGCCGAGCTCATCGCCGACTCGGCGGTCGACGAGCCCGCTGCTGCTCGTGCGGGGCAGCGCGCCGCCGCGCACGCTGACGTTCGAGGCCCCCGGGCTGACGATCGAGATCGAGGCCGAGCACGGCCGCCGCCGACGACCTGCACCTCGTCCGGCCAGCTCGTCCCGCCCCAGCCGGCGGACGTCACGATCCGCCAGGGGGAGGACCTGCTCGCGCTGCGCGCCGACGACCGCGGACGCTTCGCCGCCCGCGGGATCGCGCCCGGCCCGCTGAGCCTGCGCTGCCGGCTCGGCGACGACGCGGGCGCGCGGCGCTTCGTCGAGACGGCGTGGATGACGATCTGAGCCACGCCGCACCGGCCGCCGGCCCCGCCGCCCTCGCCGAGCAGGCCCACCACCTCGTGGGCGCCGACCCGCGGCACGCGCGCGGCCTCGCGCAGCGCGCGCTCGACGCGGCGCTCGCCGCCGCCGACCACGACACCGCGTCGGTCGCCCAGCGCGCGCTGGGGATGATCTCGATCGAGCTCGACGACGCGCCGACGGCCGTCGAGCACCTGCGCGCCGCGATCGCCACGGCGCAGCGCGGCGGGGCGCCGGCTGCGCGTCGCCGAGGCGCGCATGAGCCTCGCGTTCGCGCTCATCAACCAGGGCGAGGCGACCGAGGCGCTGCGCCAGGCGCGGCTGCGCCACGCGCCGCGACGCCGGCGACAGCGCCACGCTGCACTCCCAGCACGCGCTGATCCTCGAGCGGCTCGGGCGCAACGACGCGGCGCTCGACGGCCTACGCCGCAGGGCCTGGAGATCGTGCGCCGGACCGGCGATCGCTCGACGGAGGCCAAGCTGCTGTGCAACCGCGGCGTCCTGCACGCCTTCAGCGGCGCGCTGCGCGCCGCCGACGGCCGACCTGCGCGCCTCCGAGCAGCTCGCCGAGCAGCTCGGCCTCAGCCTCATGGCGGCGACGATCCGCCAGAACATCGGCTGGGTCGCCGCGCTGCGCGGCGACCTGCCGCAGGCGCTCGCCGACCTCGACGCCGCCGAGCCGCTGATCGCCGCCGGCGGGCGGCACGCGGCACGGCGCTGTTCGAGTTCGAGCGCTGCTACATCCTGCTCGTCGGCGGGCCTCGCGCGCGAGGCGATGGCGAGCGCCCGGCGCGCCGTCGAGCTGCTCGAAGCGACGCGCGATGGGCGCCGAGCTCGCCGAGGCGCGCCTCGCGCTCGCCGAGGCGGCGCTCGCCAACGCGCGACCCCGGCGGCGCGCGCGCCGCCGCCGAACAGGCGCGGCGCGACTTCCGGCGCCAGCGCCGGCCCGAGCTGGGCGGCGCTCGCCGAGCACGTCGCGGTCCGCGCGGCGTTCGCATCGCGGCGGCGCGAGCGCCGAGCTGCTGCGCCGCGCGCGCCGCGCGCGCCGGCGCGAGCTGCAGGCGGGCGGCAAGCACGACGGCGGCGCTCAACGCGCGCATCCTCGTGGCCCGCATCGCGCTCGCGCTCGGGCCGCCGCGCGCAGGCGGCGCGCGAGCTCGAGGCCGTCGCGCACGCGCGCCGCGACGGCCCGGTCACGCTGCGCGTCGGGGCGTGGCACGCCGAGGCGCTGCGCCGCCACGCCGAGGGCCACGCGACCGGTGCCCTGCGCGCGCTGCGCGCGGGCCTCGACGTGCTCGAGCAGCACCGCCTCAGCCTCGGCGCGACCGAGCTGCGCACCGGCGCCGACCGTGCACGGCAACGCGCTGGCGGCGCTCGGGCAGCGCCTCGCGCTGGAGTCCGGGCGGCCGGCCGCGGTGCTCGCGTGGGCCGAGCGCGGCCGCGCCGGCGCGCTGTGGCAGCGGCCCGTGCGCCCGCCCGGACGACGATGCGCTCGCCGCCGACCTCGCCGAGCTGCGCACGGTGCTGGCGGCGAGCGCGGGCGGCGGAGCCCGGCTCGCCCGAGGCGCGCCGGCTGACGCGCCGCGAGGCCGAGCTGGAGGCGTCGATCCGCCGGCGCGCGCGGCACGCGAGCGGTCCCGGCGCGGGCGCGCCGGCGCCGCCGGCGCTGCCGCCGCCTGGCGGACCTGCGCGCGGCGCTCGGCCCGCGCGCGCTCGTCGAGTTCCTCGACGCCGGCGACGTCGCTCGCCGCGGTCGTCGTCTGCGACGGGCGCACCGGGCTCGTCACGCTCGGCTCCGCGGCGGAGGTCCAGCGCGAGCTGCGGCGCGCTGCGCTTCGCCTGCGCAAGCTCGCCCGCGGCGGCGGCTCGGCCGCCTCGCGCGCGGTCGCGCGCGAGAACGCCGAGCACGCGGCGGGCCGGCTCGACGCGCTGCTGCTCGCGCCGCTCGCCGCGCGCGTCGGCGAGCGCGAGCTCGTGCTCGTCCCGACCGGCGAGCTGCACGCCGTGCCGTGGCCGGCGCTGCCGTCCTGCGCCGCGCGCGCGCTGAGCGTCGCGCCGTCGGCGGCGCTGTGGCTGCGCGCGGCGCGCGCCCGCGACGCGGCACGGGCGCCGCCGCGCCGGCCCGGCTGCTGCTCGCGGCCGGTCCCGGCCTGCCGGACGCGGCCGCCGAGGTGCGGGCGGCTCGCCGCGCCGCCATCCGGCGGCGACCGCGCTGCTCGGCGCCGACGCGCGGGTGGCCGCCGTCGCGGCGGCGCTCGAGTCCGCCGACCGCGCGCACATCGCCAGCCACGGCGTCTTTCGCGCCGACAACCCGCTCTTCTCGTCGCTGCAGCTCGCCGACGGCCCGCTCACGGTCTACGACCTCGAGCGGCTGCGGGCGAGCCCGCGCGAGATGATCCTCAGCTCCTGCGACGGCGGCGTCACCGCCGTGCGGCCGGGCGACGAGCTCATGGGCTTCAGCGCCGCGCTGCTCGCGCTCGGCACGAGCGCGCTGACCGCGAGCGTCATGCCGGTGCCCGACGAGCCGACGCAGCGGCTCATGCTCGCGCTGCACGAGTGCCTCGACGACGGCGACGAGCCCGCGCCCGCGCTGCGTGCGGGCCCGGGCGCGGGCGCTGGACGCGAGGGACGCCGCCTACGCGACGGCGGCCGGCTTGGTCTGCTGCGAGGCCGGCTCGGCGGCGTCGGCCCGCACGGCGGCGAGCTCGGTCTGATCGCCGGCGCGCATGCCGGTCACGGCGTCCTTGAACTCGCGCAGGCCGCGCCCCATCGCGCGAGCGGCGTCGGGCAGGCGCTTGGGTCCGAGGACGAGCAGCGCGAGGCCGAGGACGAGCAGCATCTCCATGGGTCCGATCGAGGGCATCAGGTCAACCTCTTCTTGGGGATCCTCACGGTCTTGCGGACGATCTTCTTCAGGCCCGCGCCGTCGGTGTAGGTCATCGTCAGCCGGGCGCCGCCGCCGCCCGTCGCCTTCGGGACGACGAGGTCGAGCGCGCGCACGCCGGAGGTGACGCCGGCGACGGTCTTCGTCGCGATCGTCGTGCCGTTGCGCGACAGGCGCGCTCTGACCTTGACCGACCCGTCGCTGCCGTAGATGTTGTCGGCCAAGTTGCCGACGTTCGGCGTGCCGCGCGAGCTGTAGGCGCTCGTCGCGTAGATCGCGTTCGTCGTCGCGGGCTCGAAGAACAGCTGCGAGTTGGACTCGAACGTCGTCGTCGAGCCGCTGAAGACGCGGACCTTGAAGTGGATGTGGACCGCGCGGCCGGAGTACCAGCCGGGGAAGGCCGTCGTGAAGCTCGCCTGCCCGTTGGCGTCGGTCGCCTGCAGGCCGCGCAGGAACTTCTTGCCGCTCGTGCCCTCGCCGGCGATGTCGGAGTACGTGCCGGCGGCGTTGGCGTGCCAGATGTCGACGACGGCGCCCTGCACCGGCGCGCAGCTGGAGTCGGCGCCGACGACGACCATCGTGAGGTTCAGCGGCACGCCGGCCGCCGTCGTGCCGTCGCCGGGATCCGTGCGGATGTCCGAGCGGTTGAGCTTCTCGTCGACGAAGTACGGCCCCTCGCTCTTCGCCGGGATGAGCACGCACGAGCCGGCGGCCGCCTGCGCCTCCTCGGCCAGAGGGATCGAGAGCAGCCGCTTGTCGGGACCGCTGACTCGCGAAAGCAGGAGCGCGGCGCCCGCGGCGCCCGCGGCGCCGACGGCCCGGCGGCGGGTGACGCCGGGGATCTGGGGTGTCTGGGGATCGGAGTTCATGGCCTCAGCTTCGGCGCGCCGGCTTGGCGGCGTGCGTGAGCTTGCTGGGCGTCTGCTGAGAAGTTGCAACTTCTTCGCGGGAGGTGTCGAATCGGCTCACCCCCGTTCGACGGATGGGTAGAGGCGCCGCAATCCGGCCGGCGCTCCGAAACCCCACGAGGTGCGCGATGCCCCAGTACATGCTCCTGATCTACTCCCCGGCCGCCGGCGGCCCCACGCCCGAGCAGGCGCAGGCCGAGATGCCGAAGTGGTTTGAGTACACGCAGGCGCTGCAGGAATCCGGCGCGATGGTGGCCGGCGACGCGCTCGAGGCCGCCGACACCGCGACGACCGTGCGCGTGCGCGACGGCGAGACGCTGCTCAGCGACGGGCCGTTCGCCGAGACGAAGGAGAACCTCGGCGGCTACTACCTCGTCGACGTCCCGGATCTCGACGCGGCGCTGGCCTGGGCGGCGAAGATCCCGAACGTCGGCTACGGCTCGGTCGAGGTGCGCCCGGTCGTCGTGTTCGACCAGACCGCGATGGCGGAGGGCTGACCTGAGCGCGAGCGCGCCATTTGGGCAGGGAGCGGCGAATCGGGTAACGCATGTACGAACGGTTCATGCAAGCGCCGGATTCGCCGGCCCGACCCACGAGGTGACCGACCATGCCGCAGTACATGCTCCTGATCTACGGCGACCCCGCCGATGCTCCCCCCGCCGCGGAGCAGGACGCCCAGTACGCGGAGTGGCTGAACTACACCAACGCCCTCGTGGCGTCGGGCGCGATGGTCAACGGCGCCCCGCTCGAGGGCACCGAGTCGGCCAAGACCGTGCGCGTCCGCGGCGGCGACACCCAGCTCAGCGACGGCCCGTTCGCCGAGACGAAGGAGATCCTCGGCGGCTACTACCTCGTCGACGTCCCGACGATCGACGAGGCGGTCGCGCTCGCGGCGAAGATGCCGAACATCGAGAGCGGGACGGTCGAGGTGCGTCCCGTGGTCGTGTTCCCGGACACCGCGTAACCATGGACGCTGGATGACGCGGGCGAGCGCCGCCGCCGCCGAGGCGGCCTTCCGCGAGGAGCGGACCGCGGTGCTCGCCACGCTCATCCGCCAGCTCGGCGACTTCCAGCTCGCCGAGGACGCATTGCAGGACGCGTTCGCCGAGGCGATCGCATCCTGGGAGCGAAACGGCCTGCCCGACCGGCCGGGCGCGTGGATCACGACGACCGCGCGGCGCCGGGCGATCGACCGCCTGCGCCGCGACCGCGCGCTGGCCGACCGCGTGCAGCGCCTGCAGGTGCTCGCCGAGCGCGAGGGGCCGGTGGCCGCGGGCGCCGCCGAGGGCGAGGACGACGAGGCCGAGCCGTCCGCGGTCGTCGACGATCGGCTGCGGCTCATCTTCACCTGCTGTCATCCGGCGCTCGGCGATGCAGGCGCGCGTCGCGCTGACGCTTCGCTCGCTCGGGGGGCTGACGACCGGCGAGATCGCGCGCGCGTTCCTCGTCGCCGAGCCCGCGATGGCGCAGCGCATCGTGCGCGCCAAGCGCAAGATCGCCACGGCCCGGATCCCCTACCGCGTTCCGCCCGACGACGAGCTGCCCGACCGCCTCGCCGGCGTGCTCGCGGTCGTCTACCTCATCTTCAACGAGGGCTGGAGCGCCTCCGGCGGCGATCGGCTCGTGCGCGGCGAGCTGTGCACGGAGGCGATCCGCCTCGGCCGGCTGCTGCACCGCCTCATGCCCGACGATCCCGAGGTGGCCGGCGTGCTCGCGCTCATGCTCCTGCACGACTCGCGCCGCGCGGCGCGCGTCGACGAGCACGGCGACCTCGTCGCGCTCGACGACCAGGACCGCACGCTGTGGGACCGCGGCCGCATCCACGAGGGCGAGCGTCTGCTCGAGGCGGCGCTGCGCCGTGGCCTGCCCGGCCCCTACCAGCTGCAGGCGGCGATCGCGGCGCTGCACGCGACGGCCGCCTCGGCCGACGAGACCGACTTCGAGCAGATCGCCGCGCTCTACAGCGTGCTCGCGCGGCTGACGCCGTCGCCGGTCATCGAGCTCAACCGCGCGGTCGCCTTCGGCCGCGCCGGGCGCCCGCAGGCCGGCCTGTCGCTGCTGCGCCCGCTGCTCGGCGACGCGACGCTGGCCGGCTACGCGCCGCTGCACGCCGCCCACGCCGACCTGCTCGAGCGCTGCGGCGACGAGGCCGGCGCCGCGGCCGCCTACACCCGCGCCGCGCAGTTCGCCGAGAACGCGGTCGCGCGCGCGGAGCTGCTGCGGCGCGCCGCCGCGCGGGCGTAGGCGTCACCGCAGGCCACGCGCTAGCGTCCCGGGCATGGCCGACCCGCTCTTTCACCTCGTCTGCGCGCCCGGCGTGCTCGCCGCCGCGCCCGAGGGCTGGGTGGCGAGCATGCTCGAGGAGGGCGACATCGCGGTGCTCGCCGACGACGGCGGGCTGGACGCGATCACCGCGCTGGCCCACGCGCTGGACCTCGTGACGATCCCGGTGCTGCGCGCGGAGGACACGCGCGAGCAGCCAGGAGGCGACGGTCATGACCTACGCCGGGGCCAAGCCGATCGTCTGGATCGCCCCGGAGTTCGGCGAGGAGGCGACGCGCTGGGCGCAGCGGCGCGGGCCGATGACGCTGCTCGTCGAGGCCGCCGAGCCGCTGTCGGACGACGAGCGCAAGCGCGTCGAGCGCTTCGCCGTGATCCTCGGCCGCCAGGCGGAGTAGCCGGAAGCTCAAGGTCGGGGCCGCGCGCGCCGATGCGGTCCGAGCATGCGCCTGCTCTCGTTCGCCGTCGCGCTGACGCTCCTGCTGGCGCTCGCGCCGGCGGGCGCCGCGCCGGCCGCCGAGCTCGTCACGCGCGCATGGCAGGAACCGGTCGCGATCGGGGCCGAGGGCCTCTTCGAGAGCGACGCGGCGCTCGCCCCGCTCGGAGAGATCTTCTCGATGCAGCAGCGCAGCGGCGGCGGGGCGCGCATCGGCGTCACGCAGACGAACGGCTTCACGGGCGCAACGAGCGACACGACGCTCTGGAACGGCGCCGGCGGCTACTACCCGCGGATGGCGGTCGCACCCACGGGCGTCGCCGCCGCCGCGTACTCCGACGGCGGGGACCTGCACATCCACGTGCGCCCGCCGGGCGGCCCGTGGCGTGAGGTCGGCACCGTCTTCGAAGGCCAGACCGACTACTCCGACGGGCGCCCGCTGCTCGCCCTCACGCCGCTCGGTCACCTCGTCGTCGCGTGGCCGCGCAAGAACGCATCGGGCGGCCAGCGCGTCTGGCTCACCGAGCTTGCCCCCGGCGCCGCCGGGCTGTCGCCTCCGCGGCCGCTGGATCCGGTGGCCGACCCCGGCGTCGTCCAGGTCGCGCGCGATCTCGCGGTGAGCGCCACCGGCGAGCTCGCGGTGGCGTATCTGCAGGGCCCGTCGCGGACATCCGACCTGACTGCCCGCGTGGCCTTCGGCCGGCTCGGCGGCGGTGCGCTCGACGAACGTCATGCGCTGCCCGGCACCGTCACGCCGTGGTCATGGCGCGCTCCGCAGGTCGACTTCGACTTCGCCGGCCACGCCGCGATCGCCTGGTACACCGTGCCGGCCGGCTTCGACCAGGGCGCGGCGATCGGCGATCTGCACCTCGCGCTGCGCCGGCCCGACGGCACGCTCGGCGCGACGACCGAGCTCGGCCAGACGCCCGGTGACTTCTCCCTCGCGGTGTCCGATGCGGGCGAGGTGCTGCTGGGCTACGAGTCGGCGGGCAACCTCTCGGGCAGCGGGACCACCACCGGCACATGGGGCTATTCCGGCTACGGCTATCACGCGGTGTTCGGCTCGATGCTCCTGCAGCGGATCGGCCCGCCTCAGCTGCTCGTGCCCTGGCCCGGCTACGACGCACAGCTCGCGATGAACCGCCGCGGCGACGCGGTCGTCGCGTACACCGACTGCTGCGAGGGCGCCAACGGATACGTGCACGCGCGCCGGCGCCTGCCGGGCGGCTCGTTCGGCGACCCGGCGCCCGTGTCCCAGGGTCCGCTGACCCATGCGAGCGAGACCTCCTACTACGGCCCGGGCGTCGGCGAGGTCCTGCTCGACGAGATCGGCAACGCCGCCGTGACGTGGGGCGGCTTCGGCCCGGTCGCGCTCGGCATGAACGCGGCCGTCGACGGCCCCCGGCTCGAGCTGCCGCTGCCGGGCCTCGAGCTCGGCGTGGACCTGCCGCCGGTCCTGCCGCCCCTCCCGCCGCTGCCGGGGGTGCTCGACGGGCTCGGGTTGCCCAGCTTCCCGGGGCTGCCCGTCTCGGTCTCGGCGGGCGCGCTGCGCCGCGATCTCGCGCGCGCGCCGCTGCCGGTCGCCGTCGCGCCGCTGCGCCTCTCCGTCACCGCGCCCGCGCGGCGCGGGGTTCCGAAGCAGTTGCGCATCGATGTGCGCTGCGATCAGGCGTGCGCTGTCCAGGCCAGCGCCCGCATCGCCGGCGAGCGCGTGGGCGCCTCGCGCGGCAACCTGCGCGGTGGCCGTTCGGCGCGCGTCGCGCTGAAGCTGTCGAGCGCCGCTCGCCGCGCCGCGCGCACGAGCCTGCGCCGCACCGGCCGCGCGACCGCGCGCGTCTCGGTCACCGCCGCGACGTCCACCGGCGGTCGGGCGCAGCGCACGGCGCGGATCACGCTTCGGCGTTAGCCAGGCGCGGTGCTCGGGGTTGGGGTAGTCCGAGTGGCAGCCCGCGTCCCACACCGTGCGCTGGTTGCCGTGCGCGGGGATCCCGCCGGCGTCCTTGAGCATTCGCGCGCCGTGCAGCAGGTTCCAGGTCAGAAACGCCGTGTTGCGGTTCGTGAAGTCGTTGTCCGGGCCGCCCGAGCCGGGGTCGGTGTAGCTCGGGCCGGGGCCCGCCTCGCCGAGCCAGGCCGAGTCGGCCTGCGGCGGGATCGTGTAGCCGAGGTGCTGCAGCGAGTAGAGGATGTTCATCGCGCAGTGCTTCGCGCCGTCCTCGTTGCCGGTGATGATGCAGCCGCCGACGCGCCCGTAATAGGCGTACTGGCCGGCCTCGTTGAGGATGTGGCTGTTGCCGTAGAGGCGCTCGATGACCTGCGTGCAGACCGAGGACTTCTCGCCGAGCCAGATCGGCGAGAGCAGGACGAGGATGTCGGCGGCCATGACCTGCTCGGAGATCGCCGGCCACTCGTCGGCGTCCCAGCCGTGCTCGGTCATGTCGGGGTAGACGCCGGTCGCGATCTGGTGGTCGACGGCGCGGATGACGTCGACGTGCACGCCGTTCTTCTCCATGATCGCGATCGAGCGATCGGCCAGCGCCTGCGTGTGGGAGATCTCGGGCGAGCGCTTGAGCGTGCAGTTGATGTACAGCGCGCGCAGGTCCGAGAAGTCCCACTCGGACGTCGCACAGAGCTGCTCGTCGATCTCGGTCAGGTCGGCCATCGTCGTCTCCTCGTGGCATGGGCTCGGGCTGCCGCGCTGTCAACGCGGACCGGCGATCCGTTACGCGGCCCACGGCTAGGATCGCCGGGCGATGGCGGCGCCGACGGCAGACGTGCTCTACGACGAGGTGCCCTATCCGGGCCATCCGTTCGCCCAGACGCACCCCGACCGCCTCGCCAGCATCGGGCGGCTGTACGGCCTGGCCTGTCCGGCGCCCTCGGACTGCCGCCTGCTCGAGCTCGGCTGCGGCGATGGCGGCAACCTGCTGCCGATGGCCTGCGCGCTGCCCGGCGCGCGGTTCGTCGGCATCGACATCTCGGGGGAGGCGATCGCCGCCGCGCAGGCGCGCGCGCAGGCGGCGGGCATCGGGAACGTGACGTTCGAGGCCGCCTCGCTCGCGGACTTCGCGCCCCCCGCCGCCAGCTTCGACTACGTCATCGCGCACGGCGTCTTCTCCTGGGTGCCCGAGGAGATCCGCGAGGCGCTCATGGCGCTCTGCGCCCACGCCCTCTCCGCGCACGGCGTCGCGTACGTCAGCTACAACAGCCTGCCCGGCGGCCACATGCGCGACATCGTGCGCAACATCCTCAAGGCCCACGTCGCCGAGGATCAGCCGGCCGCCCGGCAGCTTGCCGCCGCCCGCGAGCTGCTCGACGTCCTGCGCACCGCCTGGGGCTACGACGAGAAGCTCTCGACGCTCATCTCGCTGGCGGCCAGGATGCGCGAGGACTCCGACGCCCTGCTCTTCCACGACACGCTCTCCCCGATCAACCGGCGGCTGCACTTCGACGAGTTCCTCGCCTACACGGAGCGCCACGACCTGCAGTTCCTCGCCGAGGCGAACTTCTGGGAGATGCAGGTCGGCTGGCTGCCGCCCGGGCTGCGCGACGGCGTGCTCGCCACCGACGACCGCCTGCGCCGCGAGGCGCTGCTCGATCAGCTGCGGATGCGGACCTTCCGCCAGACGCTGCTCTGCCACGCCGCCCACGAGCTCGGCGACCCGCCCCACCCGCAGCGCCTCGAGGGGCTGGCGGTCTCCATCCAGGCGCAGGCGAGCGACCCCGGCGAGGGCGGCCGCGTGACGTTCACGGGCGCCAACGGATCGAACCTGACGACCGACCACGGCGCCGTGATCGCCGCGCTGCAGCGCGTCGTCGCGGCCTGGCCGGCGATCCTGCCGATCGCCGGCCTGTGGCCGCCGGACGCCGAGCCGGAGGAGCGCCAGACCATCTGCGAGGCGCTCATGCGCTGCTACAGCGCCGCGCTGGCCGGCGTGCACACCGAGCCGGCGACGTTCGGCACGGGCGCGGCGGCACAGCCGCGCGTCACCGCGATGGCCCGGCTGCAGGCGCAGGAGGGGCCGCTGGTGGCCAACCTGCGCCACGAGCCGGTCACGCTCGACGACCCCGCCCGCGTGCTCGTCACGCTGCTCGACGGGACGCGCGACCGCGCCGCGCTGCTCGGCGACCTGGAGACGAGCATGTCGGGCGCCGTCGCGCGCGCCGACCTCGCGGTGTGGCTCGAGCGCAGCCTCGCCGAGCTCGCACGCTCGGCGCTGCTGCTGGCGCCGTGACGCGCCCGGGCATCCTCTAGCCTGAAGCGCAGCCATGGCGACGCAACCGGCCCCGCAGAACCTCGATCCCGCGGCCCTCATCCTCGCCGCGCCCGAGGAGGAGTTCGCGCTCGTCGAGCTGCGGGTGGACTGGCCGCCGAGCCTGGACATCTACCCCGAGCACAAGCAGCTGTGGCTGCGCTGCTTCGTCATCACCGCCGACCCGCTCGGCTGGATCCCCGACCGCGGCGAGGCCTGGACGGCGGTCACGGTCGACGACGAGGTGCTCGAGGTCGACCTCTACCTCACCGTCGCGGCCGTACGGACCGGGATGGAGGAGACCGACGGCGACGTCGCGGCCGCGATCGGGCGCTACGCCTCGGCGGTCATGGCGGCCGCGCTCGAGCGCGAGGAGGAGCTGCTCGAGGGCGACTACCCGCGGCGCGCCGCGCGCGGCGAGGCGCGGCGCCTGCTGGCGGACCTCGACGGCGACCACGGCGCCTTCGGCACGCCCGAGCTGCAGGCCAAGCGCAGCTGGAGCGCGGTGGGCCTCGGCGCGCTGACGGACCTCGTGCAGCACGCCTTCGGCACGGTTGAGCTCGACCGCTCGAACGTCCTGCTCGACCCGGTCGAGCCGGTCACCGAGGACTGCCCCGCCTGCCAGGGCCAGCAGTTCGGCTACCCGTCGAGCCTCGAGAACGCCAAGGAGTCGCTCTGCGGCCCGCACAAGGTCGCGGCGAAGATCGTCAACACCGAGCGCATCGCGGCGGCGCGCCACTCCAACCCCGCCGGCTGGCGCGCGATCGACAAGGCCGTCATGCGCATCAACAAGCTGCCCGAGCCGGTCTTCGCCCCGCAGCCGCCGCGTGTCGTCGGCGAGACGCCGGCGCGCAACGACCCGTGTCCCTGCGGCAGCGGCAAGAAGTACAAGAAGTGTCACGGAGCATGAGCGACGCGCCGCTCACCGGGGGCTGCCTGTGCGGCGCGGTGCGCTTCGAGCTCGCCGTCGCGCCGCACGACGCCGGCTACTGCCACTGCACGCACTGCCAGCAGCGCACGGGCACGGCGGCGTCGGCGCAGGCGCTTGTCGACGGCAGCGCGCTGACCTTCACCGCCGGCGAGGAGCTCGTCACGGGCTGGACCCCGCCCGCGGGCGGGATGGAGAAGTGCTTCTGCCGGGTCTGCGGCGGGCACCTGCTCAGCCGCGATCCCGAGACGAAGGCGGCCGGAGCGATCCGCATGGGGGCGTTCGACCGCGACCCCGGCGTGCCGTTCAGCTACCGCCAGTTCCTGCGTTCGGCGGCGTCGTGGGAACCCGTGCCCGACGACGGGCTGACGCGCTTCGAGGGCCGGCGAACCGGCTAGCTGGTTGATTCCGCGGCCGGGCCGTCGATGTGCGCTTTCGCGCGTCGTACGGGCGGCGATCGCGTGGTCGAACTGCATCGATGAGGGGTGAGTTGGTCTGGGTGGCGGCCGTTGCGCCGGGGCCTTCGTGCGGCAGGGGTGTGTCGAATGGTGCACGCGGAGCGATGCTCACTCGACACACCCTCATGGCCGGCGGGGCCTGGTCGAGTTATCCACGTGGTGGGTAGATAACTCGACCTCCGAACCCGCGCCCCGCTAGTAAAGGTTGGCTAGTGTCGTGAGTCGGAAGTTCGTGCGTAGCTGAGGGATGCCGGGGTGTGTCTGCCGGTGACCGATATCCACAGTCGTACTGGTGGTACGGCCGTGGATATCGGGTGCCGGCAGACGCGTTCCGGCGCCCTCAGATGCGTGCGAACTTCTGACTCACGACACTAGAGGAATACCCGCAGGATCGAGAAGAGCAGCAGGATGAAGCAGCCGGCCGCGACGGTCCCGAGCACGCGCATGATCCACAGGTCGAACTGCGAGAGCACGAGCTTCTGCTCGCGCCGCGGGCGTTGCAGCTCGGACATGACGGTGCGCGCGGCGGGCAGGGTGCGCACGCCGATCGGCTCGTCGTCGGCCGCGGGCTCCGCGCCGGGGTCGTCGCTCGTCGCGCGGTCCTGGTCGGCGTGCTCGCCCTGGATCTGCAGCCGCAGCGCGCGGTAGGCGAGCAGCACCTCGTCGCGCTGGGCGTTGGCCTCCTCGCGCTCGGCCTTCGCCCGGGCCAGCTCGGCCTCGGCCACCTCGCGCGCGGCGAGCGCCTCGTCGTGGGCGACCTGCATCCGCGCGCGCGTGCGCACCGCGGCCTCGCGGGCCTCGATCGCCTCGTCGAGTTGCTGCAGCGCGCGGTCGCGGTCGCGCTCGGCGGCGGCGCGCTCGCGGGCGGCATCGTCCTGCGCCGTCTCGGCGTCATGCCGGATCTGGCGCTCGCGCTGGGCGGCCAGCCGCTCCGCGTCGGCCAGGCGCCGGCGCAGGTCGTCGCGCTCGCGCAGGAGGTCCTCGGGCTCGGCGGGCGGCGCCGGCTCGGGGTCCCGTCGATCTTCGTCGACCGCAGGGGGCTGCGTCACGACCTTCAGAGTAGGGGGCGCTCCGGCGGGAAGAACCGGGGCGAGCGCGCCGCCGTCGCCCAGCGACACGCTCACCTGGGGCGAGACGGCGAGCGTGAGGCGGTCGGCGTCGATGTCCTGGCCGTCCCACGGAAACGCCGCGGTCCAGGTCGCGTCGGCCGACGGCGCCCACGGCTTGTGCTCGAGCGTCGCGAGGATGCGGCGGTCCTCGGAGACGAGCGTCGGGCGCACGAAGCGCAGCCCGCGCACCCCCGTCCAGAAGCCGCTGACGACGAGCGTGTCGTCCTCGACCTCGAGTCGATCCAGCTCGAAGCTCACCCCCGCGCGTTGCGCCATGGTCGGCCCTTACCCCGCCGCGGGCGCAACTAGACCGGACGGGGCTCCAGCGTCTCGGCCTCCTCGACGCTGACGATCTCCCGGCCCAGCGGCAGGAACGCGACCGGCACGAGCTTGAAGTTCGCCAGCCCGAGCGGGATGCCGATGATCGTCAGGCACAGCGCGACGCCGGTCACGAGGTGCGCGAGCGCCAGCCACCAGCCGCACAGCAGGACCCAGATGACGTTGCCGATCCCCGACGCGACGCCGGCGTCGGCGCGCTTGACGACCGTCGAGCCGAACGGCCACAGCGCGTACGCGGCGATCCGCAGCGCCGCGATGCCGAACGGGATCGTGACGATGAGCAGAAAGCAGATGAGCGCCGCGAAGGCGTAGCCGATCGCCAGCCACAGCCCCGAGAGCACGAACCAGATGACGTTCAGGACGAGGCGCACGCAGCGATCATGATGCCCGCGGCGCGCGTCACGTCAAACCGCGCGCCACCAGCCCGCGTCGCGCGCGACGAGCTCGCCGTCGAGCACGAGGAAGTCCAGGCCCAGGCGCCGGAACGCGTCCGCCGCGTCGGCGGCGCTGGACACGATCGGCTCGCCCGGGCCGTTGAAGGAGGTGTTGACGAGCGCCCCGCCGGCGCGCTCGCCCCACTCGTGCAGCAGCGCCACGAGGAGGTCGCCGGACGCCGGGTCGAGCTCCTGCGGGCGCGTCGTGCCGTCGACGTGGACCGCGGCGGGCAGCGCCTCGCCGCCCGCGTCCGAGACCGGCGTGCCCGCGAGCATGTAGTCCGACAGCCGCGGCCGCGGGGACCACAGTGCGGCCGCCCGCGAGGCCAGCGCCGCCGCGCCGAACGGCCGCCACGGCTCGCGGCCCTTGAGGGTGTTCAGCCGGCCGTGCATCCCGGGCACGCTCGGGTCGGCGACGATCGAGCGATGGCCGAGCGCGCGCGGGCCGATCTCTCCCGGTCCGTCGACGATCGCCCCGATCCGGCCCGCCTCCAACGCCGCGCACACACGCTCGAGCGACAGCGCCTCGCGATGCAGTCCGTCGAACGCGCCGTTGGCGGTCACGCCGGCCGCCGGCCCGAGAAACGCGGAGATCCTGCCCGCCGCCGCCGCGCGCCGCGGCGGCGCCACGTGCCAGGCCGCGCCGAGCGCGGTGCCGGCGTCGTGCGGCGCGGGCGGGGCGAACACCGGGCCGCCGAGCAGGCCGTTGGCCTTGCAGTTGAGCGCCACCCCGCCGGCGAGGCAGAGGTTCTCGCTGCCGGCCAGCTCGCGCGCGAGCGCGGCGAGCCCGACCACCGCGCGCTCGATCGCGTCCTGCGCGCTGACCGCGACCTGGACGGCGAGCGGGTCGAGCTGCAGCTCGTGGCGCGCACGGCCGACGCACTGCCCGCCGGCGAGCCGGTCGATGCGGGCCGTCCAGGCGTGCAGGTAGCGGTTGAAGCCGTCGCCGTCGTCGATGCCGCCGGGCGCGGCCGGCGCGCCGCCGGGCAGCAGGTCCCACGGCTCGACGCCCGCCGCGCGGCCGTACGCCGACAGGCCCATGAGCTTGCCCGCCTGCAGCTGCCCGAAGCCGACGAAGCGGCAGGCAGCGTCGTAGAGGTAGCCGAGCGAGTGCGAGCGCGGCCAGACGCGGGTGCGCACGAGCGGGCGGTCGCGCGCGGCGCGGTACATGGAGATGCTCTCGTCGTCGCCGTTGCCGTCGACGACGAGCACGGCGGCGGTGTCGAAGTCCGAGGCCTGAAAGGCGATCGTCGCGTGGGCGAGGTGGTGGCCGACGAAGCGCACCTCCGGCATGTCCTGCGCGGTGCACGTCAGACCCAGGTAGCGCTCCAGCCACGCCGGCGTGTCCTCCAGGCGCCATTGCACGCCGAACAGCGGCGCCGACAGCGGGACGTCCCAGCCGATCGCGACGAGATCGACGTCGCCGGGCGTCGCGCCGGCCACGCGCAGGCAGTGCTCGACGGCGAGCACGGGACCACTGCGCGCGGCGTGCTTGGCCCGGCTGAGGCGCTCCTCCTCGCAGAACGCCAGCAGCGTCCCGTCGCCGTCGACGAGGCAGGCGGCCGGGTCGTGCCAGCCGGTCGGCGGGGCGTTGACGCCGAGGATCACGGCCGGAAACCTCGCACGTTTGGCGTGCGCCCGCTCGGACGCGCGCTCAGCGGGCGATGCGCAGGCGCGCGAGCCGCCGGGCGGAGCGGTTGCCCGTGGGATCCGTCGCGGTCACGACGACGCGGTAGCGGCCGGCGGCGCGCAGCCGCCCGAGCGGCACGCGGCCGGCGCCCGCGGGCCGCTGCAGCGACAGGACCCGCACATCGCGCCAGCGCCCGCGGCTCGCGCGCTGGACGGCCACGCGCACGCGCGCGTCCTCCGACAGCACGAGCCGCAGCACACGGCCGGCGCGCGTGCGCAGGACCCGCACGCCGGTGAGGCGCGGGTCGGTCGCGTCGTCGGCGGGGGGCAAAAACTCCGAGCGGATGACGCCCGTGCGCATCCGCTGCGGGTGGTCTCCGACCGGGATGGTCGCGACGATCCGCTCGGTGGCGTAGTCGATGACCGTCACCTTGTCGTCGCCGCTGGCCGAGACGAAGCAGCGCTTGCCGTCGGCGCTGTTCGTCGACCAGTAGGGCCTGCGGCCGGCGTCGAGCACATTCGCCGAGAAGTCGTCGCGCGCGACGATCGCCGCGTAGTCGGACATCGTGCCCGCGACGCAGAGCTTCGTGCCCGCCGGGTTCATCGCGATGCCATGGTGGGCGGAGTCGAGCACGTAGCTCTCGCGCGGCAACGTCTTCGCCTCGGCGGAGAGCGGCAGGTGGGCGATCCGCGTCGGCTTGCCGCTGTCCAGGTCGAACTCCACGAAGCCGTGCAGGAAGGAGAGCTGCAGGTAGGCGTAGCGCTCGTCGGGCGACAGCGCCATCGGCCGCACGGCGCTGCTCAGGCCGGGAAAGCCGTTGGCCGCGAGCGCCGCGCCGACGTCGATGCGCCGCAGGATCGCGTACGTCTGCGCGTCGACGATCTGAAAGACGCGCTTGCCCTTCAACGAGTCCAGAGCGCTGGCGTCGAGCGGGGTGTAGACGCTGCCGATGCTCGCGTGGAAGATCCGCGTCCCGTCGGCGGAGTAGTTGTTCTCGTGCGGCTGGTCGCCGGAGGCGAACTCGGCGACGATCGTCCCGCGCTGCGTGTCGATGACGTGGACCTTGCCCGCCGTCGAGGCCGAGACGAGCAGCCGCCGGCCGTCGGGCGAGATCGCCATGTGGTCGGAGCGGTAGCCGTCGACCGGCACCCGCCAGACGATCTCGCGCGTCCCGAGGTCGAAGGCGACGACGTCGGCGAGGCTGGGCCGCGAGACGTAGAGGAAGCGCCCGTCGGGCGAGGTGAACGCGTCGTCGACGTACTGGTTGTGGCCCTCGCCGATGAGCAGGTTCACGCCGGTGAAGAAGCCGAGCGCGAGCGGATCGGCGGCGATCTGCGCCGTGCGCTCCCGGAGGTCGGGGACGATGTTCAGGCGGGTGACGACCTTCAGCGCGTGCGGGTCGACGACGTCGGCGGTGCCGTCCCAGTTGTTGCCGACGACGAGTACGTCGCGCAGCGGCGGCGGCACGGCGCCGGCGGGCGCGGGCGCGACGAGGAGCGCGAGGGCCAGTGCGAACAGCAGCACGCCGCGGCGTCGTGTCGTCGTCCGCATGAACGCGATCGTACACCTGGCTGCTAGCGGGAACGCCACCCGCGAAACGCGGCGACGAGCCGGGCGCGGATCGGCGTGGGGATGTCCTCCTCGCGCAGCCGTCCGAGCGCGCCGACCGTCGCGCGCAGCTGGGCCAGGTACGCCGTGCACTCCGGGCAGGTCTCGAGGTGCGCGGCGACGCGTGCGCGGTCGAGCGGACCGAGCGCGCCGTCGAGGTAATCCGACAGCAGCTCGACGACCTCACGGCAGGTCAGCCGCGGAGCGCGGAGCTCGGTCATCGCGCAGCGGTCGGGGACATCGCGCCGTCCTGTCTCGCCGCGCCGCCGCCGCGTTACGCCCGCGTCGGAGCCGAGTTGTAACGCGGGCTGCCGAAGCAGAGACTTCCACGTGTGCAGCCAGTCGCGCTCCCGGCCGGGCTTCGGCCGGACAACGAGGACGAGCAGAGGCTCGTCGCGGCGCTGCGCCGCGGGGAGGAGGCCGCGTTCGTCGAGCTCGTCGCCCGCTACGGCGCCTCGCTGCTGCGCCTGGCGCGCACGTTCGTGCGCGACCGCGCCGTCGCCGAGGAGGTCGTGCAGGAGACCTGGCTGGCCGTCCTGAACGGCATCGACCGCTTCGAAGGCCGCTCGTCGCTGAAGACGTGGATCTTCCAGATCCTCAGCAACCGGGCGAAGACGCGCGCGGTGCGCGAGCGCCGCAGCGCCCCGTTCTCCGCACTGGCCGGCGACGGCGACGACGACGAGGCGGCGGTCGACGCCGACCGCTTCCGCGACGAGGGCCATCGCTGGGCCGGCCACTGGGCGGCCGCACCGGCCGACTGGAGCGCGCTGCCCGAGGAGCGCCTGCTCGGCAGCGAGACGCTCGCCCAGGTCCATGCGGCAATCGAGACGCTGCCGCCCCGCCAGGCCGACGTGCTCGTGCTGCGCGACGTCGAAGGCTGGGCGCCCGAGGAAGTCTGCGCCGCGTTGGGTATCAGCGACGGAAACCAGCGGATCCTGCTGCACCGCGCCCGCAGCAAGGTGCGCGCCGCCCTGGAGCGCTATCTCACCGAAGGAGCGACGCCTTGAGCCGTACCGACGTCGAGCATGTGACGTGCCGCGAGTTCGTCGAGGTCCTCACCGACTACCTCGAGGGCGCCCTCGAGGCGGGCGAGCGCGCGGAGATCGAGCGCCACATCGTCATCTGCCGCGGCTGCTCGAACTACGTCGAGCAGATGCACAGCACGATCGACCTGCTCGGCCGGATCGCCGCCGAGGCGCCCGCCGACGAGCCGGCCACCGCGGCGGTGGCGATCTTCCGCGAGTGGCAGGCGGGTCGGTCGCGGTGATCGCCTACAAGTTCCTGCGCGAGGGGCGGGTCGGTCCGTTCTCCGGCGTGGCCTGGCCCGCCGAGGGCGAGTGGCTGCAGGCGACCGGCGGCGTCGGTGCGTGCAGCCCGCGCGTGCACGCCTGCCGCGTCGAGGACCTGCCCGAGTGGATGGACCACGAGCTGTGGCGCGTCGAGCTCGACGGCGATGTGGGCGTGGACTGCGGCAAGCTTGTCGCCGACCGCGGGCGACTGCTCGAGCGCGTCGCGGTCTGGGACGCCGAGCTCATGGCCGCCTTCGCCGAGGCGTGCGCGCTGCGCGCCCGCGACGCGGCGCTCACGCTGCTGCCCGGCGGTCGGGCGCGCGAGGCGCTCGCCGGCTGCCAGACCGCCGAGCAGCTCGCGGCCGCGGCGGCCGCGCTGGCGACCGAGGAGCTCGATCCCGACGAGGCTCGCGCCGCCGGCTACGTCGGCGACGCCGCGCGCCATGTCCTCGGCGCCCGTGCCGCGCCGGCCACTGCACCGACGCACGCCGCGGTGAACGGCTTCATCGCCGCTCACGCGGCGGCGTTCGCTCAGGACGACCTCGAGCGCCGTGGCGCGCGAGCGCGCCTGGCAGGCGGACTGGATCGCCGCCCGCGTTGCGCTCCAGCCGGACTAGATTCGCGGCCGGGGCCGTCCTTGCGCCGGGGTCTTCGCTCGTGTGCGGCAGGGGTGTGTCGAATGGTGCACGCGGAGCGATGCTCATTCGACACACCCTCTTGGCCGGCGGGGCCCGCGCCCCGCTACGAGTGGCCGTCTAGCGGATGCGGATGTCGATGCCGAGCAGCACGAGCGGCCAGATGAGGATCGCGATGACCGCCTCGGCGACGCCGGCGAGCTTGCCCAGATGGGCGAAGTAGTGGTTGGCCGCGGCGACGAACGCGCCGATGATCACGTAGGCAAGCCCTGAGAGCGTCATAGCGACCTATTAGATCTGTTCGCGCTCGCGAGCGGTCTGCTCGGCGCGCTGCTCGTGGAAGCTCGCCTGGCGTTCCTGGCGCTCGATGCGCTGCTCGAGCTCCTCGGCCTTGCGCGTGTGGTCGACTGCGGCCTGGCGGTGGCTGAGCGCCTGGGCACGCAGCGCCTCCAGCGAGCTCGCGTGCGCGTCGGCCATCTCGCGGTGTCCCTCGACGACGCCCTCGAGCTTGTCGCGCTGCACCGCGCGCTGCTCCTCGCGGGCGCGCATGCGGGTGACCGCGACGAAGATGGCCACGCCGATGAGCACCCCGACGATCGCTCCGATCACGAATTCCATGGGGTCTGGGTACCCCGCCGCCGAACGCGACAAGCGAGGCCGGGTGGGGCGCCGGTCTCGATATAGTTGCCTGAGCAACGATTTGGAGAGGAGCATCGCCGTGCACGTCGAGATCTGGTCGGACATCGCCTGTCCCTGGTGCTACGTCGGAAAGCGCCGCTTCGAGGCCGCGCTTGCCGGCTACGAGCACCGCGACGAGGTCACCGTGACGTGGCGCAGCTTCGAGCTCGATCCGGGCGCGCCCGCCCAGCGCCCGCGGGACGCTGCGACGCATCTCGCCGAGAAGTACGGCATGACGCGCGAGAAGGCGCTGGAGATGCAGGCCCAGATGACCGAGACCGCGGCCCGCGAGGGTCTCGACTTCCGCTTCGACCTCGCCCGCGGCGGCAACACGTTCGACGCCCATCGCATCGTCCACCTCGCCGCCGCCCACGGCCGGCAGGACGCGATGAAGGAGCGCATCATGCGTGCCTACCTGACCGAGGGCGAGCTCATCTCCGATCACGCCACGCTCGAGCGCCTCGCGCTCGAGGTCGGCCTCCCCGTCGACGAGGTCCTGGCGGTCCTGGGCGGCGACCGCTTCACCGCCGAGGTGCGCGACGACGAGCGCACCGCGGCCCAGCTGGGGATCCGCGCGGTCCCCTTCTTCGTCGTCGATCGCGCGATCGGCGCGTCCGGCGCGCACCCGCCCGCGCAGCTCATGGAGCTCCTGCGCCAGGCGCGGGAGGCCAACCCGCCGATCGCGGTCGCCGCCGGCGGCGACACCTGCGCGGTCGACGGCAGCGGCTGCTAGGTCGCACGCGGCCTCCCGCTTGCGCGGGGCCCGTACCGCGATCTACGATCAGCGACTCCGCTCGAACAGCCAGATCCGGTACCCGGTCGCCCGTCCGGTGAGCCAAGCTGCCCGAGGACACCGCAACCAGCACAGGTGACGGTCTTGGCCGAAGTCCCGAAGCGTCCCACCACACACCTCGAAGCCGGCTCGCTCTTCGCCGGGTACCGCATCGAGGGCGTGTTCGAGCGGGGCGGCATGGGCGTCGTCTACCGGGCCGTCGATCCTGATCTCGACCGTGAGGTCGCGCTGAAGATCATCGCGCCGGAGCACACGCAGAACGCGACCGCGGTGGCGCGCTTCAAGGCCGAGTGCCGGCTGGCGGCCTCGATCGAGCACCCGAACATCGTGCCGATCCACCGCGGCGGCGAGTCCGACGGCCGGCTGTATCTCGCGATGCGCTTCGTGCCCGGCACGAACCTGCGCAAGATCATCGACCGCGGCCCGATGGAGCTGCCGCGCGTGGCGAGCATCATCGCGCAGGTCGGTGCCGCGCTCGACGCCGCGCACGACGCCGGGCTCGTGCACCGCGACGTCAAGCCGGCGAACATCCTCGTCTCCGGCACCGCGGAGAAGCCGCAGGTCTACCTCACCGACTTCGGCCTGACCAAGCAGCTCGGCTCGGTGGCCGACGGCGAGGTGCTGACGCGAGAGGGCGGCTGGGTCGGCACCCCCGACTACGTGGCGCCCGAGCAGATCCAGGGTCACAAGGTCGACCGCCGCGCCGACGTCTACTCGCTGGGCTGCGTGCTCTTCGAGATGCTGACGGGCCACGTCGCCTACGAGAAGGACAGCGACATGGCGAAGCTGTGGGCGCACGTCACCGATCCGCCGCCGCTACCGCGCACGTTGCGCCCGGACCTGCCGGGCGCCTTCGACGACATCGTCGCCCGCGCGACGGCCAAGGAGCCCGGCCATCGCTACGCGACGGCGGGCGCGCTCGCGTCGGTGGTCACCGACATCGTCTCCCTGTCGGAGAGCGAGCGCCGCTGGTCGCGCAACGCGGCCTCGGCCTCGGCCGCCTCCGCCGCGCCGATCCTCGACGAGGACCTCGAGCTCACGCGCGAGGAGCGGATCGTGCCGGAGGCGACACCGCCTCCGCCGCCGTCGCGACCGCGCCCGCCGCGCGTCGCGGGTGCCGCGGGCGGCACCGCCGCCACCGGGCCCGTCGCGCCCGCCGACACGGTGCCGCCCGACGGTGGCCCGCCGCCGCGCTCGCCGCGCGAGCCGCGCCGTGGCCGCGGGGCGTCGGACGGTGGCGGGGCGAACCGCCGCCTCAAGCCGCTGGCCGGCCTGGCCGTCCTCGTCGGCGCCGCGGTCGCCGCGGTCATCCTGCTGGGCGGCGGCTCGGACGATCCGGAGACGCCGAAGGTCGTCGGCCAGCCGGTCACCGGCAAGCTCGGCGCGGTCCCCACAAACCGCGTGAAGGGCAGCGGCAACGCCGAGATGCGGCTGAACGGCAGGACCCTGACGGTGTCGATGGACACCGCCGGGCTGCTCGACGGGGCGCCGCACGCACTGCACATCCACGCCGGAGCGAAGGGCACGTGCCCGACGGCCTCGATCGCCTCGCTGCACAACGGCCACCTGTCGATCGCCACCCACCAGGGCGGACCGTTCTACGGCGGGCCGGTCCTGTCGATGACGAAGACCGGCGACACGAGCCCCGAGAAGAGCCTCCTCGCGTTCAGCCGCTATCCCAACACGGCCAACGTCGCCTACGAGCGCACGATGACCGTCACCCCGATCGTCGCCTCCTACCTGCGCAAGAACAACGCCGTCGTCGTCGTGCACGGCATCGACTACAACAACAACGGCGTCTACGACGGCGTGCTCGAGCGCAGCGACATCGATCGCAGCCTCACCGGCGAGTCGACCGCGCCGGCCCTGTGCGGTCCGCTGAAGGCGGGCAAGGCGCCGCCCGCCGACGGGAAGACCGCGAGCTCCGGCACCCAGGTCTTCACCGCGTCGCTACAGCGCTCCGCCGGCTCGGCCGATCCGCTCCCGCCGCCCGCCCTGGTCTGCACCATCCATCCGGGGTTCCGCCAGGCGTGACGCGCGGCGTGAAGCCCGCGCTGTCCGATCCCCGTCTGGCTGTGCCGGCCGCCATCGCGGTGGCGGTCGTCGGCTTCGTGGTCTTGTCGGTCGTGGCGGGCTCCTCGTCGTCGCCCGACCGGCGCGGTAGCGCGGGTGCCACGGCGCGCAAGCCGTCGATCGCGCTGCGCCCGACGAAGCTCGGCCGCGTCGTCGTCGACGCCGGCGGGCGCACGCTGTACATGTTCCTCTCGGACACGGGCGGCAAGAGCACGTGCTACGACGCCTGCGCGCGGGTCTGGCCACCCGCATTGATCGAGGGCAAGCCGACCCCCGGGCCTGGGATCATTGCCCGCAAGCTGCGCACGGTCGCGCGACGGGGGACGCGACTGCGCCAGCTCGTCTACAACAACCATCCGCTGTATAGGGTCGACGCCGACCGGAAGCCCGGCGACACGGAGGGACAGGGGGTCTTCAACACATGGTTCGCGGTGGGCAGCGAGGGCAAGCAGGTGGGCAAGGCCTCCAAGGACGGCGGGGGATACTGAGCGCGTGACCCCGGACCGCGACCCACCGCCGCAGGAAGGCCGGCCCCGCAACCGGCCCCGTGCCGATGACCGGCGTGCCACCGCGCCCGAGGCGCCGCTGGATCCGGCCGCCGCCGTCGTCCTCTACCACGGGCGGCGGATCGCCGTCACCGGCCCCGGCATCAAGGTCGGTCGCCTGCCGGAGTGCGACGTGACGATCGCCTCCAGCGCCGTCTCGCGCGAGCACGCGCAGATCAAGCCGGTGCCCGGCGGCTACTGGATCGTCGACCTCAACTCGCGCAACGGCACGCAGGTCAACGGCGAGCGCATCCGCGGCGAGTCGCGCTGGCTCGTCAACGGCGACACCGTCCTGATCGGCGGCGAGGCGCTGCGCTTCCTCACCGGCCAGGAGACGCGCTTCGAGTCCTCGCCGCTGCCGCTGATGGCCACGACGCACGCCATCCAGTTCCCCGGCGACCGGATGACGATCGGCCGCGACTCGGGCAACGACGTCGTGCTCGAGGACCCGAACGTCTCGCGCTTCCACGCCGAGGTCGTGCGCACCGAGGACCGCATCGAGGTGCGCGATCTCGGCTCGCGCAACGGCACGCGGCTGGACGGCGAGCTGACGCGCCGCGCGACGCTGACGACCGGCTCGGAGATCGGGATCGGGCCCTACCGGCTCATCTTCGACGGTGCGGACTTCGTCCAGCGCGCCGAGCAGGGCGCGATCCGCCTCGACGCCGAGGGCGTCGGGATGACGGTCAAGGGCAACAAGAAGATCCTGCAGCCGACGGCGCTGAGCATCGCGCCCGGCGAGCTCGTGGCGATCATCGGCGAGAGCGGCTCGGGCAAGTCGACGCTGCTGAAGGCGCTGGCCGGCGTCACCCGCCCGACCGAGGGCACGATCACCGTCAACGGCGAGCCGCTCGCCAACCGCCTCACCGACATCGGCTACCTGCCGCAGGACGAGGTCGTCCACGCGGGGCTGACCGTGATCGAGGCGCTCGACTACGCCGCGCGCCTGCGGCTGCCGCACGACACGACCGACGAGGAATACGACGCGACCGTCGACCGCGCCCTGGAGGAGCTCGAGCTGCGCGAGCACGGCCAGACGCGGATCGGCTCGCTGTCGGGCGGCCAGCGCAAGCGCGTCGGCCTGGCCGCCGAGCTGTTGAGCCGGCCGTCGCTGCTCTTCCTCGACGAGCCGACAACGGGTCTCGATCCGGGGTTGGAGACCCGGATGATGGAGCTGCTGCGTGGCCTCGCCGACCACGAACGGGCGGTCGTCGTGGTCACCCACGCGACGAAGTCGCTGGACCTGTGCAGCCGGATCATCGTCATGGGGCGCGGCGGGCGGCTGTGCTACGACGGCCCGCCGGCCGGGGCCAAGGTGTTCTTCGGCGCCGACAGCTACGACGACGTCTACGCCCAGCTCGACCGCCGCCCGGCGGAGGAGTGGCAGCGCAAGCGCGCCCAGGAGGGCGGGGAGGCGGTCGTCCCCGAACAGCCGGTGAAGGCGCCGGCGGAGTCGTCCGGGAAGAAGGCGGGGCGCCGGCGCGGCTCGCTGCTCGGCCAGTCGTGGGTGCTGACACATCGCTACGTGCGCCTGTTCAGCCGCGACCGGCGCAACCTCATCATCCTGCTCGCGCAGGTTCCGCTGCTGGCGCTGGCGATCATCGGGCTCTACAAGAGCGGGATCTTCTCGTCCAAACGCGACGCGGACGACGCGGTGACCGTGGGCTTCCTCGTCGTGACGATCGTCGTCTGGTTCGGATCGATCGACGGAGCGCGGGAGATCATCAAGGAGAAGACCGTCTACACGCGCGAGGCGGCGGTCGGCGTGCGGACGAGCGCGTACCTGATTTCGAAAGCAGCGGTGCTGTTCACGCTGGCCACGGTCCAGACGTCCGTGCTGCTGGCGATCTTCTTCTTCTTCCAGCCGCTGCACGAGGCGACGTCGGCCTACATCACGATCACGCTCGTGCTCATCCTGACGGCGCTGGCGTCGGTGGGCATGGGCCTGCTGATGTCGGCGGCGGTGCGCACCCAGGACCAGGCGACGAGCTTCATCCCGCTCGTGCTCATCCCGCAGCTGTTCTTCGGCGGCTCGATCGTGCCCGTCGCGACGATGAGCGGGCCGCTGGCGGCGTTCTCCAACGCGATCATCGCGAAGTGGTCCTACGCGGGGTTCGGCTCGTCGATCGACCTCAATGAGCGCATCAATCGCAACCCCGAGTACGCGGCCGTCTCGAAGTTCGGCGACAGCTACTTCGCCATCGATCCGTTCAAGGTGGAGCTCGCGCTCGTGATCTTCATCGTCGTGTCGTTCGCGGGCGTGTTCTTCCTGCTGCGGCGCGACCGGCCGTAGGTCTCAGCGCAGGTGGCCGCGCGCCGTGACGGTGTAGCCGTCGTCGGTTGCGGTGGCGCTGATCGAGTCGACCGCGACGCGCTCGTCCTCGAAGATCGGCACGGAGACGAGGTCGCCGAGCAGGTCGTCTGACGGCTCGAGCACGAGGCTGCCGTCGTCGTCGGCGAAGATGTTCGCCTCGGCCTCGATGAGCTCGCCGAACACGTCGGTGCTGCCGGCCACCGCCAGGCCGTTGGGGACCTCGCGGTCGACGAGCTCCAGCTCGGCCGGCAGGGCCTCGTCGACGTCGGCCTTGCGCAGCCTCACGACGGCGGTGAGCCCGTCGCCGTCCTTCGTGAGCCGCACGTCCTCGACGCGCAGGAGGCGGTCCTCGAGCACGTTGACGTGGACGTCGAGCTCCTTCGTCTTGCTCGTCTGGGCGAGCAGGTCCGACAGCGAGTCGCCGTCGTCACCGCCGTCTTCGTCGGTGCGCAGGTTGGCGACGTCGATCGTCACTTCGTCGGCGCGGCCCCAGAGCAGCTTGACAGCCGGCAGCGCCGTGATCTCGACCTCGGCGTCGGTGCCCTGCTTGTTCAGCTCGGAGCGCACGCGGTCCTCCGCCACGCCGGGCAGCAGCAGCTGAGCCGCGACGAGGACGACCACGAGGATGCCGGCGACGGCGAGCAGGGCGCGACGCATGGGCGGCACGCTACCCGTTGCGCGGGTGTCGCCGGGTGACAATGTCGGCGCCGCAGATTACGATCGCCGCGACGGTCGATGCCGATGATCCTCAAGCAGTACTACCTGGGCTGCCTGGCGCACGCCTCCTACCTGATCGCCGATCCGCAGAGCGGCCAGGCGGCGGTGATCGACCCGCAGCGCGACGTCGAGCAGTACGTCGCCGCGGCACGCGAGCTCGGCTGCCGGATCGAGCACGTCCTGCTGACCCATTTCCACGCCGACTTCGTCGCCGGCCATCTCGAGCTGCGCAACCGCGAGCACGCGACGATCCACCTCAGCGCCAGCGCCAGCGCCGAGTTCGACTTCGATCCGCTGGAGGACGGCGCCACCCTGAACCTGGGAGCGATCCGCCTCGAGATCCTCCATACGCCGGGCCATTCGCCTGAGTCGATGTCGATCGTCGTCTACGACCCCGAGTTCAGCGACGAGGCGCCGTACGCCGTCCTGACCGGCGACACCCTGTTCATCGGCGACGTCGGCCGCCCCGACCTGGGCGCGGCGCGGGGCTGGACCGCCGAGGAGCTCGGGAGCCTGCTGTACGACTCGCTGCGCAAGCTCGTGACGTTGCCCGACGACACGCTCGTGTATCCGGGACACGGCGCCGGCTCGCTGTGCGGCAAGAACCTGAGCACGGACACCGTCTCCACCATGGGCGTGCAGCGCCGCTGCAACTACGCGCTGCAGCCGATGTCCCGCGAGCGGTTCGTCGAGATCGTGACGGCCGACCAGCCGGACACGCCCGCCTACTTCTCCTACGACGCGGTCCTGAACGCGCGCGAGCGGCCGACGCTCGACGAGACGCTCGAGCGCGAGCTGCGGCCCCTGTCGCTGGGCGAGGCGCTCGACCTGGTGGGCGACGGGGCGCAGCTGCTGGACACGCGCGACCCGGTCGAGTTCGCCGTAGCCCATCCGCGCGGTGCCGTCAACGTGGGTCTCGGAGGCTCGTTCGCGACCTGGTGCGGGACGGTGCTCGACGTCGAGCGGCCGATCGTGCTGTTGGCCGGGCCGGGCCGTGAGGTCGAGGCCGCGATCCGTCTCGGGCGGATCGGCTTCGACACCGTGGCCGGCTTCCTCGAGGGCGCCATGCGCCCGCTCGTCGCTGCGCCGCACCTCGTCGACCGCATCGCGCGGATCACCGCCGGATCGCTCGCCGAACAGCTCGCGTCGTCCGAGCCGCCCCTGCTGATCGACGTGCGCTCCAGCCGCGAATGGAGCGAGGGCCGCATCGAGCAGGCGGTCAGCATCCCGCTCTCGCGCCTGAAGGAGCAGCTCGACACGCTCGACCGGGACCGGGCCATCGTCGTGCACTGCGCCAGCGACTACCGCTCGACGATCGCCGCCAGCCTCATGCGCCGCGCGGGCCTGACCGACGTCACCACGCTCGTGGGCGGCGTCGCGGCCTGGGATTCGTGGAGCCCGACCACGCCGCTGACGGCAAGCCCTCCATCGGATTCGGACCGATGACCCCTTCCTGGCTCCCGGGTGGCGTCATCGGCGTCCCCGGTGCGGCTCCGGCCAAGAGCTGCTGCTGCGGTTGGCCGACCGTCGCCAGCTGAGCCACCCGGCCGAAGCGCTCGCGACTACACGCGCGTGGCCGACAAGATCCTCGTCGAGACCGATCGCCGCGGCTACCGGCGCGCCGTACAGATTCTCAAGCATGCCGGCGCGGCGGCGCAGGCCGCGGGCGAGACCGGCGCGTTCGGGGCCAACGTCGCTCGGCTGCGAGGTCCACCGCCGCCGACCGATATTCATCGCAACCCTGAGAAGTCAAGCTCACCGACACCTGGAACATCCCTTCAACGGCAATATCGCATCGTCCGATCTGCCACGGCTCCGGGCATCCATCGTGGTTCGCGCGCTTACGACGTGCTTCACACGCGGGAGGTCGCAGGTCCGAAACCCGCCACGCCCGCTCCACCGGCACATCCGCACCGCCTGGAAGGCTCCGGAGCATTACGTCCGACAATCTCGACCCACCTCTCGCGCGGCGTCCGCTACGCGAGGACGAGCGGAACGCGCGTGAGGACGGACGCGAGATCGACGCGATGCTCGAACCGGTCGTTCGGCCGACGATCGCCGCGCACATCTCGGCATGTCGACAGGCGCTCGACGTGATCGAAGGCGAACTCGACCGGCTGATCGACACCAATGACGGGCACCGGGTGACGTAGCCGGCACCGTTGTGGCGCGCGCCGGAGCAGGCGGTAGCACGGTGTGAGGGTTTGCGAGCGCCGCGGTAGCTCGCCGGTAGCAACCGGCCCGGAAAGAGAGAGCGCATGTCTACGGTCGATCAAATCCATCGCGCCCATGGATCAATCGACGTCTGTTCATCCGATTTGCCTCGTAGGTTCTGGCTGGTGCCGTTCCTCTCGCTCGAGTTCAATCTCGAAGCCCTGCGAAAGCTCGCCGAGCGCGGACTGTCCAAGGAGGACGTGCTGTCGCTCTTCCGAGCCGATCAGGTCGTCTGGACGGCGAATCCGAATCCTCGTGCCGAGCACAGTCGCTACGTCATCGGCCCGACGCCGGATGGCCGGATGATCACGGTCGTGGTGGACCGCCACACGGACGACCACGGCCGATGGCACGTGATGACGGCGTGGGACGCCACTCCGGCCCAGACCGCCCTCTACCGGAAGGCCCGCTGACTCGTCATGATGGAAGACATGGCCGACGTCCACGACAACGCCCCCGACGCGTTCGACGACGCGCTCACAGGGGCTGAGGTCCACGTCACGCCCGGCAACCCGGACATCGCGGTGACCGTCACGGTTCCTGTCGACGGCGGGACGCTCGACCGCCTGACCGAACGCGCGCAACGCGAAGGCCGTGACGTCGAGCAGGTCGTGGCCGACGCACTCCGCGCCGCGGCGGCGTAGACACGCTGCGGCCGCGTGGGCGCCTACTGGCTCGCGCGTCCTTCCTGGTCCGGCTGCCGGCGCCGTGGGGTGGGATAGCTCGTCGCGGCTGCTGAGCTTGCCGTGCGCAACATGCCCGATGGCGGTTCCGCCGGGCAGGCATCCCTCACCACGAGCGCGCCCACACATGCTGAGCGCTCTCATGCGGTTCCTCCTTGTTGGGGCAGGCGGCGTCGAGGAGGCTGCTGCCAATGACGTGATCCTCGGCATCGGCGTAGCCGAGCGCCGGGCAGCGATCGCAGCTGAGAGTCGCGGGACGGTGCCGCGCGACGAGGCTGGCTCGTGCCGCAGCGCGGCGGACCCGGTTCGACAAATCTCGAGCCCGCGGCCGTGCTCACCGCGGTGGAGGACGCCCACCTGAGCGGGGAGATCCGATGAAGCCCTCCATCGGACTCGAACCGATGACCCCTTCCTTACCATGGAAGTGCTCTACCAACTGAGCTAGGAGGGCGAGACGCGAAAGCGTAGCGCCCGGGAGCCTCGCGGTCGTCTGACCGGCCACGATGTGGGCTCGGGCGCTAGCGTCACGCCCGATGGCCAGCCTGAACCCCGCGCTCGAGGACGTTCGCTTCTGCCCGCGCTGCGCGCAGCCGGCGGACGTCGACTTCCCGCGCGAGCTGCGCTGCACCGTGTGCGACTACCACGCGCTGTGGAGCCCCGAGCCCGTCGCCGCGGCGATCCCGCGCGATGACAAGGGCCGGATCTGGCTGCTGCGGCGCACGCTCCACGAGGGCGCCGGCCTGTGGACGTTCCCGGGCGGCTACGTCGAGCTCGGCGAGTCCGTCGAGGACGCCGCCCGGCGCGAGACGCGCGAGGAGATGGAGATGGACATCGAGCTCGGCGCGCTCGTCGGCGTCTACTCGCGCGCGGACACCCGTGCGGTGCTCGTCGTCTTCGGAGCCCGCGCGCTCGGCGTCGCGCACGTGACCGCGGAGGCGTCGGAGGTGCGGGCGTTTGCCCCGGAGGATCTGCCGTGGGACGAGCTGGCGTTCTGGTCGACCGAGCAGGCGCTGCGCGACGCGCTGGTCTAGGAGCCTGTCGAAAAAGACAGACTCCTAGCGCAACGGGCGTGCTCCCTTGGCGGACTTCGCCGTCACGGTGGTGATCGGCAGCCCGAGCGGCGTGAGCTTGCTCGGCAGGTTGAGGTGCATCCAGCGCGACACGCGGGCGGGCAGCGTGGAGATGATGATCTCGTCGTAGCCGTCGATGTTGACGGCGTCGTTGATCGCGTCGACGGGGTTGGGATCGCCGATCTTGCCTTCGACGGGCGCGCCGGCGGCCTCCTCGAGCAGCGGCAGGGCGAGTTCGAGCACGGCCTGCGCCTCGGCGTCGTCGGTGTCCTCGGGATCGATGACCCGATGCAGCCCGTGCGCGGCGCGCGGGACGAGCAGGGTGAACGTGGCCGGACCATCCGCAGCACGCGCGGAGACAGCGTCGAGCAGCGCGGGCGTAGCAGCGGTCCGGTGCGCGACGACGAGGACGCGGGCGGGTGCGGATGCCTCCATGGCACGGCTCCTATCGATCGGGGACGCGCGGATCCTGTCACGTCGACGCTCGGTGGCCAAGCACGGTCGACGGCGCCGCCTCAGCCGTCGAGATCGGCGCCGCCGGACTGCCAGTGGCGGGGGCAGGATTCGAACCTGCGAAGGCAGAGCCACGTGGTTTACAGCCACGCCCGTTTGACCGCTCCGGAACCCCGCCGGGGCCGGGCAGTCTAGCGACGCGGCCGCCGGCGAGGACCGTCAGCGGACGGTCGGACTCGACTTCGTAGGCCGCGTACTTCGGGCCACCGAGGAGGATGCCGGTGCCCCCGCCGACGGCGCTGGATGGGATGAACCACCGGCGCCCGTCACCGACATGGACGAAGAGATAGTCGCAGCGCGCCGGCTCGAAGTGCTTGACGACGCCGTTCCAGCTTCGGTTACCTCCACGAGTCGCGAGCGTCACCTCGTAGCGCGTGTTGCGGTTGACGGTCGACGTCTTGACCTGCACGCTGGCGAGCCGGTCGCCGAAGTCGGCCACGAGATCGATGTCCGGGCTGTGCCCAAGCGGCAGAAAGACCTTGGCGCCTTGGTCGATGAGCCAGCCGATCGCCGACCACTCTCCGATGTCGCCCTGTGTTCTGGGTGGTATTCGTCCGTCTATGGACCAGAACATATGTTCTGGTCCGGACAGAATCACAACAGCGCGTCGAGCCGCTCCTCGAGCTCCCGGCCGTCCGGCTCGGTCCCCGCTCCGAACCGCGCGACGACCTTGCCGGAACGGTCCACGAGGTACTTGTTGAAGTTCCACTCCGGCGCGCCGGCCGCCTCTGACAGCGACCGGAACAGCGCGTTCGCCTTCCCGCCGACCACCGTCGTCTTGGCGAACATCGGGAACGTCACGCCGTAGTTGGCCTTGCAGAACTCCGCGATCTCCTTGTCCGAACGCGGCTCCTGACCGGCGAAGTCGTTGGCCGGGAAGCCGAGCACGACGAAGCCCTCCGAACGGCGCTCGCGGTACAGCGCCTCGAGCCCCTCGAACTGCGGCGTGTAGCCGCACGCCGTCGCCGTGTTGACGACGAGCACGACGTCGCCGCGGTACTTCGCCAGGTCGGTGCGCACGCCGTTCAGCCGCGTGTACGTCCCACGCAGCACGCCCCCGTCACCGGCCGTAGCATCCGCCTCCGCCGCCGCGCGGTCGCGATCGGCATGGTCTGCCCCCGGCGCGGCCGTGGCCGGCGCAGCCGCCGCCTGCACGCCGTCGTCGCGCGCCGCCGCCGGCGCACCATCGCCATCAGAGGAAGACGACGACCCGCACCCCGCGATCACCACGCACAACCCGACGACGACGAACGCCCTTCGCATCACCACATCGTTACGTGCCGCAAGGGCACGCGGTTCAGGACGCGTCGCGCAGCGTCTGCGCCTCTGGCAGCGACTCGAGCTTCTTCAGCGTGTGGTTCTCGATCTGGCGGATCCGCTCGCGCGTCACGTTGAACGCACGACCGACCTCCTCCAGCGTCCGCGGCCGCCCGCCGGTCAGCCCGAAGCGCATCTCGATGACCTCGCGCTCGCGCTGCGGCAAGGCCGCCAGAGCGCGACGTACGTTCTCGCGGCGCAGGTTCTCCGACGCGAGGTCGAACGGCGACTCGGCCGTCTCGTCCTCGACGAAGTCTCCGAGCTCGGACTCGTCCTCCTCGCCCACGGGTCGCTCAAGCGAGATCGGCTGCTGGGACATCCGCAGGATGTCGCGCACCTCGCGCGGCGTGCAGTCGAGGTGATGCGCGATCTCCTCGGGCGACGGCTCGCGACCCAGGGACTGCACGAGCTGGCGCTCGACCTGGACGACCTTGTTGAGCTTCTCGACCATGTGGACCGGGATGCGGATCGTGCGCCCCTTGTCGGCGATGGCGCGCGTGACCGCCTGGCGGATCCACCAGGTCGCGTACGTCGAGAACTTGTAGCCGCGCCGGTAGTCGAACTTCTCGACCGCCCGGATCAGGCCCAGCGAGCCCTCCTGGATGAGATCCAGGAACGTCAGCCCGCGGCCGAGGTAGCCCTTGGCGATCGAGACCACCAGTCGCAGGTTCGCCTCGACCATGTGCTGCTTGGCGTCCATGTCGCCGCGCTCGATCCGCTTCGCCAAGGAGATCTCGAGGTCGGCGGTGAGCAGCGGCACGCGCCCGATCGAGCGCAGGTACAGGCGCAGCGAGTCCAGCGACGGCTCGACCGTGAGATCGAGCTCGGGCTTCTTCGCCACGTCCGGATTGCCGCCGTTGGCGCCCTCCTTGCGGGCCTCGGCGGCGGCCTCCACGCGAGCGCCCTCCGAGGAGACCTGGCGCCCGTCCGCTCCGACGACGTCGATGCCCTGTTCGGAGAGATACGCGTGCAGTTCTCCGACCTGCTCCTTGGTGACCTCCACCTCCTCGAGCGCGGTGGCGATGTCGTCGAACGTCAGAAAGCCCCGCTCCTGACCATCCGTGATGAGCGTCCGAAGCTCGTCCAGTTCGTGGATCGGAGCCTCATCTGCCAGCAGAACTTCGTTTTTGATCGTTCGGCCCCCCTCAGATGCCGGTCGATGCCCCTTGCCGATCCTTCGCTTCCTGCGAAATAGACGGCTTGTGAGTGATAGCACAAGATTCCGCTCTGGCAAGGTGGATTTCGGATACCGGTCGGTACCCTGCGTCCATGCCCCATAGCCTGCGCGCTGTCGCCACCGACGTCCAGGCGCAGGCGCCGAGCCTGCGCGTCAGCCTGTCGCGCGTCGGCGTCACGGAGATCGAGAAGATCGTCCGCATCCGCCAGCACGGCGAGGAGCAGCTCTTCTCGGCGCGGCTGCAGTGCTTCGTCGATCTCGGCGCGCAGCAGAAGGGCGCGCACATGTCGCGCTTCGAGGAGGTCGTCAACGAGGTCATCGGCGAGGTCGTGCTCGGCGAGTCGACGTTCAAGGCCGAGGCGCTCGCGACCCGCATCGCCGAGCTCGTGCGCGAGCGCCAGGGCGCCGCGCGCGCCGAGGTGACCGTGGCCGCGCGCTACCCCGAGCACAAGCCCGCACCCGTGTCGGGCATCCCGACGCAGGAGATCTACACCCTCTTCGGCGTCGCCGTGGCCTCGGCCACCGGCACGCGGCGCCTCGTCGGCGTCGCGGCGCAGGGCATCACCGCCTGCCCCTGCGCGCAGCAGCTCGTCATGGGCAGCTCGCGCGAGCGGCTGCTCGACGACGGCTTCAGCGAGGAGGAGATCGAGCGGATCTTCGACCACGTCCCCGTCGCCACCCACAACCAGCGCGGCCTCGGCACGCTGCACATCGGCATGCCCGAGGGCGATGAGACCGAGATCGAGGCGCGCACCCTGCTCGACATCGTCGAGGGCTCGATGTCGTCGGAGATCTACGAGCTCATGAAGCGCAGCGACGAGGGCGCCGTCGTCGAGAAGGCCCACCGCCGGCCGCGCTTCGTCGAGGACTGCGTGCGCGAGATGATCGGTGGCGTGATCGCGACCCTGCCCGGCCTCAGCGACGCGCACTTCGTCAGCGCGCGCCAGGAGAACCTCGAGACGATCCACCAGCACAACGTCGTCGCCGAGCGCTTCGGGCTGCTCGGTGAGCTGCGCCACGAGCTCGCGACCGGCACGCACGCGCTGCATCACGTCTCGCTGCGCGACTGGCTGGACGCCGCCCAGCGCTGAGCGCTCGGCTACGGCTACGGCCTACGGCCTACGGCAGCGTCGTCTGCTTGACGGGCGGCGCGGCGCCGGCCGCCGCCTCGCGCCGCGTCTCGGCCTCGCGCAGCACGCGCCGCAGCCCGAAGAAGTAGTCCACGCCGCTGACGATCGTGATCGCCACCGCGCCGTAGACGAGCCCGTCGACCCAGCCCGGCGAGGGCTCGCCGGCGGCGATGAGAAAGAAGATCGCCGCGACCTGGACGATCGTCTTCGCCTTCCCCCACCAGCTCGCCGCGATGATCACGCCCTGCTGCGTGGCCTGCATCCGGGTGATCGTCACCGTCAGCTCGCGCGCGATGATCACCATCGCCACCCAGGCGGCGAGCCGGTCCAGCGAGACCAGCGCGACGAGCGCCGCGATGATCAGCAGCTTGTCGGCGATCGGGTCCATGAGCTTGCCGAACGTGGTGATCGCGTTGCGCGACCGGGCGAGGTAGCCGTCCATCGCATCGGTCGCCGAGGCGAGGGCGAAGACGATCGCCGCCCACATGTCGCCGTTCTCGGTCTCGCCGAGCAGCACGACGACGAGCACCGGGACGAGCAGGATCCGGATCAGCGTCAGGACGTTCGGCAGGTTCAGCGCGAACATTCGGGCCTCAGCCTCTCAGAAGAGGCCTTACGCCGCGCGGCCGAGAAGACGCGTGGCCGCGGCATGGCGCGTGCCTACGCCTTCAGCCGCCGGCCGGAGCGGAACATCGACACGCTCCAGGCGACGCACGCGAGCGCGAGCACGGCGGTCACGCCCAGCGCGATCCCGACCGGCACGTCGCTCGTCCCGAGAAAGCCGTAGCGGACGGCGTTGATGAGAAAGAAGATCGGGTTGACGTGGCTGATCTCCTCCCACGGCGAGGGCAGCAGCTCGACGGAGTAGAAGACCCCGCCGAGGAAGCTCAGCGGCAGGATCACGATGTTGTTGACGAACCCCGCCTGGTCCCACGTCTGCGCATAGACGCCGACGACGACCCCCAGCGCGCCGAACAGGACAAGCAGGATCGCGACCGCGGCGGCCAGCACGAACGGCGCGCGGACCGGCACGTCGGTGACGATGAGCGCGAGCACGAGCAGCGACCCGCCGATCGCCAGCGCGCGGACGATGCCGCCGATCGCCAGCCCGAGATTGACCTCCCACGAGCGCATCGGGGCCGACAGCACGTCGTTGATGTACCGGTCCGCGCGCGCCTGGAAGACCGACGAGGAGTTGTTGGAGTACGCCGCCTGCGCCATCGCCATCGCGATCAGCCCGGGGACGATGAAGACGTCGTAGTCGACGCCGTCGATCTGGCGGATGCGTCCGCCGAGCGACAGGCCGAAGACGACGATGAACAGAAACGACGCCAGCACCGGCGCGACGATCGTCTGCGACCAGAGCTTCAGCACGCGGTCGGTCTCGCGCAGGGCGAGCGCGATGAGGCCGCGGTGGCGATCGAGCAGAGCCGTCACCGCTTCGAGGCTAGAACACCGAAGTGAACGCTCAGATCTTGCGCGGCTTGCTGAAGCTCACGGTATCGAGGATGCGGTTGGCCTCGGCGAGCCGGCGCGCCGACGGGTTCTCGCCCGTGAGCATCGTCACGACGTAGGTGCGCCACTGGGTGGCGGTGGTGTACACGAGCGCGCGGACGAGCCGATGCTCGCGCTCGCCGGTGAGCTCGAAGCTGCGCACCATGCCCATGCGCCCGAGCGGCGCGCGCCGTTCGCTGACGACCTTCGCCGGCGCGAAGCGCTCCAGCAGCGTCGTCCTGGCCTCGTGCTGGGCGAACTGCGCGCCCGGGCGGTCGAAGGGCGAGGAGAAGATCAGCACGAGCGAGCCGTCCGGGCTCGTGACGCGAAGGGTCTCGCCGCTGACGGTGCGCTTCCACTCGCGTGGATGCGCGAAGCCGATGCCCAGCGGAGGGATCGAGACGATGCGCACCGGCAACGGCTTCGTGGCCTGCTTGTCGTCGTCGTCTGCGGCCCTCAGCACGAGCACGGCGACGACGATGCCCGCCAACACCAACACGGCGCCGCCGAGGCGACGCCGTGTCAGCGCTGCGGTGATGCGTTGCCGCATCTACGAGACGGTATTCACATCCTCTTCCCGGCGGCGCAGCAGCAGGCCGCCCGCCAGGACGAGCAGGCCGGCCAACGCGATGCCGATGACGTCGGTGCCGGTGAACGGCAGCTCGTCGGAGCCGAGGTCACCGGAGCCGGCGTCGCCGCCGCCGCCGGAGCCGTCGCTGCCCTCGGAGTCGTCATCGGGGTTGTACGGGTTGTTGATGTTGTTGCCCTCGTGACAGCCCGGGTCGTCCTCGTCGATGACGCCGTCGCCGTCGTTGTCACGGCCGTCGGCGCACTGCGCGTCGCCGCCGTCGTCGCCGTCGTCGCCGTTGTCGCCGCCGCCGGTGCCGGTCCCGGAACCGGTGCCGGTCCCGTTGGACTCGTCGTTGTCCGACGGCACGTACGAGTTCGGGTTGGCGGGGTTGCCATCGCTGTGGCAGCCGCCGTCCAGATCGTCGATGAGGCCGTCGCCGTCGTTGTCGATCCCGTCGGAGCACTGCGTGCCGCCCTCGGGAGCGACGCTCAGCGACTCGGACGCCGCCGTCGTCTCCTTCAGCAGCGAGTTCGTGCCCACCTGCAGCGCGAAGACGTCGAGCGCCTCACGCACGGCGGCGTTGTTGCCCACGAGCTCCTCTGCGTTGCAGATGATCGGCAGCAGGCCCGGCAGACCGGCCTGCGTGTCGGGTGTGCCGTTCGCGCAACCGGCGGCCGGCAGCGGGACGCCGGTACCGCCGAGGCCGATGACCTGTGAGGTCTGCGTGACCTCCGGGGCCACGCCCTTGCAGGACTTCGAGATGCTCGTCGACTTCGCCACCTGCGCGAGCGTGCCCGTGCTCGTGGCGACGTTCGCCGTGTTGGCACCGGCGGCCGAGGTCTGGCAGGCGCCGGCCTGTCCGGCGACACCCTGGCTGTCCGCCGCGCCGACACCGAGGCCGAGCAGCGAGGCCCGGGCGACCGCGAAGTCGTTCGTCGAGCTCGTGCCCGTCGTCGCGGAGTGCATGCGCAGCACGGTCAGGCAGACCTGCTGGTTGGTGTTCGTGCACAGCGGATCGAGGATGTTGGCCTGCAGGCTCTGCAGCGGGCCGTCCTTCGTCTCGCCCGGCGCCGTGTCGACGGGGATCACGTCGTTGCCGAACAGACCGACCGCCGAGATGTGGCCGTGGTACGTGCCGTCGGCGTTGCGCTCGCCGCGGGCGCGACCGACGACGACATCCTCGCCGGAATCCCCGCCGTCGGGGTCGGCGGCCAGCGGACGCTCGGCGCTCGGGTTGATGTCGACGACGGCGACGGTGCCCTGACCGTGCGGGTTCGTGCCGTGCGTCGGCGGCTGCACCGGAGGATCGGTTGCCGTCGCGCGTGTCTTGGCGTCCTGGGCGGTCGCCTTCTTGAGGCCGGCCTTCGTCTTCTCGACGAGGGCGGCGGTCTTCTCGCCGGTCTTCTGGACGGTGCTCTCCAAACCGGCCTGCAGCTGCTGGCCCGCCTGCACAAGGGCTTCGCGCGCACTTCGTAGGTCGCCCTTGCCGAACGATCCGGCTGGCAGGGCAAAGATGATTACGCTGCCGATGCAGAGCGCAAGTGCCCCGAGTGTCTTACGGGTCATGCGTTTCCTCCCACTGTTAGTTGCATCCGCGCCCGCCGATCCCTGTCGCGAATACCGGTCCCCTCGACCGTGCCCTGGTAAAGGTGTTCTAAACCGTATCGCAGACCGGCGACGCTGTGGGTCAGCGTGCGCCCATTGCACGCACGTATGCGTCGGCGAGCGAACCCGCGCCGTAGGCCGACCGCAGCCCGTCGGCCGAGTCGCGCGCGATGAGCCGCCCGTCGCGGATGAGCGCGATCTCCTCGCAGAGCTCGTCGGCCTCCTCGAGATAGTGCGTCGTAAGGAGAATCGTCGTGCCCTCGTCGTGCAGGCGGTGGATGTAGCGCCACAGCTCCAGGCGCAGCTCGAAGTCGACGCCCGCCGTCGGCTCGTCGAGGATCACCAGGCGCGGCTCGTGCATGAGCGCGCGCGCCAGCAGCAGGCGTCGGCGCATGCCGCCCGACAGCTTCGGTGCGCGCACGCCCGCCTTCGCGCGCAGGTCGAAGACGTCCATCATCTCGGTCGCCCGGCGGCGTGCCTCGGGGCGCTTCATCCCGAAATAGCCGCCGTGGTAGAGCAGCGTCTCCTCGACGTCGAGGAAGCGGTCGAGGTTGACGTCCTGCTCGGCGAGGCCGACCATCCGCCGCGCGGCGAGCGCGTCGTGCGGCTGGCCGAAGATGTCGATCTCCCCGGCCGTGATGCGGATGAGGTTGCAGACCGCGCTGATGATCGTCGTCTTGCCCGCGCCGTTGGGCCCGAGCAGGCCGAAGAAGGCGCCCTCCTCGATCTCGAGGTCGAAGTCCCGCACCGCGAGAAAGCCGTTCGTGCCGGCGGCCGGATCCTCGCCGCGGCGCAGCCGGCGGCGGTCGCCGCGGGCGTCGTCGTAGCGCTTCGTCAGACCGCGGATGCTGAGCGCGTTGGGCACCGCGTCCAGGCTAGTGGTGCGTGCTCACTAGGATGCCGGGATGCCCCTGATCCCCTCGGTCGTTCAGCGCAGTGCGCGCGGCGAGCGCGAGTACGACATCTACTCGCGCCTGCTCAACGAGCGCATCATCTTCCTCGGCACGCCGATCAACGACCAGGTCGCGAACCTCATCGTCGCTCAGCTGCTGCATCTCGAGTCCGAAGACCCCGAGAAGGACATCTCGCTGTACATCAACTCGCCGGGCGGATCCATCTACGCCGGCCTGGCGATCTACGACACGATGAACTTCGTCAAGCCCGACATCCAGACGATGTGCATGGGCGTCGCGATGTCGATGGGCTCGCTGCTGCTGACCGCCGGCGCGAAGGGCAAGCGCTTCTCGCTGCCCAACAGCCGCGTGCTCATCCACCAGCCGTCGGCCGGCTTCGAGGGCCAGTCCTCGGACATCGAGATCCACATGAACGAGATCATCAAGACGCGCAAGCGGATGGACGAGATCTACGCCAAGCACACCGGTCAGACCGAGGAGCAGGTGCGCCTCGACATGGAGCGCGACCGCTTCTTCAAGCCCGATCAGGCCGTCGAGTACGGGCTGATCGACCGCGTGCTCGACCAGCACTAGCGTCACGGGGCCGCGTGCGCGGGTTCCTGGAGGCCGTGACGCTGCGCTCGCCGGGCGCTACGTCGCCGGTCTCACCCTGACCGTGGCGCCGCGCCCCTTCTGCTTGGCGAGGTCGACGGCTGTGCCCTTCTCGCCGGCGACCGAGCCGCAGTCCGGCTTGCCGGCTCGCCGGACCTGGTCGGGCTTCCGGTCGCCGAAGTAGACGTCGCACGCCTTCAGCGCCGGCCGAGCCGACTCGTCGTCCTGGTGCGCCACGATCCACTCCTTCAGCGCGCGGCCCTCGCTTGCGTCGCCGGGGACGCCGGTGGCACCATGGCTCTGCAGACAATCCTGGAGCTCCCGCGGAGTCGTATTGCCCTCGCGCTGCTCCACCGTGCCGGCCGCCTTGTCGGGCGGCGCGCCGCCGCCGGATGCCGGGGCGGCCACGGTGACCGCCAGTGCGGTCAGGCCCGCCGCCGCGGCGGATGTGAGCGTCGTCGTCAGTCGTCCCATCGCAGTGCTTCCTTTCGATCGTTGGGCGTCGACGTCCATGACACCGGCCGCGGATGAGCGTTCGGCGCACGCGCGCCGAAGAGTTTGCGAAAACCGCGGCCGATCCCGCTGCGCGTGCACGACAATGCGCCGATGCCAGGGACGGTGCTGGTCGTGGAGGACGAGCCCGAGATCGCGGCCCTTCTGCGCGACTTCCTCGACGACGCCGGCTTCGGCGTCCTCGTCGCCGGCGATGCCGAGGAGGCGCTGACCGTCCTCGACGAGCAGCAGGTCGTGTGCGCGGTGGTGGACGTCATGCTCCCCGCCGCATCGGGCTTCGACCTCTGCCGGCGGGTGCGCGAGACATCCGACCTGCCGCTGTTGTTCCTCACCGCCCGTGGCGACGACAGCGACAAGCTGCGCGGGCTCGGGCTCGGCGCCGATGACTACATCGTCAAGTCCGCGACGCCCGCTGAGGTCGTCGCGCGCGTCAAGGCGGTGCTGCGCCGCGCACCCGCGGCGCTCGTGCGCGACGCGGACGCGCACGCGTTGCGCTTCGGAGAGCTGTGCATCGACCTCGCGGCGCATGAGGTGGCGCTCGGTGAGCGAGCGGTTCGCCTCACGGCACGCGAGTTCGAACTGCTGCGCGCCTTCGCCGAGCACCCGCGGCAGGTCCTGAGCCGTGACCAGCTGTTCGCGCTGCTGTGGGGCTCGTGGGGCGACCGCAGCACGGTGTCGGTGTACGTACGCAAGCTGCGCGAGAAGCTCGAGGACGACGCGGCGAACCCGCAGCTGCTCGTCACCGTGTGGGGCGTCGGGTACCGCTTCGACCCACCGGCGGGGCGATGAGACGCCGACTGCCACTGAGCGCGTGGCTCGGGCTCGGCCTCGCGCTGGCCATGATCCTCCCGGCGGCCGGCGGGGCGGCTGCATGGTGGGCGGTCGATGCCCATCAGAACGCCGACCTCGATCGCCGCGCCGACCGCGCGGCGGCGCTCATCGCTCGCCGAGCGCCGACCGCAGTCGTCGACCCGGCGCTCGCCCGCGACCTCGCGGCCCTCGACGTGGAGGCCGAGCTGATGGTGAAGACGACCAAGGAGGCTGCCGACACCGCGGGCCTCGCGGCCGCCACGGACGCAAAGCTCGCCGCGATCAAGCGCGAGTACTCGGCCGGCGGGCAGGACAAGCCGGCGGCCATGACGGCGAAGCTCGAGTCGCTGACCCGGACCCAGCCCGACGGCAAGGAGGTGCTGCAGCGCGGGTTCGTCCAGCGCACCGTCCCGGGCGCGGACCTCTTCCTCGCGAAGCCCGGTCGGTCCGCACGGGTCGCCGGGGCGGGAGTCGCCGCGCTCGTGCTCCTGGCGCTCGTCCTGACTGCGGGGTACGCGCTCTTGCGACGCTGGGTCGTCCGGCCGCTCGCGCGGATGTCCGCCGACATCGAGCAGGTCGCGGGAGGCGCCGCCACCGTCGCCCCCGTCGCCTCGCAGGCCCGGGAGGTCGCCGACATCGGCGCGGCGCTCAACGGGATGGCGGACGGGCTGCGCGCCGCGCTCGCCGAGCGCGACGCCGCCGACGAGCAGCGGCGCTTCCTCGTGACCGCGATCGCGCACGACCTGCGCACGCCGTTGTTCACCCTGCGCGGCTCGCTCGAAGCGATCGAGCAGGGCATCGGCGACACGGACCATCTCAAGCGCGCGCAGGACAAGGCGACGCTGCTCGACGGCCTCGTCGACGACCTCTTCACATATAGCCGCCTGGAGTACGCCGGACCCCAGCTGACGTGCGAGCCGCTCGACGCCGTCGCGCTGGCGCGCGACGCCGCCCAGACCGTCGACCCTCGTATCGTCGTCGTCATGCCGGCGGCGCCCGTGATCTTCGACGGCGACCGGGCCGCGCTCCTGCGCGTGCTCGTCAACCTGCTCGACAACGCCGTCCGCCACAGCCGCGCCCGCGTCGAGCTCGCGGTGATCGACGACGGTGACTGCGTGGCCTTCGTCGTCACCGACGACGGCCCGGGCATCGATCCGGCCGACGTCGCGCATCTCTTCGAGCCGCTGTTCCGCGCCGATCGGACCCGCAACAGCGTCACCGGCGGCGCAGGCCTTGGACTCGCCATCGTGGACCGTCTCACCACCGCCCACGGCGGGACCGTCACCGCCGAGACCGCGCCCGGCGGCGGCGCGCGGTTCACCGTGCGCTGCGCTGCGCGCGCTGAGCGGCGCGGGACGAGCGCCCGGACTCTCCGGCCGCTGGATCCTGTCTAGCCCGGCAGGTCGTACAGCTCGCCGTACTTCTTGGCCAAGTGCTCGAGCATCGGCCGCGGATCCAGCGGCCCGCCGACGGCCTGGTCGATGAGCTCCGGCGGCGTCAGCAGACGGCCGTGGCGGTGGACCTTCTCGCGCAGCCAGACGCGCAGCGCGCCGAGCTCACCGCGCTCCAGATCCCCGTCGAGATCGGGGATCTCGTCGTGCGCGACGCGCCACAGCTGCGCGGCGAGCACGTTGCCGAGGGCGTAGGTCGGGAAGTAGCCGATGATCCCCTCCGACCAGTGGATGTCCTGCAGCACGCCGCGCAGGTCGTCGGGCACCTCGATGCCGAGGAACTGCTTGATCTTCGCCGCCCACGCGGCGGGCAGGTCGGCCGGGTCCAGCGAGCCGTCGATGAGCGCCAGCTCGAGCTCGAAGCGCAGGATGACGTGCAGCGAGTACGTCACCTCGTCGGCCTCAACACGGATGAGCGTCGGGCGCACGACGTTGATCGCGCGGACGAACGTGTCGAGGTCGACCTCGCGCAGCGTCAGCGGGAAGCGGTCGCGCATCCGCGGCAGCCAGTGCGACCAGAACTGCGGGCTGCGCCCGACAAGGTTCTCCCACAGGCGGCTCTGCGACTCGTGCACGCCGAGCGACACACCGCCGCACAGCGTCGTGCGCTCCAGGGCCGGGTCGACGCCGTTCTCGTAGAGGCCGTGGCCGACCTCGTGCAGGAGCGCGAACAACCCGGTCAGGCTGTGCTCGTCAAAGCGCGAGGTGACGCGCACGTCGGTGCGCGCCGGCGAGGCCGCGAAGGGGTGCACGGCGTCGTCGAGACGCCAGCCGGAGGCGTCGAAGCCCATCGACTGGACGATCTCCAGCCCGATCTCACGCTGGGCGGCGACCGGGAAGCTGCCCGCGAAGACCTCCTGGCGCGCGGGCTTCATCGCGATCTGCGACAGGAGCGGGACGAGCCCGGCGCGCAGGCGCTCGAAGAGCGCCGAGACCTGTGCGGCGGTCATCCCGGGTTCGAAGCGGTCCAGCAGCGGGTCGTAGGGATGCTCGGCTTCGGGGAAGCACGCCGCGTAGCGCCGGGCGAGCTCGATGTTGCGCCGCAGGGCCGGCTCGAAGAGCGCGTAGTCGTTGGCCGCCCGCGCCTGCAGCCAGGCCGCCATGCCCTCCGACCCGCCGCGCGAGAGCTCGGCGGCAAGCTCGCCGGGGACGCGGCGCGCGACGTCGTGGTCGCGGCGCACCGCGCGCACGAGGCGCGGCTCGGCGGCGGCGGCCGCGTCGAGCAGCGTGCCGAGCTCGGGCGCGACGAGCCGGTCGTGGTACATCCGAGTGATCGTGGCGAGCGCCTCGCCGCGGGCGCCGGCGCCCTCGGGCGGCATCATCACCTGCTGGTCCCACGACAGCAGGTGGCCCGTGTGGTTGAGGTCGGTGAGCTCCCCGAGCCGCTCGCTCAGCTCCGGGTCCAATTCAGGCGACGGCATGTTCGATCGCGCCGAGCGACTCGATCTCGATGCGGATCACGTCGCCGGAGGTCAGGAACTGGCGCGGGTCCATCGACATGCCGACGCCGCTCGGCGTGCCGGTGAGGATGAGGTCGCCGGGCTCGAGGGTGCACGTTTCCGAGATGAAGTCGACGAGCTCCTGCGGGCCGAAGACGAGGTCGCTCGTCGAGGAGTCCTGGCGCAGCTCGCCGTTGACGTGCGTCGTGAGTCTGAGCGCGCGCGGGTCGGGGACCTCGTCGGCGGTCGTGATCCACGGGCCCCACGGGCAGAAGCCGTCGGCGCCCTTGGCGCGCGTCCACTGCGGCTCGCGGCGCTGCAGGTCGCGCGCGCTGACGTCGTCGGCCACCGCGTAGCCGGCGATCTTGCCGCCCTCGCCGATGACGACGACGAGCTCGCCCTCGTAATCCAGGCGCTTGACGACCGCGGGACAGGTGACGGTCCCGTTCGGCGGCGCGCTGGAGTTCGAGAGCTTCATGAAGACGATCGGGAACTCGGGCACCTCCTTGCCCTGCTCCTTGGCGTGGGCGGCGTAGTTCAGGCCGATGCCGAAGATCGCGCGCGGCTTGGGCACCGGCGCGAGCAGCGTGACCTCGGAGAGCTTGAACGGCTCGCCCAGGGCCTGATCGAAGTCGCTCGTGCGCAGGCGCTCGAGCACGCTGTCGCGCCTGGCGACGAACGAGATGACCTCGTCGTCGCGGATCTGGCCGGCGCGCGGCTTGTCGGAGCCGGGCGGGATGAAGGTGGCGAGGCGCATGTGGCGCCGAAGATTAGGCGCTACGAGAGCAGCAGCGTCTTGCCGAGCGTGGCGCGCGACTCGATCGCGGCGTGCGCGGCGGCGGCGCAATCGAGCGCGAACGTCTGGCCCACGGTGGGTGTGAGGCGGTCCGACGCGGCCTCGTCGAGCGCCTGGGCGCTGAGCGCGCGCGAGCGCTCGGGCGTCAGCGGGACGCCACGGACGAGCGTCACGCCCGCGGCCTCGGCGTCCTGCGCGGGGACGAACGCCCCGCTGGCCATCCCGAACGCGACGAAGCGCCCGCCGCGCGTCACGAGCCCGAACGCGGCGGCGGCGATCGTGCCGCCGACGCCGTCGAGGACGACGTCCACGGGGTCGAGCCCGGCCTCCCAGCCCGGGCGCGTGTAGTCGACTGTGGCCTCGGCGCCGAGCTTGGCCGCCAGCGCGAGCTTGCGCCCGCTGCCGGCCGCCGCGACGACGCGCGCACCGGCGCGGCGCGCGAGCTGCACGAGCAGGCTGCCGACGCCCCCGCCGGCGGCCAGGACGAGCACGGTCTCGCCCGGCTGCGGCGCGGCCGATCCGATGAGCGACAGCGCGGTGCGCCCGTCGGCGAGCAGCGCCACCGCGGCGGACAGGTCGAGCGCCTCGGGCACGACGATCGCCGCCGCGGCGTCGGCGGTGGCGTGCTCGGCGTAGCCGCCGGTCCCGCCGGTCGTCGTGACGACGCGGCGGCCGAGCAGCGCTGCGTCGGCGCCCTCGCCGAGCGCGGACACGGTGCCGCCGACGCCGTTGCCGAGGATCGCCGGCAGCTCGGGCGCCATGGGCGCGTGCGGCGGGCGGCCGGCGCGGATCTGCGTCTCGACGAAGGTGATGCTCGCGGCCTCGACGTCGACGAGCACCTGGCCGGGGCCGGGCTCCGGCGCCGGCACGTCCTCTGCCACGAGCCGCTCGGGCGGGCCGAACGCGCGCAGCACGACCGCCCTCATGGCGCCAGCAGGTGCACGTCGCCGAACTCGTGCCAGAGGTAGCCGCGTTCGAGCGCCGCGCGGTAGGAGGCCTCGACGAGCGCGCGGCCGCCGACCGCCTCGAGCATGAGCAGGTGCGTCGCCTCTGGCTCGTGCCAGCCGGTGAGCAGGCCGTCGACCGCGCGCACGCCGGCCTCCGGCGTGACGACGTGGCGCGTCCAGCCCGCGCCGCGCGCGACGCTGCCATCGGCACGCGCGACGGTCTCCAGCGCGCGGACGACGGTCGTGCCGACCGCGACGACGCGGCCGCCGCGGGCGCGCGCCGCGTTGATCGCGCGCGCGGAGGCGCGCGGGACCGCGAAGCGCTCGGGATAGGGCAGCTCGCCCGCCTCCTGGGAAGACACGCCGGTGTGCAGCGTCACGCGCGCGAGCGCGATCCCGCGCGCGTGCAGCGCGCGCACGAGCTCTTGCGTGAACGGGCGCCCGGCGCTCGGCATCTCGGCGCTGCCGGGATGCGTCGCGAACACCGTCTGGTAGTCGGCCAGTGGCCAGGCGCGCTCCATGTAGCCGTAGCGGATCGGCGCGCCGTGCTCGTGCAGGTAGTCCAGCAGCGGCGTCCAGCCGGTGTCGAGCTCGGCGAGCCACAGCCGCGCGCCGGTCAGGTACGGGGCCAGCAGCGTCGCGCCCGCGCCGCCGGGCAGCGCGAGCCGCTCGCCGGCGCGGCCCCCGGCGAAACGCTCGCCGTCCGCGCGCAGCTCGACGACCCAGCGCCGCTCGCCGCCCGCGCGCGTGGAGAGGTGCAGGCGCAGCGGCGTGCCGTCGGCGCGCCGGGCGGGCAGTGCCGCGGGCAGCGTCGCCGACGTGTTGACGACGACGATGTCGCCCGCGCGCAGGTGATCGGGCAGGTCGCGGGCGCGGGCGTGGGTCAGCCCGTCGCCGGTCGCGACGAGCATCCGCACCGCGTCGCGGGCCAGGCCGCGCGCCTCCGGCGGCTCGTGCGCCTCGCGGCGCAGTCGCGTCGGCGATGCCGTGCAGAGCACGGCGTCAGGCATGAACGGCGAGGTCCGCCGCGCGGTGCCGGCCGCTGGCCACGTCGCCCTCGATCAGCGCGAGCAGGCCCGGCACGCTCTGCTCCGGTGGCGGCCGGTCGGAGATGTCCTCGCCCGGGAACGCCTCCTGGTGCATGCGCGTGTTCATGTCGCCGGGGTCGACGGCGTAGACGCGCAGGTCCGGGCGCTCGGCCGCGAGCACGCTGGAGAGCTGCTCGAGCGCGGCCTTCGACAGGCCGTAGCCGCCCCAGCCCTCGTAGGCCTCGACCGCCGCGTCGGAGGTGAGGTTGATGATCCGCGCGCCCGCCGCCATCCGCGGCAGCGCGAGCTGGACGAGCGCCAGCGGCGCGACGACGTTGACGCGCAGCGTGCGCTCGAGGACGTCGAGCGGCAGGTCGGCGAGCGCCGGCAGCGGCGACGCGCCGAGCGTGCTCGCGTTGTTGACGAGGAGGTCGATCCGCTCGCCGGCCAGCCACATCAGCCGGCCGCGGTGCCACGCGTCCGCGACGTCGCCGGGGATGGCGAGAACCTCGGCGCCGTGCTGCGCCAGCCGCACGCGGGCCGCTTCGAGCTCGTCCGCGTTGCGGGCGTCGATGACGAGCCGCCAGCCGCGCTGCGCGAGCGCGTCCGCCAGCGCGAACCCGAGCCCGCGCGAAGCGCCGGTGACGATCGCGGTGGGCGCGCTCATGCCGCCACCGCCTCGCCGGCCCGTGACCGTGCGCCGCGTGCGGCGACGGCGCGCTCGTAGGCGAGCCGGAACAGCTCGACGACGGCCTCGACGTCCTCGGGCCCGTGGACGCGGCGCGTCACCCAGCCGGAGTCGGGCAGGGCGTGGTGGACCTCTGCCCGGCCGGTTGCGATGAGCTCGTCGCGGATGCGACGCGGGAACGGCAGGTCGGCCATGCGATCGCCGTGCAGGTGGCCCAGCTCGCGGCGGCCGAGCTTGAACTCGATGCCGCCGAATCGGTGCGTGCTCTCGGTGACCTCCGAGCGGACGATCAACTCACGACGCACGGCTTCGGTCAATGTCGGTGTGTGCATGGCGGCGACGCTAAGCGCGCCGCCGCCGAGAGCACCATCGGCAATTGGTCCTAGGACCTATGCCGCTTCGGGATACCGCACGGCGTCGCCGAGCGCGACCCGCTCGCGCCGCTCGGCCTCGGCGGCCTCGGCCGCCGGCGAGCGCAGGACGAACGTCGCGATCACGATCGCCACGCCGACGAGCGCCGCGCCGATCGCGAAGGCGAGCTCGTAGCCGCCGGTGAGCGCCGCCGCCGTGCTGTCGCCGGCCGCGCGCAGCTCGTCGCTGCGCGAGGTGGCGAGCGTCGCCAGCACCGCCAGGCCGAGCGCCGCGCCGACCTGCTGGGTCGTGTTCACGAGCCCGGAGGCGAGGCCGGAGTCCGCCGCCGTGGCGCCGGACATCGCCAGCCCCATGAGCGCGGGGAACGCGAGGCCGGCGCCGATGCCGAACATCGTCAGGGCCGGCATGACGTCGGCGAGGTAGTCGCCGTTGACCGGTGCGCCGGTGAGCAGCAGCAGGCCGCCGGCGACGAGCACCAGGCCGCCGATGAGCACCGCCCGCGCGCCGAAGCGCATGATCAGCCGCGGCGAGACGCCGAGCGACATGACGCCGATGCCGAGCGAGACCGGCAGGAAGGCGAGGCCGATCTCGACCGCGCCGAAGCCGAGCACGCGCTGCAGGTACAGCGTCCCGAGGAAGAACATCCCGAACAGGCCGGCGACCATGAGCATCTGGACGGCGTTGGCGCCCGTGACGTTGCGCGAGCGGAAGATGCGCATCGCCAGCAGCGGCGTACGCGCGGTCATCTGGCGCACGACGAAGCCGATCAGCAGCGCGACCGACAGCGCCCCGAAGCCGAGCGTGCTCGCCGACGCCCAGCCGTTGTCGGCCGCGGCGACGATCGTGTAGACGCCGAGCATGAGGCCGCTCGTGACGAGCGCGGCGCCGGGCAGGTCGGCGCCGGCCGCGAGGCCGATCCCCGGGTCCCGCTCGAGCAGACGGCGCGCGAGCACGGCGGCGGCGATCCCGAACGGCAGGTTGACGAAGAAGATCCAGTGCCAGCTCAGCGCGTCGGTGATGACGCCGCCGGCGAGCAGCCCGATCGACGCGCCCGCCGACGCGACGAAGCTGTAGATCCCGATCGCCTTGGCCAGCTCGCGCGGCTCGGGGAACATCGTGACGATCATCCCGAGGATGACCGCGGAGGTCAGCGCGCCGCCGATGCCCTGCAGGAAGCGGGCGGCGACGAGCGTCTCGGCGCTCGGGGCCAGGCCGCACAGCAGCGAGGCGCCGGTGAAGAGCGTGAGGCCGGTGAGGAAGATCCGCCGCCGCCCGATGAGGTCGCCGAGCCGGCCGGCCAGCAGCAGCAGACCGCCGAAGGCCACGAGGTAGGCGTTGACGACCCAGGCGAGGCTCGATGTCGAGAAGCCGAGGTCGTCTTGGATCGCCGGCAGCGCGACGTTCACGATCGTGCCGTCGAGGATGATCATGAGCATGCCCGCGCAGAGGACGACGAGCGCCTGCCAACGGGTGTCGCGGGTTGCCGGGTCGGTGTCGGTATCGGTCTGCATGGTCGCCTCCTGGGTTGCTTGAACCGCAGGTGAGACCGTAGCAGATCGTCTATTTCAGAACTATTTGGTTGTGGACTACTGCGGCTGCGCGCCGGCGGCGGCGCGCGGCCGCCGCACCGCCCGCTCGCAGACGGCGGGCCGCGCGAGCCGTCCACCGTCGCCGACCAGCGTGGCCAGGCCGTCGAGCAGCGCGTCGCGCTCGCGCGCGCGCAGGGTCCCGAGCACGTCCGCGTAGACCTCGGCGACGATCCGCTTCGCCGACTCGACGATCCGCTCGCCCTTCGGCGTGACCGCGATGATCCGCGCGCGGCGGTCGGTTTTCGAGGGCCTGCGCTCGGCCAGGCCCGCGCGCTCGAGCTCGTCGATCGTCATGACCATCGTCGTCTTGTCGAGCTGACACAGCTCGGCGAGCCGGCCCTGTGTGAGGTCGCCGGTCAGCGCGGTGCTCAGCACGCAGTTCGCGCGCGGCGAGATGCCGACCGTCTCGAGGGCCGCGGTCAGCTCGCAGGCGAGCGCATGGCCGGCCTGCGACAGCAGCATCATCAGGTCGTTCGAGGTACGCGGTTCGCTGATGGTGGCCATGCGCTTCAGCCTATCAATGATCGTCTACTGACAGATCGTTTGGCGGCGGGACGATCTAGCGTCCGTCCACGAGCCCCTCCCGAACGGCGTACAGCGCGGCCTGCGTGCGGTCCGAGAGGCCGAGCTTGGCGAGGATGTTGCCGACGTGCGTCTTGACGGTCTTCTCGGCGACGTCGAGGTCGAGCGCGATCGCCTTGTTCGGCCGGCCGCGCGCGATCAGGGCGAGCACCTCGCGCTCACGCGCGGTGAGCGACTCGTGCAGCTCGCGGCGGTCGGCGCCGGCGGTCAGCTCGCGCAGGACGCGCGCCGCGACGGCGGGGTGCAGGAGCGCGTCGCCGCCGTCGACCGTGCGGATCGCGCCGACGAGCTCGGCGGGCGCGACGTCCTTGAGCAGGTAGCCGGCGGCGCCCGCGCGGACGGCGGGCAGGACCTTGTCCTCGTCGAGGAAGCTCGTCAGCACGATGACGCGCGCGGCCGACCCGCTCGCGCGCAGCGCCTCGATCGCGCCGACGCCGCCCATGCCCGGCATGACGAGGTCCATGAGCACGACGTCCGGTGCCAGCGCCGCGGCGAGCGCCAGCGCGGTCTCGCCGTCGGCGGCCTCGCCGACGACCTCGATGTCGTCGTGCAGCTCGAGGAACGTGCGCAGACCCTGGCGCACGACCGCGTGGTCATCGGCGATGAGGACGCAGATCACGGCGCCGGCACCTGCAACCGCACCATCGTGCCGGCGCTCGGGGCGGAGTCGACCGTCAGCGTGCCACCGGCGGCGCGCGCCCGTTCGGCCATCGTCGTCAACCCGAGCGAGCGCGAGCGGGCGCCGTCGGCGGCGGGCGCGAAGCCGGCGCCGTCGTCGTGCACGGTCAGCTCGACGCGTCCCGCTTCGCAGCGCAGCGTCACGTCGATCCGCGCCGCGGCGCCGGCGTGGCGCAGGGCGTTGTGCAGCGCCTCCTGAGCGATGCGGAACACGTCGCCCTCGATCGCCGCGGCGACCGGCGCCTCGCCTGCGACGTTCAGCGCGATGTCGCGGCCGTGGACGCGGCGCAGCACGTCGACGTGCTTGGCCAGCGCGACGGCCAGCCCCTGCGAGCCGAGCGCGGCCGGGCGCAGGTGCACGATGACCGAGCGCAGCTCCTCCATCGCCTCGCGCGCGAGCTCGCGGACGAGCCGCAGCTGCTCCGCCGCCTGCGCGGGGTCGCGCTCGAGCAGCGCATTGCCGGATTCGGCGGCGAGCACCACGCCGAAGAGCTTCTGCGTGACCGCGTCGTGTAGCTCGCGCGCCAGCCGGTTGCGCTCCTCGACGATGCTCAGCTCGCGCGAGCGTTCGTGCAGGCGGGCGTTCTCCAGCGCGAGCGCGGCGTGGGCGGCGAACGTCTCGATGAGCGCTTGGTCGGCGTCGGAGAACTCCTCCGCGCCCTCCTTGTCGGTGAGGTAGAAGGCGCCGGTGATGTCGCCGCGGCCGGTGACGATCGGCACGCCGAGAAACGAGCTCATCGACGGGTGCGCGTCCGGCCACCAGCCGCGAAAGCGCGGGTCGGCCTGGACGTCGGGCGTGCGGTAGGGCTCGGCCGACTCGAGGATCGCGCCGAGCAGGCCGTGCTGGCGCGGCAGGTCACCGAGCGAGGCGATCAGCCGGGGGCTCATGCCCGACGTGATGAAGCGCCCGAAGCCACCGTCGCCGTCGGGCACGCCGATCGCCGCGTACTGCGCGCCCGCCAGCTCGCGCGCGGCGTCGACGAGCTTCTGCAGGACCGGCTCGACGGCGTGCTCGGCGGCGATCGCGAGGACCGCGTCGCTGAGCGCCTCGGTGGCGGAGGCCATGCTCGCGATGGTACGGCGCGCCGGACCGGTGTTCCTTCGTCGGCCGAGCGTGCGCCGGGCGTCGGTTCCGGCAGGAACTGCATCACTGAGGGATGGGTTTGTCCCTCGCGATGCGTTCTGGGGCGTGAACGAGCGACGGATGGCCGATCCGCGCGGCGTCATCCGTCGCTCCTTCACGGATGCGGTGAAGCAGCGACGGATCGAGCGGGCCCGCACGTCGATCCGTCGTTCCTTCACGCGCTCGCCTGAAGCAGCGACACCTCGGCGGCGGCCTAGCGTCGGGCTGTCACTCATTCACGCATGCCATGAACGACTGACGCATCGTGCGCACGTCGCGCCCGGGGTGTCACTCGTTCATGCGCCCACCCTGCCGGAGCGCCCGCCCGCACAGCTGCCAGATCTACGAGGTCGCGAACCTCCGCACCTCCCTCAAAGCTGCAGTTCCTGCCGGACCAACCGCCGACACCCAGATAGGCTCGACATCGTGCAGACGCTCTACGAATGGGCCGGCGGCCACGAGGCGTTCGAGCGCCTCATCAACGCGTTCTACGACCGCGTCGAGGCCGACGACCTGCTCGCCGGCTTCTTCCCCGGCGGCGTGCACGCCGAGCACCGCGACCACGTGGCGGCCTGGTGGAGCGAGGTTTTCGGCGGACCCGCGCGCTACACCGAGGAGCTCGGCGCCTACGAACACATGCTCGCCAAGCACCGCGACCTCGGGATCACCGACGAGCAGCGCTTCCGCTTCGCGTCGCTCATGAGCCTCGCCGCCGACGACGCCGGCCTGCCCGACGATCCCGAGTTTCGCTCGGCGCTCGTGGCCTACCTGGAGTGGGGAACGCGGCTGGCGCTGCACAACTCCCAGCCCGGCGCCGCCGTGGCGCCGCATGCCCCGGTGCCGCGCTGGGGCTGGGGCGAGGCGCCGCCCTACGTGCCGTGAGCGACGCGCCGCCAACCCACGTCGTCTGCCTCGTCACGACCCCGACCGACCAGGCGCTGCCGATCGCGACGGCGCTCGTCGAGCGCGAGCTCGTCGCGTGCGTGAACATCGTCGCGGGCGTGCAGTCGGTGTACCGCTGGCAGGGCGCCGTCGAGCACGACGAGGAGTCGCTGCTCGTCATCAAGACGACGCGCGCCGCGCTGCCGGCACTCGACGCGGCGCTGCGCGAGCTGCATCCCTACGAGACCTTCGAGCTCGTCGCGCTCGACGTCGCAGGCGGATCGCCGGACTACCTGCGGTGGATCGCCGCCTCGGTGACGCCGCCCGCGGGCTGAGCCGGCGCGCTCGCGGGCCGTGGCGGCGGCGTGCCTGGGTATGCTTCCCGCCGCATGCTCACCCTCATCGCAGCCGAAGCGGACAACGGGATCTGGACCGACACGGTCGGGCTGCTGTTCACCTACGGGATCCTCATGCCGGCCATCGTCACCGTCTGCATCATCGCGGCGATGGTCACCACGCGCGGCGAGAAGCAGGCCGACGACGACCTGCGCGGCAAGTGGGGGCGCAAGCCGCCCCCGTCGTCGGACTCCTGAGCCCGGATCCGGGCTAGGCCGGCCGCCGCACGACGCCGGTCCCGGCGCCCGACGCGCCGCCGAGCTCGCGGTACACCGCCGCCGTCTGCTCGGCCACGTCGGCCCAGTCGAAGCGCAGCACGTGGGTCGACGCCTCGGCCACGAGCCGGTCGCGCAGCGCGTCGTCGGTGAGCACGCGCTGCATCATCGCCGCGAGCGCGCGCGGGTCGCGGGAGCGGAAGCGCAGCCCGACGTCGTTGTCGGGGACGACCTCGCGCAGTCCGCCGGTGTCGGCGACGATGCACGGGCAGCCGCTGGCCATCGCCTCGAGCGCGACGATCCCGAACGGCTCGTAGATGCTCGGCACCACGCAGAGGTCGGCGATCCGGTACAGCGAATGCAGGACGTCGTCGCCGATCCAACCCATGAACGTGCCGTGGCGCATGAGCCCGAGGCGGCGCGCCTGCTTCTTGAGCTCCGCCTCGTGCGTGCCTGAGCCCGCGACGAGGAAGCGCACCGGGTGGGTGGGCGCGGATCTCCGGATGACCTGCGGCAGCGCATCCAACGCGAGCTGAAAGCCCTTCTCGTAGACGAGCCGGCCGACGAGCAGGACGAGCCGCTCGTCCTCCGTCGCGAAGCGCGCGCGCAGCTCGTCGAGGTCGGCGACCGGATGCAGGTCGGTCATGTCGATCCCGTTCGGGATCACCGTGACCCGCCGCTCGTCGATCTCGTAGACGTCGGCGACGTGCCCGCGCATGTAGTGCGAGCACGTGATGACGTGGTCCGCGCGCCGGGCCATCCACGTCTCGATGCCGTGGATGTAGGACTGCGGGTGCTTGTCGACCCAGCCCTGGTGGCGGCCGTACTCGGTCGCGTGGATCGTCGTGAGGTACGGGCAGCGCAGCCGCTCGGCGAGCCCGGCCGCGGCACCGGCGACGAGCCAGTCGTGGCCGTGCACGAGGTCGAAGCGCAGCCGCTTGCCGAGCCGGCGACCGGCGGCGTGCATGTGCGAGTTCATCCCCTCGACCCACGCGACGAACGCGTCGAGGTCGAGCGGCATCGGCGACTCCGCGACGCGGTGGATGTGGACGCCGCCGCGCAGCTCCAGCTCGGGCGCGGCGCCATCGCGCCCGCCGCGCGTGAGCACGTGCACCTCGATGCCCTGGGCGACGAGCGCCTCGGAGAGCTTGTGGACGTGGCGCGCCAGGCCGCCCGCGACGATCGGCGGGTACTCCCACGACAGGATGAGGATGCGCGAGGACACGGACGCGGCGGGACCGGCGCGGCCCCGCGGCGATCCTATGTGACCGCCGCCGCGCCTGATCGGTCAGTCGCCCGCGACCGATCGCCTACCGTTGCGTTGCACCAGGGATGCTCCGACGCCTCCTTCCAGCCGCGCTGCTCATCATCGTCGCCTGCGCGGTCGCGCTGGCGGTCGCCCTGCAGGGCGAGGACCCCGCGACGCGAAGTGGCGCGACCGGCGAGGCGGCCGAGTCCACGCTGGCCCGGATCGGCCAGGGCCCGGCCGGCAGCGCCGCCGTGCCGCTTCACCGCTGGCGCTACCGCGCCGACCCCGACAACCGCGGCCGCGACCGCGGCTGGGCGCGCGGCACTTGGAAGGGACAGTCGGTGCGGGTCCCCCACTCGCCGAACGCCGGCGCCCACAACGGCGCGGCCGGCCGGCGCGCCTACGCCGGCGCCGTCGGCTGGTATGCGACCGACGTCGACGCCCCGGTCGGCGGCCGCTACGCCGTGCGCTTCGAGTCCGCCCACCACAGGGCGACGGTGTTCGTCGACGGCATGGAGGTGCGCGAGCACGTCGGCGCCTACGAGCCGTTCAGCGCGCGCGTCGCGCTCGCGCGCGGGCGCCACACGCTCGCGGTCCGCGTCGACTGGCGCGATCCCGAGGCCCAGGCCGACAGCGGCTGGGCGCGGGCGTGGTTCAACTACGGCGGGCTGAACCGCCCTGTGACGCTCGTGCGCCTGGGCGCCAGCGAGCTCGGCGCGCTCACCGTCCGCACCCGACTGCAGGGCAGCGGCGCGGCCCGGCGCGCCCGCGTCGACGTCGGCGTGCGGGTGCGCAACCGCGACGCCTCGCGCACGCTCGACGTGCGCGGCGTCATCTCCCGCGACGGGCGCCTCGTCGGCACGTTGCGCTTCGGCCTGGCCGGGGTCGGCGGCGGCACGTCGCGCGCGCTGGCGACCTCGGTGACGATCGACCGGCCCGAGCTGTGGTCGCCCGCCAGCCCCACGCTGTATGACCTGAGCATCGTGGTCCCCGGCGAGGCGACGCTGGAACGCCGGATCGGCCTGCGCGAGATCGCCTGGGACGGCGGCGGCCTGCGGCTCAACGGCGAGCCCCTCGAGCTGCGCGGCGCGGCGCTGCCGCCCGATGCGCGCGGCCACGGCGATGCGCTGACCGGCGCCGACGAGGACGCGATCGTCGACGGCCTCGAGGCCGTCGGCGCCAACGCGACGCGCTCCCAGCTGCCGCTGGCCGACAGCATGCTCGCGCGCCTGGACGCGGCCGGGATCCTCGTCTGGCAGGAGGTCGGGCCGTGGGAGCCGGGCGGGCGCTGGCGCGCCGAGACCCCGGCGCTGATCGCGGCCGCGCGCGACCGCGCGCTGCGCGTCGCCGAGGCCGGCCAGGCCAGCCCGTCGGTCCTCACGTGGACGCTGACCAACGAGGTCGCCGGCAACGGCCAGCCCGGCCTGCAGGAGTACGTCCGCCAGACCGCGCAGCGCCTGCACGCGCTCGACCCCACCCGCCCGGTGGCCGCCGACCTCTGGGGCCGCGTCCTGCCCAACCGCGCCGGTGTCTTCGACGGCGTCGACGCGATCGGTGTCACCGACTACATCGGCTGGTACGAGGGCCTCGACAAGGACGCCGCCGGCCAGGCGGCGATGACCGCCGACCGCCTCGCCCGCCTGCGCAGCCTCTATCCGGGCAAGCCGATCGTCGTCACCGAGCTCGGCGCGGCCGGCACGGACCGCGTCGCGGGGGACGCGTTCGGCGGCCTGCGCTACCAGGCCGACCTGCTCGACCGGCGCCTGCGCGAGCTGCGCGACGCGCCGCAGCTGAGCGGCACGATCGTGTGGAACCTGCGCGACTACGCGCTGCGGCCGGACTTCCGCGGCGGCTCGGTGCTCGAGCTGCGCCCGAACCTGACGCTCACGCCGGGTCTCAACGAGAAGGGCCTCTACGACTTCGCCGGCCGCGCGAAGCCGTCGCTGGCCGCCGTGCGCGAGGCGTTTGCCGACGGCGGCCCGTAGGACCGCCGTCGTTCACTCAGCTCTGCTGCGAGCTCTCCGGGGCGGCGTAGTTGTCGTCGGCGTGCAGGGACGCGCCGCTGGGCGAGAAGACCGTCGTGACGCCCTCGTCCCACTTGATCTCGTAGCGCGGGTTCGGGTCGCCGCGCAGCACCCTCACGACCACGCCGTGCCGCCCGGGCCGCATCGGCTGGCGGGCCGTGCGCCGCCGGCGGCCGGACTTCTCTGCGTAGACGCGATCTCCAACTTCAAAGGCCATGTGTTCTCCTCCTGCGTCAAGAGTGGGTGTGCGCCGCGTGGCACGCGCGCGAGTAGCCAGGCCGATGGTAGCCACACGGGCCGTCGTTGCGTGCGGATTTGCGTCCTGGGAGGGTGCAGCCGGACATGGGCGAGCACCGCGAGCACGCGATCGAGATCGACAGCTACGGCGGCCCGGAGCAGCTCGCCTGGCGGGCCGTGTCCCGGCCGCCGCCGGCCGCCGGCGAGGTCCGCATCCGCACGCTGTTCGCGGCGGTCAACCGAGCCGATGTGGAGATCCGCCGCGGAGCGTGGCCGATCGTGCGCCCCGAGCCGTTCCCCTATACGCCGGGCCTGGAGGTCGTCGGCGTCGTCGACGCGCTGGGCCCGGAGGTCGAAGGCGTCGCGACGGGCGACCACGCGATCACGATGATGCAGCGCCTCGGCGGGATCTGGGGCGAGCGGCCCGGCGGCTACGGCGAGTTCGTCGTCGTGCGCGCGGACGCGATCGCCACGTTCGGCGACGATGTCGATGCCGAGCAGATCGCCGCGCTCGGGCTCGTCGCCGTGACTGCGGCGGAGGGGCTCCAGCGGCTGGCGCTGCGACCCGGCGCGCGCGTCGTCGTGCACGGCGCCAGCGGCGGGGTCGGCTCGGCGGCGGTGGCGATGGCGAGCGCGCGCGGGGCCGAGGTGGTCGCCGTCCTGCCGCGCGGCGGCAAGGAGGACTACGTGGGCTCGCTCGGCGCGGCCCGGGTCGTGCGGCTCGACGAGGCCGGCCTGCTCGACACGCTCGGCCCGCGCAGCGTCGACGCGGTGCTCGAGACGACCGGCGCACGCACGTTCGCCGACAGCGCCGCGGTCCTGCGCCGCGGCGGGCGGCTGTGCCTCGTCGGCGCGCTCACGGGACCCGAGCTGCGCCTGTCGGCGTGGGATCTGCTCCAGGAGCTCAAGCTGACCGGCTGGAGCTCGGAGAACCTCACGGGAGACGGGCTGCGCGAGCACGTGGCGCAGATCGCCGAGCTCGTGCGCGGCGGGCGGCTGGGCGCCCCGGCGATCACGCGCTTCGCGATGGCCGACGCGGCGCAGGCGCACGCGCAGCTCGAGCGCGGCGAGCTGACCGGCCGCGCGCTGCTGTGCCCTTGACGGGGCTCATGGACGCGCCGAGTGCGGATATCGGACCTAACGCGACCATGATCACCCGCAGGCACGGACGCGGCGCTACCAATGGCGCGCAAAATCGGGAACCATGCATCGCAATGGGCACGCACTGGGGGCGGTCGCGCACGACCGCCGAGACGATCAACCGCTTCGACGAGCTCGCCGAGCAGCTCGGCGATGCGGACGACGCCGCGAAGGCGTGGACCGACGCCGGCTTCGACGACGAGCAGACCGCGAAGTGGCTCGAGGCACGCTGCTTCGACCCGGAGGCCGCCAGCGAACTCGCCGAACTGCGCGTGACGCCCGGCCAGGCGGCCAAGCGCACGCGCGACGGCAAGCGCGACTACCTCGACACGATCGCGTTCAAGGTCGCCAGCGGCGACCTCTCCCCCCGGCAGGGCGCGGCCCGGGCGTCGTCGAGCCGATGAGCCCCGCCGGCGCCCCGCGGCCCGACGGCTGGCCGGACCCCAACGAGCGCAACTGCGACGACTGCGCCCACGTCTGGTTCGCCGGCGAGCGCCAGCACGTCTACGCCGACCCCGAGGCCGCCGGCCCGGAGGACTCGGACGTCGTCTGCACGCTCTGCCGCCGCCAGCGCGAGCGACCGCGGGCCGACGACGAGCGCTGGTCGGGCTGGGAGCCGCCGACGCGTAGCGCAGGCGTAGGCGTACCGGCGCCAGACAGCGACCGGTACGCCCGCACGCGACTCACCGACTCAGGCTGCTGCAGGCCGCCGTCTCGACGACCTCGCCGAGGACCTTCTGGGCCTGCGGGTTGGCGACGTCGTCCTTGATCGACACGGAGTTGACGAGGAACACGACCTGCCGGCCGCTGTTCATGACGAGCGCGTCCGAGAAGTAGCCGGGCACCGAGCCGTCGTGGCCGTAGAAGCTGCCGCAGCGGTTGCGGCCGCTCACGAGGCCGAGCCCCTGGCCGCGGTCCGGCGTCTGCGCGACGACCTTCTTCATCTCGGCGAGCGAGGCGGCCGACACGAGCTTGCCGCTGCATGAGGGCCTCGTAGAACACCGCCACGTCGTCGGCGTCGGCGACGAGGTTGCCGGCGCCCCAGTAGTACGGGTAGATCTCGGTCACGTCGACCGGCGCGCCGTTGCGACGAGGTAACCGCGGGCGTGCGGGACGGCATGCGGCCGTCGGTGGCCACCGTCGTGTTCGTGAGCTTCAGCGGGTCGAGCAGCCGCGTCTTCAGCGCGTGCTCGAGCGAGTGGCCGGTCACCTTCTCGATCGCCAGGCCGATGAGCGCGTAGTTCGTGTTGGAGTAGTGCACGTCGGCGCCGGGCTTGAACAGCGGTCCGGCGGCGACGGCGATCTTCACGAGCTGGAGCGGCGTCCAGACGTGCCCGTGCGGAAGTGGTCGTCGGCCGCGACGGCGGTCTTGCGCTTGAGGTCCGACAGGCCGGAGGTGAGCTGCAGCGATCGGTCTCCGTCGCGCACGAGCACGGCGATGCCCGGCACGCCGAGGCTGACGAGGCGGTCCATCTTCGCCTGGATCGCGGCCTTGTCGCCGATGTCATGAGCGTCGGAGCCGCTGCCACAACCTGTCGTGACGAGTCCGGCGAGCAGGACGGCGGCTCCGGCGAGCGCGACGCGGCGGGCGGCGGTGGGGAAGCGACGGGCGGTCGTGGTGAGGCGGATCTGCGTTGACATGAGGTGCCTTTCGGATGGATGTGTGTGGGATCGGGTGACGCCCCGGGGCGCGACCGGACGCGCCCCGGGCCGGGGATGGATCTGGGATGTGGTTGCCCGCGCGTCAGCGGGCGGCCGGGAGCGGCTCGAGCGCGGCGGCCCGCGCGGCCGAGACGGCCGGGCGGTTGTCGGGCAGGCGCCGCAGGACGAGCAGCGCGCCCGCGAACGCGACGGCGGCAGCGGCGGTGAGGCCGATGCCGAGCGCGTCCGTGAAGGCCCGCCCGGCGACCGCCGCGAGCTCACGCCCGGCCGAGCCGCCGATCTGGCCGGCGGCGGCGTGGGCGCCGCCGATCGAATCGGCCGCGGCCGCCGGTGCGGCGTCCATGTCCTGCGTGTAGGCCGTCGCGATGAGCGAGCCGATGACGGCGACGCCGAGCGCGCCGCCGACCTGGCGGGTCACGTCGTTCATCGCCGAGCCGACGCCGGCCTTCGCCTCGGGGACCGCGCTCATGACGGTGGCGGTCGCCGGCGCCATGACGAAGCCCATCGAGAGCGCGAGGCCGAACGTGACACGAGGCACAGCAGCACCGGCGCCATGTCGGGCGTCCACGACCAGGCTCGTGCTCAGGACGAGCGCCGACGCCGCACAGGCCGCCGGCGATGACGCGGGTCCGGCCGATCCGGCCGGCCAGGTGGTTCGACGCGCCCGAGCCCATGACGAGGCCGAGGGCGAGCGGCAGCATCGCGGCGCCCGCCTCCAGCGCGCTGTAGCCCATCGCGAACTGCAGGTACTGCGTGAAGGCGAAGACCGAGCCCATGAGCGCGAAGAACACGAGCCCGATCGCCGGCCGAGGCGACCGTGAAGCGCGGGTCGCGGAAGAGCGTCAGCGGGAGCATCGGCGCGGCGGCCCGGCGCTCCCAGGCGACGAACGCGACGCCCAGCAGCACGGCGGCCGCCGAAGCAGCCGAGCACGAGCGGATCGGTCCAGCCGCGCGGGGTGGCCTCGATGATCCCGTAGACGAGCGTGACGAGCGTCGCGATCGACAGGGCCGCGCCCGTCAGGTCAAACGCGCCGGGGCGCGGATCGCGGCTCTCGGGCACGAGCACGAAGCCGGCGATCGACGGCGACGGCGACGATCGGCACGTTGAGCCAGAACACCGAGCTCCACGAGGACCACTCGAGCAGCAGCCCGCCGACGAACGGCCCGAGGCCGATCCCGACGCCGGCCACGGCGGACCAGATCGCGATCGCCTTGCGCGCGCTCCTCGCGCGGGAAGACGTCCATGATCACCGACAGCGTGGCGGGCATGATCATCGCGCCGGCGATGCCCATGACGCCGCGCAGGACGATGAGCTGATCGGCGTTCTGCGCGAGCGCGGCGAGCACGCTCGATCCGCCGAACAGGAGCAGGCCGGCCTGCAGCACGCGCTTTCGACCGAAGCGGTCGCCGAGCGTTCCCATCGTGAGCAGGACGCCCGCGAAGGCGAGCAGGTAGGCATCGACGATCCACTGCAGCTCCGTGCCGGATGTCGAGAAGTGCGTCTGCAACGTCGGCAGCGCGACGTTGAGGACCGTGTTGTCCAGCCCGATGATGAGCAGGCTGAGGGCGAGGACGGCGAGGATCTTCCAGCGGCGCGCGTAGGTGGCTGGATCGATGGCGGTGGGTGGCATGACGGGCTCCCGGGTCGAGGCTGGATGGACGACTGCGACCAGCCTGTCGACGCGCGAGCGCCACAACATCGGGGCGTCACCCTGAGAGGACCCCGAACTTTGGACCCGGCGACCCTGACGAGCGCCCGGTCAGGCTGAGCGCTGCTCGATGAGCCGCGCGAGCTCGACCCGCGACGTGACGCCGACCTTGTGGAAGATGTTGCGCAGGTGCGTCTCGACGGTCTTGCGGCTGAGAAACAGCTCCGCCGCGATCTGCGTGTTCGTCTTGCGGTCGACGATCAGGGCCGCGATCTGGTGCTCGCGACCGGTCAGCGACTGCAGGCCGGCGCCGCCGGCCGCCGGCCGGCTGCTGCGGCGGTGCACCCGGCGGCCGGCGCGGCGCAGCTCCTGCTCGGCGGCGTCGCGGTGACGCCCGGCGCCGCAGTCCTCGAACGCCGCCGCCGCGAGCTCGAACTGCGCGGCTGCCGCGTCGGCGTCGCCCGCCGCGACGAGCGCGCGGCCGGCCAGCATCCGCGAGAGCGCCGCCTCGACCCGGCCGCCGGCGTCCTCGGCGAGCTGCGCGGATGCGAGCGCGAGCGTCGGCCGCCGCGCCGCGGCTCGCCGTCGTGCAGCGCGACGGCGGCCATCGCCCGGTGCGCCCAGGCGCCGGGCAGCGGAAGCCCGAGCGCGGCGGCCCGCGCCTGCGCGTGGGTCGCCACGCGCGCCGCCTCGTCGCGGCGGCCCAGCGCGAGCAGCGAGCGGGCGAGGACGTCGAGGCCCATGACCCGCCAGCCGCCGGCCATCGACGACAGCTCCTCGCCGCCGGCCGACTTCAGCAGGTGGGCCACGACGTGCTCGCTCGATCCCGCCGGGCAGCGAGAGCGCCGCGAGCATGACGGCCGACCACGCCGACACGATGCTCTCGTCCAGGCGCGCCGCCCGCTGCACCGCCTCCTGCGCCATCGCCAGGCCCGTGTCGATGTCGCCCGCCAGCCAGGCCAGGTAGGAGCGGGTGTGCAGCGACCAGGCCACCGTCCGCGACACCGTCGACAGGCGCGACGCCTCGATCCCCGCGTCGAGCACGGCGGCGGCCTCGTCGAGCCGCCCGAGCATGAAGTGCGCCGTGCCCGAGCGTCGTGATGAGCGTCGGGTGCGTGCTGCCGGTGGCCCGCCCGAGCGCGCGGGCGCGCGTCGCGTGCCGGAAGGCATCGTCGTAGCGATCCAGATACGTCTCACCGGCGGCGAGGAACGCCGCCGCGTCGATGCGCTCGCTGAGCTCCTCGTCGGACATCGTGGCGAGCAGCGCGCTCGCCTCCGCGCACGACGCCTCCGCGTCGGCGATGGCCCCGGACATCGCGCGGCCGAGCGTGAGCATGCCGAGCGCGGCGGCGATCAGCGGGCGGTGCTCGAGCTGCCGCGCGCCGGCGAGCGCGCGCGCCGGCCCAGTCGCCGATGGCCTCCCAGCGGCGCGCGAACAGCGCGTCCTTCGCGAGCTCGAGCATGAGCGCGACGGCATCGGCCGAGACCGCCGGCGGGCAGCTCGTCGAGCGCCGACTGCAGGCGCGCATGCGCGTCGACGTGGCGGCCGAGGAGCTGCTCGACGCCCGCGCAGGCGGTGACGAGCCGCACGCGCAGCGCGCCCGCCGCCGACGGCGCCAGGCGCGACGCTCTCCAGCAGGTCGGCGTGCGCCTCCTCCAGACGGCCGAGCGCCGCCAGCGCGCCCGCCCGCGGCAGCAGCAGATCGATGCGCTCCTGCGGCGGCGCGCCCTCGGGCAGCAGGCGCAGCGCCGCGCTGATCCAGCGCTCGCCGCTGGACGGCGCGCGCAGCATCGCGCCCAGCCCGGCGTCCTTGAGCAGGGCGAGCGCGTCCGCGTCGCCGTGGCGCGCCGACTGCTCGACGTGGTGGGCCCGCTTGGCGGTGGATGCACCGCGCGCGGCGAGCGTGTGCGCGCAGCGCTCGTGCGCGCCCAGCAGCCAGCCGGCGGGCGCTTCCTCGTAGACCGCGCGCCGCACGAGCGGGTGGCGAAAGCGAAACCGGCGCGGCACGTCGGTGGCGCGCACGAGCCCGAGCGCGAGCAGCTCGTCGAACGCGATGATCGCGGTGGGCTCGTCGACCCCGGCCGCCGCCGCCGCGAGCTCGGGTTCGAACGGGTCGCCGGCGACGGCGGCTCCCTGCAGGACGCGGCGCGTGCCCGCGGTGAGCAGGTTGAGCTCCTCGCTCAGCGAGGCGACGACCGCGCGCGGGACGCCGACGCCGTCGAGCGCGGGCGACTGCGCGGGCCGCGTACCCGCGGCGCCGTGGGCCGCCGAGCGGGCGAGCTGCTCGAGGTAGAACGGGTTGCCGCCGGACTCCTCGAAGAGCAGGTCGCCGCGCGCGTTCGTGACGTCGCGGCCGAGGAGGACCGCCGCCGCCGCCCGATCCAGACCCGCCAGCGCGATGTGCGTGAGCGCGCCGTCGCGATCGGCGCGCTCGAGCGCGCGCGCCAGCCGGTCGGGCACCTGCCGCGGGCGGGTGGCGAGGACGAGCAGCACCGACGCGCCGGGCGGCCGGCGAAGCAGCGCGGTCAGCACGTCGATCGACGCGGCGTCGGCCCAGTGCACGTCGTCGAGGACGAGCACGAGGCGCCGCGGCGCCGCGAGGTGCTCGAGCAGCTCGCGCAGCGCCCACGGCGCGCGGTAGCGCTCGTCGCGCACGATCGGCCCGCCGACGCCGCGATGCTCGGCGAGCGCGGGCAGCATCTGCGCGAGCTCCCCGAGCGCGTCATCGCCGAGACCGGCGAGCCGGCGCGGCTCGACGCGCGCCATGTGGTCGTCGAGCGCGTCGACGAAGATCCAGAACGGGAGGTCGCGCTCGAGCTCCGAGGCGCTGCCCGTCAGCACGCAGAACCCCCGGCCCGCGGCGCGCTTGGCGACCTCGCTGAGAAACCGGGTCTTGCCGATCCCGGGCTCGCCGGAGATCAGCAGCGCACCCGTCCCGCCCGGCGCCAGCGCCGCCAGCGCGCGGTCGAGCATCGCCAGTTCGGCGACGCGCCCGACGAGTGGCTCGACGGCAATGGACATGTGCGCGGGTACCGGCGGCGAGCATACCCGGCCCTTGACGCGCGGGTCAGAGGCCGGAAGGTCACAGCGATCGCGCCTCGCGAGCTAGAGTCGCGTTCCGTGTCCCGGGTCTTCGCGTGGATCGCCGCCGTCGTCGCGAGCTTCGCCGCGCTGACGGTCGTCGTCGGCCAGTCCGACGCCGCCAAGCGGTTGCCGTTCGTGAGCGGCGGCGGCGCGTATCGCGACTGGATGAACGTCGGGGGCAAGATCTCCTATCAAGAGCTCTTCGTCGTGGGCACGATCAAGCGACCGGCCGACGCACGTTTCCGGGTCCTGATTCTCGGCGGCCCAACCGCCGACAAGGCAACCTGCGTGTACGGCCCCATCACGAACTACCGGGTTGAGGGCGTCAAGGCGACGTTCGACGCCCGGGCCGGCTGCAGGGGCCGCAAGGGCAAGTCAGAGGTCACGTTCCAGCGCAAGAACCGCTTCACCGTCGCTGACGGCGGGAACTGGAGCCAGGACAGGATCAGTGCGAAGGCGCTGCCGGTCGACAACCGCCTCGCGAATCCGTTCAAGCTCGACAAGGCCGCCTTCCGCGTCGGGACCTTCACGATCAACGAGGGCGGCACCACCCCGCGGGTCGCCCAGGCCACGAAGGCGCCGTACGTCGTCGGAGGCGCGTGGCGCTACGGCCCGCGCGCCGGCAGCACGTACTACATCTTCGCGGAGCTTCAGGGGAGCACGAAGCACGTCGAGGTCGTCGAGGACCGGCCGACCGGCTACACCCACTGCACGTACGACGACGCCGTCGATTTCGCGGTCAGCGGAAGCCAGGCGAACGGCTATCGGGCCACGTTCGAGGCGCGCGGCACATGCGCACGCTACGTGTTTCGGGGAGACCGCTACGACGGCCTCCAGACGACGCCCAGGCGCGCGAGCGATCGCTTCGCGATCGTCGATCACGCGGGTTCGATCGGGGAGCACGACACGCTCGCGTTCGAGCAGCTCGTCAAGGACCCCGAAGACCGCGGCTTCAATCTCCCGGCGCACGTCATCGAGGCCGGGAACTTCACGGGCGTCCGGGCTAGGCTAGCTCCAGGCGTCCCAGGCGTGCAGCTCGGGCGCCGGGTCGATCGGCTTTCCGCGCGAGTGGATCTCGAAGTGCAGGTGGCAGCCGATCGTGCGCGCGTTGCCGGTCGCGCCGATGCTGCCGATCCGTTGCGCGGTGAGGACCTGGTCGCCGACCCGCAGCCGCGTCGCGTTCTTGAGGTGTGAGTACCAGTAGTCGCGCTGCGTGCGCTCGCCGCGGATGATCACGACGTTGCCGTAGAGGACCGGGTCGTAGCCGGCGCGCACGACGCGCCCGCCGCGGGCGGCGACGACGGGCGTGCCGCAGGGCGCGTTGACGTCGAAGCCCTCGTGCCGGCGGCCCCCGTTGCGCCCGACGCCGAAGGTGCCGATCGCGCCGCGGTCGGCGTGCGGGCCGCGGATCGGATAGGCGTGGCTGCGCAGCGTGAACGACCCGCCGCGGCGCACGCGGCCGTCGGAGACGGCGCGGATGCGGATCCGGTAGCCGCCGTCGGGCGCCACCTTCCCGCCGCCGGTGACCCCGTCCCACTCGACGCGTTGCGCGACCGCGGGCGCCGCCGCGGGGAGCGCAGGCGCCGCACCGGCTGGTCTGTCGTCTCGCGCACGACGTCGATCTGCAGGTCCAGCGGCTGCGGCGCGGCGACGGTGAACTCGAGCGCCACCGGACGTCCGGCGAAGAAGGCGTGGCGCGGGCTGACCCGCGCGCCGAGGATCCTGAACTCGGGCGGCGCCGCGGGCGCCGCCGGCGCCGCGTCGTCGGCCGGCCCGCCGGGCGCGTCCGCGCCCACGACGCCGACCCCGCCGCCCGCCGCCGCCGCGAGCGCGGCGAGAGCCACGAGCGTGCGCCGGCGCACCCCTACGGCTCGGACGGGCCCTCGAGCTCGAGCACGTCGAAGGACCACAGCTCGCTCGACGTCCCGACTGGCCCGCCGGTGCGGTGCTGCGCGTGGCCGGCCTTGAAGTCGGGGCCGTTCAACCAGCGCTTGAAGTCCTCCTCCGAGCGCCAGCGGGTCACGACGAGGCAGACCTCGCGGTCGTCGTTGGGGCGCAGGAGCTCGAAGGCCTCGAAGCCCTCGGCGCTGGAGACCTTGCCGGCGCGCGACGCGAAGCGCTGGGCGAAGTCCTCGAAGCGCTCGCGCGGGACCGTGATCGCGTTGATCTTGACGACGCTCATGCCGGGTCGCTCCGTAGTTCCGTACTGCTTCTTGGAGATCAGCCCGCCGCCGGGACCGAGCAGCTCGACGAGATCGCCGGCGTCGTCCCAGACCGGGGCGGTCTTGCAGACGTAGTAGCGCGAGCCCTTGCGCCCGGCCTGGGTCGAACCGCTGCGGCACGCGGTCACGACGCGCAGCGTGGCGCCCGCCTTCAGCTTGGTCTTGCGCAGCCGCAGGACGTGGTCGTCGCGGTCGCGCAGCGCGTAGTTGCGCAGGTTGGCCGCCTTCTTGCCGATGTTCTTGATCGTGATCGACTCGTTGCCGGGCTCACCCGTGGGGCTGACCTTGACGATCCTCAGCTTCGCGTAGCCGCGCTTGTTCTTGCACTTGCCGTCCTTCCAGCGCTTGAGCTCGCGCTTGATCGCCGGACGGATGCCCTTCGCGTAGGCGTCGACGTCGCCCGTGATCTGCGCCTGGGCGTTCTTGAGCTGGGTCGTCGTGAAGCGACAGGGGGTGAGCTTCTCGTCACGACCGAGGTCGGCGAGCATCGTGGAGAGGTCGGCCGACGGGCTGCCGGCGGCGCTCGGCACGAGCACGGCAGACATGAGCAGGGCGGCGACTGCGAGCTTGAGGGAAAGGTGCACGGGCGCGAGTATGGCAAGCGGGGCGTCGCGCCCGTCGCGGGCGTCGCTCCGGCCGCGCGATCTGGGTCGCCCATTTCGGCCGGCCCTCGAGGCCGGAGCGCAGCTTCTCGACGCCGAGCCGGATCCGGCCCTTGATCGTGCCCAGCGGCGTGTCGGCGAGCTCGGCGATCTCGGCGTGCGTCATGTCGCCGAAGTAGGCCAGGAAGACGGCCTGGCGCTGCGCCATCGGCAACTCGGCGATGAGCGAGAGCATGAGGGTGCGGTCGTCGACCGCCGGCTCGGCGTCCGCCGCGCCCCGCAGCTGACCCGCGCCCTCGTCGACCGCCTCGACCTCGACCGGTCGCGCCGACGCGCGGCGCCAGGCGTCGATCGCGCGGTTGCGCACGATGCTCGACAGCCAGGCGCTGACGCCGGCCGCGCCGGGGCGGTAGCGGTGCGCGCTGCGCCAGAGCGAGATGAAGGCCTCCTGCGCCACCTCCTCGGCGAGCTCGCGGCTGGCGCAGAGCTTGCGCGCCTGCAGCAGGACGGACCGCGAGTGGCGGCGGTACAGCTCCTCGAAGGCGTCGGTGCTCCCGCGAGCGACGTCGGCCATGAGCGTGCGTTCGGGGCAGGCGGCCATGGCGAGGGCGTCACGGCGCGAGGTGGTGAGGGTGGCGGTCGCAGAGGTCATGAGGCGCACTGTACAAGATATGCATAATGTTTGTCAAAGGTTGGTAGAAGCTGCGATACTGTCGGCGTGGCCGAGCCCGGAGACCGTTGGCGGATCAAGGAGTTCGCGGCGCGAGTCGGCGTCCAGGAGCCGACGCTGCGCGCCTGGGAGCGCCGCTACCACCTCCTCCAGCCCGAGCGCTCGTCCGGCGGCTTTCGCCTCTACTCGCCGGCCGACGAGCAGCGCGTGCGCGCGATGCAGTCGCACATGGCCCGCGGCATCGGAGCGGCCCAGGCCGCCGTGCTCGCCCTTGCCGAGTCGACGCGCGAGCTCGCCGCGCCGCCGCGGCCCGACGACCTCATCGACGCCCTCATCGCCGCCGCCGAGGAGTTCGACGTCAGCCGCTTCGACACGCTGCTCGACCGCGCCTTCGAGCACGGGCGGCTGCCGGGGATCCGCGACGTCGTCCTGCCCATGCTCGTCGAGGTCGGCACCCGCTGGGAGCGCGGCGAGCTCAGCGTCGGCGACGAGCACCTCACGTCGCATCTGCTCGAGCGCCGGCTGCTGGGCATGGCGCGCGGGTGGGAGAGCGGCTCCGGCCCGCTCGCGCTGCTCGCCTGCGCGCCCGGCGAGCGCCACACGCTCGGCCTCGTCTGCTGCGGCTGCTGCTCGCCGAGCACGGCTGGCGGATCGCCTACCTCGGCGCCGACACGCCGCTGGATCAGATCGCCGCCTGAGCGAGTCGATCCGGCCGGTCGCCGTCGTGCTCTGCTCGCTGCACCCGCAGTCGCTGCTGCAGGACGCCGACGCGCTCGCCGCGCTCGGCCGCCGCCACCACACGGTGCTCGGCGGCCGCGACGTGACCGCCGAGCTGGCCGAGCGGCTCGGCGTCCACGCGCGGCGGCGGGGTGGCGACGGCGCAGGCGCTCGCGAGCGCGCCGCGGGCGGGCGCGCGCGCGGCGCGTGAGGGGAGGGGGGAGGGGGGCGCGCGAGGAGAAAGAGAGAGAGAGAGAGAGAGGGGGAAGAGAGAGAGAGGGAGCCGGAAAAGAGGGAGAAGAAGAGAGAGAAGAGAAGAAGAGAAAAGAGAGAAGAGAGGGGAGAAGAGAAGAAGGGAAAGAGAGGCGGAAGAAGAAAGAGAGAAGAAGAGCGAGAGAGAGAAGAGAAGCGAGAGAGAGGCGCAGGCGAGAGAGGGCGCGGGGCGAGCCGGGGGGAGAGCGCGAGGCGCACGCCGGCGCGAGGCGAGAGAAGAACGAGCGAGAAGAGGGCGAGCGCGGCGAGGGCAGACCGCGCAGGGCGCGGAAAGAGAGAGGGAGAGGGGAGCGAGAAGAGGCGGGGAGAAAAGCGAGAGACAGCGGGAAGCGAAGGAAAGGAGAGAGCGAGCAAAAGGCGAGGCAAGCCAGCACGAGCGCGACACGCGAAAGGGCGAGACGACGCACGGCGAGGGCGGCGAAGAACACGACGCGGAGCCGCGCGAGCCGCGACAACGACGCGCGGGGCGCACGACGACGAGGCCCGCAGCGGCGAGAGAAAGCAAACGCGGAACGCGACGCGACGACGAGCGGCGACGCGTGCGGACGGGGACCGGGAGCGCGAACGAGAAGAGCGAGCCGGCGGGCGCCGCGCGAGCGGAGACGGCGACGACGAGGCGCGAGGACGAAGAGGAGCCGACCCGACCCCCAGATGGGAGAGGAGAGAACAGCAGCCGGCGCGGCCAGCCGCGACGGCGCCCGAGAAGACGTACGCCGCCCCCGGGCGAACAGGAGACCGCCACGGACGCGCCGGGACAGAAGACGACGAGACGCCGAAGATAGACGACGCCACGAAGAGACGCCAGCGAGCGACGGAGGCGGAGAAAGGCGCCGGGAACAGCCGCGACGGCCGGGAGAACACGAACGCCGACCGGCCGCCGAGGGAGAGGAACGCCCGACACGACGAGCCGCCGACGAGCCAGCGACGAGGCGACGGCGAGAGCGCGACGACGGCAAGAGCGGCGGCCCGCGCGCAGCCGCGCCGCGCGGGCGAAGACGTACGCGGCCCGCGCGGAGGACGGAGTCCGTGCCCGAAGGGTGCGCCGACCACGACGCGACGCGTCGAGCGCGACGGCGAAGCCGAAGCGCGGCGAGCGCGCCGGGACGCGAGAGCGGAGGCGCGCCGCCGCCCGGCGCCCGAGAACACGTACGCCGCGCCCCGGACGCGGCCCCGTCGACGGGCGAGCGGCGCCCCCACGACGACGTGTCGCCGTCGACGCCACCGACCAGCCGAAGCCGTCGCCGGCGGCGCCGTCGGCGGCGGGAGCCGCGACCGGGTCCGGTGCGGCGCGCGGGTGAACCGTGGCCGCCCGACGCCGGCGGCGCGCCGGTGCCCGACGACGATCGTGCCGCCGTCGACGGCGACCGAGTTGCCGGCCTGCGCGGACGCCACGCCGTCGCTCGCGATGAGCCTCTGCGAGGGCGAGCGCCGAGCCGGGCAACGAGAGCAGGGCGGCGAGCGTGAGGACGGCGGCGGCGGCCATGCGCGCGCCGCGAGCACGACCTCCCGAGCGCCGTGGGTGAGGGGGTGAACCGTGGGCTGGTGAGTGGGATCCTTTGCTTGACGGCTGCGTCGTGTGGACATGGTAGTTAGATGAAAGAGTCACATACTCGCGAAGCTGGGATGGTAGGCGCTATGCTACGCGAATGTAGTGCAGCTTCCGCTGGCGGGCAACTGTGGTGCGGCTCCGGCCCGCTCGCGCTGCTCGCCTGCCCGCCCGGCGAGCGCCACACCCTCGGCCTCGTCTGCTGCGGCCTCCTGCTCGCCGAGCAGGGCTGGCGGATCGCATATCTCGGCGCCGACACGCCGCTTGACCAGATCGCCGCCCTGAGCGCGTCGGTCCGGCCCGTCGCCGTCGTGCTCTGCTCGCTGCACCCGCAGTCGCTGCTGCAGGACGCCGACGCGCTCGCCGACCTCGGTCGCCGCCACCACACGGTGCTCGGCGGCCGCGACGTGACCGCCGAGCTGGCCCGGCAGCTCGGCGTCCATCGCTCGGACGGCGGTCCGGTGGCGACGGCGCAGGCGCTCGCCGAGCGGCCGCCGCGCCGGCGGGCGCGCACCGCCGCGCCGTGAGCCGGTTTCGTCAGAGACGTTCGAGCAGTGCGAAGCCGTGCGGCTCGGTGACCCGCGCGACGTCCAGCGGGCGGGCGACCGTCACGGCGCTCCCGCTCAGCACGTCGCGGTAGTCCCCCGCCGGCACGTCGAGCGCCACGCCCTCACCCGTTCCGCGCAGCGCGACCGCGACGACGACCTCACCCGCGCCACGGCCGAAGGCCACGACGTCCGGCCCCGCCTCGATGGGGGTGTACGCGCCGTCCGGGCCGAAGACCTCCGGTCGCCGCGCGCGCAGCTCCAGCGCGCGCGAGATGACGTGCAGCTTCATCGTCTCGCGCGTCGGCTCGGCGCCGTCGCGCAGCCCCGCCAGCGCCGCGCGCCGCGCGTCCCAGTCCACCGGCCGGCGGTTGTCGGGATCGACGAGCGAGAGGTCGACGAGCTCGTCGCCCTGGTAGACGTCGGGCACGCCGGGGACGGTGAGCTTGAGCACCAGCTGGCCGAGCGCCGAGCGCTCCCCGAGCTCCGCCACCTCGGCCAGGAACGGCTCGAAGGACTCGACGAAGGGCTCATAGGTGAGCAGCGGCGACCGCGAAGCGCTTGACGCGCGCCTCCCAGTCGTGGTCCTGCTCGACCCAGTTCGTGTTGCGCTTGGCCTCGCGCAGCGCCTTCTCGACGTAGCCCTCCAGCCGCTCGGGCGTGATCGGCCAGACGCCGATGAGCGTCTGGAAGATGAAGTAGCGCTCCTGGCCGTCTGGCGCGCCGTCGTTGACAAGCGGGTCGGTGAGCTCATACCAGCGCCGCACGCACGTCGCCCAGCCTCCGGCCATCGCGCTCAGCGCGCCGATCCGCGCCCGCGCGTCGCCCGAGCGCTTCGTGTCGTGCGTCTGGGTGACGAGCAGGTTCTCGGGGAAGCGCCGCGCGCGCTCGGCGTTGCCGGCGTGGAAGTCCTGCACCGACACGCCCCAGCGGCCGGGGTCGCCGCCGACGTCGTTCAACGCCAGCAGCCGCGCGTAGCGGTAGAACGCCGTGTCCTCTATCCCCTTCGCGGTCACCGGCGGCGAGGTCTGCTGAAAGCGCGAGACGAACTCCTCCGGCGCGTCGTCGAACAGGTCGGGCCGGCCGGCCGCGGCCAGAGCCGCACGGTCCGCCTCCGCGAAGACGCCGTCGCGCACGTACGTGCGGTAGACCGGCAGCCGCGCGAGCGCCTCCTCCAGCCCCCCGGGGTCGTGGATCGCGCGCAGCCGCTGGACCTCGCGGTGAAACGTCCCGCGCGCCTGCTCGAGCTGGGCCTCCAGCGCGACCGCCTCGAACGGCCGGCCCTCGCCGGTCAGCTCGATCGCGAGCTGATCCAGGCACGCCTCGCCGGCCGGATCGACGAACAGCCCTTGCACGTCGTTGAGGAACTCGTAGCCAACCGTTCCGCTCACCGGCCAGTCGCGCAGCTGCTCGCCGGGGTGCAGGATCTTCTCCACCCACACCCGCGGGGGGCGGGTGGGGGCGGATTGCGCCAGCCGCTCGAGGTAGCCCGCCGGGTCGGCGAGCCCGTCGGGATGGTCGATGCGCAGCCCCTCGATGACGCCGTCGCGCAGCAGCGACAGCACCTTGCGGTGCGTCAGCTCGAAGACCTCGGGATCCTCGACGCGCACGCCGGCGAGGTCGTCGATGTCGAAGAAGCGCCGGTAGTGCCCGGTGTCGGGGTCGACGTCGAAGACCCGCACGCGCTCGTCGGGATCGGCCCACCAGCGGTTCTCGGCGCCGGTCCCCATGTGGTTGGGGACGATGTCGAGGATGATCCCCAGTTCACCCCCAGCCAACGCCCGCAGCCCGTCCTCGCCGCCGAGCGAGTCCGAGACGCGCGTCGGGTCGACGACGTCGTAGCCGTGCGTCGAGCCCGAGCGCGCCTGCAGCGACGGCGACAGGTAGAGGTGGCTGATGCCCAGCGACTTCAGGTAGGGCACGAGCGCCTGCACGTCGGCGAAGCGCATGTGTGGCCCGAGCTGCAGGCGGTACGTGGCGCGCAGCTCACTCACGCGAGCTCACTCACGCGGCGTCACGCGGGGGATCCACCCGGCGCAGCACGGTCACCGACCGCGCCATGACCTCAAGGTCCTCGCGCGCCCCGCGCCCGAACGCGCCCGGCGCGGCCTCCGGGTCGGCGGTGCTCACCTCGAGCTCCCACGACTTGCCGAAGCGCCGGCCCGGCAGCACGAAGGTCATCTCCTCGTGGTGGCCGTTGATGAGCAGCAGGAAGGAGTCGTCGACGATCTGCTCGCCGTGGCGCCCGCGGTAGGGGAACTCCTGGCCGTTGAGAAACAGGCCGATGACGTGCCCGTTCTGCTGCCAGTCGCGCTGCGTCATGCGCCGCCCGTCGGGCCGGAACCACCACGCGTCGGGCAGGCCCAGCCCCGCGGCGCCGGTCGCGTCGCCGGTGAGGAAGTGGCGGCGGCGGAAGACCGGGTGGTCGTGGCGCAGTTTGATGAGCCGCTTCGTGAACGCCTGCATCCGCCGGCCGGGCTCGTCGATCTCCCAGTCAAACCACGAGATCTCGTTGTCCTGGCACCAGGCGTTGTTGTTGCCGCCCTGCGAACGCGAGAACTCGTCGCCGCCGAGCAGCATGGGCACACCCTGGGAGAGCAGCAGCGTCGCCATGAAGTTGCGCTGCTGGCGCTCGCGCAGCGCGGTGATCTCGGGGTCGTCGGTCGGGACCCTCGACGCCGTGGTTCCACGAGCGGTTGTCGTCGGTGCCGTCCTTGTTGTCCTCGAGGTTGGCCTCGTTGTGCTTCTCGTTGTAGGCGACGAGGTCGGCGAGCGTGAAGCCGTCGTGCGCGGTGATGAAGTTGATCGAGGCGAACGGCTCGCGGCCGTCGGCCTTGTAGAGGTCGCTGGAGGCGGTCAGGCGGTTGGCGAAGTCCGCGACGCTCGCCTGGCCGCGCCAGAAGTCGCGCATCGTGTCGCGGTAGATGCCGTTCCACTCGGTCCACAGGACCGGGAAGTTGCCGACCTGGTAGCCGCCCGGGCCGACGTCCCACGGCTCGGCGATGAGCTTGACCTGCGAGAGCACCGGGTCCTGGTGGATCGTGTCGAAGAACGCACTGAGCCGATCGACGTCGTAGAGCTCGCGCGCCAGGGCCGAGGCGAGGTCGAAGCGAAAGCCGTCGACGTGGCACTCGATGACGAAGTAGCGCAGCGAGTCCATGATGAGCCGCAGGACGCTCGGATGGACCGGGTTGAGCGAATTGCCCGTGCCGGTGAAGTCCATGTAGAAGCGCTGGTCGTCAGGCATCAGCCGGTAGTAGCTCTTGTTGTCGACGCCCTTGAAGGACAGCATCGGGCCGAGGTGGTTGCCCTCGGCGGTGTGGTTGTAGACGACGTCGAGGATCACCTCGATGCCGGCCTTGTGCAGCGCCTTGACCATGCCCTTGAACTCGCGCACCTGCTCGCCCTTGAAGCCGGTCGCGGCGTACTCGGCGTGCGGGGCGAGGTAGCCGATCGAGCTGTAGCCCCAGTAGTTGCTCAGGCCTCGCTCGACGAGGAAGTGCTCGTCGGCCTTGTGGTGGACGGGCAGCAGCTCGACCGCGGTGACGCCGAGCTCCTTGAGGTAGGCGATCGACGCTTCGGAGGCCAGGCCGCCGTACGTCCCGCGCAGGTCCTCGCGCACGTCGGGATGGAGCTTCGTGAAGCCCTTGACGTGCGCCTCGTAGATGACGGTCTCCGTCCAGGGCGTTCCGAGCAGGCGGTCGCCCTCCCAGTCGAAGCCCGGATCGACGACGAACCCCTTGGGGATCGCCTCGGCGTCGTCCTCGTCGTCGGGCTCGAGATCGGCGACGTCGGTGTCGTCGGGGATGTAGGGCAGCGTGCTCGCCTTGTCCCACAGGATCTCGCGCTCGATCGCCTTCGCGTACGGGTCGATGAGCAGCTTGCAGGGGTTGAAGCGGTGGCCCTCCTCGGGCTCATAGGGACCGTAGACGCGGTAGCCGTAGCGCTGGCCGGGGCCGATGCCGGGCAGGTAGCAGTGCCAGTTGAACGCCGTGCGCTCGGTCACCTCGATGCGCGTCTCGATGTCCTCGGGGCCGTCGAACAGGCACAACTCGACGCGCTCGGCGTTCTCGCTGAACAGGCTGAAGTTCGTGCCGCGGCCGTTCCACGTCGGGCCGAGCGGGAACGGGCGGCCGGGCCAGACCTCGAGCTTGCTCTTCGTCCAGCTCATCGCAGCAGCGCTCCGCTCAGGGCGGGCAGGGCCACCGTGCCGTCGTCGTCCAGCCGCGCGCCGCCGGCGGTGGCGAGCACGATCTCGCTGTGGCCGGCGCCGGCCGGCACCGCACGCGGCGCGTCGGCGAAGTTGCACGCCAGCCGGAAGGGCCCGCGATCGACGGTCAGCCAGCGCGCCTGCTCGTCGAAGTCGGTGACGGCCTCGTCGTCGGGAAGCTCGCGGCGCACCGCCAGCAGTGCGGCGTAGAGCTCCGCGAGCGCCTCGTCTCGTTCGCGGGTGAGCTTGGAGCGCTCGAACGTCGCGGGGTCCTGCGGATCGGGCACCTCCTCGCCGGCGAACTCGGCGAAGGCGGCGAACTCGCGCCGGCGCCCGTCGCGCGTGGCGACCGCGATCTCCTCGTCGATGTGGTCGGAGAAGAACTGAAAGGGCGCGGGCTCGCCGTACTCCTCGCCCATGAAGAGCATCGGCGTGAACGGCGACAGCAGCGTGCAGAACGCGGCGAGCGGACGGGCCTGCGCGGGGAGGCGGTCGCCGAAGGCGCGGTTGCCGACCTGGTCGTGGTTCTGGTCGAAGACGACGAACTGCTCGGGTGGGCGGTCGCCGGCCGGCGCGCCGAAGCGCCGCTTGCGAAACGTCGAGTATTGGCCGTCGTGCACGAACGGGCGGTGGTAGGCCTTCGCCAGGTCCGCGACGGCGCCGAACTCCTCGTAGTAGCCGCCGCGGTCGCCGGTGAGCAGGACGCGCAGGGCGTGGTGGAAGTCGTCGGCCCACTGGCCGTCGTGGCCGAAGCCGCCCTGCTCGCGCGGGCGGATGACGCGCGGGTCGTTGAGGCCCGACTCGGCGATGACGAGGACCCCGCCGCGTCCGCCGCGCGCGGCGTGCACGCGATCGGCGAGCTGGGCCATGATCGGGTTGGCGCCGGTGTCGTAGATCGCATGGATCGCGTCCAGGCGCAGCCCGTCGACGTGGAAGTCGCGCACCCAGCCCTCGGCGGACTGCAGCACCCACTCGCGGACGGGCTCGGAGTACGCGTCGTCGTAGTTGATCGCGTTGCCCCAGAACGTCGAGTAGCGGTCCGTGAAGTAGGGGCCGAACGCCGCGAGCGCCTGGTTGCCCGAGGCGCCGACGTGGTTGTAGACGACGTCCAGGATGACGCTCAGCCCGTTGGCGTGAGCGGCGTCGACGAGGCGCTGAAAGCCCAGCGGCCCGCCGTAGCTCGACTGGGCGGCGGACAGGTAGACGCCGTCGTAGCCCCAGCCGTGCACGCCCGGGAACTCGGCGACCGGCATGATCTCGATGGCGGTGACGCCGAGCTCGGCGAGACCGGGCAGGTACTCGATGGCGGCGTCGAACGTGCCCTCGCCGGTGAACGTTCCGACGTGCAGCTCGTAGATGACGAGCTCGGAGAGCGGGTGCGGCTCGAAGCCGGCATCCGTCCAGGCGAAGGCCTTCGGGTCGACGATCCGCGACGGCCCGCGCAGGCCGCCGGGCTGGTGGCGCGAGGCGGGGTCGGGCAGGTCCCGTGCGCCGTCGCTCTCGCCGAGGACGTAGACGTAGTCCTCGCCGCCGTGGGCGTCGACGCGCGCCTCGTGGATGCCGTCGCCCACGTGGGTCAGCTCGTGCTCCTCGTCGCCGACGCGCACGCGGACGCGCTCGTGGTCCAGCGCCCAGACGCGGAACTCGACCGCGTCGTCATCGAGCGCAGTCGCTCCGAGACGGCGTTCCCATGGATGGAGTTCGATGGCTTCAGGCATCCGCTCCACGGTACCCATCGTTCGCCGGGCGGAACCCGGCTCAAGTGGCCGGTGGTGGACAGCACCCCGGCCGTCAGCGCGGCCGGCGGCGCTGCAGCAGCGCGAGCAGGGCAAGCAGCACGACGATCGCCCCCGCGAGCAACGAGAGGATCGAGAGCATCCCGAGGCCGTCGTCCGAGCCGTCCTCCGCGGCGGCCCGATCGGCGGCGCCGTCGCTCGCCGCGGTGGCGCCGCGCGCCGGCGCGCCCCCGGGTAGGAAGGAGCGCTTGTCGAGGATCCCCGTGCCGCGGATGAACGTCCAGCCGCCGTAGATCTGGCTGCGGTAGGCGAACGCGCCCTGGGAGAAGAACAGCGGGATGGCCGGCGCCGCCGCGGCGAGCAATCGCGCCTCGTCGAGGATCGCGACGCGACGCGACGCGGGATCGCCGGTCGCGGCCACCCGCCGCGCGGCGGCGTCGAACGCGGCGCTGCGAAACCCGCTGACGTTCAGCCGCGACGTTCGCGGATCGGAGCCGAACAGGCCGCGCAGGTAGTCGGGATCCTGGGAGACGAGCGCTGGGATGCTCGTGATCGCGGCGTCGAAGTTCGGCGCGGAGGTCGTCTCCCCGAGTGCCTGGCTGAGACCGTCGGGCGAGACCTCGACGAGGGTCGCGGTGGCGCCGGCGCGCCGCAGCGCGAGGACGACCTGGCGGCCGGCCTCGGCCCGCACGGGGTCGGCGTCGGACGCGAGGACGCGCAGCGGTGGCAGCCCGAGCTCGGCGATGGCGGCGCGCGCGGCGGGGACGTCAGAGGCGTTGACCTCGGCACCGGCGGCCCAGCGCGAGGCCGGGTGCACGAACCCGCCGAGGGCGGAAGTCGCCGGCGCGACGTTGCGGGCGATCCGCCGCAGATCCAGCGCGTCGGCGACGGCCTTGCGCGCGCGCGTCCGGTTGAAGGGAGCGCGGCGGGTGTTGAGCACGAGCGCCGTCCCGACGTACCCGGGTCCCCGCTGCACCGCGATCCCGAGCGCGCGCTCGAGGCTGCGCGCATCGTCACGCGGGAGGCTCAGCGGCACCATGTCGACGCGGCGCTCGCGCAGCGCGGCGTAGGTCCGCTCCGCATCCGCGATCACCGGCACCCGGATCTCGCGCACGCGTGGGACGCCGCGGAAGTACGCCGCATCGGCCCGCAGCACGTACCCGCCGGCGCGGCTCGCGCGCACGAGCCGGTACGGACCGCTGCCGACGGCGCGGCCCGGGGGCGCGCTGCGGCCGGCCGGGAGGTCGCGCCAGAGGTGGCGCGGCAGGATCGGCACGTCGGCGAGCGGCTGGTCCTCGAAGCCCGCGGCGGGCCGGCGCAGGTCGATCGTGACGGTCAGCGGCCCGGTCGCCTGCACGCGCCCGACCTCGGCGAGCTGCGGCGTGAACCGCGGCTGGGCACGTGTCCTCATGTAGTCGAACGTGAACGCCACGTCCTGGGCGGTCACGCGCCGGCCGTCGTGCCAGCGCGCGTCGGAGCGCAGCCGGATCGTCAACCGGCGGCCGTCGCCGCTGCGCTGCACCGACCGGGCCAGCCATGGTCGCGGGATACCGCGCGCGTCACGCCACAGCAGCGTGTCGTAGACGAGCGTGACGAGCGGATAGCCCAGCTCGAACGTATACGGCGTAAGGCCGCCGTCGTACTGCGGGAACGGCAGCCGCAGGACGTCGCGGGTCGTGGGCGCCTGCGCCTCGGCAGGCGCCACCGGCGCGGTCGCCGAGACCGCGAGGAGCACTCCGAGGACGACCCTGCGCAGCGCCGAGATCTGCGTCACGCGGGAGACCATATGCGCTGCCCGGGCACGGTCGATGGACGGTTGTCCGGTGCCGGGACCGGGGCATCGGGGTCGACTTGATGTGTTTGACAGATAGTGCTAGGTTCGCGACACACGTAGGTACTTTTCACGCAGCGAGGAGGCGGTGGGCGATGGTTCGACGGACGCGGGCGTCAGTCGCGAGCCTGATCGGAGTATTGAGCGTTCCTGTAGTACTCGTGGGCGTTGCGATGGCGTGTACGCCGTCGGGATACGGCACCCCTGCCACCCCGACGGGGCCTCCGGCCTCAACCGGACAGGCGGCTCCAGCGACGTCGGCTGCACCGACTCCGGCGACGCCGAGCGCGGGCCCCGCGGCTGCCGCCACCGCCGCGCCCGCCCAGGCAACGGCTCCGGCCGCGTCGACGGCCGAGGCTCCTGCGAGCAACCCGGCGGCAACGCCCGCTCGGGCCGCAGCCGGCACGACCAGCGGCGCGGTACGTGAGACGAGCACCGTGACGCGGCGGTCCACCGCACCGGCCCAGGCCCAGCGGACCCCGGCGGCCAAGAGCGCACAGCCCGCCGCGACGCGCGCCAACGGCTCGACCGCCGGCGTGACGACGCAGGCCGGCCAGGCCGTGTTCAGCAGCTCGACGGCACCGGTGAAGGCGACGCAGAGCAGCACCGCAACCAAGAGCGCCGCGCGCTCGTCGGCGAAGAGCACCGCACCGGCGAACACGACACCGGCTCCCTCGACGCGCAGCGCCACGAGCGACCTGTGGAGCGGCGTCGCCTCGGCCGGCGCGAAGCCCTCCCTGACGTCGGCCGCCGCGGTCGGCGGTGCGAGCGGCGGACTCAGCGGCGGCATCGTCGCCGGGATCGTGCTCCTCGGCCTCGGCCTCGTCGGCATCACCGGCGGCGCACTCGTGACGGCAGGTCGCCGTCGCCGTGCCGTAGGCGCCTCCGGAGCAGCCAAGCAGCGCTAGACAGATGACAACGGACGGTTCGGCGGAGGCCACCTCCGCCCTACCGCCAGCGCCTGACACGAGCCTCGACCGCCCCCGGCGGCGGGGCTCGTTGTTGTTGGTCCTGCTCGCGGTCTGGCTCATCCTCGTCGGCGTCGGCGCCCTCGTGCTGTCGGGGTCGTTCGACGAGCGCCCGACGGTCCGCCTCGTCGGCCGCGACGCACCGGTCAACGTCTCGGCGCGCAGTACCGGGGACATCAGCGCGCACAATTCGCCGACGCTCGCGCGCAACCCGGTCAGGCCCGGGAACCTGGCGGTGTCCAGCCGGATCGACACGCCGTTCTTCTCCTGCGGCCTGCACGTCTCCGCCGACGGCGGCGCGACGTGGACGCAGACGTCCGTGCCTGCGCCGAAGGGCGAGGAGCCCAAGTGCTTTGCGCCCGACGTGGCCTTCTCCGCCGGCGGGACGCTCTATCTGTCGTTCGTCACGCTCGCGGGCGCCGGCAACGTGCCGCACGCCCTGTGGCTGTCGAAATCGACCGACGGTGGGCGCACGCTGTCCACGCCGGTCAAGGTCCACGGCGAGCTGACGTTCCAGGCTCGGCTCGCACCCGACCCGGTCAGGCCCGATCGCGTCTTCCTGACGTGGCTGCAGGCCGAGGAGGTCGGGCTCCTGCGCATCAGCGGGACGAACAATCCGATCACCGCCGCGCGCTCCGACGACGGGGGAGACACCTGGTCGGCGCCGGCGCCGGTGAGCGGTGGCACCCGCGAACGCGTCGTCAGCCCCGCGCCCGTCGTCGGCCGCGACGGCACGCTCTACGTTCTCTACCAGGACCTGGGCGACGACCGGCTGGACTACGACGGCGTGCACCGCGGCAGGGGCGGCCCCGCGTACGACGGGACCTTCTCGCTCGTCATGTCGCGCTCGCGCGACGGTCTCACGGGCTGGCGCGAATCGGTCGTCGACAGGTCCATCAAGCCCATCTCGCGCTTCCTCGTCTTCCTGCCGCCGGCCCCGTCGGTGGCGATCGCCGACGACGGGCGCCTGTACGCCGCCTTCCAGGACGGTCGCTTGGGCGACCCGGACGTGAACCTCTGGACGCTCGCAGCCGGCGGATCGCAGTGGAAGGGGCCCACGCGCGTCAACGACACCCGCCCCCGCGACGGAACCGCGCAGTATCTGCCGAAGATCGCGGTGGCGCCGGACGGGCGGCTCGACGTCCTGTACTACGACCGCCGCGCCGACGCCAGGAACGTCGAGAACCAGGTCTCGCTGCAGTCGTCGTTCGACGCAGGCAACAGCTTCACGCCGGCGCTGCGCCTGTCCAGCCAGGCGTTCGACTCGACGATCGGGTTCGGTCGCAAGGAGGGGTTGCCCGACCTCGGCAGCCGTCTCGCGCTCGTCTCCAGCGATCGCGCCGCGCTCGGCGTGTGGACGGACACCCGCGCCGGCACGCCGGAGACGCAGAAGCAGGATCTCGCGGGCGCCGTGATCGCGGTCAGCGATCCGTTCCGCCTCTCCGACGCGACCCGCAGCGCCCTGCGCATCGGCGGCAGCCTCGCCGGGCTTGCGGGTCTGCTCCTGCTGGGGTTCGTGCTGATGTCGCGCCGGCGCCGCCCGGCCGGCGCCTGACGCGTGCCGGCGAAGCGGTCCTCGGGCGTGCTCAGCGGGCCCGCACGCTGACGGTCCGCGAGCGTGGGCCGATCCGCGAGGACACGTTGTCGCGGGCGGCGACCGCGTAGTAGTACAGGCGGTTGCGCACGAGCTTGGTCACGTCGAGCGTGACGCTCGACTTGATGCTCGTGAGCTCGTCGAAGGTGCACTTGCCCCGGCACAGCGACGGTGCGCGGTTGAAGTCCGCCAGCGTGCGAATCGGACGCGTCGACTGCTTGACGACGTACTCGCGCGCGGCCGGCGCCTTGTTGCCGTCTGTCCCGGCCGTCTGGAAGCTCAGGCGCGCGCCGCCCTGGCCGGTCGCCACCGCGGTGAGCCCGCTCACGCGGCCGGGAAGGCGCCCGTGGCGCCGCACGCAGGCGCTGCGCCGCTGCGCGTGGCGGGCGCCGGCCAGACGCAGCTCGAGGCGGCGCTTGGCGCCCACGAACCGGCGTGCCCGCCGCGACTCGGCGGTGAGCTTGCGCTGCGCGGATCGCACGCACGTGCTCCAGAGCACGGCGCGGGCCTTCTCGGCCGCGAGCGCCGCCGCGAGCCGGTCGACCACCGGCCGGGCGGGCGGGGGTGGCGGGACGACGGCGACAGCCGCCGGCGGCGGCACGACCACGGCGGCAGGCGGTGGTGGCGGCGGCGGCGGAGTCTCGAACGCCAGACAGCTCGCCGGCCGCGGGATTCCCGCCTGGCCGAGCGCGACGAGGCCGGCGGACGTGGGCAGCTCGTTGTCGCCGATCGTGATCTCGTTGCAGGTGCCGAGGCGACCGTTGGAGCCGCGCCCCCAGCAGCGCACACTGCCGTCGGCCAAGCGCGCGCACGTGTGATCGCGCCCACCGCTGATCGCCGTGGCGGCGCCACCGAGGGGCACGGGTGCGAGCGAGCCGGGCACCTCGTCGTCGCCGACCGGGTTCGGCGTGCCGTAGCCGAGCTGGCCGAAGGCGCCGGAGCCCCAGCAGCGCACGCTTGCGTCGTCGAGCAGCGCGCACGTGTGATCGCGCCCGCCGGTGATCGCCTGCGCGGTGCGGTTCGGGCCGACGTTGACCGGCGTGACCATGCCGGGCTGCTCGTCGTCGCCGACGTCGAGCTGCGTCCCGTAGCCGAGCCGTCCGTCGCCGGAGAACCCCCAACAGCGCACGGTGGCGTTGTCGAGGACGACGCATGTGTGCCCGTAGCCCGCCGTGATCGCCGTCGCCGTGCGTCCCTCCCCGAGGTTGACCGGCCCGACGGTCTCGGGCGTCGAGTCCGGCGTGCGTCCGATGTCGGCGATCTTCCCGTACCCCAGGCGCCCGTTGCCGCCGAAGCCCCAGCAGCGCACCGTGCCGTTGTCGAGCACCGCGCAGGTGTGCGAGCCGCCCGCGCTGATCGCGCGAGCCGTGCGACCGGGACCGAGGTTCACGGGCGGCGCGGAGCCCGCCGGCTCGTCGTCGCCGATGCTGGCGACGCTGCCATAGCCGAGGCGGCCGTCGAGGGCGAAGCCCCAGCAGCGCACGGTGTCGTCGTCGAGGATCGCGCAGGTGTGACCGTCCCCAGCGGTGATCGCCTTCGCGGTGTGGCCGGCGCCGAGGCTGACGGGCGCGACCGAGCTGGGCAGCTCGTCGTCGCCGATGCTGGTCGTGTTGGCGTAGCCCAGACGGCCGTCGCCCCCGAAGCCCCAGCAGCGCACGGTGCCGTTGTCGAGCATCGCGCACGTGTGCACGCTGCCGGCGGCGATCGCGACGGCCGAGCGCCCGGCGCCGAGCGAGACGGGCCCGGCCGTGTCCGGGGCCTCGTCGTCGCCGATGCTCGTCGTGTCGCCGTAGCCGAGCGCACCGTCGCCGCCGTAGCCCCAGCAGCGCACCGCGCCCGCCTCGATCGCGCAGCTGTGGAAGGAGCCGGTGGCGATCTGTCCCGCCGCCGGCGACGACGGCTGCGAGGCCTGGTCGGCGACCGTCGGGGCCGGCAGCGCAACGGCGGCGAGGAGCACGGCCGCCACGGCGACCGGCAGGCGAAGCGCATGCCGTGCGTGCCGTCGAAGGGGCTGAGCCACCAGCGTGCTCCTCATCGTTTCGACCCTACTGCAGGGGGTTTCCCGCGATGACCGGTGCCCGCGCGGCGACGCCGCGCGGGCTCGGTCTCGCCGATCAGCGCACCACCGTGAACGTCACGTTGACCGCCTTGGACTTGCGCCCGCCGGAGTCCTTGGCGAGCAGCGTGAACCGGTACATGCCGGGCGGCAGCCGTCGTCCGCTCACGCTGCCGGTGAACTTCACCGTGTTCGCGCCGGCCTTGGCGCTGACGGTCTTCAGCGAGCCTCGGGTCGCGAACCGCACGCAGGCCGCGCGCTTGCGCGTGACCGGCGTGAGCGCCACGCAGTTCCTGCCGATCCTGCGGCCGATGCTGCGGCGCGCGACCGTGATGCTCACCTTGGCGGCCTTCGACAGCGTGAACCTGATCGACGTCCCCTTGGTCGCCTTGAAGGACTTGCTCGTGAGCGAGACCTTGCTGAGCGCCGGTTTGGACGTGTCCGCAGGCGGCGCCGGCGGTGGGGGCGTCACGGCCGCCGCGGGTGGCGGCGGGGGCGTCACGACCGCCGCGGGTGGCGGCGGGGGCGGTGGCGGCGGCGGGGGCGGTGGTGGCGGCGGCGGCTCGACCGGCGCCGTGGCGGGCCCGACCAGGACGACCCGGTCGACCCCGGTCAGGCCGAAGTCCCCGATCTGGCTTGACCCGTTGGTGTACAGCGGAGCCGGAGCGAGCACGAGCATGCCCGTGGCGCGGGCGACGACGCCGCCGAGCAGCGTGGCGTCCATCGGGCTGGCGCCGTCGGCGACGTAGGCGATGTTGTTCGGCATCCCGCGCGCCGCGGCCTCCGCCACGATCGCGCGCGAGGTGTCGTACTGGGTCGCGCCCCCGCGCCGGGTGATCGGCTCGGTGACCTTCGCCAGGGCATCGAGCTGCGCCTCGACGGCGGCGCTCACCTCATCGGTGCCGCCGACGATGATCAGCTTCTTGATGTCGAGGTCGTTCAGCGCGGTCAGCGTCTCCGCGGGAACCGTGTTCTGGCCCACGTAGAGGTACGGCAGCCGGCGCGCCGCGGCCAAGGCGACGGCCGCTGCCGCGTCGGGCGTCGCCGGGTTGGCGATCACCGCCGCGTCGAATGCCGGAACGTCGGCGTCCTTGAGCGCCTGCGTGCGGTAGTCATAGCGCGCCGGGATCGCCGCGGCGGTCCCCGCGTCGCTGCCGCCGTCGATGCGCACGACCTTGCTCGGGTCGATGCCGGCCGCCACGGCGGTGTCGTTGAAGACCTGCTCGGCGAGCTTGTCGGTGCCGCCGATGATGAATGCCGCGGCGGGCCTGATCCGGCTGATCTCGGCCTTGACGGCGGCGGGCAGCCCCGACGCCGGCGAGAGCAGCAGGGGCGCCGGGTTCGCCCGGGCGAGGACCGTCCCCGCCATGGCGCCCGCGACATCCGTCTCGTTGGCGATGACCACCGCCGAGGTGTTCCTGGATGCCACGCCGCCGGGGATCGGCGCACCGATCGGCGTCGGGAACAGGTTGATCGGATCGCGTGCGCCTCCGGCCAGCGCGCCCTCGTTGCCGCCCTTGTATCCGAGCTTCGACAGGGCGACCGAACGTGCGATGACGTCGGGCTCGTCGACGAAGGTCTCCGGGTCGGCGCCCGTCGCCGTGAAGTCCACCTTGGCGAGGTAGAAGTCCTCGGTGTCGGTGTCCCAGTTGCCCTCGCGGGAGTCCATCCAGCCGATCAGCGTCTGGTTGCCGGTGACCGTCCCGACCACCGGGCTCCACGACCAGTAGCCGGACGCGGGCCGCGTGTCGTAGCCCACGTCGTTGTTGTGCGACCGGTCGTTGATGCGCAGGTCGGCCGAGAAGGTCTCGCCGCCGTCGACCGACCAGGAGTAGTACGTGTCGCCGAGGCGAATGTCCTCACAGAAGGCGTGAGAGTGCGTGCAGTTGCGCTCCATCGACGCCGCGTTGAGGGCGGTGTCGGCGAGCGGCACGCCCTCCATGAACCAGTGCCGGCGATCGTGCCAGACGATGTTGACCTTGCCGTCCGGCGCGACGCCGATGTTCGGCTGGCGCGTCTGATGGACGACGGTGCCCGGGACGTTGACCGGGTCGCTGATGCGCTTCGGCGTCGACCAGGTCGCCCCGCGGTCCTTGGAGCGCTGGAAGAAGACCGCCGTGTTGGGGCTGATGAAGTGGTCGGTGCCCAGGTAGCCGCCGGCGGGCGCCAGCGGGCCGGGCGGCGCGGACTGGCCGTACACCATGTAGATCCAGCCCGGCCGGGTGGGATCGGTGGCGATGCGCGGGTAGGTGGCGTTCGTCGATGAGCCGGTGAACCCGTCCGCCGGCTGGACGTGCGTGGCGGTCGAGGTGCCGGTGTTCGTGACCGTCGTGATGTTGACCGGGGCGCTCCAGGAACCGGGCGTGCCCGGGGTGGCCGAGCGCGACGCCTGCAGCGAGCCGACGTTCGACGGGTTCATCGCCGTCGCCGTGCCCGTGCCCGACTGGCGCCACACGATGGTGACCGAGTGGTCATCGTTGACGACGCCCTCCGGCGGGTCCTGCGTGTTGAGCCCGACGGGGCTGACGTTGACCGGCGCGCCGAAGGTCGTCGCACCGTCGGCGGAGACGGCCACCTGGGTGAGGCCGCAGGCCGACGTGCAGGGGGAGCCGGGCGGGCCGTTGTTCGTCGACGCGACGAAGTCACGGCCGATCGCGTAAACCTTGTCGGGGGCTCCGCCCGTGCCGGGGTCGACGGTGAGCGTCGGACGGGTGTAGCTCGGCCCGACCTGCGGCGTGGCGCTGTCCACCCGGCCGGGGCCGGCCGGCAGCGCGATGACGCCGCGCTGCCAGGTCAGGCCGGCGTCCGTCGACTTGTAGACGAGCACACCGGCGTCCGGCAGCGCGGGAGAGGTCCGCGACGCGCTGACGACCGCGTACACGTTGTCCCCGGAGCCGAAGGCGATCGACTGATGGAAGTTGCAGCGCTTGCTGAAGGGCGCCTGGCCGGGCCCCGGGTCCGGCGGCAGGAGCGGGACCGCCGTGGACCACGTCGTGCCGCCGTCGGTGCTGCGGCTGGCCTCGCACTCGAGGTCCAGATAGTCGGCGTTGATCGCGGCGACCTTCGACGGGTCCGTGCGGTGGACGGCGAGACCGACCTGGTCGCGAGCGCGGAACGAGCTCGGGTCGGATCTGAGGTTGTAGTTCGGGCTGACCCGAACCTCGGCCTGGGCGGCGGGCGCGAGGCCGAGTACAACGGCGATCGCGATGGTGGCGAAGCCTGTCTTGCGAAGCGTCATCTGAGTCACCATGAGAGGAGGTGGGTAGCGCCGGCTAGGTGCCGAGCGGCCGGTCGGATGTCCGCTGCCTGACCACGGCGAGCGTGCCGCCCGCGAGCAGGACCACCCCGACGATCAGGCCACCGATGAGGATCGTGTCCCGACCCGTGGAGCTTCCGGGTGCGGAGCCCGCCGCAGCGGCCCGCCCGGCGGTGACGGTGAGCCTGGCTCGCGCGGGAGTTCCGAAGAGGGCGGCGCCGCGGGTGCTCGTCTGGGTGCCGAGGACGAGATACTCGCCGGCCGCCAGCCCCGCCGGAACCGGGAAGGAGTCGCTGATCGTGTTCTGGGGGCTGACGACGGCCGTCTTGATCGGAGCGGCGTCGCGCGTGTTCAGCCGCAGCTGGACGCCGGGATTGGTCGTGGCCGAACTGCTGTTGAAGCCGGAGCCGGTGACGTTGATCACGGTCCCCGGAGGGCCGGACTTCGGATTGAGCTCCAGCACGGCGCCCTGTGCGAACGCGCTCGTCGTGACGACGAGTGGTACGAGCCCGCAGAACACCAACAGTCCAAATCGACGCCTCATGTACTCCTCCTTGTCGGCGTTGCGAGCGCTCCGCGACCGCCCCGTTCCCCGTGGGGATTCACCATCTACCGAGGCCACTATAAGCACGTTGCACATAGTGCGTCTAGAGGTACGCGTCACATAGTGCCAGTCTCCCGGAAACCTCGGCGGGTCCACGGCATCCGGAGGTGGGTTACTGGCTCATACAGGTTCAGGACCCGTACCCCTGAGACGACAGCGTCAGCCGACGCGGCGACGGCGCGCCGTGACGGCGATCACAAGGCCGACCATGAGCACCGTCGCGACCGCGGCGCCCGCGACGACCGGAGGCCCGAGCGACCCGCCATCGCCGGTGGCACCGCCGCTCGACGGACGCCGGCGGGGCAGCGGCAGATCGCCGGCGGCCGCGCGCAGCGCGCCCACCGCCTGCACCAGGCCCGCGCCGTACTCGCGGTCGCGGCCGGCCGGGCCGAGGTCGCGCGCCCCGCCCAGCAGCGCGGCGCGCACGGCCGCCGGTCCGCGCGCCCGCCGCGAGCCGACGAGCAGCGCGGCCACACCCGAGACCTCGGCCGCCGCGACCGAGGTCGAGGCGCTGAAGCAGAAGCAGAACCGCCCGGGTCCGCCCTTCAGCGTCTGGGCCACCACGCCGTCCGGCGGACCGTAGCCCGTGGGGAGGTCGTCGCCCGTGCCGGCCGGCGCGACGAGGTCGAGCGCTCGGCCGAAGTTGGAATAGGGCGCGAGCGCGAGGTTGCGGGCGACGGCGCCGACGGCGATGACCCGCGGGTCGGCGGCGGGCCAGCCCACCGACGGCGCCCCGTCGTTGCCCACCGCGGCGACGACCGTGACGCCCTTGGCCGTCGCGTAGCGGACCGCGTCGGTCAGACGCCGCGTCCGCGGCCCGGCGATGCTCAGGCTGGCGATGTCGGCCCCGTGATCGGCCGCGAAGCGCAGGCCGCGCGCGATCGCGGTCGCCGATCCGCTCAGGTCCGGGCGCAGCACGCGGACGGGCATGATCGCCGCCGCCGGGGCGACGCCCGCGCCGCCGAGCCGGTTGCCCGCCGTCTGGGCGATGATCGCCGCCATCTGCGTCCCGTGGCTGCGGCGTCCGTCGCGCGGGGCGACGTCGTTGGGATGCCGATCCCCGTCGACGAAGTCCCAGCCCGCCACGAAGCGCGCGCCCGCGAGATCGGGGGCGCGCCGGTACGGGCCGCGGGTCTCGTATGCGACGCCGGTATCGAGCACGGCGACCACGGCGCCCGCCCCGCGCGAGATCGCCCAGGCCGCCGGGATCCCGATCGCGGAGAGGTTCCACTGGTGGCGAAACAGCGGGTCGTTCGGGGGCGCCGGGGAGGCCGCGGAGGCCGCGGTCGAACCCGCGCCGGCGGCCCAGGCCGCCGCCAGCGCGAGGACCAGCGCGCCGCCGACCAGACGCCGGGAACCACGCGGATTCACGCGACCCGGCCGCGCGTTGCGTCGCCGACGACGCCGTGCTCGAGGGCCGCTAGCACGTCGCGGACTATAGGTCAGCGTCCCAGTGCGGCCGGGGTGTTCGCCTCCCGGTAGGCTCCGACCCTTGTGAGCGGGCGATCTGATCGGCATTCCCGGCGGCGTCCGTCGCGCTTGGCCGGGCGCCAGCTCAATACTCCGGGGTTCTGGGCGAGCCTCATCGTCGTGGTCCTGCTGATCGCCTACGTCCAGGTGATCGAGGCAAGCCGCCCGCATCCGAGCGGCGAGCGGCTGGACTTCTCGCGCTTCGTGCAGCGCGCCGAGGCCGGCGTGATCAAGCGGGCCCGCATCCTCGACCAGGACTCCTACGTCGACGGCGTCTACCAGACGCGCGGCGGGCCGCCGGTCGAGTTCAACACGCCGTTTCTGCGGTCGGAGACCACCCGCGGGCTGCTGCTCGAGATCCTGTCGAACAACAGCGTTCCGGTGACGATCGACCAGCAGTACGGCAAGTCCGTCCTGCCGTACATGTCGATCCTGCTGCCGACGCTGATCCTCATCACGGTGCTGGGCTACTTCCTCGCCGCCCAGCGGATGGGGCTCGGCCTGTTCGCCCAGCGCAGCGGCGCGCGCAAGGCGACGGACGCCGAGACCTCCGTGCGCTTCTCCGACGTCGCCGGGCAGGACGCCGCGATCGCCGAATTGCGCGAGCTCGCGGACTTCCTCGTCGACCCGCAGCGCTTTGCGAAGGTCGGTGCCCGCGTGCCCAAGGGCGTGCTGCTGTACGGGCCACCGGGCTGCGGCAAGACGCTGCTCGGCCAGGCTGTCGCGGGCGAGTCCGGCGCCGCGTTCTACTCGATCTCGGGCTCTGACTTCGTCGAGATGTATGTCGGCGTCGGGGCCGCGCGCGTGCGAGAGCTCTTCAAGGAAGCGCGCGAGAACGCGCCGTCGATCGTGTTCATCGACGAGATCGACGCGGTCGCGCGCAAGCGCCGCTCGGGCCCGGCCGCCTCGGGGGGCGAGGAGCAGAGCCAGGCGCTCAACCAGTTGCTGACCGAGATGGACGGCTTCACGCGCGGCAACGGCACGATCGTCATGGGCGCGACGAACCGGCCCGACGACCTCGACGCGGCGCTGCTGCGGCCGGGCCGCTTCGACCGCACCGTCTCCGTCGACCGCCCCGACGAGGCGGGCCGCGCGGAGATCCTCGCGCTGCACGCGCGCGGCAAGCCGCTGGCCGCGGGCATCGATGTCGCGGCACTCGCGCGCCGGGCGATCGGGTTCACGGGCGCCGACCTCGAGAACGTCGTCAACGAGGCGGCGCTGCTCGCCGCGCGCACGAACAGCAGCGAGATCTCGCAGCACGACCTCGAGAACGCCCTCACCCGCATCATCGAGGCGCCCGAGCGACAGCGGCGGCTGACGATGCGCGACCGGACGATGGGCCAGCAGTCGCTCGGCGCGGAGCGCGTCACGTTCGCCGACGTGGCGGGGATCGGAGAGGCGCTCGCCGAGCTGCGCGAGATCACCGACTACCTCCGCGAGCCGGCGCGCTTCACGCACTCCGGGGCCCGGTTCCCGCGCGGCTTCCTGCTCGTCGGTCCGCCCGGCGTCGGCAAGACACTGCTTGCGCGGGCGGTCGCGGGCGAGTCGAATGCGGCGTTTCTCTCGGTGGCGGCGACGGAGTTCACCGAGGTCTACGTCGGCGAGGGCTCCGGACGCGTTCGCGACCTCTTCAGCCAGGCGCGAGCGATGGCGCCCGCGATCGTCTTCATCGACGAGATCGACGCGATCGGCGCGCGCCGAGAGTCCGGCGGAGACGGACATCGCGAACGCGAGCAGACGCTCAACCAGATCCTCGTCGAGCTCGACGGCTTCCGCCAGCGCGAGGGCGTCATCATCATGGCGGCGACGAACCGCCCGGAGATCCTCGATCCCGCCCTCGTGCGCGCCGGGCGATTCGACCGCGAGATCACCGTGGACCTGCCCGACCGCAAGGGCCGGCGCGACATCCTGCAGGTCCACGTCGGCACGAAGCACCTCGCCCCCGACGTCGATCTCGACGCGATCGCCGGCATCACGCGCGGGCTGTCGGGCGCGGACCTCGCGAATGTCATGAACGAGGCCGCGCTGCTGAGCGTCCGCCGCGGCCTGCCGGAGATCTCGATGGCCACCCTGGAGCAGGCCGTCGAGCGCGCGACGATGGGCATCGCGCGCGCCCACGTCATGACCGAGGCCGAGCGTCACGTCGTCGCAGTCCACGAGGCCGGCCACGTCATCGTCGCTCTCGCCATGCCCGAGGGATCGCTGCCCCACATGGTGAGCATCATCCCGTCGGGCCGCTCGCTCGGGCGCGCCTGGCTGACCGACACCCACGATCGGCACGCACGCTCGCGGGGGGCGCTCGTCGACGAGATGGCGATCCTGCTCGGTGGTCGCGCCGCCGAGGAGCTCGTGTTCGGGCAGGCCGGGACGGGCGCCTCGGGCGACCTGGCCCAGGTGGGCCGCATCGCCCACCACATGGTGCGCGAGCTGGGCATGAGCGAGGTTCTCGGGCCGATCGGCTACGCCCCCGATGCCGACGAGCACGGCCACCGCGTCACGGTCTCCGAGGAGACCGCGCGCATGATCGACGGCGAGGCCCGGCGGCTCGTCAAGCAGGCCCAGGAACGCGCCGACACGGCGCTGACCCGCTCGCGTCCGGCGCTGGAGCGCCTGGCGGCCGCGCTGCTGGAGGCCGAGACGCTGGACGCCGCGCACATCAAGCGGCTGGTGGGCGCGCCCGCTGCCGCGACCACGTACTGAACGAGGTCAGGCGCGCCGGCCACCGGCAGCCTGGGCAGCGGGCGCGCCAGTCGTACATCCGTCCAGTGAACGATGTGTTCGGCGTGCCGTGCCGTCCCATGGTCATGAGACGACATCGCGCCGTACGTGCCGCATGCCTCGCGACAGCTCTCGCGCTTACCCTGTGCGCGTCCCCCGCGACCGCGGCCGAGCTCGTCCGTCCGTTCGCCGGCGTGCAGGTCGCCGCGGCCGACAGCGGCGAGACCGTCGTCGTGTGGGCCTCGAAGGCCGGCGCCTTGGCCGCCTTCGGCACCCCGGGTGGGACGTTCACCGCGCCGGCGGCGATCGCGCCGGGGAGCGGGGTGCCGCACACGGCGCTGCTCGCCATGGACGGCGCCGGCAACGTCGTGATCGTCTGGGAGACGATCAACCAGTACAACTGCGACAAGTACGGCTGCATCGAGAACTCGCTCGGCGTGTTCGCGGTGACGCGGCCGGCCGGCGGGACGTTCGGCGCAGCGGTGCGCCTCGCGCCATCCCAGCCGGGCAGGAGCGCGACTCCCCAGCTCGTGATGAACCGGGCGGGCGACTGGGTCGTGCTCATGACGGTCGCCGGTGCCAAGGTCGTCGCCGCGGGCCGGGGCGCGACGGCGCCGAGCAGCTTCAGCGCGCTGGCCGCGCCGGGCTTCGAGACCGGCAGCTTCGTCACCGTCACGGCGGCCGGCATCGACGAGGCGGGCAACACGACGTTCGCCAGCCGCGACGCGGCCGGCCATCCCGCCACGATCGTGCGCAGGGCCGACGGCTCGTACGCCGACCCCACCGTGCTCGACGACGCCGCGATCCTCAACACGGACCTGCGCGTCGGCGTCGGTCCCGCGGGCCACGCGGTCGCCGTGTGGCCGGGCGGCGGCTTCCTGCGCTGGGCGACGCGCGAGCCGGGCGGCACCTTCGGCCCGCCGGTCACCTCCGGGGTGGCGTCCGCCAACAACTATCCGCCGAAGCGGATCGGCGTCGACGCGCAGGGCCGGACGATCATGGTGTCGGCGCCCAACCCGACGTTCCCGGCCCGCTTTCAGTTGGTGGCCCGGCGCGGCACGGTGAGCGCGCCCTTCGGCGAGCCCGTGGTCCTCACCGCTCCCGACCGCGACGACGGCGGCATCGCGCGCTTGGCCATCGGCGCGGGGGGCAACGCGGTCCTGGCCTGGTTTGACACGCAGCGCTACGCCCAGCGGGTCGCGCGGGCGGCGCTCGCCATCGACGGCGGGCCCCTCTCGGCGCCGGCAACCGTGCCGACGGACAGCGCGGCGGGCGACTCGGTGGAGTTGCCTTCCGTCGCGATCGACGGCGCGGGCCGCGCGGTGCTCGGGTGGACGCAGACGACCGGCACCGTCCAGCGGGTCCTCGTCGCAGCGATGACGCCGATGGCCGTGGCCGGTCCGACCGTCGTCGCGCAGGGTGCGCTGAGCCCCGCGCCCTCGGTCCAGGGACGGGCCACGGCCCGCAAGGGTCAGGTGCTGCGGATCCGCTCGGACGGCACGGTGCGGCCGGTGATGACGTGCGTGTCGCCGCTGGCGTCGTGCAACGGGACGCTGCGCATCGACGTGCGCCCGCGGCCCGGCGCGAAGCGCATCCGGCTGGGCAGCCATCGCTTCACCTTCGCGCGGGGGCGCACGGCGCCGGTCGTCGTGCGCGTCACCCGCGCCGCCCGGCGCGCGGCGGCGCGGCGGTCGCTGAAGGGCACGATCACGGTGACGACGCTGAACGTGGAGCCCGCCGAGGGCGTGCTCTTCACGGATGCCGTCGGCGTGACGGTGCGGCGCACGCGGCGGTAGGCGGGCCGGGGCTGCGCCGCCGACGGCCGGCGGGCGGCGACGGAGCCGCCCGGCCGGCAAGGCAGCGCTCCCTCGCGATGCGGCTCGATCACGTGCAGTTCGCCGCGCCCGCCGGATGCGAGGATCGGGCACGCGCGTTCTACGGAGACCCGCTCGGCCTCGGGGAGGTGCCCAAGCCCGAGGCGCTGCGCCGGCGCGGCTCCTGAAACTCAAGCATGAACGAGTGACGCCTGGAGCGGACCGCCGCATGGGCCCGTCAGTCGTTCATCGCATGCATGAACGATCGACGCTTCGACGTCGCGCCCTCGGCGATCCGTCACTCGTTCACGTTGTGCCGGCTATCGAGTCGGTGTACGCACGCGCCTCCGCGTAGAGCCGGGCGAAGTCCGCGGGCCTGTAGTGCGCGTTGAGGCCGCTCGGGTTGGGCAGGACCCACACCGGCCGCACGCCGATCGGTTCAGCCGGCAGGCCCATCGTCTCGCCGGGCCGCGCGAACTCGGTGCGGTAGGCGATCAGCCCGGCGACGGCGACGAGCCGCGGGGCGTGACAGCGCACGAGCGGATCGCGCCGCGTCCGCGCCCGGCACCGCCGTCAGCTCGGGACGAGTGCGAGCGCCCGCACCGGGCTGCCGGTCCCGCCGACGAGCCGCAGCGGCGCGACGACGATAACCGCGCCGGTCACCGGAAGCGCGTCGAGGTTGGCGAGCTGCGTCAGCCCGTAGCGGCCGTTGCCGAGCAGGTGATGATGGACCGGGAAAGGCGGATCGAAGCCGCCCGCCGCGCCGGCGTCGATGCCGACGGTCTCCACGCCGAAGCCGACGATCTCGCGCTCGGTGGCCAGCCACTTCGCCGCGTCCGCGTCCGGACCGGGCGTGACCGGGCCGTGCTCGCCGACGTTGAGAAACGCCTCGGCGTCGTCGGCGCGGTCGCCCCACCCGGTGCGAAACAGGACCCAGGCGCCCGCCGGCATCGGCCCGTGCTCGGCCTCGAAGGCCTCGAGGTCGGCGACCGTGAGCAGGTAGCCCGGGTCGTCGGCGGCCTCGGCCGTCCTGTCTACGACCACGGCCGGGCCGACGAGGCGCTCGGCGGGGATCGAACCGACGTCCTCGCCGTCCTGGCCCGTGATCCAGTGGATCGGCGCGTCGAGGTGCGTGCCGGTGTGCTCGCCGAGCTCGAGCACGTCCCACGCCCACGCCGGGCCGGCGTCGTCGTAGCGGCTGAGCGTCCGGCGCGAGAGCGGCGGCGTGTTCGCGAACGGCTCGGGGAGCCCGATCACCGGGGTGCGCTCGCTGAGCGGCTGCGTCAGGTCGACCACCCGCACGGCGCCGCCGGCGAGCGCATCGAGCAGGGCGGAGGTGGCGGTCGGCATGTCGGTTCCTTTCGGGCGGGGATGGTCGCGGACGCAGCGCAGAGGATGCCCGAGTCGGCCACTAACCTGCGCGCGATGGAGCGCCACACGGTCGCGCATGCGGTGGGCAGCACGCTCGCGCGGTTGGGCGTCGACACGGTCTTCGGGCTGGCGGGCAGCGGCAACTTCGTCGTGACGAACGCGCTCGTGGCGGGCGGCGCGCGCTTCGTGTCGGCGCGCCACGAGGGCGGCGCGGTGGCGATGGCCGACGGCTGGGCGCGCACGACCGGGCGCGTGGGAATCGTCACCGTCCACCAGGGACCGGGGCTGACGAACACGCTCACCGCGCTCGCCGAGGCGGCCAAGGCCCACACGCCGCTCGTCGTCCTCGCCGGCGACACGCCGGCGGGCGCCCTGCGCTCGAACTTCCGCATCGACCAGCACGACCTCGTGGCCGCGGTCGGCGCCACGCCGGAGCTCGTCTACTCGGCGGCGAGCGCCGCCGCCGACGCCGCCCGGGCGCTGCGGCGCGCGGAGTTCGAACGCCGGCCGGTCGTGCTCATGATGCCGATCGACCTCCAGGCGCAGGCCGCGCCGTCGGGCGACCTCGCGCCGCCCGCCCCGATCCCGCGTCTCGCCCGCACCCGCGCTCGCCGCGATCACGCAGGCCGCCGACCTCCTGCAAGCCTCCGGGCGCCCGGCGATCATCGCCGGTCGCGGTGCCGTGCTCGCCGGCGCGGGCGCCGCGATCGAGGCGCTCGCGGACCGCACCGGCGCGCTCGTCGCGACCTCGGCCATGGCCCACGGCCTGTTTGGAGGCTCGCCCTACGCGCTGGGCATCGCCGGCGGCTTCGCCTCGCCGCTCGCCGCCGAGCTGCTGGCCGACTCCGACATCGTGCTCTCCTTCGGCGCCACGCTGAACCACTGGACGACGAAGCACGGCGCGCTGCTCGGCCCGGGCATGACGCTCATCCAGTCCGACCTCGATGCGGCGGCGATCGGCGCCCACCAGCCGGCGGACGTCGCCGTCGTCGGCGACGCCGCCGACGCCGCGCAGGCGCTGCTCGCCGAACTCGAAGCCCGCGATCACCGCGCAATCGGCCGCCGCACGCCCGAGATCGCCGCGGCGATCGCCGCCCGCCGCTGGCGCGACGAGCCCTACGACGACAGCCCGGCCGCGGGCACGATCGACCCGCGGACGCTCGCCATCGCCCTGGAGGACCTGCTCCCCGTCGACCGGGCGATCGCCGTCGACTCCGGCGCCTTCACCGGCTGGCCGGCGATGTACCTCGACGTCGCCGATCCGCGCGGGTGGCTGTTCTGCAACGCCTTTCAATCCGTCGGCCTCGGCCTCGGCGCCGCCCTCGGGGCGGCCGTCGCGCGCCCCGACCGCATCACGCTGGCCGCCGTCGGCGACGGCGGCCTGTTCCTCGCGCTGCCCGAGCTCGACACCGCGGCGCGCCTCGGCCTCCCCGTGCTCATCGTCGTGTGGAACGACGCCGCGTACGGCGCCGAGGTCCACCACTTCGGCCCCATGGACATGGAGGTCGGCATCGTCCGGTTCCCCGACGCCGACCTCGCGGCCATCGCCCGGGGCGCGGGCATGGCGGCACACACGGTCCGCGCGCCCGCCGACCTCGCCGCCGTCGTCGACTGGGCCGCCGACCCGAGTGGCCCGCTGCTCGTCGACGCGAAGGTCGATCCGGGCATCGCCGGCGAGTGGCTCGCCGAGGCCTTCCGCCACTGACCGCCCGCCCGCTCCCGAACCCCCGCGGTGGACGCCCAAGGTCCGATATCCGGACCTACCGCGTCCACGAACGTCGCGTCTACTTCGCCTTCTTCGCCCGGGACCGCTTCGCCGGCGGCGCCGGGCGCTCCTCGGGCACGAGGTACACGACCCCCAGCGGCGGCAGCGTGACCTCCGCCGAGCACGGCTGGCCGTGCCACGGCAGCGGCTCGGCGTCGACGCCGCCCAGGTTGCCCGTGTCCGTCCCGCCGTAGAACGACGAGTCCGTGTTCAGCGCCTCGACCCAGCGCCCGGACCGCGGCAGTCCGAGCCGGTAGCCCGGTCGCGGCACCGGCGAGAGGTTCGCCACGCAGACGAGGACATCAGAAGCCGGATCCTCGCCCACCCGCGCGAACGCCACGACGTTCGCGTCGGCGTCGTTGGGCTCGATCCAGTAGAAGCCGCGCCCGTCGAAGTCGACCTCGTACAGCGCCGGCGTCGCGCGCAGCACGCCGTTGAGGTCGCGCACGAGCGACTGCACGCCCGAGTTCTCGCCGGACTCCAGCAGGTGCCAATCCAGAGACCGCGATGCGCACCACTCGTCCTCCTGGGCGAACTCCTGGCCCATGAACAGCAGCTTCTTGCCGGGGTGCGCCCACATGAACGCGTACAGCGCGCGCAGGTTGGCCAGCTTCTGCCAGCGGTCGCCCGGCATCTTCGTGATCAGCGACCCCTTGCCGTGCACGACCTCGTCGTGCGACAGCGGGAGGATGAAGTTCTCGCTGAACGCGTACACCAGCGAGAACGTCAGCTCGTGGTGGTGATAGCGGCGGTGGATCGGGTCCTGCTGGAAGTAGGCCAGCGTGTCGTGCATCCAGCCCATGTTCCACTTGAAGCCGAAGCCGAGGCCGCCGAGGTACGTCGGGCGCGAGACGCCCGGCCACGCCGTCGACTCCTCCGCCGCGGAGATCACGCCGGGCTCGTCGCGGTGCAGGACCTCGTTGAGCTCCTTCAAGAACGCCACGGCCTCGAGGTCCTCGCGGCCGCCGTACTCGTTGGGCACCCACTCGCCCGCCTTGCGCGAGTAGTCGCGGTAGAGCATCGACGCCACCGCATCGACGCGGATGCCGTCGCAATGGAACTCGCGCGCCCAGAACAGCGCGTTGGCCAGGAGGAAGTTCCGGACCTCGTTGCGCCCGTAGTTGAACACCAGCGTGCCCCAGTCCGGGTGCTCGCCGCGGCGCGGGTCCTCGTGCTCGTACAGCGCCGTCCCGTCGAAGCGGGCCAGCGCCCACGCGTCGCGCGGGAAGTGCGCCGGCACCCAGTCGAGGATCACGCCGATGCCGTGCTCGTGCATCCGGTCGACGAACGCGCGGAAGTCGTCGGGCGAGCCGAAGCGCGGCGTGGGCGCGTAGTACGACGTCACCTGGTAGCCCCAGGACCCGGTGAACGGGTGCGCCATGACCGGCAGCAGCTCGACGTGCGTGAACCCGAGGTCGCTCACGTAGGAGGCGAGCTCGTCGGCCAGCTCCAGGTACGTCAAGGAGCGGTTGTCCTCCAGCGGGTTCAGCCGCCACGACCCGAGGTGGACCTCGTAGGTCGACATCGGCTTGGCCAGCGGCGTCGCCTGCGCCCGTTTTGCCAGGTAGTCGGCGTCGCTCCACTCAAACGACGACGTGTGGACGATCGACGCCGTCTGCGGCGGCAGCTCGGTGGCGAACGCGAACGGGTCGGCCTTCAGCAGCAGCTCGCCGGACTGCGCGCGGATCTCGAACTTGTAGCGCGCGCCGTCCCCGACGGCGGGGATGAACAGCTCCCAGATCCCCGACCCGCCAAGCGCGCGCATCATGTGCAGGCGCCCGTCCCAGAAGTTGAAGTCCCCGACGACCGACACCGAGCGCGCGGCCGGCGCCCACACGGCGAACGACGTGCCGTCGACGCCGTCCAGGGAATGCTCGTGGGCGCCCAGCTTCGACCACAGCTGCTCGTGGCGGCCCTCGCGGAACAGGTGCTCGTCGAGGTCCGACAGCGTCGGAGCAAAGCGATAGGGGTCCTGCGTCGTCCAAGAACCGCCGTCGGGATAGTGGATCTCCAGCTCGTAGGCGAGCGGCAGCGTGGCGCCCGGCAGCTCGCCCTCGAACAGCCCGCCCGGGTGCACGCGCTCGAGCGAGACGCCCGCGGGCTGCACGACGACCGACTCGGCCGCCGGATGCAGCGCGCGGATCACGACACCGCCATCGACGGCATGCGCGCCCAGCACGGAGTGCGGGTCGTGGTGATCGCGGGCAATGAGCCGGTCGAGCTCGGCGCTCGTGTCGCGCGCGGTCATGGGCTGACGTCCTCTTGCAATAGTCGGGCAATACCCGCAACGGGGATCGGCACCCAGTCGGGCCGGTTGTTGAGCTCGTAGCGCAGTTCGTAGACCGCCTTCTCGAGCTCGAAGATCGCCAGCAGCTTCTCGGTCGCCGGTCGCCCGGCGGGCAGCAGCGATGGCTCGACGGTCTCCATGTAGGCCTCCAGGAACGCCGTCCGCGCCGCGTCCTCCCAGCCGTCGGGCGCCGGCACGCCGCGCAGCAGCTCCGATGCCGACGCGGCGTAGGCGAACGAGCGCAGCATCCCGGCGACGTCGCGCAGGGGCGAGCGCTTGCGGCGGCGCTCCAGCAGCGACCGCGCCGGCTCGCCCTCGAAGTCGAGGATGACCCAGCCCGCGTCGCGCAGCATGGTCTGGCCGAGGTGGTAGTCGCCGTGGTGGCGGATCAGCCGCCCGCCCACGCCGACGTGCGACATCGACTGCAGGCGGTCGCGCACCTCCTCGCCGCGGCCCAGGATCGGCTCCAGGGCCGGGTTGTCGCGCGGCAGATCGAGGAAGACGCGCTCGATCTGCTCGTCGATCGTCGCCGTCAGCAGCGACAGCGCCTCGGCGCTCGGCTCCTCCGGCGAAAAGGCGGAATCCATCGTGTCCGAGGCGAGCACGGAGTGCATCTCGCCGGTCGCCGCACCGAGGTCGGGGATCCGCGCCAGCACGCCCTCGGGGTCGTCGAGCGCGAGCTCCCAGCCGTCGCGCGCCTCGCCGATGAACTCCTGCATGATCCCGAGCGTCGCCTGCATGAGCTCGCCGGAATAGTCGTACCAGCCGGTCAGCGTGGCGATGTTCTCAAAGCCGCGCGTGGAGAGAAACCGCAGCATCTCCAGCTCGGGGTTGACGCCCGGCTCGATGCGGCGAAACACCTTCAGCACCTGCTGCTCGCCGAAGACGATCGACGAGTTGGACTGCTCGGCGCCCATCGGGCGGATGTTGCCGGTCGGCTCGAGGCCGCCGTGGAAGGAGACGCCGTCGACCGACGTCTCGTTGCCGAGCATGCCGGCGAGCACGGTCAGCGCCCCGTCGTCGCCGGGCAGCAGCTGGTAGAGCTCGTGCGTGCCGGCCTGAAAGCGCGTCTCGACGAGCTCGAGGTCGAGCTGTGGCGACGCGCTCAGCTCCACGCTGGCGAGCACGTTGACCGACGCCACGTCGCGTGACTTGGAGGCAAACCAGCGCTGGCCGGTGACCCACTCCTCGAGCGGGCGGTCGATCTGGTCGGGCAGGGTCATCGTTCGTCCTCCTCGAGGCGAAACCAGAAGAACCCGCGGGGGGCGAGCGTCAGGAGGTAGGGCAGCTCCCCGATGCGGGGAAACGCGGTGCGGCCGAACATCTCGACGGGGCGGCGGCCGTTGTACCAGCTCAGGTCGAGCTCGACGGCCTGCGCCGAGCGGGCCAGGTTGTGCACGCACAGCACGACGTCGTCCTCGTAGGTGCGGATGCAGGCGAAGATCTTCGGGTTGCCCGGCGTCAGCGCCTCGAAGGAGCCCAGGCCGAAGACCGGATGCTCCTTCCTGAGCGCGATGAAGCGCCGCAGCCACCGCAGCAGGGAGGACGGCGTGCGCAGCTGGGCCTCGACGTTGACGGCCTGATAGCCGTACACGGGGTCCATCAGCGGCGGGGCGTAGAGCTGCGCGAAGTCCGCGCGCGAGAAGCCGCCGTTGCGGTCGCCGGTCCACTGCATCGGCGTGCGCACGCCGTCGCGGTCGCCGAGGTAGACGTTGTCGCCCATGGCGATCTCGTCGCCGTAGTACAGGACCGGCGAGCCGGGCAGGCTGAAGAGCATCGCGTGCAGCAGCTCGATCTCGTCGCGGCCGCCGTCCATGAGCGGCGCCAGGCGCCGGCGGATGCCGACGTTGAGCTTCATCCGCGGGTCCTTGGCGTACTCGGCGTACATGTAGTCGCGCTCCTCGTCGGTGACCATCTCGAGCGTCAGCTCGTCGTGGTTGCGCAGGAACAGGCCCCACTGGCAGTTGACCGGGATGTGCGGCGTCTGGGCGAGGATCTCGAGGATCGGCGTCGCCTCCTCGCGGCGCAGCGCCATGAACATGCGCGGCATGACCGGGAAGTGGAACGCCATGTGGCACTCGTCGCCGTCGCCGAAGTAGTCGACGACGTCGGCCGGCCACTGGTTGGCCTCGGCGAGCAGCACCCGGTCGGGGTACTCGTCGTCGACGACCGCGCGCACCTTGCGCAGGAACTCGTGCGTCTCGTCGAGGTTCTCGCAGTTCGTGCCCTCGCGCTCGAACAGATACGGCACCGCATCGAGGCGAAACCCGTCCAGGCCCGCGTCCAGCCAGTAGCGCAGGACGTCGAGCATCGCGTCCTGCACCTCGGGGTTGTCGTAGTTCAGATCGGGCTGGTGATGAAAGAAGCGGTGCCAGTAGTAGGCGCCGGCCTTGTCGTCCCACGTCCAGTTCGACGTCTCGGTGTCGACGAAGATGATCCGCGCCTCGGCGTACTTCGTCGGATCGTCGGTCCAGACGTACCAGTCGCGCTTGGGGTTGTCCGGGCTCGAGCGCGCCTCCTGAAACCACGCGTGATCGCTCGACGTGTGGTTCATCACGAGGTCGGCGATGACGCGGATGCCGCGCTCGTGGGCCGCCTCGATGAACGCGCGGACGTCATCCATCGTCCCGTAGTCGGGATGCACGTTGTAGAAGTCGGCGATGTCGTAGCCGCCGTCGCGGCCCGGCGACTCGTACATCGGCAGCAGCCAGACGACATCGACGCCGAGCCACTGCAGGTAGTCGAGCTTCTCGGTCAGCCCGCGGAAGTCGCCGTGCCCGTCGCCGGTGCCGTCGTAGAAGCCGCGCAGGTGGATCTCATAGAAGACCGCCGTCTTGAACCACAGCGGGTCGGACTCGAACCAGTTCTGTGCCGCGTTCATGTGACCCGCAGCAGGTGGGCCACGCGGTACGGATCGAGGCGCACGAAGTTGCGGCCCATCCGCCAGTCGAAGCTCTCGCCCGACAGGAGGTCCGTGACGGTGAAGACCGGTGGCAGGCCGAGGCCGTAGGGCACCACGACGACGCCCTCCTGGGCTGAGACCGGGTCGAGCGTCACCACGGTGATGACCGTGTTGTCGCCCGTGCGCTTGGCGTACGCGATGAGGGCATCGTTCTCCGTCGTGAGAAACTGGATGTTGTCGAGATGCTGAAACGCCGGGTTCTCGCGGCGGATCGTGTTCATCCGCTCGATGAGCGACAGCAGCGGGCCGTCGAGCGAGCGCTCCTTGATCTCGTACTTCTCGGAGTGGTCGTACTCCTCGCTGCCCGGCCTGACCGCGAGGCGCTCGAAGCTCTCAAAGCCCGAGTAGATCCCGTACGTGGGGCTCAGGGTGGCGGCGAGCACGAGCCGGCTGGCGAACTTCGGCGGCCCGCCGTGCTGCAGCTCCTCGGTGAGGATGTCGGGCGTGTTGACGAAGAAGTTCGGCCGGTAGTAGTCCTGCATCCCGCCGGTCGCCAGCTCTGTGACGTAGTCGGTGAGCTCCCACTTCGAGCTCTTCCACGTGAAGTACGTGTAGGACTGGTTGAAGCCGACCTTGGCGAGCTGCTTCATCATCGCCGCCCGCGTGAAGGCCTCGGCGAGGAAGATGACCTCCGGGTGGTCCTTGCGCAGCTCCGCGATCACCCACTCCCAGAACGCCAGCGGCTTCGTGTGGGGATTGTCGACGCGGAAGACCTTGACGCCGTGCTCGGCCCAGTACTTCAGGACGTCGCGCAGCGCGTTCCACAGCGACCGCCAGTCTTCGGAGTCCCAGTTGACGTTGTAGATGTCCTGGTACTTCTTCGGCGGGTTCTCGGCGTACTTCAGGGTGCCGTCGGGGCGCCGGTTGAACCACTCGGGGTGCTCGGTCAGCCAGGGGTGGTCGGCCGAGCACTGGATCGCGAAGTCCAGCGCGATGTCGATGCCGTGCTCCTGCGCCGTCGCCACGAGCGCGTCGAAGTCGGCCATCGTCCCGAGATCCGGATGCAGTGCTGTGTGCCCGCCGCTGGCGTCGCCGATCGCC
>CAVVTD010000019.1:0-94096 GCA_963751065.1 uncultured Actinomycetes bacterium
GGACGCTGCCACGAGCGTGCGGCCAGGTCGAGTACGCGCACTTGGTCGTTGGTGAACGTCGTGCCGCCCTCGGCGACGATGCTGAAGCGGTTGTTCTCCGTACCCTCCCAATGCGTCCCAGTACATGACGCGACCGTCGGGCAGGATGTTGAGCGTGCCCGCCGCGGGCTTGCAGTGCTTGTAGCCGTCCTGGTCGGGGATGCACTTCGCGTCGGTCTCGGTGCCCTCGATCTCCGGCTCGACGAACGGCGCGCCGAACTCGCCAAGCCGCTCGGGCCCGCCGTTTACCTTGGCATCGGTGCCCGGGAGGACGTTGAGGTCGTCGAAAAAGCCGCCGAGGCCGAGAATGTTCTTGACCGCCTCGCCCGCGGGCCCCAGCAACGGGCCCACCTCGACGCGCGCCTGCGCGCCCTCCAGATCGTGCGCGGGCGCCGCCGCGGGCGCCCGCCAGTCCCAGCGTCGCGACCATGGCGACCGTACAGCGCAGGCTGCGCGCGCGTCTTTTCACGGAGTGCATGTTCCTCCTTTACGCCGATATGCCGGATCTCAGTCATTCGCGCACCGACCCGGCGCACCGGCGGTCTGCGGCGCCCGCCGGCTCGGCGAATGCCGCCGGGCGAACTTCCGCCACCGGTCCATAGAGCGTCCGCACGCCACCCGGCACGCTGGAGCAACGCCGTGCGCGCGTCGATACGTGCCGCATATCACATGTATCTGGCGGTCACCCGCCGGCGTCCTATAACCAGCCACCGGACCATCTCATGAAGCCCTCAAGCCTCGACCAGCGCCTCGGACCGCTCACCATGCCCCAGTATCTCGGGCTCACGGAGGGCATGAGCGCGCGCGTCGCCGGGCGCATGGTGACGCTCGCCGGCGACTACTCCAACGACGCCATCCGCCTGCACGACGAGGCGCTCGACCCGCGCCTCGACGGTGCAGCGCTGGCACGCCTCGGCCGCGCCGCCACGCGCATCGAGAGCGGGCTCGCACAGCTGCTCGTGCTCGCCGCCGAGCACTGCCGCGGCCAGACGCTCGTCGACCTCCCGATGGCGGTCCGGGCGCACATCAAGATCGCCAGCCGCTGTCGCGGCGCCATCTGCGCGCTGGCGATCAGCGCCGAGCAGCACGGCCGCGACGAGCGCCTCGCGGCGTAGTCGCACGGCGGGCGGCGCCGCCCGCGTCAACGCCGGACCGCAACTTCTTCGGCCTTGCATCAGGGCCTATGATCGGTCGCTGCCGCTCTGCAGACAGACCGATCTACCTACCTCCAGGCCCACGTGGCGACCAGCTCTCAAGCCGGCAGGACGACGTCCGTTCCCGCGACGTGCATCGCCGCGGGCGCCGTGCTCCACACGCGCGACGGGCACAGCTTCGTCGGACACTACGGCCACGTGCAGGGCGAGATCGCCGTCTGCATGAAGAGCGTCGGGCTCGCGGACCGCTCGGACTTCGGCGTCTTCGAGCTGCAGGGCGACCAGGCCCTGCTCGACCGCGCGCTTGTCGCCCGCTTCGGCGACCCACCGCTGTCGACGGGCAACGGGCGGCGCCTGCGCAACGTCTGGTTCATCCGCACCGACGCGCGCCACACCCTCCTCGTCGGCCCGCACGCCGCGCTCGCCTCCGGCCCGCCGATCGGCAAGGGCCGCGACCGCAGCGACCTGCCGCACCGCGACATCGGCGAGAAGCTCGCGATCGTCAGCATCATCGGCCCCCGCGCCAAGCGCCTGTTGCTGAGTGCCGGGCTGCCCGGCGACCTGGCGATCGGCACCGCCGCACGTGACCCCGCCGACCCCGCCGTCGTCACGCTCCTGCGCGAGAGCCAGCGCCGCTTCCTCGCGCTCGTGCGCGCCGCCGACGCCGACGCGTTCTGGTCGCGGCTGCTGCACGCCGGCGAGCCGCTCGGCGCCGCCTTCGTGGGCAGCGACGCGCTCACGCTGCTGGACGCCTCGTCGGTCACGGCGCGCTGACCGAAGCGCGCGCGGATCCCCCGCCTGCGGCCACCGGTCGCGTTGCTACCGTCAGACGCATGAGCGACCTGGCACCGGACTACTTCACCAAGCCCGTCGGCGACGTCGATCCTGAGATTGCGCAGCTTCTCATCGACGAGGCGCGCCGGCAGGAGACGACGCTCGAGATGATCGCGTCAGAGAACTTCGTGCCCCAGGCCGTCATGGACTGCCAGGGCTCGACGCTGACGAACAAGTACGCCGAGGGCCTGCCCGGCAAGCGCTACTACGGCGGCTGCGAGTTCGTCGACGAGGTCGAGACGCTGGCTATCCAGCGCGCGAAGGACGTCTTCGGCTGTGAAGCGGTCAACGTGCAGCCCAACGGCGGCGCCACCGCCAACGCGTCGGCGATGATGGCGCTGCTCGATCCCGGCGACCGCGTGCTCGGCATGCGCCTCGATCACGGCGGCCACCTCACGCACGGGATGAAGCTCAACTTCTCCGGCAAGCTCTACGACATCGTCGCCTACGGCGTGCGCGACTCGGACTCCCGCGTCGACATGGACGCGCTCGCGCAGATCGCCGAGGAGACGCGCCCGAAGCTCATCCTCGCCGGCTGGTCGGCCTACCCGCGCCAGCTCGACTTCGCCCGCTTCCGCGAGATCGCCGACTCCGTCGGGGCCTACCTCATGGTCGACATGGCGCACTTCGCCGGCCTCGTCGCCGCCGGCGAGCACCCGAGCCCGGTCCCCCACGCCGACGTCGTCACGACGACGATCCACAAGACGATCGGCGGCGCGCGCGGCGGCATGATCATGTGCCGCGAGCAGTTCGCCAAGAAGATCAACACCTCGGTCTTCCCCGGCCAGCAGGGCGGCCCGCTCATGCACGTCATCGCGGGCAAGGCGGTGTCGCTGAAGATCGCCGGCACCGAGATCTTCCGTGAGCGCCAGCGGCGTACGCGGGCCGGCGCCGCGGTCGTCGCCGAGGAGCTCATGAGCGCCGGCGTCAACGTCCTCACCGGCGGCACCGACGTGCACCTCGTGCTCGCCGACCTGCGCGACTCCGAGCTGGCCGGCCCGGACGCCGAGGAGCGCCTGGACCGGATCGGCATCACGGTCAACCGCAACGCGGTGCCCAACGACCCGCGCCCGCCGATGGTCACGTCGGGCCTGCGCATCGGCACGCCGGCGCTGGCCACCCGCGGCCTGCAGGTCGAGGACTTCCGCGAGATCGGCAAGGTGATCGCCGAGGCGCTCACCGGCCCGTTCGAGGCCGACGACGTCGCCGGGCTGACCGAGCGCACCCGCGCGCTGGCCGAGCGCTACCCGCTGTACCCGCATCTCACGTCGCCCGCCGCGGTCTAGTTCGCAGCGGGCGGGGGCCGGCGCTCGCCCGGGTCAGGCGGGCGCCTTCGTCAGCGCGCCGAGGTTCAGGTTCTCGTGGATCGCGGCGACGGAGCGCGCCTTGTTGAGCGAGTAGAAGTGCAGGCCGGGGACGCCGAACTCGATGAGGCCCTCGCACTGCTCGGTGGCGTAGTCGATGCCGAGCTGGGTGGCGGCCTCGTCGTCGTCCTCGACCTTGGCGAGCAGCGCTTCCAGGCGCGGCGGGATCTTCGCGGCGCAGAGCTTCGTGAAGCGCCGCACCTGCGCGACCGAGCGGATCGGCAGCACGCCGGGGACGATCGGCACCGTGATGCCGACGGCGCGCGCGTCCTCGACGAAGCGGAAGTAATCGTCGTTGTCGAAGAACAGCTGCGTGATGACGACGTCGGCGCCGGCGTCGACCTTCTCCTTGAGGTACTTCAGGTCGCTTTCGCGGCTCTCGGCGCGCGGGTGGACCTCGGGGAAGCCGGCGACCGCGATCGAGAAGAAGTCGTACCAGCCGGCCTGGCCGCGCCGGGCGACGTCGATGAGCTCGCGCGCGTTGCGGTAGCCGTCGGGATGGGCCTTCCACGGCGCGGACGCACCCTCCGGCGGATCGCCCGCCAGCGCGATGATGTTCTCGACCTCCGAGCCCCACAGGTCGCCGAGCACCGACTTCACGTCCTTGAGCGGCTGGTTGACGATCGTCACGTGGCACATGACCTCGAGCTTCTCGCGGTACTTCATGGCCCTGACGACCTGCAGCGTCTTGGACTGGGTCGTACCGCCGGCGCCGTACGTCACCGAGACGAAGGCGGGATCGAGCTTCTTGAGCTCCTGCAGCTCGGCGAAGAGGCTGTCCATCCCTTCGGGGGTCTTCGGCGGGAAGAACTCGATCGAGAACGTCAGCCCGTCACGGGCGTAGATATCGCGGAGCTTGGTCACTGGTGAAGGTCTCTCGATCTGGTTGTGGCGCGAGCGGGGGCGTCCTGCTGGCCCTCGGCGGCGTATACGGGGGCGCGCGGCCCGCGGTTCAGGATAGACCGCGGGTGGCGTGCAGATCGAGCTGCGGCTCAGCGAGTGGTCTTGCGCGCGGCGAGCGTACGGGTCTTCACGCAGCGGCTGTAGCGGGCGCGGCGGGTCTTGGCCGAGGCCTTCGTGCGCCGCGCGACGCGGTGGCAGCGCTCGGAGATGCGGCGCTTTTCCTTCGCGGACAGCTTGCGGAGCTTCTTCGTGGCCGCGGGGGCGATGTCGTCCGACACCGACGCGGTGGCGGAGGCGGTCGACGCCCTGACCGGCAACGTCGGGCCGCCGAGCTCGCGCCAGCCGAACTCCGTCGCGTAGGTCGCGCCGGCGTCGAGCAGGCCGCCCCTCGGCGAGCCGGGCACGATGCCGACGCCGATCTCCTCGAAGTTCGCGTTGAGGATGTTGTCGCGGTGACCCTGGCTGCGCATCCACGCGTTGACGATCGAGACCGGCGTGCCGAGCACGCTCTGGCCCCAGCCGAGGTTCTCGCCGATGGTGTGGCTGAGCGTGTTCGTCGTGTAGGAGGCGAGGCGCTCGTCGATCGTCTGGCCGCTCGGGCTGACGTGCGCGAAGAAGCGCCGCTCGACCATCGCCTGGGCGTAGCCCGTGGCGGCGGCCTCGAGCGTCGGCTCGCTGCGCAGCGCCGCCAGGCCGTTGAAGGCCCGCTGAGCGTTGATGAGGCACAGCGTCGCGGACTTCGCGCTCGCCGTCGTGGACAGCAGCGGAAGCTGATCGGCTCCCGGGCAGTTCACCGCCGCTTGCGCGGAGGGCGCGGCGAGGGCGAGCGAGGCGACGAGGGCGGTCGCGAACGCGGGCAGGGGCAGCCGATGACGACGACGTCCATCCATGGAGGAGAGCGAGACGTGGACCGAGCCGGGCTTCATGCCGTGGCTTTCGTCTCAAGCCCTTCATCGGGTGTCGGGGCCGTCCAGGCAACGTGTAGCCGGCGCAGTGGACGTCCGTACGAGCCGCCGGACTGGACATCCGTGGACAGCGCCGGCCGTTGCTAATCCCCCGGATACCGGTAATTTGCGCCGTCAGCTCGGAGCGAGGATCCGCACGGAGGGGCACGAGGGGTTCTCGGTCGTACTCTCGTCGCCGAGCGGGGTCGGCGTCATCGAGGACAGCACAGCCGAGGCCACCATCTTCAACGACGACGCCGGCGTGCTGATCGTCGACTCGTCCGTGACCGAAGGCAACTCGGGCACGAAAGTGATGACGTTCGAGATCGCGCGCCTCGGGCCGGCGAGCGGTGCGGCATCGGTGAACTGGTCGACCGCCGACCTGTACAGCGGCACCTGCGCCTCCTGCCCCCCTTCTGGCAGCACCACGGGCAGCCCCAGCAGCGCCACGGCCGCGCCCGCGGGTATCCGACCAAACGACCCTGGCCCCCGATTGCGGGGCCAGGGTTCGTATGGCATCGCGACTACCGTTGGGGACCCATGTATCACGCGTGATACATTGCTGTGATGGCTGACGTCACCATTCGGGAGCTCCGCAGCAAAGGTGGCGAGGTCGTAGACCGCGCCGCGCGGGGCGAGCAGATCACGATCACGCGGGCCGGCAAGCCCGTCGCTTCGTTACGTCCGATTGACGCGCACACGCTCCCGGCTGATGTGCTGCTGTGGCGATGGCGGCAGCTTCCTTCGGTCGACCCCGACCGGCTCCGTGCGGACATCGACGAGGTCTTGGACGGCGAGCTATGACCGAGCGCCATCCTCGGGGGATCCTCGACACCTCCGCGGTCATCCTGCTCCCTCGCATCACCAACCCAGCGGCGCTGCCCATCGAGCCGGTTATCACCGCCGTGACGCTCGCCGAGTTGTCGGTTGGTCCGCTTGTCGCTCGTGACGAACGCGAGCGCGCCGCGCGCCAGGCTCACCTGCAGCAAGCTGAGGCGGACTTCACGCCGCTCCCGTTCGATGCCGCGGCGGCTCGTGCGTTCGGTCGCGTCGCCGTCTCGTTGCGAACGGCCGGCCGCAAGCCGGCGGCGCGTTCCTATGACGCGATGATCGCCGCCACCGCGCTCGCCAACGACCTACCCGTGTACACAGCCAACCCCCGTGACTTCGAGGAGATCGACGGACTCGAGGTCGTTGCCGTCGCGGTGCCGTCCGCGCAGTCCTGATTCGCAGAGCGCACCAACACGGAGGGGGAGGGATTCGAACCCTCGGAAGGGGGGTTGCCCCTTCAACGGTTTTCGAGACCGCCCGATTCAACCACTCTCGCACCCCTCCGAGGCGCTACACGGGCGCCGCGCAGGATAGCTAGCGGCGCGAGCCGAAGAAGTCCGTCAGCAGCGTCGCGCACTCGGCCGCAAGCAGCCCGCCCGCGACGGCCGGCCGGTGGTTCAGGCGCGGCTGGGCGAGCACGTCGAGCACCGAGCCGGCGGCGCCCGCCTTGGGATCGGTCGTGCCGTAGACGATGCGCGGCACGCGGGCGAGCACGATCGCCCCGGCGCACATGGCGCAGGGCTCGAGCGTGACGTAGAGCACGGTGTCGAGCACGCGCCACGAGCCGAGCACGCGGCTGGCCTCGCGCAGCGCGAGGATCTCGGCGTGGGCGGTCGGGTCTTGGCGTAGCTCGCGCTCGTTGTGGCCGGACCCGATCACCTCACCGTCGTGCACGACGACGGCGCCGATCGGCACGTCGTCGTGATCCAGCGCAGCCTCCGCCTCACGGATCGCCAGGCGCATGAAGTACTCCTCACGAGGAAAGAACGTGGCCGTCACGTCGAAGGGACTATCGCAGCGCACCGCCCTCGCTCCGTATCGTGTGAGGCCGGTCAGCCTCAGCTTCCTCGTGAACACCCTCTCCGTCCTGCTTCGCACAGTCGCCGCCGGCGCCGCGGTCGCCGCGTGCGTCGCCGCCCTGTTGCCGGCACCGGCCATCGCCGACGAGCAGGAACTGCGCGCGCGCGCGGCCTACGTCCCCAACGACTCCGGCTCCGCGCGCGCCGCCGCCGACGCCGGTTGGACGAACACGCAGTGGGAGCTCAACGGCCCGTTCGGCATCAACGCGCCCGTCGCCTGGTCGCAGGCCAGCCGGCTGGGCGGCAGCGGTGGGCGCGGCGTGGTCATCGCCGTCCTCGACAGCGGCATCGCCTACACCGACCGCGGGCCGTTCAAGCGCTCGCCGGACCTCGCCCCGGCGCGCTTCGTGCGCGGCTATGACTTCGTCGACGACGACCCGTACCCCAACGACCAGTACGGCCACGGCACGTTCGTCGCCAGCACGATCGCGGCCACCGCCAACAACGCCTACGGCACGGTCGGCGTCGCCTACCGCGCGCGGATCATGCCGCTGCGCGTGCTCGACTACGAGGGGCGCGGCTACCCGTCGACGATCTCGCGCGCGATCCGCTTCGCCACCCGCCGGGGCGCGGACATCATCAACCTCTCGCTCGAGCTCTACGACGGGCCGGTGCTCGCCCCCACGCCGCGCAGCGTCACCGCCTCCAGGAGCGTGCGCTCCGCGCTGGCCGACGCGCGCAAGGCCGGCGTCGTGGTCATCTCCGCCGCCGGCAACAGCGCGGACGCCAACGTGCCCGCCAAGCGCTACGACACGCTGGCGATCAACGTCGGCGGCACGACCGAGCACGGCTGTCTCGGCGACTACTCCAACCACGGTCCCGGCCTCGACGTCGTGGCGCCCGGCGGCGGCGCCGACGCGACCGTGCCCGACGACCCGAACTGCAAGCCCGCCGAGCCCGCCGGGCGCGACATCTCGGGCGTGAGCTTCCGCGCGCAGTCCCCCTCGCTCTTCGAGATCCTGCCGCGCTTCCGCGGCACCTCGACCGCCGCGCCCCAGGTCGCCGGCGTCGCGGCGCTCGTGCTCGCCTCGGGCGTGCTGGGCACCGACCCGACGCCCGGCGAGGTCGAGCGTCACCTCGAGCGCACGGCGCGCGACCTCGGCCGGCCCGGCCGCGATCGCCTCTACGGCGCAGGGCTCGTCGACGCGGCCGCCGCGACCACGCCGCTGCCGCTCCTCACACCGTCCGGATGATGAGCACCGAGCAGGGTGCGTGGTGCGACACCTTGTTCGGAACCGAGCCCAGCAGGAAGCGCTTGGCGCCGGTCATGCCCTTGTTGCCGAGGACGATGAGGTCGCTGCCGCGCTCCTCGGCGACGTCGAGGATCGCGTCGGCCGGATCGCCCTGCCGGGCGAAGACCTCGACCTCGACGCCGGCCGCGCGGATCTCCGCCGCCGCCGCCTCGAGCGTCGCCTGCACGTCCTCGCGCGGGTTGATCATCCACTGCAGATCCTGCGGCACGCGCTGGATGGACTCCGCGCGCAGGCGTGCGTCGGACACCGGCTCATAGGCGCTGACGAGCTCGATCCGGGCGCCGACGGCGCGCGCGAGCTCGATCGCCTGCCGGACCGCCTGCGTGGCGGTGTCCGATCCGTCCGTGCCGACGACGATCGATTGAAACATCGCGGAGCGAACCCGAGTCCTAGGTGGACAGCTTGACGATCGCGATGACGATCCCGACGAGCACGAAGAAGACGATCGCCGCCTGCATCCAGATCCAGGTCGGCGACACCCGACGGGCTCGCTTACTTCTCGGCGAGCTTGGAGTTGATCGCGGCGATCGCGGCGTCGATGCGCGCGTTGACCTGCTGCGTCGCCGTGGAGATCTCCTGCTGCGCCCGTGCGATCGCCGGCGTGCTGGGATTGCTCAGCGCCGCGGTCGCCTTCTTGATCTGGGCGCCGAAGCCGCTCATCGCGGTCACGAGCTGCTTGTGCTCGGCATCCACGTCGCCCGGCACCTTGATGCCGCGCAGCTGGCTGACGACGTCGTCGATCGCCGTCTGGAACTCCGCGAGCGTCCTGCGGTCCTCGCTGGAGGAGCTCTTGCTCGTGATCCGTGCCGCCACGCTCGCCACCTCGGCGGCGAACTCGTTCTGCGCCGCGTTGACCGCCCTCACGTAGGCGTTGCGCTCGTCGCGCTCCTCGGCACCGCCGCAGGCGCCGAGCGCAAGCGCGCAGGCAGCCGTCAGCAGCAGCGCGACGATTCGCATGACCCCGGACACCGGCGCCAATGTACCGGGATCGCCCGACGCGCGACGACGGCAGCTACCGCGCCGGCTCGGGCGCGGGGGGCACCGCCTCGGCGGGCGTGTGCTGCGTCGTCTTGATCTTACGCTGCAGGAAGGGCAGCTCGATGTGCTTGTAGGTCAGCGCCCCGCTGAGCACGGTGAGCGGGAAGCCGATGCCGGCCATGATCGCCAGGCGCGTCGCGAGGGTCTCGTCGGAGCCGAGCAGGTGGTCGAGCTCGAGCAGCACCCAGATGTGAACGAGGTAGAAGGAGTACGAGCGTGCGCCGAGCCACAACATGCCCTTGTTGGCGAACAGGCGCGGCGCGCGGCCGGTGCCGAGCTGCAGGACGATGAGGCCGAAGAAGAGCAGGCCGGTGCACAGCGCGGCGAGCATCGCGCGCACGCCGAGCGCGTGATGGATCGGCGTCTGGCGCGGGTCATAGTCGCTGACGGTGTAGACGATCGCGCAGAGCAGCCCGATCGCGAACGCTCCCCACGCGAGCTGCTTGGCCAGGCGCGCGCGCTCGCGCAGCGGCGCGGCGATGAGCGGCTCGACGATCCCGAGCGCGACGCCTGGCATGAAGCCGTACATGATCGCCGGGGGCGCGGTGAGCCAGGCGAAGTGGTACTTGTCGACCGCGCGCAGGGCGATGCTGACGACGAAGACGAAGCCGATCGCGGCGAGCGCGAACGCGGCCCGGGAGTATTGGCCCTTCAGGCGCTTGCCGACGAAGTACGCGCCGTAGGCGGCGAGCGGGATGACGAAGTAGAAGCCGACCTCCGAGCCGATCGACCAGGCGGGGCCGATCGGGATCGAGGCGGGCCCGGCGGTCTGGCCCTGGATGAAGAAGAACTGCGCGACGACCTGCCACCACTCGCTCTGCGCATCCGGCGCGTCGGCGCCGGTCTCCAGGCTGCCGTCCAGGCCGAAGCGCAGCAGCACGAGGATCGTGAAGAAGTAGAAGACCGGGACGACGCGCAGGACGCGGTTGCGCACGTAGGAGCGGATCCGCGGACGCTTGCCGCCTGTGACATAGGCGCGGGTGAAGGGCCGCGCGATGAGATAGCCCGACAGCACGAAGAAGGCCGACAGGGCGAGGTCGATGTGGCCGAGGATCGGCGCCGCCCAGTCGTAGCTGAGCAGGTTGTTGTTGGCGACCGGGTCGGCGAGCAGGCAGACGTGCGTGGCGAAGACGAACAGCGCGCCGACGCCGCGCACGCCGTCGCCGGCAATGAGCGTGCGGATCCCGAGGTCCGTCGCGGGCTGTGCCTCGACCGTCGTGGCCATCGGCGGGAGCGTAGACGCTGGCCTGGCGTCCGACGGCGCTCGTGGCCGGATGGGCGGGTGCCAACGTCGCGTGGACGTAACGATCGGCCGCTACCGTGGACTGTGGATCACGCGACGAAATGAGCCACTGAAATGCTGAACTTCCTCTCCAAGCACAAGACCGAGCTGCCCAGCGCCGAGACCGCGCTGCCGGGCCGCGACAAGGCGATGCCCGTGCCCGCGCGCCACTACGTGCTCGACGCGCCGCTGCAGGGTCCGTTCCCCGAGGACACCGAGCAGGTCATCTTCGGACTCGGCTGCTTCTGGGGCGCCGAGAAGGTCTTCTGGCAGACGCCCGGCGTGTACACGACGGCCGTCGGCTACGCCGCGGGCCTGACGCCGAACCCGACCTACGAGGAGGTCTGCTCCGCGCGGACCGGCCACAACGAGGTCGTGCTCGTCGTCTACCGCCCGGCGGAGATCTCCTTCGAGGACCTGCTCGCCCGCTTCTGGGAGGCCCACGACCCGACGCAGGGCATGCGCCAGGGCAACGACCTCGGCACCCAGTACCGCTCCGGGATCTACACGACGACCGACGCGCAGGCCGCCGCGGCTGCCGCCTCGGCGGAGCGGTACCAGGCGGCGTTGACCGCCGCCGGCCGTGGCGCGATCACGACCGAGCTGCTGCCGGCGCCGGACTTCTACTACGCGGAGGACTACCACCAGCAGTACCTCGCCAAGAACCCGCGCGGGTACTGCGGGCTGGGCGGGACCGGCGTGACGTGCCCGATTGGGGCGGGGGCCGGGTCCTAGGTTTCTCGCCGTGTGCGCTGGCGCACCGCGTCAGCGCGGTGGCCGGCGAACTGCATCTCTTAGGGTGCGTGTCAGAGGGTGGCCGCGTCGGCGTTTCGGCCAGGGCCGGCGGTGCGGAGGTGAATGGCACGAAGTGCGCTATATGCGCGTATTTCGCGCCATTGCCCTTGTCGAGTCGAGGGGGTGTGTCGAATCGTGCACGCCCAGCGAGCATCATTCGACACACCCCCTCCACAAACGCCAAACCTGGCCCGAACGCCGCCAGCCCCACTCCCTGACGCCCTCAAAGATGCAGTTGATGCAGGGCAGGCCGCACCACCCACGCTGCGCGCCAGCGCACGACACGGCCGAAGCCCTAATCAGCGAACGCCGGCCGTCCGGCTGACATCAGCCGTGAAGAGGAAGTGCGTCGCCGGGCCGGCCGGATCGGCGCGATGCATCGACACCGTGCCGGCGATCGGCACGAGCAGCCCGCCGGCGTGCATGTAGATGGTCTCGACCTCGGCGCTCTGGATCTCGCCCGCCTTCAGCTGCCGGGCGAGCTCCTGGTGGGCCTTGAGGTTGTCGCGGTCGATGATCGACGGCCAGCGCACGACGCGCAGGTCCTCCTCGCGGCAGCCGAGCAGTGAGCAGAACGCGTCGTCGAGGCGCTTGAAGGAGCCGTCCAGCGCGATGAGCGCGGCGGCCTGACCCTGAGCCACCGCCGGCAGCTCCGGCTTCGGCGCGGCGGGCGGGGCCGGCGGCGCAGTCGGGGCGGGAACGGTCCACGGCGTGCGCTGCACGGGCGGCTCGCCGGGCGCCGTCGGGGCGCCGTTGTCGATCGGGTCGAAGGCGAACTCGGCCCGGATCGCCTCGGCCGCGGCGCGCGCCTGCTCGGCCTCGCCCAGCAGCTCCTGGGCGCGGACGCGCGCCTGCTCGCGCTCGGCGCGGACGTTGTCGGCGGCGGCCAGCGTCGCCTGCAGCTCGGCCCGCGTGCGCTCGAGCTCGGCGCGGGCGGCATCGAGCTCGCTGCCGCGGCCCTCGGCCTGCGCGCGCGCCTCGGCGACGTCGGCGCGCAACGCGGCGAGCTGCTCGCCCTGCGCCTCCAGCTCGGCGGCGCGGCGCTGCACCTCGGCACGGTGGCGCTCGGCGTCGGCCTGTGCGGCGGCGAGCGCGGCGGCCTTCGTCTCCAGCTCGGCGCGGGCGCAGGCCAGCTGGTCAGCGGTGGCGGCCAACCCGTCGCGCTGGGCGCCGAGCTCGGAGCGCAGCCCGGAGATCGCCCCGTCGCGCAACGCGAGTTCGGCGCGCGCGGCGTCGAGCGCGGCCTGCGCCTGCGCGAGCGTGCTGTCGCGCGCCTGCAGTTCGGCCTGGACAGCGGAGAGCGTGCGGTCGCCGGACTCGTGGCGCGCGCGGGCGGCGTCGAGCTCGTCGCGCGCCGCGACCAGCGCGGCGTCGCGGGCATCGAGCTCGGCGCGCAGCTCGGTCAGCGCCGCGTCGCGCGCCTCGAGCTCGGCGCGCGCCTGCGCGATCGTCGCGTCGAGGGACGCGTGCGCGGTGTGGGCGGCGGTCAGCGCGGAGCTGCGGGCGTCGAGCTCGGCGCGGGCCGCCCGCAGCGCGTCGTTGCGCTCGGCGAGCTGCGCGCGGGATTCCTGCAGCTCGCGGTTGCGGGCCTCGAGCTCGGCCGTGCGGCGGGCCAGGTCGCGGTCGCGATCCTCGAGCTGCGCGCGGGCGCTGCCGAGCTGACCGCGCAGGTCGGCCGCCTCGGCGCCGGCGGCGTCCAGCCGGCCCGGGACGGTGGCGAGCTCGGCCCGCGCGGCGTCGAGCGAGGCACGCGTGTTCTGCAGCGCTTCGCGAGCCGTGACGAGCTCGGCGCGGATCGCCGACGCCTCGCCGCGGGCGAGCGAGCTCTCGCCGCGGGCGGCGAGCAGCTCGGCGCGGGTGCTGTGCAGCTCGGCGCGCAGGCTGTCGGCATCGGTGTGCGCCGCCTCGGCCTCGGCGCGCACGGCGGCCAGCTCGGCGTCGGCATGCTCGCTGTGCGCGGTGCGCTCCTCGTGCACGGCGTCGCGGATCGCCTGCAGCTCCGCGCGCAGGCGCTCGGCGTCGGCGCGCGCGGACGTGGCGTCCTCGCCGGCGGCCTCGATCGCGCGGGCGGCGTTCTGCGCCTCCACCAGCGCGGCGTGCGAGTCGCCATGGGCGGACTGCGCCTCCGCGCGGGCGCTCTCCAGCTCTGCGCGGGCCTCGGCGAGCTCGGCGCGGGCCGCGGCGACCTCGGTACGGGTGGACTCGAGCTCGCCGCGGGCGCGGTCGGCGTCGGCGCGGGCGGCCAGCGCCTCGCTGCGGGCGACCTCCAGGGCACCGCGGGCGGACTCGGCGTCGCCCTGCGCCGCCTCGGCCTCGCGGCGCGCCGCCGCGAGCTCACCGCGGGCGGTCTCGGCGTCCACACGAGCGGCGTCGGTCTCGGCCAGGGCAGCGTTGGCGGCGGCCCGGGCCGCGTCCAGCTCGCCGTGGGCGGCACCGGCCTCGGCGCGGGCGGCCTCGGCCTCGCGGCGCGCGGCGTCGGCCTCGGCACGGGCGGCGCCGGCCTGCGCCTGGGCGGTTTCGGCGCTGCCCCCGACGGACGCGGCCTGGGCGCGCATCGCGGCGAGCTCGGCGCGCGCCGCCTCGGCGTCGGAGCGCGCCGCCTGCATCTCGGCATGGGCGGCCTGGGCATCGGCGCTCGCCGACTGCGCCTGGGCCCGGGCGGCCTGGACCGCGGCGGCGGCCAGCCCGGCTTCGCTGCGGGCGGCCTGCGCCTCGGCGCGGGCGGTGGCGAGCTCGGCCTGCGCCTGCGCGGCGGTCGCGCGGGCGGACCCGAGCTCGGCCCGCGCGTTCGTGGCGGCGGCGCGGGCGGCGTCGGCCTGCGCGCGCAGGGGAGCAAGCTCGATCGACAGCGTCTCCAGGCGCGCGCGAACCTCGTCGCGCTCGTGCTCGAGCTGCTCGGCACGGCCGTCGCCGGAGGCCTCGAGCGCGGCGGCGCGGGCGCGGGCGCTGTCGCGCTCGGCCTGGATCTCGGTCAACGTCAGCAGGGCCTGCTCGCGCTGCAGGTGGGCCTCGGCCGCGAGGCGCTCGGCTTCCTCGACACGCCCGCGCAGCACACGGGCGCGCTCGACGAGATCCTCGAGCTTCGGGGCGTGCGGCCCGGCCGGGTCGCCGTCCTCGATGAAGCGGCCGGCCGCCTCGTCGGCGCGGCGCTGCGCCTCGGCGGCGGCCTCGCGCGCGGCGGCGCGCTGCGCGGCCATGCGGCGATCGACGTCCTCGTGCGTCAGCGGCGGCGCATCGACGTCGCGGACGAGGATGAGGATGCCGGCGAGGCGGGCGTCAGGGTCGGGCTGGACGCCGTTGCGCACGACGCCCTCGACGGCCTCCAGCGCGTGGCCGTGGCGCAGGCGCAGCGCCTCGGGATGCCAGCTGCCCGCATCGCGCGAGCGCAGCTCGGTCAGCAGCGACGTGAACTCCCAGCCCAGCGCTAGCGGGACCGCGACGACGATGAACCGCAGCCGGCGCGTCTGGCCTTCGGCGCAGCGCGCGGGGAACGTGGGCAGCATCGTCGGGTCGACGCGCGGAGCACGCAGCAGCGCGTCGAAGTCGCCGCGCTCGGTCTCGCCGGCGCCGGCGACGAGCACGTCGGCGATCGGCCGGCCGACGAGCCGCTCGGCCTGCACGCCGAGCAGCGTGACGATGCCCACGCCGCATTCGGCGACCGCGCCGTCGGGGGTGCTGAGGACATAGTTGCCATCGGCGAGGCCGAGCAGCACCTGCTCGAGCTGTGGATCGGTGACGACGGGGGCAGCCAGACGCTCGCCCTGAAGACTCATGCCCCCTCTATCGGCGGCAGCGGCTTTTGGTTGAGCGCTCGCGCGCGGGATGCCAGAAACGTCCAGCCAGTGGTCGTCCGGGCAGCCGCGGGTGGCGGCGCCGTCCGCCCGCGCACTAGCCGCGGGTGGCGGTCCCCGCCCACACACGCGATCCTCTTGGGCCAAGTCATGCCCGAGTTCTTCACCGACACGCCGCTGCTCACCGAGCGCTTCGACGACGCGCTGCGCTACGCCACGGCGCACCACGCCCAGCAGCTGCGCAAGGGCACGCCGATCCCTTACGCCGCGCACCTGCTCGCGGTCGCCTCGCTCGTGCTCGAGATGCACGGCGACGAGGACGAGGCGATCGGCGGGCTGCTGCACGACGTCGTCGAGGACGGCGGCGGAGCCGAGGCGCTCGCCTACATCGAGCAGCATTTCGGGCCGAAGGTCGCCGAGATCGTGCTCGCCAACAGCGACTCGGTCACCGGCGAGGGCGAGAAGGCGCCGTGGTATGAGCGAAAGCGCGCCTACATTGCCGCCTTCTCGCACAAGTCGCCGGGCGCGCTGCGCGTCTCGCTCGCCGACAAGCTGCACAACGCGCGCTCGATCCTCACCGACTACCGCGCCCACGGCGACGAGCTGTGGGCGCGCTTCGGGCAGGGCAAGGGCCTGGCCACGCGCGTCTACTACCGCGAGATCGCCTCGGCGTTCGAGCGCGAGGCCGAGCGCATGGGCCCGCACGCCGCCCCGGCGATCGACGAGCTGCGCCGCGTCGTCGACGCGATCACCGCGCTCGCGGAGGAGCGCCAGGGGCCGGACACGCGCGTGACGTTCGACTGGAGCTAGGTCTGGAGCCGGCTAGTTCGTGACGCGCGCGGCGAGCACGATGTACTGCGTGCCGCGGGTTTCCAGGCGCACGGCGTTGCTCGTGTTGCCCTCGACCGTGTCGAGGCTGCCACCGTCCGGCGTGGAGCGAGCGAGCGCGAGGTGCGAGGCGCGCACGCCGGAGCGGAACTTGTAGAAGACGAGGTCGCCCGGGCGGATGTCGGAGACCGCGATCTTGCGCAGGTGACGGCGGCCGGCGACGGCGTCGGCGAAGGAGCGGTGCGGGTCGATGAGGCGACGCGAGAGGCGGACCCCGGCGCGCAGGTAGGCCTGGTGGACGAACGCACCGCACCACACGCGGCAGGGCGGCAGCCGCAGGCCCATGTCGCGCTCCCACTTGTCGATGACCGGCGAGCAGTTCGTGGTGCCGCGCTCGGCGATGCCGACCTGTTTGACGGCCCAGGCGAGCGCCGAGGCGCGCACCGCGTCGCTCGTGTCGCGCGCGGCGCCCGACGCGCTCGGCAGCAGCAGCGCGCCGACCCCCACCGCGCAGGCGGCGAACGCGGCGAGCAGGGCGATGCGGCGGACCATTGCAGAGATCATGCCGGGCGCATCGTCCGCGCGACCCCGGTTGCCGGCGCGCGTGCGCGCCCCCTCACGAGCGCTCCGCCCGCACCGCTTTGCGCAGCGACTCGTCGAAGCCGATCGGCTCGATGTCGAACAGCGCCGCGCCGGTCGGATCGGTCACCACGGTCTCCGTCGACAGGCCCTCGACGAGCGGGCGCGCGACGGCGGCGTCGACCGGCGTGACGAGCCCGATCCACAGCGAGGAGAGCCACGGCGTCAGCAGCGGGACGGGGAGCTTCGGCCGGTGGCGGCGGCCCAGGGCAACGGCCATGCGGTCGAGCATCTCCGCGTAGGGCAGCACGTCGGGCGAGCCGATCTGCACCTCGCGGCCGGCCGAGGCCTCCACATGCGGAGCACCGGCGAGGTACTCGACGACGTCGTCGATGTCGATCGGCTGGGTCGGCGTCGACAGCCAGCGCGGCGCGATCATCACCGGCAGGCGGGCCACGAGGTGGCGCAGCGTGCGGTAGGACTCGCTGCCAGGACCGACGACCATCCCGGCGCGGAAGTACGTCAGCGGCGGGCCATGCTGCTTGAGCATGCGAGCCGTCGCGTCGCGGCTGCGCAGATGCTTGGAGCCCGGCGTGTCGCCGAGGCCGCCGAGGTAGACGACGCGCGCCACGCCCTCGGCGGCGCACATCTGCGCGAACGCCCGCGCCGCCCGCGCCTCCTGCTCCTCGAAGTCGCCGCCGTTCCCGCCGCGCCCCATCGAGTGCACGAGGTAGTAGGCGACGTCGATCCCCCGCCCGGCGCCGTCGAGCGATTCGGGGGTGAGCACGTCGCCCTCGTGCAGCTCAAGGCGCGGGTCGTCGACCGGCAGGTCGCGCGTGCGGCCCGTGTCGCGGACGAGCGCGCGAACCTGCACCCCGTCGTCGAGCAGGCGGCGGACAAGCGTCCCGCCGATGAAGCCGGTGGCGCCTGCGACGAGTGCGTGCATCGAAGAGGTATACCGACCGTCGACCACCCGTCCGCGCCATGCGTAGGCCCGGCGAGCTGCGGGCAGACGATCCTCGACATGACCGCAGCACGACGGTCGCCGACCCCGTCTGACGCCCACGCCCTCACCACGCTCGCCGCCGCGATCGACGAGTTCGCGGGCGCCGAGTCCGTCGACGCCGTCCAGGGCCTCGTGCACAGCGCGGCGAGGCGGCTGACGAACGCCGACGGCGCGACCCTCATCCTGCGCGAGGGCGGCGAGTGCCACTACGTTGACGAGGACGCGATCGAGCCGCTGTGGAAGGGCTGCCGGTTCCCGCTGGAGCAGTGCATCTCGGGCTGGGCGATGCGCCACGGCGAGCCCGCCGTCGTCGAGGACGTCTACGCCGACGAGCGCGTTCCGCACGACCTCTACCGGTCGACGTTCGTGCGCAGCCTGCTCGTCGTCCCGATCGGCACGCTCGGCGCGATCGGGATGTACTGGGCCCGGCGCCACCGCCCGAGCGAGGAGCAGGTCGCCGCCGCGCGCGCGCTCGCCGGCAGCGCGGCCGCCGCGCTCGAGCGGGCCCGCCTGATGCAGGAGGTCCAGCGCCGCCGCGTGAGCGAGGAGGACCTGCGCCGGCTGTCGGAGCGCGATCCGCTGACCGGCGTGCTCAACCGCCGCGCGTGGGATCAGTCGCTCGCCGCCGCGCTGCGCAAGCGCACGCGACCGCTGTACGTCGCGCTCATCGACCTCGACCACTTCAAGCGCTACAACGACAGCCACGGCCACCCCGCCGGCGACGCGCTGCTGCGCCGCGCGGCCCGCGCGTGGCGCGGCGCGATCCGCGCCAACGACGTGCTGGCCCGCTACGGCGGCGAGGAGTTCGCCGTCCTGCTGGCCGGCTGCGAGACCGCGATCGCGATCGAGATCGCCGAGCGCATCCGCCTGGCCACGATCGAGGAGCAGGAGGTCTCGATCGGCGTCGCGTGCTGGGACGGCGGCGAGACCGGCACCCAGCTCGTCGACCGCGCCGACCGCGCGCTCTACGAGGCCAAGCACGCCGGTCGCAACCAGGTCGTTCTGGCGCCGTGAGGGCGCGCTCGCCAACCACCGGACTCGACTAAGTTGTCTGACGTGCGCGCGCGTACCGTGATCCTTGTCGTGCTTCTGGCGAGCGGCGCTGCCGGCGTCGGCGGCGCCGGCGGCCCCGCCGGAGCCGCGCAGTCTTCGAGCCTCTCGATCAACGAGCGCGACACCGGCAAGACCTTCACGCTGAAACGCACGACGAGCGCCGCGCTGCGTCTGAGCGGCAAGTGGGTCTGGACGCAGCCGAAGGTCCGCGGCGGCGCCGTCGTCCTGTCTGCGGTCGACTACCGCAGCGACCCCGGCTTCAAGGAGTGGGAGATCACGCGCCGCGCCGCGGGCACCGCGAAGATCACGGCGTACGGGCGGCCGAACTGCAAGGGCTGCTCGCGGCGGGCGCGGTCGTTCCGCGTGACGCTCAAGGTCCGCTGATCGCGTCGCGGCGAGCCGGCGCCCGTCTCGGACGGGCGCCGGGGTTCACCGTGCCTCAGCTTCAGCTGTCGAAGGACTGCAGGATCTTGCGCTGCGCGTCGATCTGCGCCGTCGTCGCTGCCGGGTTCAGCCGGACCGTCTCGGCGTTCTTCATCGCCACGCCAAACTGGGTGTCCGGCGTGCCGTTGAAGTTCGTATCCATCAGCTGGGTGTACCCGAACGCGCCGTTGGCGAAGTTCAACCAGTTCGTCAGCAGCACGCGATCAAAGCGATCACGCGCGCTGGTAGGACCGTCGTTGAGCACGCTGAGCGCCGCCGAGAACGTCGACGCGTTGCGAATCTCGTTGAACACCCGGCTCAGGAACCCCGAGATCTCCAGATAGCAGGCCAGCGTGATCGGACTGATCTCATCGCCGCTTGCGTCCTCGTACTCATGCGCCCAGAACCCGGCCGACTTGTCGTGGTTGGCGCGGTTGCCGGTGATGATCACCTTCACCGTGTCGGTCGCCGACCCGGCGTCGTCATCCAACGCCGAGAACTCGACGTCATAGGCGCACGCCAACCCGAACGTCTTGGACTGGTTGAAGTTCACGTTGCGCGGGTTGATCGTCGGCGACGGATCGGGATCGGGGTTGATCGCCGGGTTATTGAGCGACAGCAGCGACGCGTCGATCGGCGATCCACCGTCATCCCAGTTCCAGCGCAACGTCAGATCGTCGCTGCCCGGATCCGTCGCGTTGCCCTTGAACGCGACCGGCACACCGACGCTCGCGAAGAACACCGGCGTCCCGTTGACGTTGATCGTCCCGGTCTCGTCGATCGTCGGCGTCGGGTTGACGTTGGTGATCGTCACCGTCGTGCTGCGACAGTTGCTCCCGCCGTCGTCGTCGGCCCCGCAGACGGTGATCGTGAAGACGCCGTCGTCACCGTAGGTGTGGCTGACGTTCGTGTACGTAAACGTCGCGTCGGGCGCGACGTTCTCCGTCGACCCGCTCAGCGGCACGGCGACACCACCCGGCTCGCCCCAGTTGACCGTCGCCGTCAGCGTGTCCAGCCACCCCGGATCGGTGATCGTCCCGCTGATCGCGACCGCCGTGTTCTCCGGCTTCGGCCCGTTGGTCGTGATCGCACCCACCGTCGGCGGGACGTTCGTGATCGTCACGTTCGTGGTGTTGCAGCCACTGCCACCGTCGTCGTCGGTGCCACACACCGTGATCGTGTAGGTGCCGTTGTCACCATAGGCATGGCTGGCAGCGCTATAGGAGAACGTGGCGGTGGGCGCAACGTTCTCCGTCGACCCGCTCAGCGAACGCGTGCCGGCGAGCCGTCGCCCCAGTTGACCGTCGCCGTCACGCTGTCCAGCCAGCCCGGATCGGTGATCGACCCGCTGATCGTGACCGGCGAGCCCTCCGGCTGGGGGCGTTGTGGGTGATCGTGCTCACCGTCGGGTTGACGTTCGTCACCGTCACCGTCGTCGTCCGATCGCCGAGAAGCCATCGCCGTTGCTGCCCGTCACCCTCACCCGGACCGTGAAGACACCGTTGTCGCCCACATTCGTGAAGGTCGGCGTCGCGCTCGTCGAGTCGTCGAAGGCACCGTCGTTGTCGAGATCCCACGCGTACGTCAAGGGGGCGGGGCCGAGCCCGTCGACGCCGCCGCGCGTGACCGTCACGCTCGTGCCCTCCGGCGTCGTGTACGGGCCGCCCGCGCTCGCCGTCACAGCACACTGCCGCAGGAGCGGTCGTCGACGTCGTGCCGACCGCCTGGGCCGCACCGGCCGTCGCCCCAAAGCCCATCTCACGCGCCGCGAAGACGCTCCAGATGAGGCAGGCGTTCGCGCCGGCGTTGTTCGTCTGATCGGCGGCGATGATCGCGTCGCGGGCGGTGAGGAACGTCGGGTTCGTGCCCGTGCCCTTCATGCCGTCGACGACGAGCCGCTCGGCCTGGTTCTTGCCCGTGGCGAAGCCGTACTTCGTGATGAGCTTCGCGCGCATGTTCCACAGCGCCGTCGCCCAGATCTCACCGTCGTTGTGGGACTCGCAGCCGGCGTTGCACAGGTCGCTGTACTTCCACGTGCTCGTGTCGTAACGCACGCGGCGGAAGCCGCTCACGCCACCGGCCGCATTGGCCTGACCGCTGTACTCGAAGATCACCGGGTCGTTGAAGATCGAGATGGCGATGAAGTCGCTCCAGCCCTCGCCCATCCCGTCGGTCTGTGTACCACTGCCCATCGTCCCGTCACCGACGAGCCGGCGAGAGAGGCCGTGGGCGTACTCGTGCACGATCGTGTCGCCCTCGACCTCGCTGAGGCGGACCGGGAGCGGCGCCACGCCGACGTAGATCTGCATGCGTCCCGGCGTGCCGTCGGGCTGCGTGTTGAAGTTCGCGTTGTTGCGGCACAGGGCCGAGTTGGCCACCGGCGGGGTGCCGCTGGGGCACAGCATCTGCGTGCCGGTCGCGTCGCCCCAGCCGTTGTACGCCTCCGCCTGCACGGCATCGGCGCCCTCGAAGTTGCCCGATGCCGCGTCGAAGCCGAGGCCGAGGAGGTAGTCGTGGCTGAAGTTCACCCAGTAGAACAGCTGGGTCGCCACGATGTCCCGGTCGGCGTCCAGGCCCGCGGTCGTGCCGGGGGCGCTGAGCTCCCACGCGTTCGTCCAGTTGTAGATGAAGCGCTGGAAGTTCGGATCGGGGCTGGCCGGCGTCTGCGTCCGGTAGGCGTCGGGAAGGTTGTTGGCGTCGCGGTCCTCGTAGGTGTTCGTGTTGTTGCCCTGCGTCGTGCGGGCGGCCACCCAGCCGGCGAACGACGTGATCTGCTGGCCGTTGGCCGGCAACGGGTTCTGGGTCCGGAAGACGTTGCCCTCGGCGACGTGCTCGACCGAGTTGCGGCGGTACAGGACGTCGCCGTTGACGGCGTCGACGACCATCTCGTAGAAGGCCGTGTCGTTGACCTCGAGCGTGACCCGCCAGGCGGCGCGATCGGCCTGGCCGGTCGGCATCGGGAACGTCACGAGCTCGGCGGTTGCCGGACTCGGCTTGCCCAGCGACGGAGCGAAGCTGTTCTCGAAGACCGTGCGACGGACGGGCGCCGGGCCGGCGGAGCGGATGAGGATCTGGCCGGTCGACGACGCGCCGACCGAGCCCGCCGCGGCGCGCAGGGCGTCGGCGGCGGTCAGGCGCGCGGGCGCCGCGACGGCTGTGTCGGGAGCGATCACACCGCTCTGGCCAACCAGCCGGCCGCTCTTGTCGATCGTGAACGTCGCCCTCGCCCCGAAGACGTCGCGCCCACCGTCGCGCTGCTGCAGCGTGATGTGCGTGGCGCCATTGTGCTTCGTGCGGTACTGATCGCCGTCCGCGGCGGCGATCTCGGCGTCGGAGAGTCCGTACAGCGTCTTGTGGGACTTCAGGAAGCCGCGCGCGATTGCGTCGGCGCCCTGGCTGCTGGCGTCCGTCAGGTAGCCGCGGGTGCGCACGACCGAGGACGGGTTGCCCTGCGCGGGATTCCACGTGGCGCCGGCCTTGAGCGACCGCACTTCGTCCTCCTGTGCCGGCTTGGGACGAACGTTGACCTTGCGCGCGTCGCGCGCGTCGAAGTCGCGGTGGACGACCGGCGCCTGGCGCGGGCCGCCGCTGCCGGCGCGCGGTCCCTGTGCGCTCGCGGTGGCCAGGATGCCTGCTGCCGGTACCGCGATGGCCACGGCCATCAGAACCGCTTTGCGCACGTCCGTTCCCCTTGCTCTCGAATCCGTTTCGGGCTGCCGAGGCCAACCCTCTCAGATACGCCGGGGTCCGGTGTGAGATTCGTCACAGCGCGGTTTGAATCCGGCCATGTCCTGACCGCAATCTGATCTAGCGTGGCGAGCGATGAGTTTCCCGCCGGGCCGCAGTCTCAACTGCAACCCGACGACGAGAGGATCGAATCGTGTCTACCGCCGCCCCCACCACCCCCGCTTCCACCCCCGCCGCCGACGACCGCTCGCGCTGGATCGCGCTCTACGTGCTCTGCGTCGGCATGCTCATGATCGTCCTCGACGTCACGGTCGTGAACGTTGCTCTGCCCTCGATCCAGGAGGATCTCGGCTTCACGCAGTCGAGCCTCGCGTGGGTCGTCAACGCCTACCTCATCGCGTTCGGCGGGCTGCTGCTGCTGGCCGGACGGCTCGGCGATCTCATCTCCCGGCGCGGCGTCTTCCTGTTCGGCCTCGGTGTGTTCACGCTCGCCTCGGTGGCGTGCGGCATGGCGCAGAGCCAGGAGGTGCTCGTCGCGGCGCGTTTCGTCCAGGGCGTCGGCGGCGCGCTGACCTCGGCCGTCATCCTCGGGATGATCGTCACGATGTTCCCGGAGCCCCGGGAGCAGATGAAGGCGATCGGCGTGTATGGCTTCGTGGCGTCCGCCGGCGGCTCGATCGGCCTGCTCGTCGGCGGCGTACTGACGCAGTCGATCAACTGGCACTGGATCTTCTTCGTGAACATCCCGATCGGGATCGCCACCGCCGTGCTGGCGATGCGCTACCTCGAGAAGGACAAGGGGATCGGTTTCGCCAACGGCGCCGACGTGCTTGGCGCGTTGCTCGTCACCTCGGCGCTCATGCTGCTCGTCTACACGATCGTCGACCCGGCGGCCGAGCTCGGCTGGGGCGCGGAGCGCACGCTCGTGCTCTTCGGGATCTCGCTGGCGCTGCTCGTCGGGTTCCTCGTGCGCGAGGCGACCGCGAAGACCCCGCTCATCCCGCTGCGCATCTTCCGCTCGCGCAACGTCTCGGGTGCGAACCTCATCCAGGTCGTGGCGGTCGCGGGCATGTTCTCGATGTTCTTCATGGGCTCGCTGTACATGCAGCGCGTGCTCGGCTACGACGCCCTGCAGATCGGCCTGGCCTTCCTGCCCGGCACGGTCATCATGGGCGTCCTCTCGCTCGGCTACTCGCACAAGCTCGTCATGCAGTTCGGGCCTCGCGCGGTCATGGTGCCGGCCTTCGCGCTCATCACGGCCGGCCTCGTGCTGTTCACGCAGGCGCCGGTCAACGGCGACTACGTCACGCACGTCCTGCCGACGATGATCCTGTTCGGCGTCGGGGCCGGCCTCGGGTTCCCGGCGCTCATGGCCGTCGCGATGTCCGACGTCGCGCCGCAGGACGCCGGCCTGGCGTCGGGGCTCGTGAACACGACGGCGCAGGTCGGGGGCGCGCTCGGCCTGGCCCTACTGGCGACGCTCGCGACGACCCGCACCGCGGACCTGACCGCGAACGGCGACTCGCTGGCCGCAGCCCTGACCGGCGGCTACCACCTCGCGTTCGTCATCGCGGCCCTGCTCATGGTCGTCGCGATCCTCATCGCGGCGTTCGTCCTGCAGTCCGACCGCTCGCCGGCGCCGGACGCGCATGCCGAGCTCGCCGGCGCCACCCCCGAGCCCGCCTGCTCCGAGGCGATCTGACCCCGAGCAACTCCCCCCGGTCGGCCGGCGCCCCGACTAGTCTGAGCCTGCATGGTCAGCACGTCGACAGGGGCGCCGGCCGCGTTGCTCGCCGCGGCGCGCAGCGGAGACGAGAACGCGTACCGCAGCCTCGTCGAGCCGCACAGCCGCGAGCTGCACGCGCACGCCTACCGGATGCTCGGCTCGGCGCACGACGCCGAGGACGCGATCCAGGACGCCATGCTGCGGGCGTGGCGCGGGCTGCCGAAGTTCGACGGGCGCAGCTCCCTGCGCGCCTGGCTGTACAAGATCGCCACGAACACGTGCCTGGACACGATCTCCTCGCGCGGCAGGCGGGCGCTGCCGATCGACCACGTCGCCGCCGCCGAGCTCGGCGAGTCGCCCGGCCGGCCACTCGTCGAGTCCGTCTGGATCGAGCCCTGCGACGACGCGTCGCTCGGCCTCGGCGACGGCCGCGCGGCGCCCGAGGCGCGCTACGAGCAGCGCGAGAGCGTGGAGCTGGCGTTCATCGCGGCACTGCAGCACCTGCCTGCCAACCAGCGCGCGGTGCTCATCCTGCGCGAGGTGCTCGGCTTCTCGGCACAGGAGACCGCCGAGCTGCTGGAGACGACGGTCGCCTCGGTCAACAGCGCCATGCAACGCGCGCGCAAGACGATCGAGGACAAGCTGCCGTCGCAGTCGCAGCAGGAGACCCTGCGGGCGATCGGCGACGAGCGCCTGCGCGAGGTCGTCGAGGGCTACATGGACGCGATGGGGCGCGGCGACGTCGAGGCCGTCGTGGCGATGCTCGCCGAGGACGCCGCCTGGTCGATGCCGCCGATGGCGACGTGGTACCTCGGGCACGAGTCGCTGCGCCGGTTCCTCATCATGGGGCCGCTGTCGGGCGCCTGGCGCTGGGCCCACCGGCCGGCGTCCGCCAACGGCCAGCCGGCGATCGGCGCCTACACGTGGCGCGAGGACGAGGGCTGCTACCGCCCGTTCGCGCTCGACGTCCTCACGCTGAGCGCCGACGGGTCGAAGATCGCGCAGGTGACGTCGTTCATCGCGCGCTCCGGCGACGAGCTCACGCCGGAGGAGCTCGCGAACTTCCCCGACGAGGCGGTCGCGGAGGCGAAGGTGGCCTCGATCTTCACGCGCGTCGGGCTGCCCGAACGCCTGGACTGACGCTGCGCGTCGGCGCGTCGGCGCGTCAGCGCACGAGCTGCAGCGCCTGCGGCGCCACGCCGATGCTGAGCGTCTGGCCCCAGTCGATCGCCAGCGCGTCGGCCTCGATCCCGTCGCCGAACGCCGTCGCCCCGTCGGGCAGCTCGGAGGTGATCTGCACGACGTCGCCGGCGTCGAGCCGGCCGGCCGCCAGCGACACGCCGGTCGCCCGGCTCGGCCACGGCTCGCGCACGAGGTAGGCGAGGCCGCGCTCGGTCGGCGATGGCAGCTGCAGCGGAGCGGCGAGGCGGCCGTTGATGCTCGCCGCCCAGCCGGTCGCGCCGGTGCCGGTGGTGACGATGATCCCGGACGAGGACTGGCGCTCCGCGCGCCCGCCGACGTGCAGCGTGTAGCGCGCGGACTGGTGGGTGCGATGGCCGACGAAGATCTCGTTGAGCGCGCGCAGCTCCTGCCCGTCGTCGAGGCGGGCGACGGTCATCGTGCGCGGCTGCAGCGTCGCGCGACCGGCGGCGACGTCGCGCAGCAGGTCGGCGGCGGCCTGCGGCGGGTGGGTGACGAGCACGCCGGCGTTGCGCTCGGGCTCGGGGTTCAGGCCGATGAGCGGCTGGCCGGCGAGGTACTTCGCGACGTTGGCGACGAGCCCGTCCTGCCCGAGCACGACGACGATGTCCTCGGGCGCGAAGAGAAAGCGCGCGAGGTCGGCGCGGTCGACGCTCGCCCGGCGCCAGTCGCCCGGGATCGCGGCGAGGACGTGGTGGCGGTGGCCGAGGAACGCGTGGTGGCGGCGCTCCACCTCCGCCGGGTCCAGGCCGCGCCCGCGCAGGAAGAACGCGACCTGCTCGCGCGTCGCGTGGCGCGCGAGCAGCTCGTCGTACTCCGTCGGGCGTTGCACGAGGACCGCGCGGGGGACCATGAGCCGGCACTACGCCGCGTCGCGGGTGAGCCGCTGCAGCAGCGGGCCGACGAGATCGGGCGTGATCGAGAGGTGCTCGATGTTGCCGAGCTGGCCGGCGAGCTCCTGCAGCGCGAGCGCGTACAGGACGTTGGCGGGCATCGCCTTCTGGATCTCGGCGCGCTCGCGCGCGGCGCGCAGCTGGGCCGCCTCGACGAGGTCGATCGTGTCGGCCTGGCGCTGGGCCTCCAGACGCCGGCGCGCGTCCTCGGCCTCGGCCTCGACCTGGCGGGCGGCGGCCTCCTCCTCCACGCGGCGGCGCTCGTTGGCGCCCTGCTGGGCGACGAGCTGCTCGTCGCGGCGGGCCAGCTCGATCCGATTGGCGAGCTCGTTCTCGGCGATCGCCCGCTCGTTCTCGACCGCCGTCGCGCGGCGAGCGAACGTCGCCTCGTCCGCGCGGGTCTGGATCTCCTCGCGCGTGGGCTGCTGCAGCGCCTTCTCGACCTCCGTCGTCGGTGCGACCTCTGCGACGCGGACGGCGACGAGCTGCAGGCCGAGCTCCTGAAGGGCCGGCTCCTCGGCCAGGCCACGGCCGATCCGGGCGCGGATCGGGGCGACGCCCTCGGTGAGGATCGCGCGCAGCTCGCGGGCGGCGAGCTGGTCGATGACGAACTGCTGGGCGAGCTGTGTCAGCAGGCCGCCGACCTGCTCCAGCGGCTCCGAGCTCCAGCCGCCGGACTCGAGGTCGACGGTGAAGTCGATCCGGGCGGCCAGCCGCGCGGGGTCGGCGACGCGAAACGTGACCGCGCCCTGCACGGTCACACGCTGGAAGTCCGCGCTGCGGGCGTGGAAGAGGAACGGCAGCTCGCGGTCGTCGACCGGGATCTCCGCGACGGCGGTGGTGATCGGGCGAAACCAGAACGCCAGGCCAGGGCCATCGGCGACGAGCCGGCCGCGGCGATAGCGCATGACGTGCGACGTCGGCTCGGCGCGCAGGTGGCGGAGCACGGGGACGGCGACGGGGTTCGTGATGTCGGCCATGGCGGCCTCCGGGAGATAATGGTCGTATTGCCTAAAATCACGATAGCGAAGCCCGCCGTCCCTTTCTAGGCAGAATGACCATTTGGCGCGTTGCCGCTCAGGCGGCGCCGCGATCGCCGGGCGCGAGCGGCTCGGTGAGGTAGCGCTGCAGCGTCGGCGCGACCGCCGCCGCGACCTCGTCGGCGGGCAGTGAGGCGAGCGGCTCGAGGCCGACGATGTAGCGCGCCATGACGAGCCCGACGACCTGCGAGGCGACGAGGTTGGCACGCAGTTCGGCGTCGTCGACGCGCAGCTGCGCGACGACGCGGGCGAAGATCTCGCGCGTCAGCAGGTCGCGCACCATCCGCGCCGCCTCCGGCTCGGACGCCGCCGCGCGCACGAGGCCGGTGACCCGCCGGCGGCCGTCCGGGGTCTCGAGGACGCCGACGAGGAAGCGGGCCAACCGCTGGCCGATGTCGCTGGGGTCGCCGCCGCCGAACAGCATCGGGACGACCTGCTCGGCGTCGAACGGCAGCTCGACGACATCGACGAAGAGCGCGTGCTTGGAGCCGAAGAAGTGGCTGACGAGCGCGGGGTCGACGCCGGCCTGCTGGGCGATCGAGCGCATCGACGGGCGGTCGTAGCCGCGCTCGGAGAACTGCTCGCTCGCGGCCGCGCGGATCGCCTCCCGCGTGCCGCTGTCGCCGGGCCGGCGGCCGCTACGCCGCGCCATGCCGCGGTCGCCCTTGACGACGTCGCCCGCCGTCTGGTATTTCTGTGCGTGATGAATTCCTCACTTGTTGAATTGCACTCTAGCTCAGGCTCCCCCGGACCGGCAGACGCGGACGCGGTGGCCGTCAGCGTGCGGGCCCTGCGCGTGCGCCGCGGCGGCAAGCTCGTGCTCCCCGACCTCTCGCTCGACGTGCGGCGCGGCGTCGTCACCGGGCTGCTCGGGCCGAGCGGCTCGGGCAAGTCGACGCTCATCCGCGCGATCGTCGGCGTGCAGATCGTCGCCGGCGGCTCGATCACGGTGCTCGGCGCGCCCGCCGGCACGCCCGCGCTGCGCCGGCGCGTCGCGTACGTCACGCAGGCGCCGTCGGTCTACGGCGACCTCACCGTGCGCGAGAACCTCACGTACTTCACGCGCGTCCTCGGCGTGTCCGATGCGCGCAGCGCCGAGGTCGTCGAGCTCGTCTCCCTGAGCGATCAGGCCGACCAGGTCGCCGGCACGCTCTCCGGCGGAGAGCGCTCGCGCGTGTCGCTCGCCGTGGCGCTGCTCGGCGAGCCCGAGCTGCTCGTCCTCGACGAGCCCACCGTCGGCCTCGACCCGGTCCTGCGCGAGGAGCTCTGGCAGACGTTCCACGCGCTCGCGGCCGCGGGCCGGACGCTGATCGTCTCGACGCACGTCATGGACGAGGCGCAGCGCTGCGACGAGCTCGTGCTCATGCGCGAGGGTTGCATCGTCGCCGCGGAGACGCCGGCGCGGCTGCTCGAGCAGACGGGCGCCGCCGACATCGAGCGGGCGTTCATCGCCCTGGCCAACCAGGCCGCGCCATGAACGCGCGCATCACCCTCGCGACCGCCGCCCGCGTCGCCGCCCAGCTGCGCCGCGACCACCGCACGCTCGCGCTGATCCTCGTCGTCCCGCCGGCGCTGCTGACGCTGCTGCGCTACGTGCTCGACGAGCCGGCGGGCAGCTTCGCACGCGTCGGCGCACCGCTCATCGGGCTCTTCCCGCTCGTCATCATGTTCCTCATCGCGTCGATCGCCATGCTGCGCGAGCGCACGAGCGGCACCCTCGAGCGGCTCATGTCGACGCCGCTGGGCAAGCTCGACCTGCTGGCGGGCTATGGCATCGCGTTCGGCCTGCTCGCCGCGCTGCAGGGCACGATCACCGCGCTCGTCGGCTTCTGGCTGCTGGGCATCGAGACGGCCGGGCCCGCCTGGGCGGTCGTCGCGCTGGCGGTCGGCAACGCGCTGCTCGGCATGGCGCTCGGGCTCTTCTTGAGCTCGTTCGCGGCGACGGAGTTTCAGGCCGTGCAGTTCATGCCCGCGTTCGTCCTCCCCCAGCTCCTGCTCGCCGGTCTGTTCGTCCCGCGCGAGCAGATGCCCGAGCTGCTGCAGCGCGTCTCGGATGTCATGCCGTTCACCTACGCCTACGACGGGCTCGTGAAGATCGCGGCCGACGACGTCGGCGGGCGGCTGTGGCTCGACGTGGCGGTCGTCGTGGGATGCATCGTGCTGGCGCTCGCTCTCGGCGCGACGACACTGCGCCGGCGGACCGCGTAACACTTTCCCCATGGACGAACTCATCGCCGTGACCGGCGCCACCGGCGCCGTCGGCTCGCGCGTCGCCCGCGGGCTGGCCGAGCGCGGCGCCCGCCAGCGCCTCGTCGTGCGCGACGCCGCCCGTGCCCCGCAGCTCGACGGCGCCGAGGTGCGCGCCGCGGCCGGCGGCTACGCCGACGGCGACGGCATGCGCGCCGCGCTCGAGGGCGCCGACGTGCTCTTCCTCGTCCCGGCCGCCGAGGCGCCCGACCGCATCGCGCAGCACACGACCGCCGTCGACGCGGCGCTGGCCGCCGGCGTGGGGCGGATCGTCTACCTCTCGTTCGTCGCCGCCACGGCCGATTCGACGTTCACGCTCGGGCTCGACCACTGGGCGACGGAGGAGCACATCCGCGCGAGCGGGGTGCCGTTCACGTTCCCGCGGATGAACCTCTACATGGACTTCATCCCGTCGATGGTCGGCGCCGACGGCGTCATCCGCGGGCCGGCCGGCGACGGCCGCGTCGCGGCGATCCTGCGCGACGACGTGGCCGCGGCGGCCGTCGCGCTGCTCACCTCCGACGGGCACGACGGCCGGGGCTACGACCTCACCGGGCGCGAGGCGTTCTCGCTCGCCGAGGCCGCCGCGCTCATGTCCGAGCACTCGGGCAAGACGATCACGTTCGAGGACGAGACCGAGGCGCAGGCCTACGCGTCGCGCGCCGGGTTCGGCGCGCCGGACTGGGAGGTGCGCGGCTGGGTGACCTCCTACCAGGCGATCGCGGACGGCAGCGTGGCGGCGGTCAGCCCGGACGTGCGGAGGCTGACCGGGCGCGACCCGGTGACGCTCGACGCGTACCTGCGCGCGCACCCGGAGTGCCTGGACCACGTGCGGTAGACGGCCGCGGGGGTGTGGCGAGACATTCGCGTCCGGCGCGAAGTCTTCGCCACACCATTACCGGGGCCGGACCCGCTACCGCCTCGTGCCGACGGCGACCAGGTACTCCATCTCGAAGCGGGCGGCGGCCTCGGGCGTGCCGAGGTTCCGCCGCTCGCAGAACGCGGCGACTGCGGCGTCGAACTCGTCCCCGCGCTCGTTGCGGACGGCGTTGGCGCGCGCGCCGATCGCCGGCCCGTAGTACGCCTTGAAGTGCTCGGCATAGTCCTGCGCCTGCTCGAAGGCCGTGATCTCCAGCACGTCGCGCTCGAGCGTGTGGAACTGCACCCGGCCGCCCATCAGGCCCTGCAGGTGCTCCTCCCCGCCCCACAGCGGCGGAGGCTGCGCGCCCGGCGGGGGCGGCGGCATGAAAGGCTTCATCGTGCGAAAGAACTCGCCGAGCATGCCCTCCGGCGTCCAGCTCAGCAGGGCGATCGTGCCGCCCGGCCGGCAGACGCGCACGAGCTCGTCGGCCGCCGCCTGATGATGGGGCGCGAACATGACGCCGATCGCGGAGATGACGACGTCAAAGGACTCGTCCTCGAACGGCAGGTTCTCGGCGTCGGCCGGGACCCATGCGAGGTCGAGACCGGCCGCCTCGGCGCGGGCGCGGCCCGCCTCGAGCAGCTCGGGCGTCAGGTCGCTGGCGGTGACCTGCGCACCGCGAACCGCGGCGGGCAGCGACGCGTTGCCGGTGCCGGCGGCGACGTCGAGCACGCGCGTCTCGGGCGTGAGGTCGAGGGTGTCGACGAGGCGCGGCCCGAGCGGCAGCAGGAACGTCTCGACCATGTGCGGGTAGTCGCCCGAGGCCCACATCGCGCGGTGGCGCGCCTTGAGCTCGGAGTCTGCGGTGTGAACGGACATGAGGTCTCCTTCGTGGTGGAAGATCGTGGTGCGCAGCCTGCCGCGCGCCCGCATGTCCCACATCGGGAGAACGCCCTATCCGCTCCCCATAGGTCGCGATACTGGGCGCATGGCGACGGCGACATGAGCACGACGACGCTGCACGACCCGCAGACGCTCTACGTCCACTGGGAGCGGTCGCAGTGGAACCCGTTCGAGATCGAGCTCGGCCCGGACGCCGAGCAGTGGGCGTCGGTCGGCGACCGGGCGCTCATCGAGTTCGTCCTCGGCTCGCTCATGGTGGCCGAGGAGCGCATCACGACGAAGTTCTCGGGCCTCGTCGGCGCGCACGCCAGCGAGGAGGAGGCGACCTTCCTGGCCACCCAGCAGGTCGACGAGGCGCGCCACATGCAGTTCTACGCGCGCTTTCAGGACGAGGTGGTCGCGGCGCCGGCGGCGATCGCCGCGCACGTGGCGCGCGCCCGCGCGCAGGTCTCCGACGCCTTCCAGACGCTCTTCGACGACCGCCTCGTCGCCGCCCACGAGCGCCTCGTCGCCGACCCCGGCGACCTCGCGGCCAAGGTCGCCTTCGTCACGATCTATCACCAGGTCCTCGAGGGGACGCTCGGGTTGACGACCTTCGAGTTCGCGACGCGCATGCTCGAGCGCCAGGGCCTGTTTCCCGGCTTTCGCAAGGGCTACGGGCGCATCCACCACGACGAGCACCGCCACATCGCCTACGGCACCTGGTTTCTCCAGCAGGCCGTCGCGCGCGACGCGCGGCTCGGCGACGTCGTGCGCGCGACGCTCGTCGATCTGCTGCCGGCCGTCGCCGACTCCCTGCAGACGCCGGCCGGCGCGGACGCCGGCGCGCTCGGCGCGAGCACCGAGGAGCTGCGCGCCTTCGCGCTGTCGGGCCTGACCCGCCGGCTGAAGATCATCGGCGTGCCGATCGAGACGGTGTTCGGCAGCTGAGCGTCAGTCGACGCGCAGGCACACGGCCGCGGCCCGCGCGGTCTCGCGCGCGGCCGCCGCGTCCTCGCCGCGGGCGATCGCCACGGCCATGCGGCGGTTGGGCCGGGCCTCGGGCTTGGCGAACACGCGCACGTCGACGCTGGGATCGACCGCCATGGCCTCGGCCACGCCGGAGATCACGGGCGCGTCACCGTGCGCCGTCGCCAGGCACACCGCCGACGCGCCCGGCGACAGCAGCGGCACCTCGCCGGCGGGAACGGGCAAGCCGAGGATTGCGCGCACGTGCAGCGCGAACTCGCTCAGCGCCTGCGTGGCCATCGTCGTCATGCCGGTGTCGTGCGGGCGCGGCGAGACCTCGCTGAAGAGGACCTCGTCGCCGCACACGAAGAGCTCGACGCCGAAGATCCCGGTGCCGCCGAGGGCGTCGGTGACCTGCCGGGCGAGCGTCCGGGCGCCGTCGAGCGCGGTCTCGGACATCGCGTGCGGCTGCCAGCTCTCGCGATAGTCGCCGTCCTCCTGGAGGTGGCCGATCGGCGCGCAGAACGACGTGCCGCCGGCGTGGCGGATCGTCAGCAGCGTGATCTCGTAGTCGAAGTTCACGAACGCCTCGACGATCACGCGGCCGGCGCCGGTGCGCCCCGCCTGCTGGGCGTACGCCCACGTGCCGGCGACGTCGCCGGCGCTGCGGATCACCGACTGGCCTTTGCCCGAGGACGACATCACCGGCTTGATGACGCACGGCGTGCCGAGCGCCTCGACCGCGGCGCGGACCTCCTCCTCGGTGTCGCAGAAGCGGTAGTCGCAGGTCGGCAGGCCGAGGTCCTCGGCGACGAGGCGACGGATGCCCTCGCGGTCCATCGTCAGCCGCGCGGCGCGCGCGGTCGGCACGACGTGCAGCCCCTCGGCCTCGAGCTCGAGCAGCACCGGCGTGGCGATCGCCTCGAGCTCGGGGACGACGAGCAGCCGCGCGCACGGCCGCGCCCGCTCGGCGTTCAGCACGTCGCGCAACGCGTCGGGGTCGGTCATGTCGATCACGGCGTGGCGCTGGGCGACCTGCATCGCGGGCGCGCCCGGGTAGCGGTCGACCGCCAGCACCTCGCAGCCGAGCCGCATCGCCTCGATCGCCACCTCACGGCCCAGCTCGCCGCTGCCCAGCAGCACGAGGCGCACGGCGGTGTCGGTGAGTGGCGGTCCGGGGGCGAAGCTCACGATCGGGCAGCCTACGCATTGGCGTGCGCGAGCTACAGGCGAGTCGGTCCGGCGTGTTTCGCACGCGCGAGACGCAACACAGGGTTTTCGCGCAGTTTGCGCCGCACACGCTCGCAGGGTCTGTGCGCGGCTCGTAGGCTCCAAGCATGGCGTCGGGCAGGAAGCGCAACCGCGGCGGTGGGCATCCGGCCAAGCAGGCGGCCCGGCGCGAGCGCGACCGAGCGCGTCGAGAGGGAGCGGCGGATCCGCTTCGGCGCGCCGCGGCGAGCATCTGCCGCGAGGCGGCGATGCTCGAGGACGCGTTGGATGCGGAGCTATGGGCGTCGGGACTGCTCGGCTCGTGGTGGCCGCCAAGCCCCGGTCTGTCCACCGGCGATCACGACGTCGCGCTCGGCGGTCCATTGGTGGATGAGGTGGCGCGGCTCGACCGTCCGGGCGCAGCGGCCGCGCTGCTCGCCATCGGCGCCGTATCCGAGAGCGAGCTCGGCGTGCTGGCGCTCGACCATGCCAACCGCCTTCTCGTCAACGACGCACCCCGGCCGGCCTGGGGTCAGGCGATCCTCGAGGCGACGATCCTGCGCACCGCGGTCATGCGCGAGGACGTCTTCGACGACGGCGTCACGATCTTCATCGAGGCGACCCATGACGACGGCGGGCCGCATGCGATCGGGGTCTACGTCGACCACAACCTCGGCGGCATGGCGACGGACGTCGTGCTCGCGGACTCGATCGACCGCGTCGACGAGCTTCTGGCCGCGAAGCGCGACGATAACCCTGGACTGCGGATCGAGCCGATGGCCTCGGGCGAGGCGTTCGTCCGCATCAGCGATGCGATGGAGCTCACCGACATGACGCTGGAGCCGCCGGTGAGCGAGGACTACGCCGGGCTGCGCGCCATCGCACGGTTGCGCGCGGACGATCTCCCCGGCCCGTTTCCCGACGTACCGCCGCCCGAAGTCGGGCGCGACGAACGCGACCAGATGCTGTCCGACTTCCTGGCGTCGCCCGAGGGCAGGCCGTTTGCGCCGGACGGAGACGAAGCATTCGTCGCGTCGCTGGTGATCGACTTCTGCGCCGACTATGTCGACGGACGGCCCCTGCGCTGGAGCCCGGTCCTCGTCACGCTGTTCATGGTCGATTGGATGCCGCGCAAGGTGCTCGCCGATCGACCGACGTTCGAACTGGTGCCGACGGTGCTCGAAGCCTGGGTGCGCCATGCCGGGCGCGCCCGAGCCATCCCCGCGTGGGCGATCGATTCGACCGTCGAGGCGATCCACGAATCGACCCCAGAGATGCTCGACGAGCTCGACGCCGATCGAAGCGATCGTCCGGCCTCCGACTTCTTCGGCGCCGCCCAGGCCGCCGGGGTCGACCTCAGCGACGAACGAGCGATGGCCGCCTTCGTCGCCGGGTGGAACGCGCGCAGCGACGAGCGTCGAACCTAGCGCCGACCGATTCGTTGACGACAATTGGCGGATGGACCCAACGGAGTCTCATCTGCTCAACATCGCCCGCGTGGTCGAGGGCGACTGGGCGCTGCACCGCATCGCCTGGTTCGCCGATCAGGGCTTCTCGATGTCGATCACCCTGCTCACCGACGCCGGGGTGTTCGCGGGCGAGACCGCCAAGGGCGAGGCGTTCGCGGAGTCCGCCGACGAGCTGCTGGGCGGCGTGCTGGCCAGCAGCGAGGCGACGCTGGCCAAGGAGGCGCCGACGGACCTGGCCGACCTGGCGGGCTTCGCGGGGATGACGTCCGGCGACTTCGCGCTGCTCAAGCAGCAGTTCGAGCAGGGCGTCATGTTCTCGCCGGTGTTCAAGGCGCGCCGCCGGCACGAGGCGAAGATGCGCGAGCGCGTGCGCGAGTACGAGCGCAACGAGACGCCCGCCGACGACGTGCCCGAGGACGTCCTGGACTGGCTGCGCATCCGCGACCGGCCGGTCCCCGTGCTGACCCTCACCGACGCGCGCTGGACGTCCGCGATCGGCGGTCAGGTCGAGCTGCCGTCCCCCGTGCGCGTGCTGACGAGCAAGGTCACCGCGTGGTGGCTCGGGCGGGCGCTCAAGCCACCGGCCGGCTGATATGGGGAGAGCTTTGTCAAGTGGGCTGCGGTGATCGTGGCGCGTGGCCGTTGTTGTCGCTGATGCGGTTCGGGGTGCGGGTGGCGGCCGGAGCGGCGAGGGCATTTCAGGCTGATATGCGAGGGCTGGCTACCTCAAGACGGCTGGTGCGCTGCGCCGGAGCCGCGTTCTAGAATCGAGCGCGCCCGCTGTCAGGCGGGTGCTCATAGCCGAATCGCGGACCTCGGATGACGCGCGCCGGCCGCCACCCCCACCCCGTACGGGATGTTCGTTGGTGTGTTCAGTCGGGTTGGCGGGCGATCTCCCAGACGAAGCAGGCGAGTTCGCGGGCGACGGCGACCGCGACGGTGGTGCGCCGCTTGGCGCGCTGAGCGTCCAGGCGTGTCCAGCGCCCCGATAGGCGTAGCTGGCAGCGCCACGCGGCCTCGATCGCTGCCGGTGGCTGGCCGTCTTGGCGGCGGCGCAGCGCGACACTGATAGCGGGCCGGCGGCGGTAGTGCCAGGCGGCCTCGATCAGCAGTCGCCGGGCATGGCCCGATCCGGACTTGGTGATCGCGCCCTGGCGGCGCCTGGTCCCTGATGACTGCTCAGACGGGACGAGGCCGAGGAAGCTGGCCAGCTGCTTGGGATGCTCAAAGCTGGTGAAGTCGCCGATCTCGGCGACGAGTCCGACCGCGGTCAGCGTGTCGACGCCGCGCAGACAGCGCAGGCGCGCGACCGTCGCAGCCCACGGCCCGCTCGCGGCGTGATCGGCGATCAGCGCGTCGAAGCGCTCACGGCGAGCGAGCAGCACCTCATGGCAGGCCAAGTACTCGCCGAGCACGACCCGCGCCAACGGCTCGCCGAGGTCGACCTGCGCAAGCCATGTGAGATGACGCTGTGACGCCCACGGCTCGCCGGGTCCGGGGAACGTCAGGCCGCGGCGCAGCAGCAGCTTTGAGATCCGGTGTCGCGCGCCCATCAGATCGCCGCGCAGATCCTCTCGCGCGCGAACGAGGTCACGCAGCGCCTCAAGCTCGAGCTCCGGGACGCGGACTGCTCGCAGCTGCCCGGCAGCCAGCAACCGCGCGAGCTTCAGCGCGTCACGCGTGTCGGTCTTGATCCGGTCGCCGGGCTGACGCGGGATCGCGCCCGGCGCACACACCATCACCTCCAGACCGACTGCCCGAGCGGCCCGCGCCAGGCCGTAGCCGGTTGGCCCGGCTTCATACACCGCGCGTACCGGCCCGGGCAGCGTCTGCAACCAGCCGATCGCCTCGACCGGTGACCCCGCGATCTGAGCCTTGAAGACTTCGCCGGAACCGAGTTGCACAGCCGCCGCCGCGGTCTTACGAGCATGCACATCCAGACCCGCGAAACAGATACCGTCCGTCATGTCGACGCTCCTCATCCTTCGATGCGGTAACCAGCCCGCGCCATACGAAGCGCGGGAGCGTCGACCTTCAACGGCCGGCCGGACGCCAGCCCATACCGTCTAGAACATCTAGTCGGGCGCTACGAAGATCTCGCACGCCCGCCGCAACGAGGCGCCCGGCTGTCCGAGATGGATCCGCGCCGCCTTGAGGTTCATCACGTCACGGATCTTCACGTGGTCGCCCCCCGTCGTTGGCGAACTGCCGGTTGTCAGCAGGCCGCCACGAGATGTGTTCTGATTTGCACGGTGAGCCTCCCGAAGTCGTCGGACGCGGCTGCCTCCGCAGGCGCTCGAGGCGATGGCGCCGGGCCCGCCACGATCGAGCTCTCCCGGCGGGTGCGGGCGCTGGGCGTGGCCGCAACGCTCCTGCAGCTGGGCGCGCATCCCGACGACGAGGAGAGCGGCATGCTCGCGCTCGTCGCCCGCGGGCACGGCGCCCGCGCCGTCTACTGGTCGGCCACGCGCGGCGAGGGCGGTCAGAACAAGCGCGGCGGCGAGCGCGGCGACGCGCTCGGCGTCCTGCGCACCTGGGAGACCGTCGATGCCCGCGACGTCGACGGCGCCGAGGCGCTGTTCGGGCCCTTCATCGACGTCGGCTTCTCCAAGAGCGGTGAGGATGCGCTACGGCGCTGGGGCCGCGAGGACGTGGTGCGCGAGCTCGTGCGGGCGATCCGCGCGGTGCAACCGCTCGTGCTCGTCGGGCGCTGGACGGGCACGCCGGCGGACGGGCACGGCCACCACCAGGCGATCGGCCTGATGACCGCAGAGGCGCTCGACGCCGCCGCCGACCCTGCCCGCTTCCCCGAGCTCGGGCTTCCGGCCTGGACGCCCGCCAAGGTCTACCGCTCGCTGGCGGGCGACTGGCAACCCGGCGAGGACGGCGTGCTCGGCGGCCGCGACATCGAGCACGACGCCGGCGGGCGCCTGTGCGTCGACAGTGGCGCACTGGATCCGCTCAGCGGGCTGACGTTCCAGGAGCTCGCGCACATCGCAATGAACCGCCACCGCTCCCAGGGCATGGGGTTCGTGTCGGCGCCCGGCCCATATGTCTACTACTACCGTGCCGAGCGGCCCGCCGGTATCGACGGCGGTGAGCGCAGCCTCTTCGACGGGCTGGACACGTCGCTGGCGGGGCTCGCCGATCACCCCGGCGGGCGGACGCCGCGCCTGCGCGAGCGTCTCGCCGCGATCGGCGCGCTCGCCGACGAGGCGCTCGAAGCCTTTCGCCCCCACGAGCCGTGGCGGGCCGCACCCGCCCTGCTGGGCGGGCTCGACGCGCTGCGTGCGCTGCTCGCCGACCTCGACGAACGCGACGCAGCCCTGGCGCTCGCGCTGCAGCGCCGGGCGGCCGGCTTCGAGCGGATCGCGGCGCGCTGTCTCGGCCTGCGCCTGGAGGCCACCGCCGACCGCGCGCGAGCGACACCCGGGCACGGGCTCGGCGTGCGCGTGCTGGTGCACAACGGCGGCCCGCACGACGTGGCCGTCGAGCGCGTCGACCTGGAGCTGCCGCCGGGCTGGAGCGCGGATCGCCGCACGGAGGACGACTTCGCGATCGCCGTCCCGCTCGACGCGCCGCCGCAGGCGCCCTACTGGCTGCGCGCCCCGCATGGTCCGCACCGGTATGTCTGGCCGCAGGACGCGACCGGCCTCGGCGAGCCGACGGACCGTCCGCTGGTCGTCGCGGTGGCAGAGGTCGCCGCCGCCGGGCACCGGCTCACGCTGCGGGCGCCCGCGGTCGAGCGCTCCGGCTTCACCGGCGGCCAGCGCATGCTGCCCGTGACCGTCGTACCGGAGGTCGCGCTCGCCCCGCGCGAGGCACGCGCGATCCTCCCCGTCAGCGCGCAGGCGACCGTGCTGGGCTGCGACGTGCTCGTGCGCTGCATCGAGCCCGCCGGCGCCACCGGCACGCTCGCGCTGCATGCGCCGGACGGCTGGTTGGTCGAACCGCGCACGGCGACGTATGACCTCGCCGCCGGCGGTCAGTCGCGCACGCTGCAGTTCGCTGTGACGATCCCCGCGGGAACGCCGCAGGCGGCGTACGAGCTGACCTACGACGGGATCGAGTTGCGGCCGGTGCGCATGGGAGCGCCCGGAGCGCCGGGACCGGTGGACGAGCACTCGTGCCTGGCGGAGGCGAACCTCGTCCGCCGTGCGAAGGTCGACGTGGATCTCGTCGACGTGCAGTTCGTACGCACGCTGAGCTACGCCTACGTGCGCGGCGCCGACGAGCCGATCCTCGAGGCGCTCGTGCGCTTCGGGGTCGACTTCGCCGAGCTCTCCAATGACGACCTCGCCTACGGCGATCTCCAGGAGTTCGACGCCATCGTCATCGGGCCCAACGCATACAACCTCCGCGGCGAGGTGCGCCGGCACGCCCGCCGGCTGCTGGACTACGTCGCCGAGGGCGGCACGATGGTCGTCCAGTACCAGGGCTACGGCTACGACGCGCCGGGGCTCGCCCCATACCCCTTCCGCTTCAGCCAGCCGCACGACCGCGTCACCGACCCGGCCGCGCCGGTGCAGTTCGTCGACCCCGAGCATCCAATATTGCACACACCGAACGCCATCGGGTCGGCAGACTTCGACGGGTGGGTGCACGACCGCGGCTTGTACTTCTTCGGGGAATGGGCGCGGCAGTACTCACCGGTCCTGGCCTCCTGCGACGCCGGCGAGCCGGCCCGCCCGGGTGGCCTGCTGACCGCCGTCTACGGGCGCGGCGCGTACGTCTACGCCGGCTACTCGTTTCACCGCCAGATCCCCGCCGGCGTGCCGGGCGCGATCCGTCTGTTCGCCAACGTGCTCGCGCTCGCCGAGGCGCGTATCCGCGAGCGCATGGATCGCCTGCGCGAGATCGAGCTGTTCGGCTACATGAACGACGACGAGCTCTACGCGGCCGCGCGGATCATGACCGAGCGCTGGCTGGAGGCCGGCACGATGCTCGCGCACGAGGGCGAGCCCGGGCATGAGCTGTTCATCCTCGTCGACGGCAGCGTCGAGGTCATCAAGCACTTGGACGGCGGCGACCGCGTGCTGCACGTCGCGCGCCCCGGCGAGTCGCTCGGCGAGCTGGCCCTGCTCGCAGGCCACGAGCGCTCGGCGAGCCTGCGCGCGGCCACCGACAGCGTCGTTCTCGTGCTGCGCGAGGACGCATTCGACACGTGGCTCCAGGACCATCCGAGCCTGGGCCGCCGGTTGCTGCGGATGATGGCGCGGCGGGTGATCGAACGGGACCCGGGCGACTGACGTGCGCATCGGGATGCTCTGCCATCGGGGCGTGGGCGGCAGCGTGCGCATCGCGTACGAGCTCGCGAAGGCGCTCGCGGCGCGCGGCCATACCGCGTACGTGTTCGCCCGCTCGGCGCCCTTCGATCTGGTCGACGGCGAAGGCGGCGTGCATCTGCGGACCCTTGCCGCAGACGCCGAGATGACGTCGTATCTGGATGCCGACTGGAGCACCGCCGACATCGATGCGCTCGCCGATCTGGCCGCGGGCGTCGGGCTCGACATCCTGCACTATCACTACGCGGTGCCGTTCGCGGCCGTTGCCCAGGCTGTTCGCGACAGGCTCGGCGACGGCGCACCGATGGTGGTGGGAACGCTGCACGGCACCGACGTCAGCCGCTTCGGCCGCGACCCGGAGCGGGTCCCGCAGATCACCGGGCTGCTCGCCGGCGCGGACGCGCTGACGACGGTCTCGCAGAGCTTCGCCCGGCTCACGGTCGAGCTGTTCGGTCTACAGCGTGCGCCAACGGTCCTGCCGAACTTCGTCGATCTGGCGCGCTTCACAGCGGGCGTCCGCGGTCGGGGCGCGCCGGCTCGGATCGCGCACGTCTCCAACCTGCGGCCCGTCAAGCAGCCCGAGATGATGGCCCGGGTCTATACCGCCGCTCGCCGCCGCGTCGATGCCGAGCTGTGGCTCGTCGGCGCGGGCAAGGGCAGCGAGGCCGTCGACGCGATCATCACCGACGCGGGCGTCGCCGACAGCCTCGTGCGCTTCGGACTGCGGACCGACCTCGAGGCGATCCTCCCGCGCACCGACGTGCTGCTGATGACGAGCCGCAGCGAGAGCTTCTGCCTCGCGGCGCTCGAAGCCGCCGCCTGCGGGGTGCCGACCGTCGCACCGCGCGTCGGCGGTCTGCCTGAGCTCGTCCGCGACGGCGTCAGCGGCCTGCTGTTCGAGCCCGGCGACGAGGATGGGGCCGTCGACGCGCTGATGACGCTGCTGCACGACGATCTTCTGCGCGCGCGGATGGGCCGCGCAGCGCGCGCCGTAGCGACCGAGTTCGCAGCCACCGTCATCGTGCCGCGCTACGAGGCGCTGTATCGCGAGCTGCTCGGGCGCGACCGCGTGGGCACCCTTGCAGACCGCGATTGGATGCCGTCGTGCGCGAGCTGAGCGACCTGCTCGCAGACGACGCCGGCCGCGCGATGCTGCAGGAGCGCGGCATGCACACCGATCCCATTGCGTTCGCCGCGCTGCTGTCACCGCCGCCCGATGGATCCTTGAACGAGCTGCTGGGCCTGTCCGCCAGCGCGCCGCTCGTCCACATCGGCCAGCAGGCATGCGCCGACATCGGCCCGACCGCGGCGGCGAAGTTTGCCGCCGCCCCGACACTGGACGGCGCCGGGGCGACACCGGCGGTGCTCTGGCACGACCTCGATCGCGCCGGCTCGGAGCGCAACGGCATGCGCGTCGTGCTGCCAAGCGGCAACCGGAGCCGCGGCGTGTGGCTTGCCCGTCGATCGCTGGCCGATCGCCAGCCGCGCTTCATCGACGTCGACGCCGACGATCTCGAGCGGCTGTTCGGCGAACTGCGCGTGTGGGTCGACAACAACGTCCCCGCCGACCGCGCGGGCGCCGCCGACCGCGTCGAGGCGCTGGCCGGCGCCGTGTACGCCCGCTCCCCGGCGACGCTCGGCGACGTGAATGCCGCGCTGTCCGACTACCTGCTGCGCGCGCGACTGGGCCTCGACCTGCCGTCGATGGCGCTGTCGACGATCGTGGCGCGGGGGTTGCTCACCGCATCGGTCGAGGCCTACCTCAACGCGCTCGAGGACGTCGTGCAGGTGTTCAACGAGGCGATCGCGACCCTCGCCGACGCCGGGGTCGGCGCTCACCTGCGCCCGATCGACGACGACTACCTCCCGCTGTTTCAGTCCTGCGAGCGCTGCGGGACGCGCCTGCGCCTGGCACATGAATGCGCGGGAGCGGACCACTACGCGATCGCGAGCTGCCGTTGCGGCGAGTGTTACCGACACCACCTCGGCACGAGCACGCTCGCGATCGGCGAGCTCGCGCAGAGCGGCCGCTGGAGTCCGGACGTGTCGCTGCCGGTGCACCACAACCAGCTGGCGAGCGGCTGGGTCGTCGGCCGCAGCAGCGCGCTCTACGGGATGGTCTTCAACGAGGTCATGGAGCGGGTGCTCGGGCTTGACCCGATCCCGGGCTTCATTCCTGCCGAGCTCGGCGGCGAGGTCGACGACAGCGGTGGGCGGGGATACGGCGACAGCCTCCTGCTGGAGTACCTCGTCGGATGAGCGACGCGGTCGACGTGCTGGCGATCGCGGCTCATCCCGACGATGCCGAGGCCGGTTGCGGTGGCGCGCTGCTGCTGGCGGCGGCCGCCGGCGCCCGCACGGCGATAGCCGACCTCACGGCGGGCGAGGCGTCGACGCACGGTAGCCCGCACCTGCGCGCGCGCGAGCGCGACCACGCGTCGGCGCTGCTCGGCCTGGCGCGGCGCGTCACGCTCGATCTGCCGGACACAGCGCTCGGGACGGATGCGTCGCACCGCGCGGCCGTCGTGGCGCTGCTGCGCGAGATGCGCCCGCGCGTGCTGCTCGCCCCCTACCCGAGCGACCGACACCCCGACCACGCCGCCGCCGGCCGACTCGCGCGCGAGGCGTGTTTCCTGGCCGGAGTGCGCCGCTTTGGCGGAGGCGGGGACCCGCACGTCCCGCAGCGGCTGTATCACTACATGCTGCACGAGCCATTCGAGCCGACGTTCGTCGTCGACGTCGACGTCGTCTGGGAGCGGCGCACGGCGGCGCTGGAGGCGTACGCGAGCCAGTTCGGCCGAGTGCCGCAGGAGCGCGCGACGGCGCTCGCGGGACGCGCGTTCCTGGACATGCTCGACGCGCGCGCCGTCGCGCACGGGGCGCTCGTCGGTGCCGCGCGCGGCGAGGCGTTTCACTGTCCCGGGCCGCTGCTGGTCGGCGGCCTGCCGGGGCTCGACGACGAGCGCTCGTCCGGCCCGCCGACGTACCGCAGCTTCTGTTGATGATCCGTCAAGGAAGATCACACGCCCCTTGCCTCGGCGGCCGGTCATGTGCAGACTGCTCGGGAACCACAAACGAGAAATTGGAGTCATGGATGGACCACCAGGCGGCTTCGATCGGGGAAAGGGCATGAGCTCAGACTCGGCGCCGGCCCCGATAGCCCTGGGACCGGACGAAGGCGAGGCGCTGTGGTTCCTCGGGAACCTCGTGACGATCAAGTCCACGAGCGAGACCACCGGTGGACGCGTCGCCGTGATCGAGCATCTCGGGCCGCGTGACGCCGGTTCGCCGCTGCACGTCCACCGCAACGAGGACGAGTGGTTCTACGTCATCGAGGGCGAACTCGCCTTCTCGGTCGGCGGCAAGATGATCGCCGCGCCGGCGGGATCGTTCGTCTTCGGCCCGTGCAACGTTCCGCATGCGTTCGTGGTCCGCTCCGAGCGGGCTCGCTGGCTGCTCGTGTCCGAACCGGCCGGCTTCGAGGGATTCATCCGCGCATTTGGCGAGCCGGCCGAGCGACTCGAGATCCCGCCGCCGTCGACCGAGCCCCCGGATTTCCAGCGCCTCGCAGAAGCAGCCTTGGAATATGGCGTCGAGGTCCTCGGTCCTCACGGGATCGCAACCTAACGCGACGTAGCTGTCAACGGGCTGCGCCCACGGCGAGTCCACGAGCGAGGGAGCAGATGATGGAGAACGAGAGCGTCGCGGTCGTCACGCGCATTTACGACGCGGTGTCGCGAGGGGACGCGCCGACGGCGCTCGCCTGCCTCGACGACGACGTCGAGTGGTACGAGTCTGTCGGACTGCCGTGGGGTGGCTTCCAGCGCGGTCCGGGCGCGATCGCCCAGAACGTCTTCGGCCCGACGTTCGAACTGCTGCCCGACTTCATGGTCACGCCGGAACAGATCATCGCCTCGGACGACACGGTGGCGATCGTGCACCGCTACACCGGCACCGTCGCTGGGAGTGGCCGCAAGCTCGATCTGCTCGGCGCCGGCGTCTGGACCGTCCGCGGCGACAAGATCGTCTGCTATCGCCAGTTCGTGGATACCGTTGCGTTCCTCGAAGCCGTTTCCGCGGAAGCGTGACGCAGAGCGCGGCTTGAGCTCGCGATTCAGATCGGGAGAGCTGTGAAGGTTCGCGACGCCATGACCAACCGCGTGGCTCGGGTACGCGAGGACGCCGTCATGTCTGAAGCGGCGGAGAAGCTCGCCCTGGCCGGCTCGAGCGACCTGATGGTCATCGACGACCAGGGCGAGTTCGTCGGCGTGCTGCCGGAGGGCGACATCCTGCGCGCAGGGCTGCCGGACATCCAGGAGATCGTCGCCGCCGGCGGTTCGCTCGACGGTGCGTTCGAGCGGTTCGTGATCAAGGCGCGCGATATGTCCAGCCTGCCGATCTCGCATCTCGTCATCCGCAACGCGCTCGCGCTGGACCCCGACGACCACGTCGCGAAGGCCGCCGTCGTGTTCGTCGAGCGGAATATCCGCGTACTGCCGGTGGTCCGCGAGGGCCGGCTGCTCGGCACGCTGTCCCGGGCCGACATCTGCGCCGCGCTTGTCGGTGAGCTGTCGAGACTGCCGCTCCATGTCGACTGAGCCTGCTCAGGCGCGTCACGCACCGGCTGCGTCGGTCTTGGTGGATGCCGGGCGACGCAACGCCGAACTGGGCCACGAGAACCTCGGTCCGCTCTCTGAGAAGCACGGGTTCTCGGCGTCCGCGCCGCCGCCGCGGCACCTACCCGGCGAGCACGCCGCGTGGACGCAGGCCGCTGAGGAGCTTCCCGAGCTGACCCGCACGCTCACGATCCGCAGCCGCCTCGCGGAGATCCCGCTGCTCGACGCATCGTCCGACGCGCTGGACGACAGGTACCTGCTGCGTGCGGCGAGCGTCGTCGGTCTGCTCAACCAGGCGTACAACAACGTCCCGATTCGGGCGCCGGATCGGCTGCCCGAGCAGCTCAGAAAGCCCTGGCTGCAGATCGCAGAGCGTCTCGGCCGGCCGGCGCTGACGCTCAACACCAACGACTACATCTGGTTCAACTACCGGCTGATCGATCCCGACGCGGCGGACCCGATGCGCGCCGACAACATGCGGGTGCTGACGGACATCTGGGGCCACCCCCAGATGGAGCGCTTCATGCTCGTCACGCTCGAGATGATGGCGCAATCCGCGCCCGTGGTGGGCTGCACCGTACGCGCGCAGCAGGCCGCCGCCCGCCACGACGACGACGCACTCAAAGCCGAGCTCGCCAAGGCCGCCGAAACGGTGCGCGACCTGACGTTCGTCTCGCTACCGAAGATCAACACCAACAGCCGCTCGGGTCGGATGCGGGTCGACCCCGTCGTATGGACCAAGCTCTTCGCGATGCTCCCGCTTCCGGTGATGGGCGCCGAGGGTGTTCGCAACGCCAGCGGAGTCGAGACGCCGTTCTTCCACCTCATGGACGTCTTCCTCGGCCGCACGGGCTACGCGACGCAGCTCGGCCACGAGTCGACGTTGTTCCGTGACGCCTTCCCGCGACACTGGCGCGAGTTCCTCGCAGCCATCGCCGCCGAACCGGTTCACGAGTATGTCGCCGCCAGCGAGGACCGCGAGCTCAAGGGGATGTTGCAGCAGCTCGCCGAGGCGTATCACGGCGACCACGGCCTGCTCGCCCGCCACCGCCTGAAGGCGTTCGCCTTCATGGATGCCGCATTCAAGGCCGGTCGCAGCTCGACCGTCACCGGCTTCTCTGGCATGTTCGAGGATCGTGCCTGGGAGAAGGTCGACGCGTCCTTCGAGGAGGCCCGCGTCGAGCGCCAGCTGTCCATGCCGCCGAGCGTCCGCATGGCTCGCTTCGAGCGTGCCGAGGATGTCTGCCCGGGTGTGCGGCGGATCGTTCTGGACGTCCGCGGCCTGGGCATCGAATGCGAGCCCGGGGACCGCTGCGCGCTCATGCCGGAGAACGATCCACAGCTCGTGGAGCGAACGCTCGAGGCGTTGCGCGCCCGTGGCGAGGAGGTCGTCCACCTCACCAAGGACTGGCAGATCGCGTTCGCCCGGCGCCCGGGGCGGGGCATGGTGCTGCAGGCCCCGCTGCGCGACGTGCTGGCCTTCGGGCACATCCGTCCCGTAGCCCGCAGCACGGCCAAGGCACTCCTGAGGATCACACGCGACGAGGCACTGCACGCGATCGTCGAGGCCCGCACCGAAGACCAGTGGGAGTTGTGGGACCTCATGAATCTCCTGATCGAGCGCGGCTTCTCGCTGGCGCGGCTGCGACGAGCCGAACAGGGCGACTACGAGCGGCTGTGCCGGATCGTGCCGCCGATGCAGCCACGGCTCTACTCGGTCTCCGGGATCGAACGCGGCCCCACCGCGACGGACCGCATCGAGCTCACGGTGGGCGCGCTGAGATACGACAGCGTCCAGTCGCCGACGACGGTCGTGCGCCCGCGCGAGGGAACGGCCTCGACCTATGTGTGCCGGACGCTCGACACGCAGCGCCGGGCGGAGATCCCGGTCGAAGTCGTCCGGCCTGGCGCGTTCTCGCTTCCGGAGGACCCGACGGTACCGATCGTGATGTTCGCCGGCGGCACAGGCATTGCGCCGTTTCGCGCCTTCCTCGACGCACGGGCGACGGTGCCCGGGACCCAGAACCTCCTGTTCGCGGCTGCGCGCACGACCGACGTGCTGCCCTACCGCGAGGAGCTCGAGGCTCGCGCCGCTCGCGGCGAGGTCGAGCTGCACCTTGCGCTGTCGCGTGATCCGGCGCACCCTCGCCGGCTCGAGGACGTCATTCGGGACCCGGCCACCGCCGCTGCGCTGCGCGAGCTCATCGGCGCCGGGGCGGTGCTGTACACGTGCGGACGCGCGACCTTCTCGCGCACCGTCATGGACGCGCTCGCCGAGATCCTCGACGAGCCCGGCCGGTCGGGTCGCGAGGCCCTGTACTGCCTGATCGCCGAGCGGCGCTACATGCAGGACGTCTTCACGACCTACACCGGGAGCGCCGCCGAGCAGGACCGGCTCGTCGATGCCTCCGAGCTCATCCATCACACGACGCCGGACGACGGCATCTGGATGGCGATCAACGGGCGCGTGTACGACCTCACCGAGTTCGGTTGGATCCATCCAGGCGGCCACAAGATCATCGAGTCCTTCGCCGGGATGGACGCGACCTCGAGCTACCGGATCGTCGAGCACCATCTCGCGCCGGAGGTGGAGGCGATGCTCTCGATGTACGAGCTCGGGCTGATGCGCCGGCTCGAGTTCCGCCGGCGCTGGACGGTCGCGATCGGTGACAAGGGCCTCGAGCACCTGATGCTGGCCGACCTGTTCCGGCACTGGCTGCGCTGCCTGTATGTGCTCGTTGAGATCGAGAGCGCCCATCGGCTCGAGGCGGGGATCCGTGAGGAGCCGCTGAATGGCGGCGAGTACGACGGCCGGCGGGAGTGTTCGCCGTACCGCCTGCAGTTCGGCATCGAGGCGCACAGCCGCTTCGTCAACCAGACCGTCCCCGTCATCTGTGGCCGCTTCGGCCGGCTGTGGCGGATCACCAGCGGGCCGTTCGCCCCGGATGAGAGCTTCCAGGCGCTCGACATCCGGCTCGACGAGATCCTCCAAGGTCCCGCGGCGGTGGCGGCGCGCGCGGACTGCGCGGAGCTCGAGAGGATGCTCGCCCAGCAGGGCGCCACGGCGGCACTCGAGCAGCGCCTGCTGGCGCACCGCGCCGCCAACACGGCCTACCTGCGGACGACCAAGTCGCTGCTCGCTTCCGGCGTGACGGCGTTCGAGACCCACGGCCCCGATGTGCTGCTCGACGGCCGCGCCGACCTGCGCAACGCCCTGATAGCTCTGCCCGACCTCACCCGCGATCACTTCGAGGCCGCGCACGAGCTCGCCTACGACGTGTCAGCTCGTGACCCCCAGCCACCTCGCGCGCCTCGCTGAGGTAGCCCGGTCGCCGACACTCTCGCGGGCGTGACCGACACCGACCTGATCATCGTGGGCGGCGGCGTGATGGGGCTGTTCACGGCCTACTACGCGTCCGAGCTCGGTCGCCGGGTCAGCGTCCTCGAGCGCGGCCGCGTCGGGGATCCGGCCACCGCCTCCTACGGCCGCACGCGGTCCTACCGCAACGACTACCTGGACCCGACCTACGTGCGGCTGGCCCGCGAGGCGATCCGTCTGTGGGACGCGTTCGAGGCGCGCGAGCAGGTGCAGGTCCTCGTGCGCTGCGGCTGTCTGAACATCGCCAACTCCCGCGTCACCCCGGACCTCGACGCGACGTACGCGCGCATGAGCCACCGCGTGCTCGAGGAGCTCGGGATGCCGAGCGAGGCGCTCGGCGCCGAGGCGATCCGGTCGCGCTTCCCGGACCTCGACGCGGATGTCGGCCAGCTCGACACCGGCGCGGGGGTCGTCGACCTGGCGGCGGTGAGGAGGACGCTCACACGGGTGCTCGCCGAACGCGGCGTGCGGATCGTGGAGGGCGTGGAGACGGCGGCGATCGTCCGCGGCGAGGACGGCTTCACGATCACCGCGGGCGACCGCACCCTGACCGCGAGATCGCTCGTCGTGACCGCGGGCCACGGCACGAATGACGTCCTGGCGCGGCTGTCGGGCTGCACGCTGCGGGTGCCGATCGAGAAGGACCGCCCGAGCGACGCCCGGTACTTCGATCCGCCGCCGGAGGACCGCCACCGGTTCACCGCCGACGCGATGCCGGTGATCGCCTACCTCGACGCCGGTATCTACTGCCACCCGATCGTCCCGGGCGTCGTCGACGCGGTGAAGGTCGGCTACTACAACCCGCCGGACGTGCCGCGCGGCACGACCACCATCGACTCGATCGACGCGTTCGTCGAATGGTGCTTTCCGGCCCTTCGCGGCGTGCCGTTCACGAAGGTCGAGGACGTCGACCAATGCGACTACGACCTCGTCGCCGACGACGACTTCGTCCTCGGCGCCATCCCCGGCGCGGCGAACGGCTTCGTCGGCGTCGGGTGGCGCGGCACCGGCTACAAGTTCGCCCCGTGGATCGGGCGGGTGCTCGCCGAGCTTGCCGTTTCGGCGGGAACCGTGTACGACATCGACCGCTTCGATCCCGCCCGTTTCGAGGAAGGAACCTCCCCCGATGACTCGGTCGCCAAGGACCCTGCAACAACGGCTCACTGAGGGCGTGGTCGTCGGCGCCGAGGGCTACGTCTTCGAGCTCGAGCGTCGCGGCTACATCAAGGCCGGCCCGTTCGTCCCCGAGGTCATCCTCGACACGCCCGACGCGGTGGCGCAGCTGCACCGCGAGTTCCTGCGCGCCGGCGCGGACGTCATGGTGGCCCTGACGTACTACGCGCACCGCGACAAGCTCCGGGCCGTCGGTCGTGAGGGCGATCTCGAGGCGATGAACCGGGCCGCTGTCCGCATCGCCAACGCGGTCGCCGCGGAGGGCGACGCGCTCGTGGCCGGCAACATCTCCAACACGTGGTCGTTCGACCCGAAGGATCCGGTCGTGTCAGGGCTGGTGGTCCGCGCGCAGTACGAGGAGCAGCTCGGCTGGGCGGTCGGGGAGGGCATCGACTTCGTGATCGCCGAGACGAACGACTACGTCGGTGAGGCGGTCATCGCGCTCGAGGTCTGCCAGGAGCTCGGCCTGCCCGCGATGGTCACCTTCGCCAGCGTCCAGCCCGAGATCACCTACGACGGCTACGACTACGTCGAGGCGTGCCGTGTGCTCGCCGACAAGGGCGCCGCGCTCGTCGGGCTGAACTGCTCCCGCGGGCCGGAGACGATGCTGCCGCTGCTGGAGCGCATCCGCGCGGCGGTCGACGTGCCGGTCGCGGCGCAGCCGGTTCCGTACCGCACGACGCTGCGCACGCCCGCCTTCGAGTCGCTCGAGTCCGAGGCGGGCCGCCGGGCGTTCCCGATCGAGCTCGAGCCGTTCGGGCTCACGCGCTACGAGATGGCGGACTTCGCCGTTCGTGCGCGCGACATCGGCGTGAACTACGTGGGCATCTGCTGCGGCGGCGCGCCGCACCACGTCCGGGCGATGGCCGAGGCCCTCGGCCGCACGCCCCCGGCCAGCCGCTACTCCCCGGCCATGGAGCTGCATCCGGTGCTCGGCGGCGACGATCCGCAGGAGACCATGGGCCGCTGGGACGCCTCGACGTGAGGACCGCATGTGAGGGAGCGACGTGCCCACGGTCGAGCTGAGCGTCGGCCGGATTCACTACGAAACCGCGGGACCCGAGGACGGCAGACGGGTGGTCTGCATCCACGGCTATCTGATGGCCTCCTCGCTCTGGCGGCCGCTGAGCGATCTGCTCGCCGGGTGCGGGCTGCGGTGCGTGATGCCGACCTGGCCGCTGGGCGCCCACTCCGAGCCGATGCGGCCCGAGGCCGAGCTGACGATGGAGAGCGTCGCGGCGCTCGTCGCGGAGTTCCTCGCGGCGCTGGAGCTCGACGACGTGATCGTGGTGGGCGTCGACACCGGCGGAGCGATCGCGCAACTCGTCGCGGTCGACCACCCGGAGCGCCTGGCCGGGCTGGTGCTGGCCAGCTGCGATGCCTTCGAGCACTTCCCACCCCCCATCCTCAAGCCGTTCATCACCGCCGCCAGCCTCGGCGGACTTGCCTTCGCGGCCGCGCTCGCGCCGCTGCGCACCCGCATCGGCCGCAGCCGCGCCTACGGCGCGCTCGCGCACTGCGACCTCGACGAGCTCGCCCGTGAATGGCTGTCCTCGCCACTGTCGAACCGCGACGTGCGGCAGGACCTGCGGCGCTTCACCGCCTCGCTCGCGATCGAGACGACGCTCCGAGCCGCCGAACGACTGCCGCAGTTCGCGCGCCCGGCGCTCATCGCCTGGTCGGCGGACGACGCGTTCTTCCCGCTCGAAGACGGGGAGCGGCTCGCGGCGGCCCTTCCGAACAGCCGGCTGGTCGTGATCGAGGGCGCCCGGACCTTCTCGATGCTCGACACGCCCGAGCATCTGGCCAGGCTCATCGACGAGTTCTCCGCCTCGTAGAGCCGCTCCCCCGCTCACGCTGTTCGCAACGCCACGGTGGGCGGCATCCGAGACGCCCGAACGGCCGGCATCAGGCCCGCGAACGCGCCGATCAGGATGGCCGAGGCGATGCCGCCCGACCACGCCTCGACGGGGATCACGACGGCCCAGCCCTTCGAGCCGGCGTACACGGCGGTTGCCACCGCCCCGGCCAGCACGCCGACGACGCCGCCCATGACGGCGAGCAGGATCGACTCGGCGAGAAACTGCGTCCGGATCTGGCCCTGCCTCGCACCGAGGGCGCGACGCAGGCCGATCTCCGAGCGGCGTTCCAGCACCGAGATGACCATGATGTTGGCGACGCCGACGGCACCTACGATCAGTGCCACCACCCCGAGGCCGAGAAAGAGGCTGTCGAACGCCCCCGCCGCAGCGGCCCGGGCGGTGAGCACGTCGGACGGCTGGCTGACGTTGACCTCGTGGGGTGCCTCGGGGTTGGCGGTCGGCGCGAGCAGCGACTGCACCGCCGCCTCGTGGCCGGTGGCGGCGCGCACGTAGATCGAGCTCGGCGGGCCGGCCGTCACCTCGCCGCGGACCAGGCTGACGTAGCCGAGGTAGCGCTGGGCGGCCGGGTACCCGATCAGTGCGCTGTTGTCGACGTCGGTCGCCAGCGGGGAGGGCTTCAGGATGCCCGCGACGTTGAACCACTGGCCGCCCAGCCAGATCCGTTGATCGGCGTGCACCCGCTCGATGCCCAGGCGCCGGGCGGCGGCCGAACCGAGCACCGTGGCCGGCTCACGGACGGTGCTCGCGTTGAGCCAGCTGCCGCGCGCGACGGCGGTGTGAAGCACGGACGGCAGGTTCAGGCTGGTGGCCCGCACCTGCAGGCCACCGGTGTTGCCGACCGGGATCATCGAGCTGCGGTAGACCATTTCGTCCTTCACCAGGCCGGTGTGTGCGGCAAGCTCGACGTCGTCCAGATGGGTGATCCGCGCGGGCGCCTCGAGGGGCAGCTTCGCCTCGCCCCCGGTGAAGCTCTGTCCGGCCTCGACGCTCAGCAGGTTCGTCCCGAGCCGGTCGATCTGCGCGAGCAGACCGGCCTGCGAGGATGAGGACAACCCGAGGACGGCCACGATCGCCGCCGTGCCGATCGCGATCCCGAGCGCGGACAGCGCGGCACGCAGCGGCCGGGAGCGCAGCCCGACGCTTGCCACCCGCAGTCCGTCCGACACCGACAATCGCCCGCCCTTGGCTGTCATGTGTCGGCGACGACCCGACCGTCCAGCATCCGAATCCGCCGAGGCAGCTGATCGGCGAGGCCCGCGTCGTGCGTGATCATGAGGATCGTGGCGCCGGCCTCGTTGAGCTCGCGGATGAGTTGCATGATCGCCGCGCCGTTGGTGCTGTCGAGGTTCCCGGTCGGCTCGTCGGCGAGCACGATCGCCGGACGCCCGACGAGGGCGCGGGCGATCGCGACCCGCTGGCGCTCCCCTCCGGAGAGCTTGGTGGGCTTGAAGTTCGCGCGGTGGGCGAGGCCGACCCGTTCGAGCGCCTCATCCGCGCGCCTGTGGCGCTCGGAAAACGACCCGCCCGCCCCGCCGGAGTAGAGCAACCCGTCGGCGACGTTCTCCCGCGCCGTGGCATGCTCGGCCAGGAAGAACTGCTGGAAGACAAACCCGATCTCTCGCGCCCGCAACAGCGAGAGCTCGCGGTCGCTCAGCCGCGCCGCGTCGACACCACCGATCCGGACCACGCCGCTGCTGGGCCGCTCCAGCGTCCCCATGACGTGCAGGAGCGTGGACTTCCCCGATCCGGAAGGCCCGGCGATCGCCGTCAGCTCGCCTCGCCGGACGGAGAACGACACCCCGCGCAGGGCGGCCACCGGCGGCTGCTCGCCGTAGACCTTGGTCACCCCATCGAGTTCGAGGACCGTTTCGCCATTCACAGCGACGGCACGACCACTTCATCGCCTTCGTGAAGGCCGCCCTCGACCTCGACCCGTCCGCCTGTGGTGTCGAACAGGCCCAGCTTCACGGCGACCAGCTCGCGTCGCCCGCCGACGCGCACGACCTCGACGGCGAACCCGCCGCCGGACTTCCCGACGAGCGCGGTGACCGGGACGCTCAGGGCGTTCTGGACTCCCTTGGTCGTGATCTGCACCTTGACCGGGGCCCTGTCGAGCCCGCGCGCCTGATGCGGCGTGTCGAGGCCGATGTAGGCCGGGATCGTCGCGTCCCCGACGTCGTCGTCCCTGCCGGCGGTCCGGGCGACGCTCCCGAGCCGGTTCACCCTTCCCTGCACCGAGCGGTTGCCGGGCAGCGTGATCCGTGCGCGGTCGCCCACGTTCACCGCGCCCTGCTGCGACGCCTCGAGCTTCACCTGCACCTCGAGCGTGCCGGACGTGGCCTGCGCGACCGGGGCTCCCGTCCGGGCGGGTCCACCGAGCTCGCCGGTCACCTCGGCGATCCGCACCGACCTGGGCAGGAAGACCGCATCGCCGAGCTCGAGCGCTCCGGTCACGTCGGAGCCCCTGTCGCGCTGGAGCTTCTCGAGCGCCCGCTCCGTCTTCCAGGTGAACTCGCCGGCGTCGAGCGTGTGCAGGTTGCGGTTGAGCTGACGGACGTCGTTGCCCTCGTCGCCGATCTGCAGGTCGCGGTAGGCCGGGATCGTGCCGCACAGCAGCAGGACCGGGTCGTCGTCGACCCGATAGAGCACGTCGCCGCAGTCGACCTGGTCGCCTTCGTCGGGCAGCCTGGTGTAGATCCCGCTGGCCTGGTTGATCGCGGAGTACGGCGAGCCGTCCGACCGCGCGCGGTAGGTCAGGGTTCCGTTGAGGGAGACCATCGAGGAGAGCTCCCCCATCTGCACCGTCGCGGTGTTCGCCGGCGCCTGCAGTGCGGCCGGGCTCGGCGGGTCGGCACCGGACCCGACGACCACGGTGACGGTGACGGTGACGGCAAGGGCGGCCGCTGCGGCCGGCGCCCACGTCTTCCGCGTCACCGGCCCCCCACTTGGTCGCGGATGAAATCGCCGCACGTCCGCATCGCGGCGTTGAGAGCGCTCATGCCACCGTCCCGTGCGGCGGATGGGATGCGGTTCGTGTCGACGAGGGGTGAATCCGGCGTGGGGTCGGGGAAGTCCGGCACGCCGTTGTCGCGGATGCACTGGGCGAATGCGAGGGCCGCCTCCTGCTTCTCGCTGCTCCGCTTGCCGTTGCCGGTGAACCCCGGTGGCTGCAGGTTCTTGCACGCGGCGATCGCCGTCTTCCACGCCGTGCCGTTCGGGTCCAGCGACGAGCCGTTGAGGACCCCGTCGATGGTCAACCCGCCCGACGCGTCCGGGTCGGGGAACCCGCTGACGCCGTTGTCGCGCATGCACTCGGCGAACTCCACCGCCTTGTCCCGAGCGGTGAGGTTCCTGGTTTTGCCGGCGGTGCCAGCGTTGCTGCTGGTACCGGTGTCGCCGTTCTCGCTGGCTGCGTTCGAACAGCCCGTGACGATCAGGGCGACCATGGCAAGGGCGGCCAGCGGCGCGAGGTTTCTCTTCATCACTGTTGCATCCTTGGATCGTGCGTCGGGTCGGCGTACATGGGCGGGCAGCCGGCATCGATGCCTTCGGGGCGCAGCTCGAAGTGCCAGGGTTCGTTGCCGTAGGCCCGGCACAGCCCGTAGGCGGTACCGTGCTCGGACAGCCACTGCGCGGCATCCGAAGGCCCGATGTCGACCGCGTCCCCCGCCACGTGAAGCGACCGGTCCGCGGGGGCCACCCAGCGGGCGGCTTCCGCTTCCGAGCCGTACTTCGAGACCGCGTCGCGGCGCAGTTGCTCCTGGTACTCCGTGGGACGCCAGCCGCTCGTGACGAAGAGCTCGAGCCCGCCGCGCGCGGCATCGGTTGCCGCTCGGCGCAGGGCACCGAGCAGATCGGGGTCGAGGTTGGCGACGGCCGGGACCTCGTCATCGAAGACCGTGGTGCCGTTCGGGACGGCACCGTCGGCCTCGCCGAGCGCACCACGGAGCTCAGTGCGAAGGACCTCGATCGGCGATGCGGCCGTCAAGGACGAGGCCGCCGGCGACTGGTAGCCGAGGGCCGCGGTGGTCGCCGCGATCACGACGAGCAGGCCGGCGACGCGGAGCTTGCGAATCCGGATCGGACGGGGCGTCGTTCGTGCTGGTCGGCTGGAGGCCACGCCGCCATTGAAGGCAGCGTGATGTTGCCGGCACGTATGCGGTTTTCGATACGCCGGCGATATGCGCCGGCTCTAGCATCGGAGCGTGCGCGTGTTGATCGTCGAGGACGAGCCCTACATGGCGGAAGCCATCCGCGACGGCCTGCGCCTGGAGGCGATCGCGGCGGACATCGCCGGCGACGGCGACACCGCACTGGAGCTGCTGAACGTCAACGCCTACGACATCGCCGTCCTCGACCGGGACATCCCCGGGCCCACCGGGGACGAGATCGCCAAGCGCATCGTCGCCTCCGGCAGCGGCATGCCGATCCTCATGCTCACCGCCGCCGATCGCCTCGACGACAAGGCCAGCGGGTTCGGGCTCGGCGCCGACGACTACCTCACGAAGCCGTTCGAGCTGCAAGAGCTCGTGCTCCGGCTCAGAGCGCTCGACCGCCGGCGTGCCCACAGCAGGCCGCCGGTGCGCGAGATCGCCGGCCTGCGGCTGGATCCGTTTCGCCGTGAGGTCTACCGCGACGGCCGCTACGTCGCGCTGACCCGCAAGCAGTTCGCCGTGCTCGAGGTCCTCGTCACTGCCGAAGGCGGTGTCGTCAGCGCCGAAGAGCTGCTGGAGCGGGCGTGGGACGAGAACGCGGACCCGTTCACAAACGCCGTGCGCATCACGGTCTCGGCACTACGCAAACGGCTCGGCGAACCCGGTCTCATCGCCACCGTGGCGGGTGCCGGATACCGCATCGACGCTCAACCGGACAGCGGGCGCGAGGGAGCGGACCGTGGATAGAGCCCCCGGGTTGAGCGTTCGCCTCAAGCTCACCCTCAGCTACGCCGGCTTGACCATGCTCGCCGGCGCCTTGCTGCTCGCCGTCGTGTGGGTGTTCCTGCTGCGTTACGTGCCCGACCGTGCGGTCGTACTGGGACCTGGCCCCTTCAACCCCACGCGCTCGGACCTCATGCGCGCGTTCGCTCCGAAGGTGGCCATCATGCTGGCGTTCCTGCTCGTGTTCAGTCTCGTGGGAGGCTGGCTTCTCGCCGGCCAGATGCTCGCCCCTCTGACTCGCATCACAGACGCAACGCGCGTGGCCGCGACCGGATCGCTCGGCCACCGGATCCGGCTACCCGGCCGCAGGGACGAGTTCCGCGAGCTCGCCGACGCCTTCGACGCCATGCTCGCGCGGCTCGAGGCGCACGTCGCCGAGCAGCAGAGGTTCGCGGCCAACGCCTCCCACGAACTGCGCACGCCGCTGGCGATCACGCAGACGCTGCTCGATGTGGCCCGTATGGATCCCAACCGCGACAACGGCGAGCTCGTCGAACGCCTCCACGCCGTCAACACGCGAGCGATCGATCTCACCGAAGCTTTGCTGCTGCTCAGCCGCGCCGACCAACGGTCCTTCACCCGAGAACACGTCGACCTGTCCCTCATCGCCGAAGAAGCCACGGAGACGCTCCTCCCCTTCGCGGAGAAACGCGGCGTCACGATCGAGACGTCCGGCGACATGACCCCCACCGTCGGGTCACACGCGCTCCTGCTGCAGTTGAGCACGAACCTCGTGCACAACGCGATCGTCCACAACCTGCCTGAGCAGGGCAACGTGTGGGTCACGACCAGCGTTCACCCCGAGCGCGTGGTGCTCACCGTCGAGAACACCGGCGAAAAGCTCACCCCGCAGTTGGTTTCCACGCTCGGCGAGCCGTTTCTTCGCGGCAGCCGACGCGTACGCACCGATCACTCCGGTGTCGGCCTCGGCCTGGCCATCGTCAACAGCATCACCCAAGCACACAACGGGACCCTCACCCTCGCCACACGGGCCACGGGGGGGCTCTGCGTCACGGTTGCACTCCCCAGCTTGAACGGGAGCTAGTGCTCCGTCTCGTAACAGACGCCCGGAAACCCGGGATGCCGGCGCCGACTGGCAAGGACGCAGGACCGAAGGTCTGCCTCTGGCACATCGAGCGTCCGAGGACGCCGCCAGGCGGTGATCGGCGCCCGGGGTTCCGGGTGGACTGTTATGAGACGGAGCACTAGTCAGCCCACCAGTCGCGACGGCCCTCCACGTCGTCGCGCGGATCGTCGCCGAGATTGGGCGCGCCGAAGACGAGGATCTCGAGGCCCTGCGGCCCGGCCTCGTAGCCTCGCCATGTGCCGGGCGGGACGCGGACCACGTCCCACTCCTTGACTTCCACGATCTCGTCGTCGAGCTTCATCCGCCCGTTCCCGCGCACGACGACGTACACCTCCTCCTGCTCCTGGTGCGTGTGGCCGTACGGAAAGCGATAGCCGGGCGGGATGCGCTGGTAGCTGAGGCCGGACTGCTCGAGCTCGAGCGCCTTGGTGGCGAGGCGGAACTCCAGGTCCGGCGCGCCGTCGAAGTTGGACCCGAGATCCTCCAGATCCTCCTTGAGGTTCCTGCGCGTGAACGGCACGGCGCGATTCTATGTTCCATCTCCGTCCCGCGGGCCCCGCTGGGGCCCCTGTGCAAAGCGCGCCCGAGAGGATTCGAACCTCTGACCTTCGGTTCCGTAGTTGGCTATTTGCAGGGCTTTTCCAGCGTTTGCGGGGGGTTTGGCACGGGTTTGGATCGGGTTCTGAGGGGTTGTATATGCCGAGATCGGGACGAACTTCGGGACACGATTCGGCGCGATTCAGACCGGGATCTTGGCGCGTTAGCACTCGGTTTCGCCGGCTCTGGGCTGCCAGCTGAGAAGCCGGAGCGCATTAAGGCCAGAACCCGGCCGCATTTAGGGCTGCTGTCGACCCGCGTCACCCAGGATCGCGCCGTGGGGTCCACCGCGGCGGTGGCCCCGGTCGTGCGTTGTCCGCGTGGCGCCCCGAGCGACTTTCGCCAAAGAACCGACGGCCGACAGCCTCCGCAAAGGGATGTCTTGCCTGCGTGCGGCCAATGTGCTAGCGCCGCGTTCCATCGGCCACACGATTCGGCGGGCCCGTGAAGGTCGTCGGCATCGCACAACGGGACGCACTTCGGGACACGATTTTCCTGGCGCGTTCGCGCTCATTCTTGAACGCGATCGACCCGCCGGCCGGGAAGCTTGCGGCCCCCATCCGCGCACTCACGCCTATGCCATCAACCGTTGGTTCGCTGTCCGCAAACCGTTCTTTAACGGCGCACCCAAACGTGCAGACCACGCTCGACGGGGTGTCAGGAGCGGCATCGCGGCCGCGGGACACCACGGGACGCCCCGCTGCTGAACCGAGACAGACGCGATCGCGCACGCCGACGGGCGAGGGGTCCCGGCTGCCGTTCGCCTGTGGGAAGCGCCGACGGCGCCGGCCTTGACGGGGCTCCTGCCGTGGAGGAGGCTCATGGCGACGGCGGCTTCGGGCTTCTGTCATGGAAGATGGGACAGTGCGACTCGCCCCTGAACTCGCCGCGGCGCTCGACCTGCCGGCTGCGCTCGATCGACTTGAGTCACAGCGAGGCGAGTTCCTGCCGTCGACGCTCGCGTCGCGAGCAGCGCGTAGAGCGGCCGCGGAGTTCCTACGTCGGATGACGGTGTCGCTTGAGACCGGGATAGATCTTCAGCCCGTCGATGTCGTCTTCGCCCACCGCTACGGGTCGGGCACGCGTCCGATTCCTGACCTCTCAATCGAGGCTCGCGTGGTCATCGAGGCGCTCGCCAAGCTTCTGGCCGATCGTCTCGCGACCGACGCTGAGCTACTGGGGCTCTCCAGCCATCTTGCACCGGAGCAAGGCCAGAAGATTGAGTTCGAGCAGTGGCCATTGGAGGAGCCCAGGCCTGCGTACATCGGCATGGCCGACGTCGCAAGCTTCTACGAGTACGTCGACCACGAGCTTCTTGCGAACGAGATTGTGGAGCTCACTGGCGAGTCTCGCCTCGCGATGGCGGTCAAGGACGGGCTGTCCGAGATGGTGGGGCGTAGCTTCGGCCTGCCGCAGGGTCCGCGCGGCTCAGACATCTTCGCCAGCGTGTATCTCAGCCGTGTAGATCGGCTCATGTTGCGCGCCGGGGTCACCCTGCGGCGCTTCAACGACGACTACGTCCTCAAGGCTGAGAGCATCGCGCAAGTACGACGCGAACTCGCCACGCTGGAGCGGTCCCTACGCGATCTTGGTCTGATTCTTAATCACGAGAAGACGCAGGTTTTGTCGGCACAGCAGTATGAAAAGGGCTTGTCGGCATACCAGAAGCTCCTCGAACAGGCAGCCATCGAAACGGTCGAGCTCCCCCTGGGTACACGTTCGACCCCGAGGCGTTCGCGAACATCTCGCTCGAGAACGCCAACGAAGCCATCATCGAAGCGGCGTTCAATCGTGCGCTCGACGACCGGGAACACCCGTTCTCCGCTCGACAGCGGATGATCGACACCGCATTGCCCTACCTCGCCGCTTTCGAGAATCTGACGCCGCTCACGCGCATGGACGTTCTTGTCGAGTCCTGGCCAGCACACGTCCGAAACGTGAACCTGTACCTCCGAAGCCTGATCGGCACTGAGCACGAGCAAGCGGTCGTCGACACGATCGTTGCGGTCTTGACAACCCAGCGGCTCGTCCTTCCCTGGGTCCAGGGATGGCTCATAGACGTTCTCGCCCGGTGTTCGCGCTCCGAAGAGGTCTTCGCCGCCTGGCTGCAAGAGACGGCCTTCGCCTCGTCAGCGCCGTGGTTCGTGCGAGGGCGGGCACTCATCGCGCTCGCACGTACCGACGCGGCGTTCCCCGTGCAGAGCGATGTCGCTGAGCTGTTCGAAGCCGCGTCGCCGGCCGCGCGCCCAGACATCGTTGCCGCCGTTCATCTCGCCAACACGGACTTGTCGGGCGAGTTCGTCGCGACCCTCGCTGCAGGAGAGGTGATCCTCAAGGAAACCGTGGCGATGCTGATGCTCGAGCCGATCGAGTCAGTGCTGTGACGACCGTCCTGACAGTCGAAGGCGAGGACGCGCTGCGACGCTTGAACGGTCTCGCTGCTTTCTACACGAGTTCGGCGCAGGTGCATGCAACAGACTCGCCCAGCCGCGTCGGCTATGGACCGCGGGCGTCCTCCGGCCGAAGAACCCTCCGAGAGACGGTCATCGTCCGCTGCGTGACCGTGATCGAGGCGTACCTAACGGACCTTGCCAGACGTCTGGTGGCCGACCGCCTTGACGCGCTGCCGGCTGGGGACCAAGCACAAGCGACCCTCGTGGAGCATCTCCGTGAATCACGACTTGGAGGCCTCGATCAGGGTAGGTGGGACGACCTCATTACCCTGTGGTCGGCGGGGCTCGGGGTTGCCATCAACCAGGACTACCGCGAATACAGCAAGCTGCTCGCACTACGCGTCACGAGACACGCAATTGCGCACCGCTACGGAGAGATCACCGAGCAGTACCGCAAGCATCACCGCCAGCGTCTAGCCAAGGAGGGCTTCCGTGATCCCTTGCTGGCAAGAGGCCCCGTGCCTATCAGCGAGGCCGATGTGCTGGCGGGCCTGACGCTCGCACTCACGACGGTGCGGTGGCTGGAGCGTGCATTGGCGGGCCCGTAGGTGGCGTGGACCCGGTCGGCGTTGTCACTCAGGCCGCTGGGATTGACTGGTCGTCGTGATCTTTCCAGGTCGGCCGCGACCTCTCGCGGCGTGCGGTAGGCCAGCCCGCTGTGGGGCCGGTGGTGGTAGCCATCGATGTAGGCGCCGATCTTCGTGCGGGCCTCGTCGAGGGTCTCGAACTCCTCGCGCCAGACGCAGCGCTGTTTGAGCTTTGAGAACCACGACTCGATGAACGCCTGGCTCTCGGGGTCGCGGTAGCCGCCGCGGCGATGCGTGATCTTGTGCTCGCCGAGCCGGCCGCGGAACGCGCGGCTGGTGTACGCGGTGCCGTTGTCGGTCCCGAGGGTGAGTTCTCCGCGGAGCAACGCTGCGATCGGCGATCGCGGCGTCGATGACGGCGATCGCCTCGGGGGCGCGGCAGCGAACGTCGAGCGCCCAGCCGGTGATCTCACGGGTGCAGCAGTCGATCGCCGCGTTCAGATAGCACCAGCCGTGCTCGGCGACCCACACCGATGGTCATGTCCAGATGCCACAGCTCGTCGGGCCTGGTGACCTGAAAGTAGCCCGGTCGTTTGACGGCGGCCCTCAGAGCGCTTGGGCTGCAGCAGCCGGTGCTCGCGCATCAAGCGCTGCACCCGCTTGCGATTGACGCTCGCCTGTCGCGCCGCGACGGCGAGCGCAGCGACCATCCTCGTGCCGTCCGTCGGGTTCTCACGGGCGACCTCGAGCACGACACGATCGAGCTGTCAAGCGGCCTGCGCTGACCCTTCGGCGGCCGAGCCGGCCGCCGGTAGATCGCTTGGCGCGAGATGCCGGCAACCCGGGCGACGACCGCGGCGGGGCGGCCTTGCGCGACGAGCTCGCGGGAACGGGCGACGCGCATGCTCACTCCCATCCCCGCAAGAGTTCCCCCGCGACCTCGACCTCCATCGTCTTGCGCCCCAACGCTCGCTCCAGACGACTGATCTGCTTGCGCAGCTCGTCGGTCTCGGTGCGCTCGGTCTTGCCCTGCAGTCGCTCAGCGCCGGCGGCGAGAAACTGCTCACGCCACTTCCTGAGCAGGCTGTCAGCGATGTCGTGCTCCCGACACAGCTCGGCCATCGTCTTTGATCCACGCAACGACGCGAGCACGATCTCGGTCTTCTGCTGCGCCGTGAACTTGCGGTACTTCCTGGTCTCGCTCAACACATGCTCCTCGATGATTGAGCGGCCGATCCTGGACTCTGAGCCGGACAGGACGACGGCCCGCTTCGCGGGCATCCCCCCTCCCCTAAATCAGAACCGAAGAAGTGTCAACACGATCCCGGGGTCCACGCCACTCCCCGCTCCACTCGCACACCCTGGTTCGCTTCAGCCTGAAGACATTGTCCTCACACTGCACGACGAGGGAGAGCCCGGGCGACTCTTCAAGATGCCAGCGTGGTGAGAGCCGGCAAGCCTGGCTGCTGGAATCGCCTGCTCGTGCATTCCCAACCCCGAGTTCGCGGCTCGTACTCGAGCGCGCCGTTCTCATGCGACGACGTCCGTGCCAGGGTCACGGTCAAGTCGGAGGTGAGTGCACCTCTGATAATCGCCTCACTGTCATCCTGAATCGGGTCGTGGCGAGGATGTTCGACACGACCGATTAGGTCTCGGAGCAGAGTGGAGGCGAGCGGTTATCGAGCCGATGGCTTTCCGAAGCCGGATTTATCGGTTCAAGAATTGTCCCGAACGCGAGCCCGAGAGAGACCCGGGGGCTCGGGCGGGTCAGGGCGCGTTACAGCCAGGTCTCGCCGTTGACGAGATCGCTGTCGCCGGGGTACTGCTCGAGTTTCGCCTCGAGTGCCGTGACGATGCGTCCAATGTCGGCCTTGGTCCTTCGGTAGTTGCCGGCCATGAAGACCATGCCGTAGTGGCCTGGGCCGCCGGGGGTGATCGCTTCGTGGTGAAGCACGCGGAAGTCGACGAGGTTGTTCGTGACGACGGCGCGGTGCTCTGCGCGCGCGACATCGAGCACGTCTCGGTCTGAGAGCCCCTCGCGCTGTGGGTTCCGGTTGATCGCTTCGACGTCGTGGCCGCGGGCGCGTAGCTGTTCGGCGATGACCACCGAGAGCATCTCGTCGAGGAGGAGCTTCAACGCCGCAGCGCGGCTTGGCCAGCCAGCCACGCGTTGTGAGCGTGCGTGGCCTGGTCCTCGTTGCGGTTGATCCAGTCGTCGATCTCGTCGACGAATGCGCCGTAGTACGCGACGGCGGCCTGGACGAGCCCGAGCGGGAGGCGGAGGTGATCGGCGGTTTCGGCGATGTCGCCGTCGTTGTCTTTGACCGTGGCGATCACCTCCCAGACATCGCTGCCCGTACCGACGAGGCGCGCTCGACGTCCCGCGGGACCGTCGACGAACCGCACGAGTGGATGCTCATCCATGCGCAGCCCTTCCTCGACATAGCGCTGCGCGAGCGTTCTCGGCGCCAGCTGCACGCGGGCGGCCTGACCGCCGAGGCGCTCGACGGTGCTCGCCGGGAGGCGAAGGCTTACGGGATGGCTCATGTAGTGCACGGTAGCACGCCGCGCTACGACCGAACGCCGAGCGTTGAGGCGGTCGAGAGGCGGCGGGGTGTGGCTGCGGGGTCGCGGGCCGCACCCGCGAAAGCTCATACGAGCTGGCTTACCGGCAGGCGCGCCTCGCGCGTCTGAGCGATGACCAGATCGAGCGTTCGGAACGACAGCGCTGGCGGCGTGAGCCATGCGCGGCTCGCAGTGCGTCGAACGATGTTGTCGACGTCGGCGTTGCCGGTGACGTAGATGACGCCCGCGAGCGGCGCCTCGTCGCCGTCGGTCATGTCGGTGTACATGGAGAGGATCCCGTACAGGCGCGCTTGGTTCTTGCGCTGCAGTTCGACCTCGATCGCAACCGAACCGCTACCGGTCTGCGCGGCGAGGTCCGGGCGATGAGTCACGCGTGCGGTCCCGCGACGGTCTTGGTAGCGGACCGGAAAGCGCCAGAAGTCGTCCTCGGCAATCTCTCGCTCGCTCCACCACGCGCGCCCGCGAACCTCCAGCCACGCGCTGACCCACGCGCACGCGCTCGTGTGCGCCCATGTTGTCGGCGTGATCGACCGCGGGGCTCGCGACACGGGATATCCGGCCTCGAGCGCCCCGGCGCGGGTCAGCACGATCAGCGATCCCTGGCCGCGTCGCATCGGGACGCGCTTGACGAGACCGGCCGCCTCCAGGCGGCGGACGTGGTCATAGGCAACGCGCTCGCTGACGCCGAGCACGAGCTCGAACGGCTCCGCCGGCGTCGCGCCCACCCGCCCGAGCCAGCTCAGCGCCTGCATGGAGCGCGGGCCAGGCCGCACAGCGGTGAACGTCATCTCCTCGCCTCCTGCGAGGACGGCCACTTGCCCGTCGTCATCGCCAAGTCGCGTGCTAGGTCAACCGCCGTGAAGCTAACAGCCATTTCGGTCGTCGATGTGCCTTGAAACCGGCACTCGATCCGTGGTTCTCGATGATTCTCCAACTCATCCTCTGCTCGACTCAGCCCCCCACAGAGCAGCCACTTCTGGTCGGCCCCGGGTTCTGCCTGCTGGTAGCCGACTGTTCCCAAGAACTGCTTGACCACCCGAACCGCCGAACAACGTGGGGGGCGGGTGGTCAAGCAGGGCGCCGGGAACAAAAGCGCGGATTTGCAGGCAGAATCCCGGGGCCGGCCCGGCACCTGGGATGAGGTGTTCGCTGAGGCCTTTGGTGAGGCCGTAATCACCGAGAATCACCCACCACCCGACGCCGCAGCCTCGTCCAAGCTCTCGCTCAGCGGCTGCGTTCGGAAGACCTCGGCGACGAGCGCGGCGTCGTCGTCGCGCGGCGCGTAGTGCAGGTACTTCATCGTCGTCTGCACGTCGGCGTGGCCCATCCATTCCTGCACGCGGCGGATGTCGGCCTTGGCGATCATCCGCGTCCCGAACGTGTGGCGCAGGTCGTGGAAGCGCAGCGGCCGCAGGCCGGCGCGGCGCAGCGCGTCCATATAGCGCCGCCGCAGCGCCGACCCGTCGACATGGCTGCCGAGGGTCGCCGACGAACACGAGGTCGTCGTCGCCGGTCCAGCGCTCGCGCTGCCCGAGGCGCGGCCAGGGCGCGTCGCGACGTCAGGTGCCATCGGCACCGAGCGCACTTTGCCGGACTTCGGCGACGTGACCTGCCCGCCGGCGAAGCTCGCGCGCACGCGTGATCGCCTGGCCGGCGAAGTCCACGTCGCGCCAGCGCAGCGCGAGCAGCTCGCCGCGACGCAGCCCGGTGAACGCCGCGGTGAGGTAGATCGCGGCGTCCTGCGCGTCGCCGGCCGCACGCACAAGCGCGAGGACCTCCTCAGGCGAGAAGACGTCGATGTCCCCGCTGGAGCGCTGGCGGTGCTTCTCGATCCCGGCGACCGGGTTCACCGGCAGTTCCCAGACCGTCTGCGCGCGCCGGAACACGCCGTGCAGGACGACGAGCCACTTGTTCTTCGTGCGCGCCGCGAGGCGCGGGCCGAACGAGGTTCGCCACTCCTCGATCATCTGCGGCGTGATGTCCTCGATGCGCTCGCTCGCCGAAGCGCGGCACGAGGTGCGCCTCGACGATCGAGCGGTAATCGCGCAGCGTCGACGGCTTGCAGTCGCGCTCGTCGGCCGGCGTAGCGCAGGAACTCGGCGGCCGCGTCGGCGAACGTCGCGCCCGTGCGCACCATGCCCGGCAGCGATCCCGCGGCGGGCCTGGTCGAGCACGTCGCGCAGCCATGCCTCCGCGAGCCGCTTCGTCACATAGCCCGCCGGCGGCCGCCCGCGCTCGGTCCAGGCCGGGCCGATCTTGCGCTGCACCTGGCGGCCGTCCGGCAGGCGGTACTTCGCGTACCAGACGGGTCCACGCGACTCGGTCGAGGCGAAAGACGTGGCCGGACGGCGGCTGAGACAGCGGGCATGCCCCGCAGCAATCCTACGCGGATCTCGGGACATATTCGGGACATATTCGCCGAAACGGACCCGACCCCAGAAACGCAAAAGCCCCGCATTTGCGGGGCTTTCAAGCGCGCCCGAGAGGATTCGAACCTCTGACCTTCGGTTCCGTAGACCGACGCTCTATCCAGCTGAGCTACGGGCGCTTGGGGGTCGTGCAATGTAGCGGAGAGGGCGGGATTCGAACCCGCGATGGAGTTTAATCCCCATACTCGCTTAGCAGGCGAGTGCCTTCAGCCACTCGGCCACCTCTCCTGGCGGGACGGATTGGCTTCCGGCCAAGCAGTCTAAAGGGCGCCTGCCGAGTATGCGGGCGGATTGCCGTGCAGCCCCGGTGATCGGGCGATCCGGGCGCTACGGTCTGTCCTCTGGAGGGGTGGCAGAGCGGTTGAATGCGCTGGTCTTGAAAACCAGAGTCCGTGAGAGCGGACCGCGGGTTCGAATCCCGCCCCCTCCGTTGACGCGGTCTGCGCGAACCTCGATCCCGAGCTGGGTGTACCACCTTGGTGGTACGCTCAAATCCGATGGCCACCTCAGGCTCCCGCATCCAAGTTACGGTCGACGACGAGTTGGCGTCTGCGATGTCGCGGATCGATCCGGCCCCTGCGAGCCGCTCGAGGCTTGTACGCGACCTCGCGTTGCGCGGTGCACAAGCCGTTGAGGTCGAGCGCGCTCGGGCCGGCGAGGCGCTGACGATCTTGCTCGAGATCGCCGACGGCAAGCGGGACTACGATCTCGCTGCTGCCGGCGAGATCGCCGCACGTCGTGACGAACGCCTGACGTGACCCCGTTCGGCCCGGGAGTCCCGCTCGTCGTCGACACGTCAGCGTGGGTTCGCCAACGAGACCCCGGTGTCATCGGGCGCTGGAAGGCGACGCTGTCAGCCGGGCTCGTGGCCGTCTGCCCGGTTGCCGCACTGGAGATATTGGCCAGCGCGCGCGACGAGGAGGGATTCGCGGCGCTGGATCGCGCCCTCGCGGCGCTTCCGCAGGCCCCGGTGACCACGTCGGTGTGTGCCGCGGCGCTGGGCGCCGCGCGAGAGCTACGCGGCAGCCGACGACTTCCCGCTGCGGACTATCTGATCGCGGCGGCTGCGGCCGAGCGTGGCTTCGGTGTCCTCCATCTCGATGCGCACTACGACACGCTCGCGTCAGTGCTGGGCTTCGTCAGCATCCGCATCGACCGGGACTGATTCACGCAGCGCAGGACCATCGCTGCCCGAGATCGCGGGCGGCGCCCACTCGAGCACGACCGACGTCTCGATCTGGCGCTCGGGGATCGTCCAATAGGTCTTGAGCAACTCGGCCGTGCGCTCGGCGCCCACCGCCTCGAAACCGTGGCGCTCGTAGAACCGGACCGCCCACTAGGCCGCGGCCCACGTGCCGACGAGCGTCCGCCGCGTGCTCTCCCCCAGCAGATGTGCGAGCAGCGCGCCGCCGATCCCCCGGCCCTGCTGCGCCGGGCGCGACGTAGGCGTGGCGGATGAGGTCGACGTCGCGCACCGGCTGCACGCCCATCACGCCCACCAGCTCACCACTCGACCTCGTACCCCGAGAAGACGACGCCGGCCGCGATCTCCGCATCGAGCTCCTCGCGCGACATGTAGGGCTCATGCCAGCGGTCCGCCGGGATCACGCCGCGGTAGGCCTCCGCGGCGGCGTTGACGATCGCCAGCAGGGCGCCGCGCTCCTCGTCGCGACAGGGCCGGATGCCGGACACGAGCCGCAATCTACGGCCAACGGCCGTCCGCCGAGGCGCCTATCGCGGCGCCGGCCCCGGCCATGAGCCCGCCGATGTACTCGGGATCGAAGAACTCCACGGGCGAGACCGTCCCGGCGGTGACGCTGACGAACGCGTCCATCGCCTCCTGATTGCCGTGGACGGCGCCCAGGAGCTGCTGCATCTCCGGAGGAGGGGCCTCCATCGTCGCCAGCTGCGTCGTGAACTCGTAGATCGGCAAGGAACGGCCGTCGCGCGCGCGCTGGTAGGCGCCCATCGCGTCGTCGTAGTCGCTGACGCCCGTGAACGCCTCGTCCAGCGCCGCGGAGCACAGCTCGGCGTCGCGGAACGCATCGCCGATCCCCTGCGCCGTGATCGGGTCCTTGTTGTAGCCGGCGTCGCCCACGAGCGCCCAGCCGGGACCGAACGGCGTACGGAAGAAGTTGCGCACGGCGCCGCCCCCGAAGCGCTCCACCCGTGTCGCGGCGCGGACGCGCTCGGCGAACTCGGGCGCGAGCTCCAGCGTCTTGAGGTAGTTGGCCTCGATGTCGGTCTTGTACGCCTGCGCCTCGGCGAACGGCCACCCGACCACGAGCATCGTCAGGCCGTCGTTCGTCGGGGCCGCGGCCCAGCCCCGATCGGGACGGACGAAGATCTCGAAACCGTCCACCGGCAGGCCGCTCCAGTACGTGTAGTAGCTCCACTGCAGCCTCGGCTTCTCGTGGTACTCGCCCGCTCCGACGGCCTTGGCAACGCGCGAGCTGCGCCCGTCCGCGCCGATCACGACCCGGGCGCGCTCGACGACGGACCTCCCATCCGCGCCACGGCCGCGGATGCCGACGACCGTCCCGTCCTCGACGACGAGCTCGTCGACCGCGAAGCGCTCCCGCACCTCCGCTCCGGCGCGTCCGGCGGCATCGATGAGGATCTTGTCGAGCACGGTGCGCCGTGGCGCGAGCGCCGCCGAGATCCCTTCGTGCGACCGCGGCGTCCCCGCGATCGTGATCGGGCCGAAGTCGAACGAGTAGGACTCGATCGGCGGGCAGCCCGTCGCCGCGACCGCCTCGAGCAGCCCCCAGCGCCGCAGGGCGGCGAGGCCCGGGGCGTGGATCACGTGCGTCGACAGCGTGTCGCTCGGAAACGAGGCGCGATCGAGCAGCAGAACCCGATACCCCTTGCGGGCGAGCAGCATTGCGGTGGGTGCTCCGGCGCACCGCGCTCCGATGACGATCGCGTCGTAGGGCTTGGCCATGGGGTTCCTCTCCTGGTGAACTGTGCGCCCACGCTGGCAGCGGATCACCGGCACCGCATCGGGGAGGTCCCCTATTTCTCGCCTGGCTCGGAACGGACCGCGAAGACCGCGGCCTCGGCTCGGCTGCGCAGATCGAGCTTGGCGAGGATGTTGCTGACGTGATGCTCGGCGGTCTTGCGGCTGATGTACAGCCGATCCGCGATCTCGGGATTGCTGAGCCCGAGCCCGAGCAACTCGAGCACCTCGGCCTCGCGCTTCGTGAGCCGTCCGTCACCGGCGCGCAGCGCCGATCCGACGCGGACGCCGAGCGAGCGCAGCAGGCCGGCGGCTTCGTCGGCATGACGGGCCGCCTGCAGCAGCTCGAAGGCATCGAGCGCGGCGCGGGCTTCCTGGACCGCGATCTCGGGGCGTTCGGTGACGAGCGCGTTGGCGAGCGCGAGCCGGGCCCGTGCGAGCTCCATCGGCATCTGCGCGCGCGCGAAACCGGCGACCGCCTCGCGCAGGCATGCGCTGGACTCGCCGGCGCCGGCGGCGAGACCGACCTGCCCCGCGCCAGCGCCGCAGCCGCCGTCAGGTAATCGCTCGGATGGGCGGCCGCGCAGTTGACGAGCACCTGGGCGGCGTCCATCGCCTCGGACGGCAGGCCGGCGGCGATGTGCGCTTCCACGAGCAGCCCGAGCAGCGGGGCGGCCGCCGTGTTCAGCGGATCGATCTGCGCCAGCGCTCGCTCGAGCGTGTCACGCGCGAGAACGGGCTGCCCGCGGGCGAGGTGCAGCGCCGCCAGCGGCCGGGCGGCGGCGATCGACGTCTCCAACCCGGCAAGCAGCTGCTCCGCCTCCTCGAGACGCCCCTGGTTCACGCGCAGGTCCGCGAGACGCACGAGCGCCCCGCCGCGCAACGAGCGGTGTCCGAGACCCCACAGGCGAATGGCGTCGGTGAGCGCGGTATCCGCCTCCGGCCAGCGTCCGGCCGCGGTCAGGATCGCCCCGTAGTGCGTGCGGCAGAACGCGGCCACCGCCGGCAGCCTCCGGCGTTCTGCGATCGCCTCGCCGATCCGGATCCACTCTCCGGCGCGCCCGATGTCGCGCGCGTGCTCGCAGGCTCCGAAGAGCTGACAGAACACCTCCTGCGCGGTGATGAAGTCATCGACCTCGCCACCGGTCACGGCCGCGAGCGCCTCGTCGAGCAGCGCCATGCCCTCCTGCGTGCGGTCGGCACGCACGAGCGTCGCGCCGAGGTAGCTCATCGTCACGCACTCCAGATCGGTGTCCGCGAAGCGCCGTGCCACCGCGAGCGTCTCACGAAAGCGCCGCTCCTGCGCGACGAGATCCGACTCGAAGCGCGCCCCGTCGAGCGACAGCCAGCCGCCTTCGAGGGAACCGGCCGCATCCCCGAGCAGCGTCTGCGCGCGCGCCAGCCAGCCGCTCATCACAGCGCGATCGCCGACGACCGTGCCATGCATGTACGCGAGCATGCGCGCCACCCGGACTGCGCCCATGAGGTCATCCGCAGCGCGATGGGCCGTGTAGGCCTGCTCCCACTGCTCGACAGCCTCGGCGTAGTCGAGCTCCAGGTAGGCCGCCCGCGCCAGCCCTTCGAGCACGTCGCCGCGGGCGGACTCGGCGCCCGCGCCCTCGAAGATCGCCCGGGCGCTCGCGGCATCGCCCGACCGCAGGGCCCGGCGACCCTCGGCGATCAGCGGCGACACCGGCACGCGGGAAGGTCCCCAGCCGACTCCAGGCGTTACGTGCACGCCAGTGCCGGAGCGCCGATCCCGGGTAGACCGCCTGTCGGGCCGCGCAGAACGGCCCTTCGAATCTCAGACAGGAGCCATGACGTGACGAACCCCGAAACCCCCCAACCCACCCGCGGCGGCCTGGCCGGCAAGCTCGCGGGGCGCGCCAAGGAGATGGCGGGCTCCGTGATCGGCCACCAGGACCTCGCCCGCGAGGGCCGCCTCCAGCAGGCCCAGGTCGAGGCCGAGGCCGACGCGCAGGTCGCCGCCGAGCGCGCCGAGCAGGTCGAGGCGCAGGCCGAGCTCGAGGCCGAGCGCCAGGAGAACGAGCTCGAGCGCGAGCGCGTGCGCAACGAGATCGCCGCCCGCGAGCGCGAAGCGGCAATCGAGCGCGATCGCGTGGCCGCCGAGCAGGCCGCTCAGCAGGAGGCCGGCCGCGAGAAGGCGCAGACGAGCGCCAAGGAGCGCCTGCAGGAGCGCGGCGCCGACCTCGCCGAGCGCGCCGCGGAGGCCGAGCGCATCGCGGCGGCCCAGCAGGCCACCCGCCTCGAGAAGCAGGCCGACGACGCCAGGGCCACCGCCGACGCCATCGACCCCGAGGAGCGATAGATGAGCCTGCGAGCCATCCCCAGAGGCGCGGTTGACGCCGCCGTCCAGCTGACCCGCCTGCCGCTCGACATCGCCATCTCGCTGCTGCCGGGCAACGGCACGGGGACCCGGCCGGCCGCGTCGATCGCGGTCGACCGCCTCGACGCCGCGCTGCGCGACGCCGCCGGCATGGCGCTGTTCGACACCGAGCTGCGCGACGACGCCGCCCGCCGGCGCATCGCCGCCGACGAGCGCGCCCGCGAGCTGCGCCTGCGGATGGAGGCCGAGCAGCGCAGCGCCCAGGCCGACGAGCGCTTCAGCGCGCGCGTCGAGGACGCCGAGGACCGCCGCAGCGCGGCCGAGCAGCGCGCCGACGAGGAGCGCTCACAGGCCGAACGGCGCAAGCAGCAGCGCAAGGCCGCGGCGGCACGCGCCGAGCAGACCCGCAAGGCGGCCAACCGCAAGGCGCGCGCGAAGACCGCCGAGGTGATCGACGCGGCGGCCGAGGAGGTGCGCCTCGAGCAGCTCAAGGCGGAGGCCAAGGCGCTCGAGGAGCGCGAGGCGGCGCTCGCCGCCAAGGCCGAGGCGCAGCGCCTGCAGGACGAGGCGACGAAGAAGAAGGCCGCCCGCAAGCGGCGCGCCAAGTAGCCCTCATCGGCAGGGCGGGAGCCACGGCACGGCGCGCGCGAGCGCGATCCGTGCTGTGCTCCCGCCATGACCGACCCGCTCATACCGCGGATGCGCTGGTGGGGCTGGGGCGCCGAGGGCCATGACGCCCCGCTGCCCCGCGCCGCCACCGCCCTGCTGCGCGAGGAGCTCGGCGTGGGCGGGGCGCGCGCCGCGCCGGTCGCGCTCGCGAGCATCGAGCTGCCCGAGCCGCAGCTCGACGAAGCGCTGCGCGCCCGCCTCGCCGCCGCGGTCGGAGGCGCCGGCCACGTCCGCGACGACCAGCTCACGCGCGTCACGCACGCGGCCGGGCGCTCCTACCCCGACCTCATCCGGCTGCGCGGCGGCCGCGGCCTCGCCGCGCCCGACGCGGTCGTCTATCCGAAGGACCACGACGAGATCGCCGCCGTGCTCGCGCTGTGCGCCGAGAACCAGATCGCGGTGATCCCGTTCGGCGGCGGCACGAGCGTCGTCGGCGGGGTGGAAGCCCTGCGCGGGCACTGCGCGGCCGCGATCAGCCTCGACCTCGCCCGCGCCGCCGGGCTGCACGAGCTCGACGCGCGCTCCCAGCTCGCGACGTTCGGCGCCGGCACGACCGGGCCCGAGCTCGAGCGCATCCTCAACGCGCGCGGCCTGACGCTCGGGCACTTCCCCCAGAGCTTCGAGTTCTCCACCGTCGGCGGCTGGGCGGCGACCCGCTCCGCCGGCCAGGCCTCGACCGGCTACGGACGCATCGACGAGCTCGTCGTCGCCCTGCGCGCCGCCACCCCGGCGGGCGAGCTGCGTACCCTCCCCGTCCCCGCCAGCGCCGCCGGCCCCGACCTGCGCGAGCTGCTGCTCGGCTCCGAGGGCGTGCTCGGCGTCATCACCGAGGTCACGCTGCGCGTCCGGCCCCGCGCGGCCCACCAGCGCTTCGACGCCTTCGCGCTGCCCGGCTTCGCCGCCGCCACCGACGCCATGCGCGCGCTCGAGCAGGCCGGTGCCGCGCCCGACGTCGCCCGCCTCTCCGACGAGGAGGAGACGCGCATCTCGCTCGCGCTCTCCGGCAGCCCGGCCGCCGCCCGCGCCCTACGCGCGTACATGACCGCGCGCCGCCGGCCCTGCATGGCGATCCTCGGCTTCGACGGCGACGGCGCCGACATCGCCCGTCGCCGCCGCCGCGCCCGCGCGATCCTGCGCCGCCACGGGGCGATCGCGCTCGGCCCCGCCCCCGGCGCCGCCTGGGCCAAGGGCCGCTTCCACGGCGCCTACGTCAGAGACGAGCTGATGAGCCGCGGCGTGTTCGTCGAGACGCTCGAGACCGCCACGACGTGGACGCAGCTCACCGCCCTGCACGACGCCGTCGCCACCGCCCTGCGCACCGCGCTCGCGCAGCGCGGCACGCCGGCCGTCGTCATGTGCCACGTCTCGCACGTGTATCCCACCGGCGCGTCGTTGTACTTCACGTTCCTCGCGCGCCAGCAGCCCGGCGAGGAGCTCGAGCAGTGGCAGGCAGCCAAGCAGGCCGCGAGCGACGCGATCAGCGCCGCCGGCGCGACGATCACCCATCACCATGCCGTCGGCCTCGACCATGCGCCCTGGCTCGAACACGAGATCGGCGAGCTCGGCGTCGCCGCGTTGAGGGCCGTGAAGGAGCGCGTCGATCCCGCCGGCGTGATGAACCCCGGCAAGCTGCTCGGCTGACGCCGATCCAAGCCCGCTTCGACCGCCCGTCAACATACGGACATGTCCTCCATGTCCCCGGCCGTCTGCCCGCGTTGCTCTGAGCCCTTCGAATGCGGCGTGCAGACCGGCGCCTGCTGGTGCAAGGACGTCGACCTCACCGACAAGACGCGCAAGGCGTTCGCGTCGTTCTACGACGGCTGCCTGTGCGCCGAATGCCTCACGATGCTCGACAAAGCCCGCCCGGAGGTCCCGAGCGTGCGCGCCTTCCTCATGTCGCAGCTCAGGCGACGCAAGTAGCCTGACACCATGTCAACCACCGAAGTCGAGGCCCCCGCGTTCTCGCTCGAGCTCTCCCAGGACCAGAAGGACATCCGCGACTGGGTCCACGGCTTCGCCGCCGGCGTCCTGCGCCCCGCCGGACACGAGTGGGACGAGCGCGAGGAGACGCCCTGGCCGATCATCCAGGAGGCCGCGAAGATCGGCCTCTACGGCTTCGAGGCGATGGGCCAGTTTCACGCCGACGCGACCGGCCTGCTCATGCCGGTCGCCAACGAGGAGCTCTTCTGGGGCGACGCCGGCATCGGGATGGCGCTCATGGGCACGAACCTCGCCGTCGCCGCGATCTTCGGGGGCGGCACGCCCGAGCAGATGGGCGAGTTCATCCCCCAGTGCTACGGCACCGTGGACGAACCACAGGTCGCCTCGTTCTGCGTGTCCGAGCCCGACGCGGGCTCCGACGTCTCCGCCCTCAGGACGACCGCGAAGTACGACGAGGCCAAGGACGAGTGGGTGCTCAACGGCCAGAAGGCGTGGGCGACGAACGGCGGCATCGCGAAGATCCACGTCATCGTCGCGACCGTCGACCGCACGCTCGGCTCGCGCGGCCAGGCCGCCTTCGTCATCCCACCCGACACGAAAGGCCTGACCCAGGGCACGAAGGTCAAGAAGCACGGCCTGCGCGCCTCGCACACCGCCGACGTCTTCCTCGACGACGTCCGCGTCCCCGGCAGCTGCCTGCTCGGCGGCAAGGAGAAGCTCGACGCCAAGCTCGCCCGGGCCCGCGAAGGCACGCGCTCGAAGTCGCAGGCCGCGATGCAGACCTTCGAGGCGACCCGGCCGATCGTCGGCGCGCAGGCGGTCGGCATCGCCCGCGCCGCCTACGAGTACGCGCTGGACTACGCCAAGGAGCGCAGGCAGTTCGGCCGCGCGATCATCGAGAACCAGTCGATCGCCTTCGCGCTGGCCGACATGAAGCTCGAGATCGACGCCGCCCGCCTGCTCGTCTGGCGCGCTTCGTGGATGGGCCGCACCGGCCAGCGCTTCACCGCCGCGGAGGGCTCGATGAGCAAGCTCAAGGCCGGCGAGGTCGCGGTCGCGGTCACCGAGAAGGCGATCCAGATCCTCGGCGGCAACGGCTACACGCGCGAGTTCCCCGTCGAGCGCTGGCACCGCGACGCGAAGATCTACACGATCTTCGAGGGCACCTCGGAGATCCAGCGGCTCGTCATCGCGCGCGCGATCTCGGGAGTGCAGATCGCGTGATGCCCGCCACGCCGGTCGTCGAGTACAAGCGCGTTCGCCTGCACGGCCACCAGGTCTCCTACCGGACCGCCGGCAGCGGCCCCGTCCTGCTGCTCATCCACGGGATCACGAACTCGTCGGAGAGCTGGGAGCCCGTCCTCACGCTGCTCGCCCGCGACTTCACGGTCATCGCGCCCGACCTGCTCGGCCACGGCGACTCCGCCAAGCCGCGCGGCGACTACTCGCTCGGAGCCGGCGCCTCGCTCATGCGCGACCTCATGCTCGCGCTCGGCCACGAGCGCGCGACGATCGCCGGCCACTCGCTCGGCGGCGGCATCGCGATGCAGATGGCCTACCAGTTCCCCGAGCGCGTCGAGCGGCTGATCCTCGTCTCCAGCGGCGGCCTCGGCCGGGCGGTCACGCCCGTCCTGCGCGCCGTCGCGCTGCCCGCGGCGGAATACGTCCTGCCGCTGCTGACCGCCGGGTGGCTCGTCGACGCCGGCACGAAGCTCGGCAGCTGGACGAAGCGCATCGGCCTCGGCGTCGGCTCGGACATCGCCGCGATGGCGGCCGGCTTCGCCTCGCTGCAGGACATCGAGGCGCGCCGCGCGTTCGTCCACACCGCGCGCTCGGTCATCGACATCTCCGGCCAGCGCGTCAGCGCGACCGACAAGCTCTACCTCGCCGAGGCGGTCCCGACGCTCATCCTCTGGGGCGACCGCGACTCGATCATCCCCGCCCGCCACGGCATCCGCGCGCACGAGGCGATGCCCGGCAGCCGGCTGCGGGTGTTCGCGGGCGCCGGCCACTTCCCACACCACGACGAGCCGGCGGCCTTCGTCGAAGCGATCACCGATTTCGTCGAGGCGACGCGCCCGGCGGTGCCCGACGAGGACCGCCTGCGCCGGCTGGTCGTCGAGCACGGCACCCGCGCGGCGTAGCGCGAGCCTCAGCCGGGGCCGGCGAGTGCCACCGCGTGCTCCTTCGCCTCGGGCTCGGCGAAGCGCGCCAGCGCCCGCCCCTCCGCCGTCAGCTCCTGCAGCACGCGCTTGGACGGCTTCGCGCCAAACGGCTCGAGCGTGACCGTTGCCACGCGCCGCTTGACGGCGATCGTCCAGATCCCCGCCACGACCCCGTCGACGAGGAACGTCGCCTTCACGCGCAGGTTCTTCGTCGTGACGAGCGGCCGATGCGCGTCGGCGATGACCCGCGACCGGTCGTCGTAGGCGAGCACGAGGTTGTCGAACTCCGGCAGGAAGCGGACCGGCGCGCCGGCGTCCGCGCCCGGGCGCGGCGCGTCCGGGAGGTCGAACAGCTCGCGGCCGCGCTCGTCGGCGAACACCGCCAGGCGGTCGCGCATGCCGTCGAGCACCGCCTTGAACCCCGCGACGCCCGACCAGGTCTGCAGGTCCGCCGCGCTTGCCGGGCCGAACGCGCCGAGATACCGCTCGGCCAGGGCCGGGAGGGCTTCGGCGGCCGGCGCGAGCTGCGTGTTCAGCAGCTCCTCGGCCAGGCCGAACTCGGCCACGCGCGGATAGCCCCAGCGTCCCTCGCCCGGGACCATGACGAGCGGCACGAGCGTCCGGGCCGCGTAGCCGAGCGCGCGGTCGTTGACACCGGGAAACCGCTCGACCAGGCCGGCGCGTATCGCGTCGAAGCTCAGCGGGCGGCCGGCCAGCAGCTCGCGCGCGGCCGGCACGACGGCATCGGGGTCCAGGCCCTCGGCGCGCGCGCCGAGCACGCGCAGGGCCACCGACGCCGGCGGCTGCAGCGCCATCCGCAGCGCCGCGTAGTCGCGCGCGCTGAACAGATGCAGCGTCGAGCGCATGAGCGTCGCGCGCACGACATCGCGCGCGGCGATCGCGTCCAGCAGCGCCTGCGCCGAGAACCCCTCCACGCGCGTCCACAGCCCGATGAAGGGGTGCTTGGGCTCCTGGGCCTGCATCCCGCCCAGTCGCTCCACGGCCGCGGGCACCGAGCAGGGCTCCCGCGAGAGCAGCATCTGACGGGCGAGCGTCGCGCGGTTGAGCTCGCGCGCGCTCAGGACGGGCGCGCTCACCGCAGCTCGTGGGCCAGCATGTCCATCAGCAGCCCGTCGTGCCATTCGCCGTCGGCGCCGCGCTCGTAGCCGCGCAGGACGCCGACCGGCCGGAAGCCGATGCTCGCGTAGACCCCGATCGCGCGCTCGTTGGCGGCCGCGGGATCGATCGTCAGGCGGTGATGGCCGCGCGCCTCGATGAGCCAGCGCGCCGCGAGGCGCAGCGCCTCGGGCCCGAGCCCGGCGCCGTGGCGCTCGGGCGCGAGGAAGATGTCGAGGCCGGCGTGGCGGTAGTCGGGCTCGTTCTCCTCGTTGACGCCCAGCCAGCCCGCGAGCACGCCGTCGACCTCGATCGCGAACGCGTCGTTGCCCTCGACGTCCTCGAGCAGGCCAGTGCGGTGATGCTCGCGGTCGTCGGGCCGCGAGCCCCACCAGCGCGCCACCTCCGGCCGCACGATGACGTCCGCCAGGACGTCGGCGTCGCCGGCCTCGAGCGGTCGCAGGACGACGCGCTCGCCGCGCAGCGTCGGCAGCTCGCAGTCCACTACTCGCCGGCGCTGTCGCCGCGCGCGGCGCTGTGGGCGGCGACGTCCTTGCCCTCGGCGCGATCGGCCATCCGCTGCAGCGCCCGCGCCGACTCGCGCTCGACGGCGTCCTTCATCGCCATCCCGAAGATGGCCAGCAGCGAGTCGGAGGCCAGCGGCAGCATGCGATCCAGCGCCTCCTGCACGGCCGGCCAGCCCTCCGGCGGCGAGCCGAGCGACTCAAACGGCGTCCAGACAGTCTCGAGGAAGAGGTCGACGTAGGTCTGCGCGAGCTGGTCGGCCTGCTTGCGCACGTCGGCGGTGAAGTCGATCGAGCGCTCCACCGGCACGCCGAGCGCCATGAGCTCGCGCCCCGCCTTGGCCAGCCGCGGGCTGGGCACCTCGAAGCGCCCGTCGGGCAGCTGGCGCACGAGGCCCGCGCCGAGCGCCTTGAACAGCAGCGTCGGATCGGCGGTGCCCCACTCGGCGATGAGCTCGGCGATGCCCACGTTCGCCGGCTCTTCGCCCTGCCAGCCCTTCTGCAGCGCGTGGCGGAAGCGCAGCACGTCGCCGCTCGAGCCGCCCGCGCCCTCGAGCAGGCGCTTGATGAGATCGAGGTTGAAGCCCTCCGACTGCAGCTCCTGGATGAGCTCGAGGCGGGCGATGTGATCGGGCCCGTAGTAGCCGGTGCGACCGCGCAGCGCCGGCGGGGGCAGCAGGCCGCGTGACTGGTGCGCGCGGATGTTGCGCACGGTCATGCCGATCTTGCGGCCGAGCTCGTCGATCGTCAGCTCGTTGTCATCGTTCGATGTCACATACGAAACGATAGACCGTTGACAGGCGGCCGTGGGCAGGGTGTGATAGGCGGGCGTGTCTCCGGTCGTCCCCCACTTCGAGTTCTCCGAGGAGAGCTCCGACGCCGGTGCCCACATCATCCGGGTCAGCGGCGAGATCCACGTCTCGACCGCGCCCGAGTTCTCGCTCGGGCTGACCGAGGCCATCGAGAGCGGCAAGACCGCGATCGTGCTCGACATGAGGGGCGTCGAGTTCATCGACTCCACCGGCCTGAGCGTGCTGCTCAACGGGCTGCGGCTCGTCAACCAGAAGCGCGGCCGGCTCGCGCTCGTCTGCGCGAACCCGACCGTTCTGCGGCTCTTTCAGATCACCAAGCTCGACGGGACGTTCGACATCTTCGACGACCGCCCGCAGGCCATCGCGCACGTCACCGAGCCGCAGCCCGGCGTCACCGGCGAGCCGGGCTAGTGTCGTGAGTCGGAAGTTCGTGCGTAGCTGAGGGATGCCGGGGCGTGTCTGCCGGTGACCGATATCCACAGTCGTACTGGTGGTACGGCCGTGGATATCGGGTGCCGGCAGACGCGTTCCGGCGCCCTCAGATGCGTGCGAACTTCTGACTCACGGCACTAGCTCGCGGCGGGCAGCTCGGCGGGCGCGCCGAACGGCGCGAGCACGGCGGGCAGCGCGATCGAGCCGTCGTCGCGCTGGCCGTTCTCCAGCAGCGCGATGAGCGTGCGGCTCACGGCGATCGCGGTGCCGTTGAGCGTGTGGAGCACCTCGGGCCTCCCGCCTTCGCGACGCATCCGGATGTCCAGCCGGCGGGCCTGGAAGTCGGTCGTGTTCGACGTCGACGTCACCTCGCGGTAGCGCCCCTGCCCGGGCAGCCAGGCCTCGATGTCGTACTTCTTCGCCGCGCTGGCGCCGAGGTCGTCGACCGCGATGTTCACGACGCGGTAGGGCACCTCCAGGTCGGTGAAGATCTCCTCCTCGATGGCGAGCAGGCGCTCGTGCTCCTCGGCGCTGGCCTCTGGCGCGACGAACGAGAACATCTCGACCTTGTCGAACTGGTGCACGCGGAAGATGCCGCGCGTGTCCTTGCCGCCGGCGCCCGCCTCGCGGCGGAAGCATGGCGAGAAGCCGGCGTAGCGGATCGGCAGCTGCTCGGCGTCGAGGATCTCGCCGGCGTGCATCGAGGCCAGCGCGACCTCGCTCGTGCCGACGAGATACAGATCGTCTTCGGCCACGTGGTAGATCTGCTGCTCGGTGTCGGGCAGCATGCCGGTCCCGTACAGCGCCTGCTCGCGCACCAGCACCGGCGGGATGACGGGCTCGAAGCCCTTGCCGCGCAGCTTCGTCATGACCCACTGCACGAGCGAGAACTCGAGCATCGCGAGATCGCCGCGCAGGATCGGAAAGCGCGTGCCCGACAGCCGCGCGCCGCGCTCCATGTCGATCATCCCGCCCGCGAGCTCGAGGTGGTCGCGACCTCGCTTGTCGGCCGCGCCGACGTGGCGCAGGACCTCGTCGGAGGGCTCGGCCGCGGTCGGATCGGGCAGGTTGGGCAGCGTGCGCAGGACGTCCTGCAGCTCGGCCTCGGCGGTCCGCGCCTGCTCTCCGAGCGTCTTGACCTCGCTCGACAGCGTCTTCAGCCGCGTGAGCTGCTCGGACACGTCGCGGCCCTCGCGCTTGCCGGCGGCGACCTCCTCGGAGGCGGCCTTCTGCTCGGCGCGCAGCGCCTCGGCGGCCTGCGTCGCCTCGCGCCAGCGCGCGTCGAGCGCGAGCACCTGATCCAGCCGCTCGGCCGCGTGCGGTCCGCGCCGCGCCAGCGCTGTGCGAACCGCGTCGGGATCGCGGCGGATGAGCCTGAGGTCCAGCATGCGGCCGAGGCTACTGCGGGGGCTTCGGCGCGCCGGGCCCGGCGTACTTCGCGAGGAACTCGGCGACCTTGCGCGCCTCCTGCCCCGTGACGAGGTTCTCGGGCATGATCGCGCCGGAGAAGCCGCCGTTCTGGATCGCGTAGACGACGTCCTCGGCGGTCTCCTTGCGGTCGTCGAAGCTCGGACCGTCGACGTTCTCCTTGTCGGTGACCTTCGTCGAGGAGCCCTGCGTGCCGGCGACGCTGAGCGTGTGGCAAGCCCCGCAGCGATCGACGAAGATCTGCGCGCCCTCGTGGTTCGGATCGTCCTCGGCCAGCTTGATGGACGACGACCCGCAGGCGGAGGCAAATGCCGCCGCGGCGGTGACGCAGGCGGCGACTATGAGGCGGCGGGCCATGGGCGGCGCAGATCATACGGAACAATGCCCCCGTGCTTCGTCTCCTGTCGACCGCCGCGCTCGCCGCGTTCGCCCTCGCGCTGAGCGCCTGCGGCGACGACGGTGAGTTCAAGACCGACCGGCCGATCCTGCGCCTCTCGCTGGACGAGTACCGGATCGTTCCGCAGAACATCGTCGTCAAGCAGGGGCGCATGAAATTCGACGTGCGCAACACCGGGCGCCTGACCCACAACCTCGTCGTGCAGATCCCGGAGGGCCCGGACGGCAAGCCGGTCGACCTGCCGGGCGGGCGCACCGAGACGATGCAGCCGGGCGAGGCCGCACCGCCGATCAAGGTCACGCTGCTGCGCGGCGAGTACCGCCTCGTCTGCACGATCGCCAACCACGACGACCTCGGCCAGTACGGCTCGCTGAAGGTCGAGCCATGAATGCCCGGGCGTTCCGTGACGCGATCGGGCATTTCCCCACGGGCGTCACGGTCGTCACCGCGACCGGCCCGGACGGCCCCGCCGGGATGACGACGAACGCCATCACCTCGGTCTCGCTCGATCCGCTGCTGTTGCTCGTGTGCTTCGAGGCGCGCTCGCGTACGCTCGCGGTCGTGCGCAGCTCGCGGCGTTTCGCGGTGAACGTCCTGCGCGCCGGCGACGAGGACCTCGCCGCGGTGTTCGCCTCCAAGCAGATCGGCGCGGAGAAGTTCGCCGACGTGACGCACACGGAGAGCCACGGCGTGCCGGTGCTCGATCGGGCGCTCGCCTGGATCGCCTGCGAGCTGCGCGAGCTGCGCCCCGCCGGCGACCACGAGATCGGGATCGGCGAGGTGCTGGGCACGGGCGTCGGCGAGGCGGAGGGCGACCCGCTCGTCTTCTACCGCGGCCGCTACACGACGATCGCGCACTGAGCGAGCGGACGTGGGCGCCGGCGACGAGATGGCCGGCCGCGTCTGCGCCATCACCGGCGCGAGCTCGGGCCTGGGCTACGAGACGGCGCTGGCGCTGGCCGGGCAGGGCGCGACGGTCGCGATGCTGTGTCGCAGCGTCGAGCGCGCCGCCGCCGCGCGGGCGCGGATCGCCGCCGCGACCGGCAACGAGGACCTGCACGTCGTGCCCTGCGATCTGGCCAACCTCGACACCGTGCACGCCGCCGCCGGCGAGCTGCTGGCGCGCTTCGACGCGCTGCACGTGCTCGTCAACAACGCCGGGCTCATGCTCATGCAGCGCCGGATCACGGTCGACGGCCTCGAGGAGACCTTCCAGGTCAACCACCTCGGCGCCTTCCTGCTCACCGACCTGCTGCGCGACCGGCTCGTCGCCTCGGCGCCCGCGCGCGTGGTGACCGTCTCGTCCTTCGGCCACCGCGGCGCGGCGATCGACTTCGGCGACCTGCAGAGCGAGCGGTTCTACGAGGGCTTCGCCGCCTACTGCCGTTCCAAGCTCGCCAACGTGATGTTCACCTACGAGCTCGCGCGCCGGCTCGAGGGCACCGGCGTGACGGCGAACACGCTGCACCCCGGCTTCGTGCGCACGGGCTTCGGCCACGGCAGCGGCCTGGTCATGCGCGTGCTCCTGACGCTCTCGCAGGTGCCACCGCTCGGCGTGTCGGCGCGGCGGGGCGCGCGCACGCAGGTATGGCTCGCCAGCGCACCGGAAATCGAAGGAACCAGCGGCCGCTACTTCCACGGCCACCGGGCGCGCCGGTCGTCGCGCATCTCGTACGATCAGGCCGCCCAGCGGCGGCTGTGGGAGGCCAGCGAACGGCTGATCTCACGGTCCGGGGACGCTCTGGGCTCAGGCATCTGAGCCCGGCACGGCACGCGAAAGCTGTCCACCCCACCGCAGGGAGAGCCATGATTCAGTCCAGCAGGCGCCGCACCGTTCTCGCCGTCGCCGCCGCCTCGCTCGCATGCGCGAGCCCGGCCGCCGCGCAGGCGCCCACATCGCCGCCGGTGGCCCCGCTGCCGCCGACCACGGTCACCGTGACCGGCACCGGCACGGTCAAGCCGACCCCGGCGGACCGCAAGAGCAACGCGTCGATCGCCAAGGCGGTCGCCGCGGCCAAGGCGGCGGCGGCGCCGCTGGCGATCGCCGACGGCCGCGCCCGCGCGACCAACGTGGCGGCCCTCAACGGGCTGCGGCTCGGGACGCTGCTGGCGATCACCGAGGGATCGACCGGCCCGACGCCGTTCTTCTTCGGCCCGTATTACGGCGGCCAGGACGGCACGTTCGGCCCCGGCAGGTTCTGCGGCACGGTCCGCCGGTCGATCTTCCGGACCGACAGCGCCGGCAAGCGCAAGCGCGTGCGCACCCGCGCGATCCGCACGTGTCGCGTTCCCACGCAGGTCTCGGTGAGCTACGGCATGACGTTCAGCACGACGCCGGCGGCCTGATCGACACAGCGGGTGGTGTCCGCGGGGCGGGCGCCACCCGCATGTGCGACGACAAGAGTGGGAAGCCGGTGAGAACGCGTTCTTGGCTGTGTCAAAGCGCATTAGCATGCGCCCGGTACACCGGGGAAGCCGCGTGACATCACCATCGGAGGTCCAATGACCGTTCTGCGCCGTGCTCTCGCCGTCCTTCCCGTCAGCGCGGCGGTCGCAGCGATGGCGGCGGCTCCCTCCGGAGCGGCCACGATCCAGACCGATCCGTGTGCGCGCTACGTGGCCGGCCAGGAGACGATGACGATCATCGGCGCCGGCTTCACGCCCAACGGCTTCGTCTCGCTGTCGACGATCACGAAGGCCGCGCCGACGCCGTCGGTGTTCAGCTCGTCCGGCGTCCTGCCGACGGGCGCCTTCCTCAAGGCCACGACGCCGCCGCAGTTCAGCTCACCGACGCGCAACCTCGAGTCCTTCCTGCTCGTCGCCACCGACTCGTCGAACCCGGCCGCCCCGCTGCTGGCGACGACGCCGTTTCAGGTCGTGCGCTTCGGCTCGACGACCAGCCCCTCGCCCAAGCGCCCGACGTCGAAGGTGAAGTACACGGCGCGCGGCTTCGTGACCGGCAAGCGCGTCTACATCCACTTCCGCTTCGGCGGCAAGACGCGGCGCACGGTCGACCTCGGCGTGGCCAAGGGCCCGTGCGGGATCACCTCCAGGCGGATGCGCGCCCTGCCGACGAGGGCCCGCTACGGCGTCTGGACGACGTACACCGACCAGACGAAGAGGTTCTCGGCCAAGACGCGGCCGGCCTGGAAGGACTCCTTCACGATCTTCCGCCGGTTCGGATAGGGGGTTCGTGCGCTGACGCGCCGCGTCGGCGTTGCCGTCGGCGAACTGCATCGTTGAGAGAGTGTCAGTTGCGGCAGCGCCGGCGGGCGGTCCGGGTTCGGCGTCCGCGGCCGGGCCAATAGCTGATCGGGAGGTGGTGTGGCGAATGGTGCACGGCAGGCGTGCACGATTCGCCACACCCCCTCGATCGGCGTGGGCCCCGGCGGCAACGCCGGCACCCACACGCCCTGACGCACTCAAAGATGCAGTTGATGCAGGGCCGGCCGCAGCACCCACGTAACGCGAGAGCGCACGCACCTAAGCGATCAACGCCGCCCGCAACGCCAAAAACGCCACCACCAAAGCCGCCAGCGCCATCACCCCCATCTCGCGCCGTACGATCGCCAGCACCACCGAGCGCTGCTCGGTCTCGGGCAGCCCTCCCACCGCCTGCGCGTCGGGCAGGTCGCGGTTCTCGAGCACCTGCTCGGCCGAGGCGATCCGCAGCTGCTCGGCGATGAGCCCGATCGCCACGGGCAGCAGGGCGTAGAGCCAATACAGCCCGTCGCGCGGCTCGTAGCCGAGCACGAACAGCACGCCAGCGACGAGCGCCTGCCCCACCGCCACCGCCTGCGCGGCACGCAGCAGCGGCCACACCGCATCCGAGGGCGAGACGAGCCACCAGCGCCAGCCGGCGAAGGCCCCGGCGACCGCGTTGGCCGCCAACACGGCCCATGCGGCGATCTCGGCGAGGGTTCGCTCGTCCATGGGGTATCAGAAGGCCTCGTTGATTAGCTGATAGAAAGACAACCGTGCTGAACAGCTATCTGCCGGCGATCGTCTTCGTCGGCCTTGGAACCGCCATCGGCATCGCGTTTGCCGTGCTCAACACGCTGTTCGGCCCGCGCCGCGCGGTCCCGCACAAGAGCGATCCCTACGAGTGCGGCCTGCCGTCGGAGATCCAGCAGGGATTTCGCTTCGGGATCAGCTTCTACCTCATCGCGATGTTGTTCATCCTGTTCGACATCGAGGTCATCTTCCTCTATCCGGTCGCGATCCAGCTCAAGGCGTTCGGGACCTTCGCGCTCATCGAGATCACCGTCTTCATCACGCTGCTCATGGCCGCCTTCGTCTACGTCTGGAGAAGGGGGGCGCTCGAATGGAGGTAAAGCGCGAGAAGCTCGCCATCGCACCGGCCGGCACCGATCTGTCCAAGGAGGACTTCCGCATCCGCCAGCTGCGCGCACGCGACATGCTGCGCGGGGACCTCGGCGACGCGGACCTCGAGAAGTACGTCGAGGAGCGCGTGCTCACCACGACGCTCGACAAGGCCGTCGCCTGGGCGCGCTCCAACGCCCTGTTTCCCGCCACGTTCGGCCTCGCCTGCTGCGCGATCGAGATGATGTCGATCGTCGCCGCCCGCGTGGACATCGCACGCTTCGGCTTCGAGGCGTTCCGCGCCTCGCCGCGCCAGGCCGACCTGCTCATCCTGAGCGGACGGGTCAGCATCAAGATGGCGCCGGTCGTGCGACGCATCTACGACCAGATGCTCGAGCCCAAGTGGGCGATCGCGATGGGCGCCTGCTCGTCCTCGATGGGCGTCTTCAACAACTACGCGATCGTGCCCGCCGACAAGTTCATGCCCGTCGACGTCCACGTGCCCGGCTGCCCGCCGCGCCCGGAGGCGCTCATGCACGGCATCCTCAAGCTGCGCAAGATGATCCAGGAGGACCCCGACATGGGCTGGCGCGCGGGCCATCAGGCCTACGGCACCGAGGAGATCCTCCCGGCCGAGGGCCAGGAGACCGCGGTCAACGTCTTTCGCCCGGGGAACACGGCCGGTGCCTGACTCCGTCGGCCTGGAGCTCCTCGCCCAGGAGCTGACCGAGGCCGACGCCGACTCGGTGCTCGACACCGTGTACTTCCGCGACAAGGCGCAGCTCGTCGTCAACCCGGCGAAGATCGGGGCGACGCTCGAGCTGCTGCGCGACAAGGGCTTTCGCATGCTCGTCTCGGTGCACGGCGTCGACTACTACCCCGAGGAGCCGCGCCTCGGCGTGCACTACGAGCTGCTCGACATGGAGACGACCGACCGCCTCACGGTGAAGCTGCGCGTGCCGATCGCCGACCCCGTCGTGCCGTCGGTGACGCCGGCCTGGCCGACCGCCAACCACCAGGAGCGCGAGGTCTACGACATGTTCGGCGTCGTCTTCTCCGGCCATCCGGACATGCGGCGCATCCTTATGCCCGAGGACTACGAGGGCTACCCGCAGCGCCGCGACTTCCCGATCGGCGGCGAGCCGGTGCTGTTCACGATCGACGAGGCAGAAGGGACGGCGTACACGCAATGAGCTCCACCGACGTCACCCGCACCCCTTCGGAGTACCGCCAGATGGAGGAGTCGATCACGATGGCGCCGCTGGAGCGCCTGGGCACGAACGAGCTCGACCACGAGCTGCTCACGCTCAACATGGGTCCGCACCATCCGGCGACCCACGGCGTGCTGCGCCTGCTCGTCACGCTCGAGGGCGAGGTCGTGCGCGATCTGAAGCCGATCATCGGCTACGTCCACACCGGCATCGAGAAGACCGCCGAGGACAAGTCCTACTGGAAGGCGATCCCGGTCGTCGAGCGCATGGACTACCTCGCGTACTTCTTCAACGCGTACGCCTTCTGCGGCGCGACGGAGACGCTGCTGGAGGTCGACGTGCCCCCGCGCGCGCAGTATCTGCGCGTCATCCACATGGAGCTCAACCGGATCATGAGCCACCTCGTGTGGCTCGGGACGAGCGCGCTGGACCTCGGCGCGATGTCGATGTTCTGGTACTGCTTCCGCGACCGCGAGCTGATCCTCGATCTCTTCGAGCAGTCCACCGGCCAGCGCATGCACACGCGCTACATCCAGGTCGGCGGCGTCGCGGAGGACATCCCGCGCGGCTGGGCGGAGAAGCTCAAGCAGTTCACCGACCAGATGCCCTCGCGCGTGGACCAGTACAAGGACCTGCTCGCCAACAACGAGATCGTCCTGCAGCGCCTGCGCGGGATCTGCCCGCTCGCCGAGGAGGAGCTGCTCAAGCTCGGCGTCACCGGCCCGCTGCTGCGCGCGGCCGGCAACCCGTGGGACCTGCGCAAGGCGACGCCCTACAGCTCCTACGATCACTTCGAGTTCAAGATCCCTGTCGGCACCGAGGGCGACAACTGGGACCGCTTCGCCGTCCGCGTCGCGGAGATCTACGAGTCGGTGAAGATCATCGAGCAGGCGATGGACGGCCTGCCCGAGGGCCCCTGGATCACCGACGACCGCAAGGTCGCGCTGCCCCCGCGCCACGAGCTGGCCACCTCGATGGAGGCGCTGATCCACCACTTCAAGCTCGTCACGGAGGGCTTCCGCGTCCCGCCGGGCGAGGTGTACTTCCCGATCGAGTCCCCGCGCGGCGAGCTCGCCTGCTTCGTGCGCTCCGACGGCTCCTCGAAGCCCGCGCGCGTGCACATGCGCGACCCCTCGTTCGTCAACCTGCAGGCGACCGCCCCGATGACCGAGGGCTCCTACATCGCCGACCTCATCGCCACGCTGGCGATGCTCGATCCGGTGCTCGGGGGGATCGACCGGTGATCGGCCGCAAGAAGAAGAAGCCGGCGGTGCTGACGCCCGCCGTCGAGCGCACCGACTACGACACGCGCGGGCGCCGCGAGCAGTCCGCCCCGCTGCGCGAGGTCGCGCGCTTCGGCCACGGCTCGCGCGTGCCCGGCTGGGACGACGCGGTCGACCTCGAGAAGAACCCCGCCGAGGTCCCCGACCCGGCCACGACGCCCGTCCCCGCGCCGCTGCGCGCCGAGATCGAGGCGCACATGGCGAAGTACCCGGACTTCCACAGCGCCGCGATCCCCGCGCTCGCCGCCGCCCAGCGCGTGCACGGCTGGTGCTCGCCGGAGGCGATCTGGCAGGCCGCCTGCGTCATGCGCCTGACACCCGGCTACCTCATCTCGGTCGCCTCGTTCTACGACATGCTCGAGACCAGGCCGGTCGGCCGCCACTCCGTCTACGTGTGCACGAACATCTCGTGCTCGCTGTGCGGCGCCGACGAGCTGCTGGCGGCGATCGAGGACGAGGTCGGCGACGACCCGGAGTTCAACGTGCGCCACTTCGAGTGCCTCGGCGCCTGCGACATCGCGCCGATGGCGTCGGTCGACGGCATCTACGTGGGACCGATCGAGCTCGACGAGGTGCCGCGGCTCGTCGAGCAGATCCGCGACGGCACCCCGCCCCTGCCCGGCAAGCAGCTGCACCTGCGCAAGAGCACCGACCCGGGCGCGGCCCGCGCCGCCATCGCCGGCGCCGCCGACCCGGTCTCGCCGACGCGCAGCGCCGGACCGCCGATGGGCGGCGGACCGGTCGGCCCGCCGGCGGCGATCGAACGACCACCCGCGACCGAGGACGAGGACGACGCATGAGCTCCCCCACCATCCTCTTCGCCGGGATCGACGAGCCCGGCCTGAACAAGATCGACGTCTACCGCAAGCGCGGCGGCTACGAGGCGATGCGCAAGGTGCTCACCTCGATGACGCCCGCCGAGGTCACCGACGAGCTGTTGGCCTCCGGCCTGCGCGGCCGCGGCGGCGCCGGCTTCCCCAGCGGCAAGAAGATCTCCTTCATCCCGAAGATCGAGGTCGACAAGTACCTCGTCTGCAACGCCGACGAGTCCGAGCCGGGCACGTTCAAGGACCGCGAGCTCATGCAGAAGAGCCCGCACATGCTCATCGAGGGCATGGTCATCGCGGCCTACGCGGCGGGCGCGACGAAGTCCTTCATCTACATCCGCGGCGAGTACGTCGAGCAGGCCGACATCATCGACGCGGCAATCCTCGAGGCCGAGGCGGCCGGCTTCATCGGCGAGGACATCCTCGGGTCGGGCTTCGGCCTGTCGCTCGTCCTGCACCGCGGCGCCGGCGCCTACATCTGCGGCGAGGAGACCGGGCTGCTGGACTCGCTGGAGGGCAAGCGCGGCAACCCGCGCCTGAAGCCGCCGTTTCCCGCCAACCAGGGCCTCTACCAGGGGCCGACGGTCATCAACAACGTCGAGACGCTCGCGACGATGCCGCACATCATCCAGATGGGCGGCGCGGAGTACGCGAAGATCGGCGCCGAGAACTCGTCCGGGACGAAGCTCGTCAGCGTGTCGGGCAACGTCCAGAGGCCCGGCAACTACGAGGTCGAGCTCGGCATGTCCTCGCGCAAGATCATCTACGACCTGGCCGGCGGCCCGCCCGACGGGCGCGAGGTGAAGTTCTGGTTCCCCGGCGGCTCGTCGGCGCCCGTGCTGACCGCCGACGACCTCGACATCCCCTACGACTTCGACTCCCTCGCCAAGGCGAAGTCGATGCTCGGCTCGGGCGCGATCATCGTGGTCGACGACTCGGTGCCGGTCGTCGACGTCGCGCTGAAGCTCGCGAAGTTCTACAAGCACGAGTCCTGCGGCAAGTGCACGCCGTGCCGCGAGGGCACGCGCTGGACGGTCTCGATGCTCGAGCGCATCGACGAGGGGCTGGCCACGCCGATGGACCTCGACATCATGGCCTCCGTGCAGGAGCAGATCATCGGCAACTGCCTGTGCGTGCTCGGCGACGCGATGGCAATGCCGATCGGCTCGATGGTCGCGAAGTTCCGCGACGAGTTCGAGGCCCACATCGAAGCCGCGCGGGCGCGCAACCCGTGGGCCGGCGAGGAGCCGCCGGACCCGGACCCCGTCTTGGTGCAGGGAGCCATCGATGCCTAGGCCGACGCCCGACACGATCGCGTTCACGATCGACGGGCTGGAGGTCAACGCGCCGGCGGGGATGATGCTCGCCGACGCGGCGAAGCTCGGCGACGTCGAGATCCCGGTCTTCTGCTACGAGCCCAAGCTCGGCGCCCCGGTCGGCGCCTGCCGCATGTGCCTCGTCGAGATCGAGGGCATCCCGAAGCTGCAGACGGCCTGCTCGACGCCGGTGCGCGACGGCATGGTCGTCAACACGCAGACCGATCGCGTGAAGGTCGCCCAGGAGGCCATCCTCGAGTTCCTGCTCATCAACCATCCGCTCGACTGCCCCGTCTGCGACAAGGGCGGCGAGTGCCCGCTGCAGGACATCACCTACGGCTGGGGGCCCGGCCGCTCGCGCTTCATCGAGCCCAAGCGCCACTTCGTCAAGCCGCTCGCGCTGTCGCCGCTCATCGCGATCGACCGCGAGCGCTGCATCCTCTGCTACCGCTGCGTGCGCTTCAGCCAGGAGATCGCCGAGGACTACCAGCTCGTCCTGCAGGAGCGCAGCGCCGACACGTACGTCTCGACGTTCGACGGCCACCCGTACGTCGCGCCGTTCAGCGGCAACATCATCGAGCTGTGCCCGGTGGGCGCGCTGACGAGCCAGCCCTACCGCTTTCGCGCGCGCCCGTGGGACGTCGAGGGCTCGGGCTCGCTCTGCCTGAGCTGCCCGGTGCACTGCAACGTCGAGTACACCGTCCGCGACGAGCGCGTCCTGCGCGTCATGTCGCGCCAGCACGACGGCGTCGACGACGGCTGGCTGTGTGACCGCGGGCGCTTCGGCTACCAGTCCTTCCACGTCGACCAGCGCATCACCCACCCGCTCATGCGCATCGACGGCGAGCTCGTCCCGGTCGCCTGGGACCGCGCGCTCGACGAGGCCGCGGCCATGCTCAACGCGGCGGGCGCCGCGAGCGGCGCGATCGCCGGGGGCGAGACCTCCAACGAGGAGGGCTGGCTGCTGCAGGAGCTCTTCCGCGGCGCGCTGGGCTCGGCGAACATCGACTCGCGCACCGGCGGCATGCTGCCGCGCGAGCTGCACGCGGCGCTGCACAGCCCCACGCTGCAGGCGGCGATCCCCGACCTCGAGTTCGCCCACGCCGTGCTCGTGCTCGACTGCGAGCCGGTCGACGACGCGCCGGTGCTCGACCTGCGCATCCGCAAGGGCGTGCGGCGCAACAACGTCAGGCTCGCGGTGGCGACCGCGCGGCCGTCGTCGCTGGATCCCAACGCCGACGTCGTGGCGCGCTTCGCGCCCGGCGGCGCCGAGGCGTTCTGCGCCGCGCTGAACGCCGCGCTGGGCGGCAACGGCGTGGTGGCCGAGCTCGCCGAGGCCGCCGGGGCCGACGCAGCGTCGGTGCAGGCCCTGGCCGACCTGCTCGGCGCCGCCGGCGAGGACATCGTCGTCGTCTACGGCGAGCGCCTGACCCACGGCCCGCGCGGCGAGCACGCCGCCCGCGCGCTGCTCAACGTCGCCGGGCGCACGATCGGCGTCGACCACGACGGCGCCGGCCTCATCGAGCTGCCCACGCTGGCCAACGGCCGCGGCCTGCGCGAGGTCGGCGTGCTGCCGAACGCCGGCCCGGGGCTCGCGCCGGTCAGCCCGGTCGGCCTCGACAGCGCGGCGATCGGCGCGACCGGGGCCGCCGGCGATCTCGGCGCGCTGTACCTGCTGCACGTCGATCCGCTGCGCGACCTGCCCGGCCGGCGCACGTGGCGTGCGGCGCTCGAGCAGACGCCGACGGTCATCGCGCACAGCGACTTCCTCAGCGAGGGCCTGTGGGAGTTTGCGACGATCGTCTTCCCGGCGGAGTCCTACGCCGAGAAGGAGGGCACGATCACGAACGTCGACGGGCGCGTGCAGCGCCTGCGCCCGGCGATCGCCCGGCCCGACGCCGTGCGCGCGGAGTGGAACGTCATCTCCGACCTCTGCGCTCGCCTCGGTCATGCAGCCGCCGTGCTCAGCGGACCGATGGCCTCCGCGCGCCTCTTCGAGGCGGTCCCGTTCTACGCCGGGCTGACGCTCGACGAGATCGGCGGGCGCGGCGTGCGCTGGCCCGCGCGACCGGCGGCAGCCGGCTGGCCGGCGGCCGACACCGGCCCCTTCGGACTCGAGGTCCCGCCGCACGCGCCGACCCCCAACGGCGCCCTGCGCCTGGGCACCTTCCGCTCGATCTGGGCGGCGCACGAGGTCGAGCTGTCGCCCGCGCTGCGCTTCCTGCGCCACGACCAGCGCGCCGAGCTGTCGCCACGAGACGCCGAGCGGCTGGGCATCCGCCACGGCGGACGGGTCACGGTCAACGGCACGAGCGCCGGCAGCGTCGAGGCGACCGCGGTGCTGCGCAGCGCCGTCCCCGAGGGCTCGGTCTTCCTCGAGGAAGGCCTCGCCGAGGGCTCGGCCTCCGAGCTTGACGCCGGCGGCCTCGTGGAGGTCTCCCCGCAGTGAGCGCCTCGGTCATCGGGCTCGTCGGCTACACCGAGCCCTGGTACATCCAGATCCTCAAGTCGGTCGTCCTCTTCGCGCTCGCGGTGCAGATCGTGCCGATCGTGCTGCTCGCCGAGCGCAAGCTGCTCGGGCGCTTCCAGCACCGCTACGGACCCAACCGCGTCGGGCCGTTCGGCATGGCCCAGCCGCTGGCGGACATCATCAAGCTCGCGACGAAGGAGCCCTTCCAGCCGTCGACCGCGATCGGCTTCCTCTATGCGCTGGCGCCGGTCATCTCCCTGCTCACCGCGCTGGCGGCGTTCGCGATCCTGCCCTTCGGCGACGTCGCGACGATCTTCGGCGAGGAGGTCGGGCTCTACGGCCTCGACGTCGGGATCGGCGTGCTCTACGTCTTCGCCTTCGGCGCGATCGCCTTCTACGGGCTCATGCTCGGCGGCTGGGCGAGCGGCTCGAAGTATTCGTTCCTGGGCGCCATGCGCGCCGCCGCGCAGCTCATCTCCTACGAGGTCGCGATGGGCCTGTCGCTCGTCGGCGTGCTCATGATGGCCGGCACGCTGTCGCTGCCGGCGATCGTCGAGGCGCAGACCGACGTCTGGTACATCGTGCCGCAGTTCGTCGGCTTCCTCATCTTCCTCGTCTCGGCCTTCGCGGAGACCAACCGCGCGCCGTTCGACCTGCCCGAGGCCGATGCCGAGCTCGTCGCGGGCTACAACACCGAGTACGGCGGCTCGAAGTTCGCGTCCTACTTCTTCGCCGAGTACGTGAACATCCTCGTCGTCTCGGGGATCGCGGTGACGATGTTCCTCGGCGGGTGGCACCTGCCGTTCATCAACCCGCCCGGGTTCTTCGACCCGTTCGTCGTGCTCGGCAAGATCTTCCTGTTCGTGTTCCTGTTCGTCTGGATCCGCGCGACGCTGCCGCGGCTGCGCTACGACCAGCTCATGAGCTTCGGCTGGAAGGTGTTGCTGCCGCTGGCTACCTTGAATGCCCTGGTGACCGCAATCGTGGTGGTGGCAGTCTCGTGATGCACACATGACCTGGACTCCCGGAGACGAGATGCTCGTCGTGCAGCGCGCCCCACAGCCGGGCGCCGCGGGCGGCACTGCGCGCGCGTTCGGCGAGACGCTGCGCGGCCTGAAGACGACGATGGCGCGCCTGTTCGAGGGGCCACAGACGATCTCCTATCCCGAGGAGAAGGTGCCGGTCTACCCGCGCTTTCGCGGCCGCCATCGCCTGCACCGCTTCGAGGACACGGGCCTGGAGAAGTGCGTCGGCTGCTCGCTGTGCGCCGCGGCCTGCCCGGCGGACTGCATCCGCGTCGTCGCCGCCGAGAACACGCCGGAGAACCGCGTGTCGGCGGGGGAGCGCTACGCGGCGGTGTACGAGATCAACCTCGCGCGCTGCATCTTCTGCGGCTACTGCGAGGTCGCGTGCCCGTTCGACGCGATCACGATGGGCCACGACTACGAGATGTCGGCCTACAACCGCAACGACCTGATCTTCACGAAGGAGATGCTGCTCGACGAGCCGCTCGAGCGCACGCCCCTGCGCGGCGAGGGCGAGTA
>CAVVTD010000020.1:0-140750 GCA_963751065.1 uncultured Actinomycetes bacterium
CAACAACATCCTGTCGCCGGCCCACGGCCAGCCGCTGGCCACGCCGACCCAGGACATGATCCTCGGCGCGTACTACCTGACCTACGGTCCGGAGGCCGACGAGCTCGCACAGGTCGACCGCGCGACACACGAGCCGCGGCCGCACTGCTTCCGCACCGCGCAGGAGGCCGAGCTGTCCTACGAGCTCGGCGGCGTCAAGCTGCACGACCTCGCCGAGTTCCGCCCGCTCGGGCGTGAGGGCGGCCACGTCCTGACGACCGTCGGGCGGATCATCTACAACGACCGCATCGAGCGGGCGCTGCTGGAGGCGATGGGCGACGAGTTCGACCCGACGCAGTACGAGTTCGTCAACACGTCGATGAAGAAGCGCGACACGACCGAGCTCGTCGACCAGCTCGTGCAGACGTACGGCGCGACGACGATCTCGCAGGTGCTCGACGCCTTCAAGGACCTCGGCTTCGAGTTCTCCACGAAGGCCGGCATCACGATCTCCAAGAACGACGTCGTGATCCCGCCCAGCAAGGGCGAGATCGTGAAGTCCTACGAGGAGAAGGTCGCCGAGCTCACGAGCCAGTACGACATGGGCCTCATCACGCAGGAGGAGCGCCACGAGGCGGTCGTCGAGCAGTGGAACGCGTGCACCGAGGAGGTCGCGGAGGCGATGGTTCAGAACCTCGACGTCCTGAACCCGATCTTCATGATGGCCAACTCGGGCGCCCGTGGCTCGTTCAAGCAGATCCGTCAGCTCGCCGGGATGCGCGGTCTTATGGCCAACCCGAAGGGCGACATCATCGAGCGCCCGGTGAAGGCGAACTTCATGGAGGGCCTCGACGTCCTCGAGTACTTCACCTCCACCCACGGCGCGCGCAAGGGCCTGGCCGACACGGCCCTGCGGACGGCGGACTCCGGCTACCTGACGCGGCGTCTCGTCGACGTGGCGCAGGACGTCATCATCCGCGAGCCCGACTGCGGCACCGAGGAGTACATCGAGCTGCCGCTGCTCAAGGAGGACGGCTCGCTCAACGACAACCTGCTCGGGCGCTTCGCCGCGGCCGAGATCGCCACGAAGCGTGGCCGGGTGCTCGTCGAGAAGGGCGCGGAGATCGATCGCCCCGAGATCGCCGACATGCTCGAGAGCCAGGACCAGCTGAAGACCGACAACCACGGCGTCGTGAAGATCGCCGTGCGCTCGGTCCTGAAGTGCGAGGCCCAGAGCGGCGTGTGCCAGGCGTGCTACGGCCGCTCGATGGCCTCCGGCAAGACCGCCCAGATCGGCGACGCGGTGGGCATCATCGCCGCCCAGTCGATCGGCGAGCCGGGCACGCAGCTGACGATGCGGACGTTCCACACCGGCGGCGTCGCCGGCGCGGACATCACGCACGGCCTGCCGCGCGTCGTCGAGCTCTTCGAGGCACGCAAGCCCAAGGGCCTGGCGAAGATCGCCGAGCAGGACGGCAGCGTGACGATCGAGGACTCCGACAAGGCGCTGACGGTCGTCATCACCGACGCCGCCGGCGAGGAGCATCGCCACACGTTCCCGCGCCGCACGCGGCTGTTCGTCGAGAACGGCCAGACCGTCGAGGCCGGCACGCAGCTCAACGAGGGGTCGCTGTACCCGCACGAGCTGCTGGCGATCCGCGGCCGCACGGAGACCGAGCAGTACCTCGTCAAGGAGGTGCAGGAGGTCTACGTGTCCCAGGGCGTGGACATCAACGACAAGCACATCGAGCTCATCGCGCGGCAGATGCTCAAGAAGGTCCGTGTCGACCAGAAGGGCGACACCGAGTACCTGCCGGGGCAGTTCGTCGACCGCTTCGAGTTCGCGAAGATCAACGACGCCGTGATCGCCAAGGGCGGCGAGGCGGCGCAGTACGAGGACATCATCCTCGGCATCACGAAGGCCTCGCTGAACACGGACTCGTTCCTGTCGGCGGCCTCGTTCCAGGAGACGACGAAGGTCCTGACCGATGCGGCGCTCGAGGGCAAGATCGATCGCCTCAACGGCCTGAAGGAGAACGTCATCATCGGCAAGCTCATCCCGGCGGCGACCGGTCTGAAGCGCTACCGGCGCATCGAGATCGAGCCGTCCGAGCCGCTGCCGCGGGCGATGGACGACGTCGGCCTGCTCGACCAGGACGAGATCGCCGCCGAGCTCGGGCTCGGCGACGGCGACGGCCTGGGCGGCTTCGGCTCGGCCTTCAACGAGGACATCGCCTCGCTGGAGGAGATCGGCACGGGCGGTGGCGACACCGGCTTCGCCGAGGAGCTGGCCGACCTGGACGTGCCCGACAACTGAGCCGCCGGTTCCTTCGGCCGGCGTCGCCCCCGGGGTTTGCGGGGCGGCGCCGGCCCTAGTGCGTAGTGGGGCGGGCGGCGCGTCAAGCTCGCGTCGCGCGAGGTCGATTCGCTTCGTGTGCTTCGCGATCACCTGTCCGCGCTGCTGCTCGTGCTCATCGCGCTCGCGCTGACGGGGGTCGACGACCGCGTCTCGCCGGGAGCGCCGGCGCCGGCGCGGGCCGACGAGCTCGTCGCCCGTGGCGTGTCGCCGGGCCTGGAGCTCGCAGCCGAACGGCTGGCCGGGGTGACGCGGGCGCGTCGCGTGGCGGCGTCGCGGCGCGCCGAGCGGCGCCGGCTGCGCCGTTCGCGCACCGTGGCGGGCGCCCTGCGGCGCGCGAAGCTGTCGGGGGCGATCAGCCGCGCAACGCACGAGGCCATGCGTCACGAGTGGTGGCGGGCCGGGCAGGTCGCCGCTCGCCTGAGCGGCACGCGGCGCGCCGAGCTGGCCGCGGTGCTCGGCATGGCGCGCGGGCTCGCCGCGCGACGCGCGCTCACGGCCAGCCGCCTGGAGCCGGTCTTCCTGACGATCCGGCGCAACCGCGAGGTGTGGTCGCGCGCGCCGCTGCCCGCGCCGCGCGCGCGGATGAGCTTTCGGCGCGACCCGGTCGTCTTCGAGTACTACAGCGGCCGCGGCCTGGCCATCCAGCCGCTGGCCAGCTTCGGCCGCGCCAACGCGCTGGCTGCGTCCTGCCTGCGGGCCGGCGCGCGGTTCCGCTGCCGGCCGGCGGCGCTGCGCCGCCTGCTGGACCGCATGCTCGCGCTGGGCTCCGAGCGGGGCGGCTTTCTCGCGTGGGAGCACTTCTTCGCGTTCGGCAGCGGCGCGCCGCCGTGGATCAGCGCGATGACCCAGGCGACCGGGGCCCAGGCGCTGGCCCGCGGCGGGCGCGCCCTGGCCGGCGCGGGCCGGGGGGCGCGGTATACGCGGGCGGCCCGGCGCGCGCTCGGGGCCTTCGCGGCGCCGACGCCGGTCGGCGTGGCCGTGCCGGCCGGGCGCGGCGTGCGCTACTCGATGTACTCCTTCGCGCCGGGCCTGCGGGTGCTCAACGGCGAGCTGCAGACGCTCATCGGCCTGCGCGACGTCGCGCGGATCACCGACAGCGCGCGGGCGCGGCGGCTCTTCGCGCGCGGCGAGCCGACCGCGCGGCGCGCGGTGCGCGGCTTCGACACCGGCGCGTGGTCGCTCTACAGCGCCGACGGCAAAGAGTCGACGCTCGGCTATCACCGGCTCGTCGCGGGCTTCCTCGCCGGGCTGTGCCGGCGCACCGGCGCCGCGGTGTACTGCGCGGCCGGGCGGCGCTTTGCGCGCTACGTGAGCGAGCCGCCGCGCGTGCACGTGCGCGCGCTGCGCAAGCTCCGCGTGCGCCGGCAGGCGACGATCCGCTTCACGCTGTCGAAGATCTCCGACGTCATGCTGCAGGTCCGCGACCGTCGCGGGCGCGTGGAGCTCTCGCGCGGGCTGCGGGCGCTGCCGTACGGGCGCCACAGCGTGTCCTGGGTGCCCAAGCGGGCCGGACGCCACCGGCTGCGGATCGTGGCGGTCGGGCCGGCCGGGACGCGCGCGGTCTTCAAGCGGACGCTGCGCGCCAAGCCGGTCAAGCGCGTCAAGCGCAAGGGCCGGCGAGCGCCGCCGCGAAGCGATCGCCTTCGCCGCTCCTGACCTCGACGACGGCCCGCGCGCGCAGGCAGGTCCGCAGCCGCCGCGGCGCGACGGCGCGGTCCAGGCGCGCGACGTGGCCGGCGTCGTCGAGCCACAGCAGGTCCAGCGCGAAGCGCATGCCGATCGTGTGCACCGAGCGGCAGCGCTCGAAGAGCAGTCCATAGCCCGCGGGCAGCGCGTCGAGGCCGGCGAGGCCGCGCCGCCGTGTGCGCCGGTCGCCGGCCACGAGCAGCGTCAGGCCGCCGGGCAGTGCTCGGCGCTCGAGCACGGCCAGGCGCGGGTCGAGCGTCACGGCGCGGCGGTGGCGACGTCGGTCGCGGCGAGCTTGCAGTGGCCCTGCGCGCGGCCGGGATTGCGGGCGAAGGACAGAAATTGCACGCCACGGGGTAGGCCGGGCTCTCGTGGCAGGTACTCCTCAGCCTTCTCCTCCGGACCGCTGTACCAGAGCGCGAAGCGCTCGTGCAGGGCAAGCAGGTGGATTCCCGCTGCGCAAGAAAGGCAACGCGTGACCCTCTCGATGCCGTGGAAGGCGCCGACTGGACGGGCGTTCGAGTGCAAGCCCCAGGGGGAGATGTCGCTGTCGATGTCGACAAAGAGGACCGGTTTGACCTGCATTTGTGCCAGTTTTGCAACAAAACCGCGACTGCGGCGCACCTGGCCCGGTATCTCGCTAGCCTCCCCGGGGCACGCGAAATGCGTCAAGCAAGTCCACCGGGCTGTCGATGGTAGGGGTGTCGCCCGGCGCCGAGAGACCTGCTCGACGTACGCGCTGCGCTGCCTTTCATGAACCTTTTCCTCGGAATCACGATCGCCCTGCTCTGCGCGTTTGCGTCGAACCTGGCCTTCCTCTACAAGCACCGCGGCTGCAGCACGGCCTGCACGGTCGACATCCGCCATCCGCTGCGCACGGCGCGCTCGCTGTGGAGCCAGCGCTGGTTCGCCATCGGCATGGGCGTCGGGCTCGTCGCCTGGCTGCTGCACGTGGCGGCGATCTCCCTGGCCCCGCTGTCCGTCGTCCAGGCGGTGCTCTCCGGCGGCCTCGTGCTGCTCGCCGTCATGGCCGACCGTCTCTTCGGCTTCAAGATCGGCCCGCGTCAGTGGTGGGGTCTGGGGATGACGTGCGTCGGCCTGATCCTGCTGGCGATCACGCTGCCCAAGACGCACGGCGCCAGCTCGAGCTTCTCCGTGACCGCGATGATCGCCTTCGAGGCCGGCCTCTTCGGGCTCGGCGCCCTCTTCATCATGGGCCCGCGGCTCGGCGGTCCGGCCGAGCACCACGGCATCATGCTCGCCGCGGCCGCCGGCATCCTCTTCGGCGTCTGCAACCTCGGCGTCAAGGCCCTGACCGGCGTCGTCGGTGACGGCGGCGTCGTCGGCGTCCTGCTCAGCCCCTGGACGTGGGTGGCGCTGTCCGCCTCGGCCGCCGCCTTCTACGCCTCCGCGCGCTCGCTGCAGGACGGCGACGCGGTGCCGGTCATCGCGATCACCGGCACGGCCGCGAACATCGCGACGATCGCCGGCGGGATCATCGTCTTCGGCGATCCGCTGCCCAACAACGCGCTCGGCATCGCGCTGCAGGCTCTCGCCTTCATCCTCGTGATCGTCGCCTCGGCGCTGACGCCCGCTCCGGTCCGCGCCGCCCGCGCCGCATCCGGCACGCCGGCCCCCTCCGCCGCGTACCGCCGCGCTGTAGCCGCCGGCCGTCAGGCCGGCAGCTCGAGCACGTACTCGGCGAGCTCGAGCCCGAGCTCGCCCGACGTCTCGACGTGGCCGGTCGGCCTGCCAGCCCTCGCGCTCGTAGAACCGGCGCGCGCGGCGTGGCCGCTGGCCACGAGCAGGCGCCCGGACTGAAAGCCGCGCTCGCGCATGTCGGCGACGCCGATCTCGTGCAGCTGCACGGCGAGGCCGCTGCCCCAGTACTCCTCGCGCACGAACAGGTGCGTGATGAGCGCGACCTCGGGGCGGGGCTGCTCGTCCTCGTCGCGGTCGGGGCGCAGGCTGATGTGCCCGGCCGGCGCCTGGCGCTCGAAGGCGACGTGCGCCCAGGAGCCGTCGCGCGGGAAGCGCTGCAGCAGGCCGAGGAGCATCTCGGTGCGCTGCGGCGGGTTCCAGCCGACGGGCGTCCAGCCGCGGTACGTCGACAGGCCCTCGACGAGGCTGTCGGCGATCGTCCCAGGTCGGAGGTCTTCGCGGGGCGGATCGTGAAGCGGTCGCTCACAGCGCGCCGGACAGTAGTGCTTTGCCCATGGACGGTGCGGGGCTCGGCGCACCGCCGCCGCCCAGCGGTCAGACTGGCCGCATGACGCGCACCGCCACGACCGCTGCCCTGATCGTGCTCGCCCTCGCCGCGCTGACGGCCCCGGCCGCGCACGGCGCCGCGGCGAAGGCCCCGGCCGCGAAGTCCAAGCCGCCCGCCGCGAAGCCGAAGCCCAAGCCGGTCTCGACCCCCGGCCTGGAGACGATCCTGCAGGACGACGGCCTGCTGCTCTACCGGCCCGCCGAGGAGGTCGCGGCCGCCGTGCAGCGCATGCAGGAGCTCGGCGTCGACCGCGTGCGCATCACCGCGAGCTGGTCGTCGCTGACCCGCGCCCCGGAGGAGGAGGCCAAGCCGGAGGGCTTCAACGCCGCCGACCCCGGCGCCTACGAGCAGGCGCGCTGGGCCGGGCTGGACACCGCGATCCGCGCGATCCGCGCCGCCGGCCTGAAGGCGCTCGTCGACATCGGCTTCTGGGCGCCGCACTGGGCCACCGACGATCCGCCCGGGCCCCGCGCGCGCTCGAACATCGACCCGCAGGCCTACGCCGACTTCGCCACCGCGGTCGCGCTGCGCTACTCCGGCGCGTTCACCCCGCCGCCCGAGCCCGGCGCCACGCCGCCCGAGCCGACCGAGGACGCCAGCCTCATCGCCCAGCTCATCCAGCCGCTCGTCCCGTTCCCGATGCCGGACCCGCTCCCGCCGCCGCGGCCCGCCGGCCAATCCGTCCGCGCCGCGCAGGCCGCCGCGCCCGCCGGGCCGCTGCCCGCCGTCGACCGCTTCATCATCTGGAACGAGCCCAACCACCAGGGCCTGCTGCTGCCGCAGTGGAAGGCCGACGAGACGACGCCGGCCAGCCCGGCCGTCTACCGCGCGATGGTGCGCTCGGGCTACGCGGCGGTCAAGGCGGTGCGCAAGAAGGCGACGGTCCTCATCGGCAACACGTCGAGCACCGGCGGCACGCGCGGCAAGGGTCCCGTCGCCGCCGCTGGAGTTCCTGCGCGAGCTCGCCTGCGTCGACGCGAAGCTGCGCCCGCGCGTGACCGGCGACTGCGCGGGCTACACGACGCTGCCGGGCGACGGCTGGGCGCACCACCCGTACTCCCAGAACGAGCGCCCCGAGCGCGTCAGCGATCCCAAGAAGGAGCCGGGCGACCTGCGCCTCGCCGACACGCCCGTCCTCGCCAAGACGCTCAACACGCTCGTGAGGATGGGCCGCCTCGCGCCCGCCAACCGCAACATCTACCTCACGGAGTTCGGCTACGAGACGAAGGGCATCCCCGGCCGGCCGCGGGTCAACGAGACCCAGCAGGCGCGCTGGATGACGTGGGCGGAGTACCTCGCCGACCGCGTGCCGACCGTGAAGTCCTTCTCCCAGTTCCTCCTGCGCGACCAGCCGCCCGCGCCGGTGCGCGTCTCGCAGAGCGACAAGCGCCCGTTCGGCGAGTACTCGACCGGGCTGCTGCACGTCGACGGCACCGACAAGGTCATCGGCCGCACGTTCCTCGCCGGCCTGTTCGTGCAGCGCCAGCCCAAGGGCCGGGTGCTCGTCTACGGCCGGCTGCGGCTCGGCGCGGGCCCGAAGGTCGTCGTCCTGCAGCGCCAGGTCGGCGGCGGGGCGTGGACGCGCATCGAGCGCCTGGCGATCGACGGCCGCCGCGCGTTCGAGCGCTCGATCGTGCACAAGCCCGGCGCGTCGTACCGGCTGACCTATCCGGGCGCCGACGGCAAGCGCGCGCGTGGCCTGGCGATCAAGCCCGTCCCCGCCGCCCGCTGAGGCCCGGCGAGGGTTGCTAGCATCACCGCCCGCATGCCTACGACTTCCCAGCTCGTCCGCAAGGGCCGCAAGGTGCCCAAGAAGAAGCTCTCCACCCCCGGCCTGAAGTCCGGCAAGGGGCGCAAGAAGAAGGTCGCTGCCCCGCAGCGCCGCGGCGTCTGCACGCGCGTCTACACGACGACGCCGAAGAAGCCGAACTCCGCGCTGCGCAAGGTCGCGCGTGTGCGGATCACCGGCTCGATCGAGGTCACCGCCTACATCCCCGGCGAGGGACACAACCTTCAGGAGCACTCCGTCGTGCTCGTCCGCGGCGGTCGCGTCAAGGACCTGCCGGGCGTGCGCTACAAGGTCGTCCGCGGGACGCTCGACGCCGCCGGCGTGAGCGACCGCAAGAAGGCCCGCAGCTCCTACGGCGTGAAGAAGAAGTAATGCCGCGCCGCTCTGCCGCCACCATCCGGCCCATCGAGCCGGACCCCCTTCATCGCTCGCGCATCGTCCAGCAGGTCATCAACCGCGTGATGCTCGACGGCAAGAAGTCCGTCGCCGAGAAGATCGTCTACGACGCGCTCGCGATCATCGGCGAGCGCACCGGCAAGGACCCCGTCGAGCAGCTCGAGCTGTCGATCAAGGCCCTCACCCCGGTGCTCGAGGTCCGCTCCCGCCGCGTCGGCGGCGCGACCTACCAGGTGCCCGTCGAGGTCCCGGCCCGCCGCGCCCGCACGCTCGCCGTGCGCTGGCTCGTCGAGTTCGCCCGGCAGCGCCGCGAGCGCACGATGGCCCAGCGCCTCGCCAACGAGCTCATGGATGTCCAGTCCCAGCAGGGCGGCGCCTACAAGCGCAAGGACGACATCTACCGCATGGCGCAGGCCAACAAGGCCTTCGCCCACTACCGCTGGTAGGAGCGCGGCCGCGGCGCGTCCGCGCGCCACGTCGGCCTGACTGACACGCGGGTTGCAGTGCGCCGGTTCTCGCGCTGCGACGCTACTTGCGTGCCGCTGCCCGGTTGGAACGCTCGATGAAGCTTCGTGTCGCCACGATCGTCTGCGCGCTCGTCTTCGTGCTGTCGCTCGTCGGCGCCGTCGCCGCCGCGCAGGGCGCGGACGAAGGCGCCGCGCCTGACCGGCCTGCGCTGCGTGCCGGTCACCGCCAAGGCGTGCAAGGGCGGCGCGGTGCGCGTCGCCGTCGGCAAGCAGATCCAGCTGCGCGGCAGCCGCCTGAAGAAGGGCATGCGCGTGACGTTTCGCTGGTCGAAGGGCGCGCTGGCGACGAAGCTGACGCGCAGCGGCGCGGGCTGGATCGTGCGGGTGCCGCCGGGCACCGCGCTGGGCACGGTCGGGGTCACGGTGCGCGACAAGGCCGGCCGGCGCTCGAACAAGCGCAACATCCGCGTCATCGCCTCCGCGCCGCTGCCCTCGCAGAACGTCGCGCGGCCGGGCGCGCTGCCCGCGGTGTTCGCCGGCGACGGCATGTGGATCTGGTACGTGAGCAAGAGCGAGGGCGGCAACCTCGACGCGATCGCCGCGCGCGCGAAGGCGGCGGGCATGCGCACGGTCTTCGTCAAGAGCGCCGACGGCGCCGACGCCTGGGAGCAGTTCACGCCGCAGCTCGTGGCCGATCTGCACGCCCGCGGCCTGCGCGCCTGCGCCTGGCAGTTCGTCTACGGCGCCGATCCCGAGGCCGAGGCGGCCGCGGCGGCGGCCTCGATCGCGGCCGGGGCGGACTGCTTCGTCATCGACGCCGAGACGAAGTACGAGGGCCGCTACGCCGCCGCCCAGCGCTACATGGCCGCGCTGCGCGGCGCGATCGGCCCCGCCTATCCGCTCGGCTTCACGTCGTTTCCCTACGTCGACTACCACCCGCGCCTGCCCTACTCGGTCTTCCTCGGCCCGGGCGGCGCGCAGGCCAACCTGCCGCAGGTCTACTGGAAGGCGATCGGCGGCTCGGTCGACGCCGTGAGCGCGAAGACCGTCGCCCAGAACCGCATCTACGGCGTGCCGATCGCGCCGCTCGGCCAGTCCTACGACGCGCCCAAGGCCGCCGACCTGCGCCGCTTCCGCGCGCTGTGGGCCGGCTACGGCGCGGGCGGGCTGTCGTGGTGGAGCTGGCAGGCGTCGAGCGACGCGACGTGGACCGTGCTCACCGAGCCCGCCGAGGCGCCCGTCGTGGCGGCCGACCCGGGCTGGCCCGCGTTGGACCAGGGCTCCAGCGGCGACCAGGTGATCTGGCTGCAGCAGCACCTCGCCTCCGCCGATCCGGCGGTCGCGCTCGACGGCAAGTTCAGCGCCGCGACGAAGGCGTCGTTGCAGGCGTTCCAGACCGCGCGCGGGCTGGCTGTGACGGGGGAGACGGATGCGGCGACGTGGCAGGCGTTGCTGACGCTGCCTCTGCGTCCGATTGATTGGACTGCGGTGCCGGCGAGGTAGGTGGTTGTTCGCGGGCGGGGCGCGGGGTGGCGTGGGCGCTCGTGTCGCAAGAACTGCAGCTTTGAGGCATGTGAGTTGGCGGGGTGGCGGCGTCGCGGCCAGGGCGGGCGTCCCTGGGGGCCGATTTGAAGGGGGTGTGGCGAATCGTGCACGCATACCGTGCAGCATCCGCCACACCCCCTCGATCCGAGCCTCTTTGTCGATGCCTTCGAAGTGGTCGTGTCGAGTTGACCCCCTGTGGCGTGGTCAAGTCGACATGCTCCCCGCAGACGCCGGCCCTGGACCGCTCGCCGACGCCCCCGCCAGCTCACATGCCTCAAAGCTGCTGTTCGCCGACGCGCTCGTCACGCCGGCCCCGGCGCGGCGCGGCCGGCCCCGGATGACCGGCCGCCGCCAGCAGCCCGCCGGCCACCACAAGCAGGACGCCGCCCGCGATCTCCAGCTCCAGCCCCGCACCCGCCCGCGCGCGCGCGTTCTCGTACGCCAGCGACTCGGGCAGCTGCCCGCTCGCGCGCGTATCGGGGAGATCCACAACGAGGGCGACGACCAGCGCCGCCGCTCCCAACGCCACCAACGCGAGCGCCGCCGGCCGCCCGCCCGCACCCAGAGACCAGAGCACCATCGCAACCGCGGCGAGCCCGATCACGAGCAGCGCGTAGCCGTGGTGCTCGCCGCCGGTCGAGGAGCGCTTGACGACCCCCAGCGATCCGACCGTGACCTCGAATACCGTGCTGAACTCGGCGACGACGAGCAGGACCACGCCGGCCAGCGCGAGCGCCGCCGCCACCCGGCGCGCGTTCACGAAATCGCCATGCGGCCTCGAGGGCCTTTGCTATAGTCGTCGATCGTTCCCTGGGCCGATGTGCTCACCCGCGGCCGCCCGGGAACACAGAGCGCAACGCGATGGATTTCTCGACCACATAGCGCGCCGGGCCTGACAACGATCAGACGTGCGCGCGGGCCCCACGGGCCCGCTTTTTTTGGTCGCGACCGAAGACAAGAGACAAGAGACGACATGCCACGTACACACTCGCTCGAGAAGACCCGGAACATCGGGATCATGGCGCACATCGACGCCGGCAAGACGACCACCACCGAACGCATCCTGTACTACACGGGGCGCACCTACAAGATCGGTGAGGTCCACGAAGGCGCCGCCACGATGGACTGGATGGAGCAGGAGCAGGAGCGCGGCATCACGATCACGTCGGCCGCGACGACCTGCGAGTGGCGCGACCATCGCATCAACATCATCGACACGCCCGGCCACGTCGACTTCACCGTCGAGGTGGAGCGCTCGCTGCGCGTCCTCGACGGCGCGATCGCGCTCTTCGACTCCGTCGCCGGCGTCGAGCCGCAGTCCGAGACCGTCTGGCGCCAGGCCGACAAGTACGCCGTCCCGCGGATCGCGTTCATCAACAAGATGGACCGCATCGGCGCGGACTTCGAGGGCTCGCTGAAGACGATGGAGACCCGCCTGGGCGCGAACGCCGTGCCCGTGCAGATCCCGATCGGCTCCGAGTCGGAGTTCAAGGGCATCATCGACCTGCTCGAGATGAAGGCGATCGTCTACCTCGACGATCTCGGCAAGGACCAGGACGTCATCGACATCCCGGCCGACTTCGTCGACGCCGCCGACGCCGGCGCGCGAGCGGCTGCTCACCCAGCTCGCCGACCTCGACGACGACATCGCCGAGCTCTACCTCGCCGAGGAGCCCGTCCCCACGGACATGATCAAGGCGGCGCTGCGCAAGGCGACGCTGGCGATCGACATCACGCCGGTCTTCTGCGGCTCAGCCTTCAAGAACAAGGGCGTCCAGCCGCTGCTCGACGCGGTGCTCGACTACCTGCCCTCGCCGCTGGAGGTCAAGCCGATCGAGGGCCACCTCGTCGACAAGCACGGCGAGTCCACGGGCGAGATCGTGCTCGAGCCCAACGACACCGATCCGTTCACCGCGCTCGGCTTCAAGATCATGGCCGACCCGTTCGTCGGCAAGCTCACCTACTTCCGCGTCTACTCCGGCAAGCTCGAGGCGGGGTCGAAGATCCTCAACGTCTCGACCGGCCGCCAGGAGCGCGTCGGCCGGCTGCTCGTCATGCACGCCAACGACCGCGAGGAGGTCGACGCGGTCTACGCGGGCGACATCGCCGCGGCGGTGGGCATCAAGCAGATCGTCACCGGCGACACCCTCTGCGACCCCAACCGGCCCGTGAAGCTCGAGATGATCGACTTCCCCGACCCCGTCATCAAGGTCGCGGTCGAGCCCAAGACGAAGGCCGACCAGCAGAAGATGTCGGTCGCGCTCGCGCGCCTCGCCGAGGAGGACCCGACGTTCCAGGTCCAGACCAACGAGGAGACCGGCCAGACCGAGATCTCCGGCATGGGCGAGCTGCACCTCGAGATCCTCGTCGACCGCATGAAGCGCGAGTACAAGGTCGAGGCCAACGTCGGGCGCCCGCAGGTCTCCTACCGCGAGACGATCCGCGGCACCGCCGAGAAGGTCGAGGGGCGCTTCGTCAAGCAGACCGGCGGCTCGGGCCAGTTCGGCATCGTCTACATCAACATCGAGCCGGCGCCCGGCGAGGGCTTCGACTTCGTCTCGAAGATCCGCGGCGGCTCCGTGCCGAGCGAGTTCATCCCCGCCGTCGAGAAGGGCGTCGAGGAAGCGCTGACGACCGGCGTGAAGGCCGGCTACCCGATGGTGGACGTCCGCGTGACGCTCGTCGACGGCAAGTACCACGACACGGACTCCTCGGAGATCGCCTTCAAGGTCGCGGGCTCGCTAGCCTTCAAGGAAGCCGCACGGCGCGCCAAGCCCGTCCTGCTCGAGCCGGTGTTCGCCGTCGAGGTCGTGACCCCGGAGGACTTCCTCGGTGAGGTCATCGGCGACCTCAACAGGCGACGCGGACGGATCGAGGGCCAGGAACGGCGCGGCAACGCGCTCGCGGTCACCGGCCGCGTGCCGCTGAGCGAGATGTTCGGCTACGTGAACGACCTGCGATCCAACACGCAGGGCAGGGCCAGCTACACGATGCAGTTCGACGGATACGAAGAAGTGCCGCCGAACATCGCCGAGAAGCTCGTGGAGCACCGGTTGGGCGAGTCGCAAGCCGCCTGATCGCAACAGATTCGGTAGTTTCATCCAGTTCATTCGACAGACCCTGAGGAGCGAATAGAAAGTGGCAAAGGAGAAGTTCGAGCGCGACAAGCCGCACGTCAACGTCGGCACGATCGGTCACATCGATCACGGCAAGACGACGCTGACTGCTGCCATCACGACCGTGCTCGCCGAGCATGGCGGTGGCGAGGCGCGCAGCTTCGCCGAGATCGACAACGCGCCCGAGGAGAAGGCGCGTGGCATCACGATCGCCACCTCGCACGTCGAGTACCAGACCGACAACCGGCACTACGCCCACGTCGACTGTCCGGGACACGCCGACTACATCAAGAACATGATCACCGGAGCCGCGCAGATGGACGGCGCGATCCTCGTGGTCTCGGCGGCCGACGGCCCCATGCCCCAGACGCGTGAGCACATCCTGCTCGCCCGCCAGGTCGGCGTGCCGTACATCGTCGTGTTCCTCAACAAGGCCGACCTCGTCGACGACGAGGAGCTGCTCGAGCTCGTCGAGCTCGAGGTCCGCGAGCTGCTGAGCTCCTACGACTTCCCGGGCGACGACATCCCGTTCATCATCGGCTCGGCGACCAAGGCGCTCGACGGCGACGAGGACGCGAAGGCGAAGATCATGGAGCTCGCCGAGGCGCTCGACAGCTACATCCCCGAGCCCGAGCGTGCGCTCGACAAGCCCTTCCTCATGCCGGTCGAGGACGTCTTCTCGATCACGGGCCGCGGCACCGTCGCGACCGGCCGCATCGAGCAGGGCATCGTGCACACGGGCGACCAGGTCGAGATCGTCGGCATCCGCCCGGCGTCATCGACGACGGTCGTCACCGGCGTGGAGATGTTCCGCAAGATCCTCGACGAGGGTCGCGCGGGCGACAACGTCGGCTGCCTGCTGCGCGGTACCAAGCGCGAGGACATCGAGCGCGGCCAGGTGCTGTGCAAGCCGAAGTCGATCACGCCGCACACGAAGTTCAAGTCCGAGGTCTACGTCCTCAAGAAGGAGGAGGGCGGCCGTCACACGCCATTCTTCACGGGCTACCGGCCGCAGTTCTACTTCCGCACGACGGATGTGACCGGAGCGGCCCACCTCCCCGAGGGCGTCGAGATGGTCATGCCGGGCGACAACGTCACCATGCAGATCGACCTGATCCAGCCCATCGCCATGGATCCCGGTCTGCGCTTCGCCATCCGCGAGGGCGGCCGTACGGTCGGCTCCGGGGTCGTGACGGAGATCATCGAGTAAGGAGCACGCGGGTTCTCTGAGCAGCATGAGGGGCGGGTCCGGATCACTCCGATTCGGCTCTGCCCTTCTGCGGCTCTTACGCACGCACGCACGCAAACACCATGGCTACCACCACAGAAAACAAGATCCGCATCCGCCTGAAGGCGTATGACCACTCGGCGATCGAGACGGCCGCCAAGGAGATCGTCGACACCGCGACGCGGACCGGTGCAACCGTTTCTGGGCCGGTGCCGTTGCCGACCGAGAAGAACGTGTATTGCGTGATTCGCTCGCCGTTCAAGGACAAGGACTCGCGCGAGCACTTCGAGATCCGCACCCACAAGCGGCTCATCGACATCCACCAGCCCACGCCGAAGACGGTCGACTCGCTGCAGCGCCTCGACCACCTGCCCGCCGGCGTCGACATCGAGATCCGGCTGGCGACATAGCGCGATGCCCGCGATCCTCGCCAAGAAGCTCGGCATGACGCAGCTGTTCCTCGAGGACGGAACGGTCGAACGCGTCACCGTGCTCGAAGCCGGCCCCTGTCCGGTCACGGGCGTGCGCACGCACGAGCGTGACGGCTACGAGGCCGTCCAGCTCGCGTTCGGCTCGGTGAAGGAGAAGTACCTCACCAAGCCCGAGCTCGGCCACCTCAAGAAGGCGGGCGCTCCGCCGATGCGGCTCGTCAAGGAGTTCCGCGACGAGGCCGGCGAGCATCTCGTCGGCGAGACCGTCACGGTCGAGAGCTTCGAGGTCGGCCAGAAGGTGAAGATCGCCGGGACCTCCAAGGGCAAGGGCTTCCAGGGCACGATCAAGCGCCACAACTTCGCCAGCGGCCCCAAGTCGCACGGCTCCCACAACGTCCGCGCGCCCGGCTCGATCGGCGCATCGGCGTGGCCCGCCCGCGTGATGAAGGGCATCAAGGGACCCGGTCAGATGGGCAACAAGCGCGTCACCCAGAAGGGTCTGACGATCGTCCGCCTCGACCCGAAAGACAACCTCATGCTCGTACGCGGCTCCGTGCCGGGCCCGCGCAACGGCTTCGTGGAGGTGCGCACCGATGGCTAGCGCAAAGATCCTCGGCGGCTCGAAGAAGGCCAAGCTCGACGACGTCGCGTTCGGCGCCGACTTCAACGAGCCGCTCGTGCACGAGACCGTGCGCGCCGAGCTCAACGCCCGCCGCCGGGGCACGCACGCCACCAAGACGCGCGGCAACGTGCGCGGCGGTGGCGCCAAGCCCTGGCGTCAGAAGGGCACCGGCCGCGCGCGCGCCGGCTCGTCGCGCTCGCCGATCTGGACCGGCGGCGGCACCACGTTCGGCCCGTCGCCGCGCCACTACACCTTCAAGGTCAACCGCAAGGAGCGCCGCGCCGCGCTGCGCAGCGCCCTCTCGGTCCACGCCGCCCGCGACTCGATCGCGGTCTTCGACGTCAAGGCGTTCGACACGCCCTCGACGAAGTCGGCCGCCGCGCTGCTGGCCGACTCCGGCCTGGCGCTGCCGACGCTCGTCATCCTGGGCGACGAGCAGGAGCGGGCCGCGCTGTCGTTCCGCAACATGAAGCGCGTCTCGGTCCTGTCGGTCTCGATGGTCGGCATCGCCGATCTCATCGGGGCCCGCTCGGTCGTCTGCACGCAGGCGGCGCTCGACGCGCTGACCGCGCGCGCCAAGGGCGAGCGTGGGGCCGAGGCCGAACCTGAGGAGGCCAAGGCCTGATGGACCCCAGTCAGGTTGTCATCCGCCCGGTCGTGTCCGAGAAGTCCTACGTGCTCGCCACGGCCAACAAGTACGTCTTCCGCGTCCACCCGGACGCCCACAAGACGCAGATCCGCCAGGCCATCGAGACGCTCTTCGACGTCTCGGTCATCTCCGTGCACACGATGAGCGTCAAGTCCAAGCCCAAGCGCCGCGGGCAGATCCACGGCCGCACGCGGCAGTGGAAGAAGGCGATCGTCCACGTGGGCGAGGGCGACTCCATCCCGATTTTCCAGGGCCTCGAGTCCCTCGAGGACTGATCTGACATGGCCATTCGCAAGCCCAAGCCCACGAGCCCCGGTCGTCGCTTCTCGACGTACCCCGACTTCGCGGAGATCACGACGGACAAGCCGGAGAAGACCCTCGTCGAGGGCCTCACGAAGTCCGGCGGGCGCAACTCCCGCGGGCGCAAGACGGCGCGTCATCGCGGCGGCGGCGCCAAGCGCCTGTACCGCAAGATCGACTTCAAGCGCCGCAAGGACGGGGTCCCCGGCAAGGTCGCCTCCATCGAGTACGACCCCAACCGGTCGGCCTACATCGCGCTGATCCACTACGTCGACGGCGAGAAGGCCTACATCCTCGCGCCGCAGCGCCTGCGCGTCGGGATGACGGTCGAGTCCGGCGAGGCAGCGGACATCACGCCGGGCAACTGCCTGCCGCTGACCCGCATCCCGATCGGCACGGTCATCCACAACGTCGAGCTCGAGCCCGGCCGTGGCGGCCAGCTCGCCCGCTCCGCCGGCACCGGCATCCAGCTCATGGCGCGCGAGAACGGCATGGCCACGCTGCGCCTGCCCTCCGGCGAGATGCGCCTCGTGCGCGACAGCTGCCGCGGCACAGTCGGCACGATCGGCAACGCCGATCACCAGAACGTGAAGATCGGCAAGGCCGGCCGCAAGCGTCACATGGGCGTGCGCCCGCAGACGCGCGGCACCGCCATGAACCCCGTCGACCATCCGCACGGCGGCGGCGAGGGATCAACGACTGCAGGTCGCCATCCGGTGACCCCGTGGGGTGTGCCGACGCTCGGCTACCGCACGCGCAAGAAGAACAAGGCGTCCGACCGCTACATCGTCCGCGGTCGCAAGAGAGGGAAGAAGCGGTGAGTCGCTCAAGCAAGAAGGGGCCGTGGGTCGAGGAGCGCCTGATGGCGCGTGTCGAGGCCCTCAACGCCTCCAACTCCAAGCAGATGCTCAAGACCTGGTCGCGGACCTCGACGATCTTCCCGGAGATGGTCGGACACACGATCGCCGTCCATGACGGCCGCAAGCACGTTCCGGTGTTCGTGTCGGAGTCGATGGTCGGCCACAAGCTCGGCGAGTTCGCGCCGACGCGCCTGTACCGCGGTCACGCCGGCAGCGGGAAGGTCCGCTAGCCATGGCCGACGAGAAGGATCCCGAGAAGACCGAGGCCAAGAAGCCGCGCACCCCGCGGCGCAAGAAGCCCGCCGCGGCCAAGGCGAAGGACGCGTCCGCGACGCCCGAGGCGGCTGTCGACGCGGAGGAGACGACCGCCACCGTCGACGAGCCGACCGCCGAGACGGCCACCAAGCGCGCTGCCGGCAAGACGCCCGCCGCGAAGACGACCGCTGCCGCCAAGGCCGCCGTCGCCGACCCGCCGGCCGGCGCCGAGGCCGACAAGCCCAAGCCGGCGCGTCGCACGCGCCGCAAGGCCGAGCCCGAGGCTCCTCCCGCCCCCGCCGCCAAGGCCAAGCGCCCGGCCCGCGACCCCGCCGCGGGCCCGCCGATGGTCCGCGCGCACGCCAAGTACGTCCGCACCTCCGCGCGCAAGGCGCGCCTGGTCTGCGACCACATCCGCGGCAAGGACGTCGACGAGGCGCGCGCGATCCTCGCGCACGCCAGCCGCGACGTGGCGCGTGACTGGTCCAAGCTGCTCGAGTCGGCGGTCGCCAACGCCGAGCACAACCACGAGCTGCTCGGCGACGACCTGAAGATCTACGCCGTCAAGGCCGACGAGGGGCCGACGCTCAAGCGCTTCCGTCCCCGGGCGATGGGTCGCGCGACGAAGATCCGCAAGCGCACGAGCCACCTGTCCATCACATTGACGCCGAAGGACGAGGACTGAACATGGGTCAGAAAGTTCATCCCGAGTCCATGCGCGTGGGCTACATCCACGACTGGAAGTCCAACTGGTTCAACGAGAAGCACTTCGCTGACTACCTGGCCGAGGATGTGGCGATCCGCAACCACATCACGGGCAAGCTCGCCCACGCGGGCCTCTCGGACATCACGATCCGCAAGGACGCCAACGAGGTGGAGGTCAACATCCACACGGCGCGTCCGGGCATCGTGATCGGCAAGTCCGGCTCCGAGGTCGACGCCCTGCGCAAGGACCTGCACCGCATCACGCGCAAGCAGATCAAGGTCAACATCCTGGAGATCAAGCGCCCGGAGCTCGACGCCAAGCTCGTCGCGCAGTCCGTGGCCGAGCAGCTGCAGAACCGCGTCGCCTTCCGGCGCGCGATGAAGCGCGCCCTGACGAGCGCGATGCGCTCCGGCGCCAAGGGCTGCAAGATCCAGGTCGGCGGTCGCCTGGGCGGCGCCGAGATGGCCCGCACCGAGAGCTACTCCGACGGACGCGTGCCGCTGCACACGCTGCGCGCGGACATCGACTACGGCTTCTTCGAGGCGAAGACGACCTTCGGCCGCATCGGCGTGAAGTGCTGGATCAACAAGGGCGAGATCATGCCCGAGGGCTACTCCGGCGCCGACCTGACCGACATGGAAGGCCCCTCGCAGCAGCAGCAGGACCGCGACGGCGGCCGTGGCCGTGGCCGCGGTGACCGTGACGGTCGCGGCGGTGGCCGCGGCGGCCAGGGCGGCGGCGGCGGTGGCGGACGTGGCGGCCCGCGTGGCGGCGGAGGCGGCGGCGGTGGCGCCGGCGGCGGCGGGACCTCGCGTCCCGGCTTCGGCCCGGGCGCCCGAGGAGGAGGTGGCCGTTAGTGGTCCCTCCAGTCAACCCACGCACCCTTGGATCGGCCGCTGATCACCGCCTGGCGGCGTCCTCAGTCGTCGATGTGCCAGAGGCACACCTTCCTCCCTGCGTCCTTGCCAGTCGGCGCCAGCAGCCGCCCAAGGGCACGTGGGCTAACTGGAGGAACCACTGATGCTGTCTCCCAAGCGCGTCAAGCACCGCAAGCAGCACCGTGGCCGCCGGGCCGGGCTGTCGCGCGGGCAGACCTCGATCCAGTTCGGCGAGTACGGCCTGAAGTCGCTCGACGCCGGCTGGCTGACGAACCGCCAGATCGAGGCCGCCCGTATCGCGATGACCCGCAAGATCAAGCGTGGCGGCAAGGTGTGGATCAACGTCTATCCCGACAAGCCCGTGACGAAGAAGCCGGCCGAGACCCGCATGGGCTCCGGCAAGGGCTCGCCCGAGGGCTGGGTCGCCGTGGTCAAGCCCGGCCGCGTCATGTTCGAGCTCGCCGGCGTGCCGGAGCCGCTCGCCCGTGAGGCGATGCGCCTGGCCAGCCACAAGCTTCCCGTCAAGACGAAGTTCGTGATGCGCGAGGACACCCCGTCATGACCGCCAAGGATCTGCGCGACCTGCCGGAGAAGGAGCTCGTCGAGCACGTGGCGACGACGCGCAAGGACCTCTTCGGCCTGCGCTTCCAGCACGCCACGGGCGAGCTCGAGAACACCGCCGGGATCCGGGTCGCCAAGCGCGACCTGGCCCGTGCGTTCACCGTCGCCCGTGAGCGCGGCATCAAGATTCCCAACCGGAAGTAAGCCATGGCAGACGACGAAACCCCCGAGAACGAGACTCCCGCACCCAAGCTCAGCGCCGCCGAGCAGAAGGCGGCCGACGCGCACAAGGCGCGCTCCCAGCGTCCCGCGCGGACGGCCGAGGAGCGTGACGCCGAGCGGCGCGAGCTGCGCAAGGCCAAGGCGCTGGCGCGTACGCGCCGTCGCGGGCAGGAGAAGGCCAAGCGCGCCGCGTCCGGGCCAGACGGCCCACCCGCCCGGACCGGCACACCGCCGGCCGAGCCCAAGGTCTCGACCCCGCAGACGCGGACCGGCACCGTCGTGTCGGCCAAGCCCGACAAGACGATCGTCGTTCGCATCGACATCGCCCGCCGGCACCGCAAGTACGAGAAGATCGTCCGCTCGACGAGCAAGCTGCACGTGCACGACGAGGCCAACGACGCCAACGAGGGCGACATCGTCCGCGTCGTCGAGAGCCGTCCGCTGTCGCGCACGAAGCGCTGGAAGCTCGTCGATGTGCTGGAGCGCGCGAAATGATCCAGAACGAGACACGCCTCAAGGTCGCCGACAACACCGGCGCCCGCGAGATCCTCTGCATTCGCGTCAAGGGCGGCTCGCGCCGCCGCTACGCGTTCGTGGGCGACACGATCACCGCGACCGTCAAGACGGCCAACCCGAACGGGACGGTCAAGAAGGGCGAGGTCGTGACCGCGGTCGTCGTGCGCACGAAGAAGTCCTTCGGCCGCGACGACGGCACGTACATCGCCTTCGACGAGAACGCCGCGGTCATCATCGACGCCGCCAACAACCCGCGCGGGACGCGCATCTTCGGACCGGTGGCGCGCGAGCTGCGCGACCGCAACTTCATGAAGATCGTCTCGCTCGCCCCCGAGGTGCTGTAGCCATGCCGTCACGCATCATCAAGGGCGACGAGGTCATCGTCATCTCCGGCAAGGACCGCGGCAAGCAGGGCAAGGTGCTGCGCGTCGATCCGAAGAAGGATCGCGTCTACGTCGAAGGCCTGAACATCATCAAGCGCCATACGCGCCCGCGCCCCGGCTCGATGGAGCCGGGCGGCGTCATCGAGCGGGAGGCCCCGATCCACCTCTCGAACGTCGCGCTGCGCGATCCGAAGGACAAGAAGCCCACGCGCGTCAAGACGATCGAGGAGCACGGCAAGCGCCTGCGCGCCTCGGCCCGGACGGGAGCGAAGTTCTAGCCATGGCCACGCAAACCGCTGCACCACCCGCGCGCCTGAAGATCCGCTACAACGAGGAGATCCGGCCCGCGCTCATGAAGCGCTTCGGCTACTCCTCGATCATGCAGGCGCCGAAGATCGAGAAGATCACCGTCAACATGGGCGTCGGCGACGCCAAGCAGGACTCCAAGGCCCTCGAGACGGCGCTTGGGCAGCTCGCGACGATCGCCGGCCAGAAGCCCAACGTGCGCCGCGCCCGCAAGTCGATCGCGAACTTCAAGCTGCGCGAGGGCATGCCCGTCGGGCTGGCCGTCACCCTGCGCGGCGAGCGCGCCTACGAGTTCCTCGACCGCCTCATGTCCGTGGCGATCCCGCGGATCCGCGACTTCCGCGGCCTGAAGGCCAACGCCTTCGACGGCCGCGGCAACTACTCCCTCGGCGTCCGCGAGCAGACGATCTTCCCGGAGATCGACTACGACTCGGTCGATCTCGTGCGCGGCCTCGACGTCACGATCACGACATCGGCGAAGACCGACCTCGAGGCGTTCGCGCTGCTCGAGGCCTTCGGCATGCCCTTCACGAAGGAGAACCGCCCCGACAAGGCCGAGCAGGAGGCCGCTGCGGCCGCTGCGGCCGAAGCCGCGCATCACGACGAGCTGCGCGCCAAGGCGGAGGCCGAGCAGGCCGCGCTCGAGCAGCTCAAGGAACAGAACCCCGAGGCGTATGCGAAGCCGGTCGAGGAACCCGCCGAGGAAACCCAAGAGGAGACGGACTAAGATGGCCAAGACGTCCCAGCGGGTTCGGCAGGCACGACCCGCGAAGTTCAAGACCCGCGAGTACAGCCGTTGCCGCCGTTGCGGCCGGGCCCGCTCCGTCTATCGCAAGTTCGGCCTGTGCCGGATCTGCCTGCGCGAGATGGCCCACAACGGTTTCGTGCCGGGCATGACCAAGTCTTCGTGGTAACCAAGAGCATCTAACGAGAGCACGACTGTGAGCGCCAGCACCGACCCCATCGCCGATTTTCTGACCCGGATCCGCAACGCGATTCAAGCCGCCCATGAGACGGTCGACATCCCGTCGTCCCGGTTGAAGTCCGAGTGCGCGCGCATCCTCGCCGAGCAGGGCTACATCGACGGCTACGAGGTCGTGGCCCCGGACGCCGACCATCCCGGAGAGCTGATCCGCGTGCGCCTGAAGTACACCTCCGACCGCCGCTCGGCGATCTCCGGCCTCAAGCGCGTCTCGCGCCCCGGCCGTCGCACGTACGCCGGCGCGGCCGACATCCCGAAGGTCCTGGGCGGCATGGGCACCGCCATCGTGTCCACCTCCCGCGGCGTGATGACCGGCCACGAGGCGCGCAGCGCGGGCGTCGGCGGCGAAGTCGTCGCACACATCTGGTAACGGCATGTCGCGAATCGGAAAGAAGCCCATTCCCCTGCCGACCGGCGTGACCGTGTCGATCGAGCCGGAGCTCGTGCGCGTCAACGGTCCTCGCGGAGAGCTCGTACGAGCGAGTTCCTCTTGCGATCTCCGTCGAACAGGAGGACGGCGTCATCGTCGTCAAGCGCCCGACGGACCGCGGCGAGCATCGCGCGCTGCACGGGCTGACCCGTTCGCTCGTCGCGAACATGGTCGAGGGCGTCACGACCGGCTACACGAAGACCCTCGAGATCCAGGGCGTCGGCTACCGCGCCCTGCTCAAGGGCCGCGACCTCGAGCTCGCCCTCGGCTACTCGCATCCCGTCCCGGTCAAGGCGCCGGACGGCATCGAGTTCGAGGTGCCGCAGCCCACGCGCGTCATCGTCAAGGGCAACTCCAAGCAGCAGGTCGGCGAGATCGCCGCCATCATCCGCAAGCAGCGCCCGCCGGAGCCCTACAAGGGCAAGGGCATCCGCTACGAGGGCGAGTACGTGGCCCGGAAGGTCGGTAAGCGCGCATGAGTGTCAAGACCAAGCAAACCGTCCGCCTCAAGCGCCGCCGCCGCGTCCGCGCGAAGATCACCGGCACGGCAGAGCGACCGCGCATCTCCGTCTTTCGCTCCAACCGCGGCATCCACGCTCAGCTCGTCGACGACGTCGCCGGGCACACGCTCGCCGCTGTCGCCTGGACCGAGGCGCCGCTGCGCGACAAGGCGCCGATGGAGCAGGCGACCGAGGCCGGCAAGCTGCTCGCCGAGCGCGCTGCCGCCGCCGGCGTCACCGTCGCGGTCTTCGACCGCGGTGGCTACCAGTACCACGGCCGTGTGAAGGCCTTCGCAGAGGGCGTCCGCGAAGGAGGAGTAACGGTATGAGTGCCCCAGTTGTCGACCGCTCCGTCAACCAGGCGGGCCTGGATCTCCAGGAGCGCGTCGTCGAGATCAACCGCGTCGCCAAGGTCGTCAAGGGCGGCCGTCGCTTCTCGTTCACGGCGCTGGTCGTCGTCGGCGACGAGCGCGACGTCGTCGGCGTCGGCTACGGCAAGGCCAACGAGGTCCCGCTGGCCATCCAGAAGGGCGTCGAGCAGGCCAAGAAGAACCTCTTCCGCGTGCCCAAGCACGGCGCGACGATCACCCATCAGACGATGGGGATCTACGGCGCCGGCCGCGTCTTCATGAAGCCCGCATCCCCCGGTACCGGCGTCATCGCCGGCGGCGGCGTGCGCGCGGTGCTCGAGCTGGCCGGCATCCACGACATCCTCTCCAAGTCGCTCGGCTCGCAGAACCCGATCAACCTCGTCAAGGCGACGGTCGCCGGCCTGCAGGGCCTGCGCCGGCCCGAGGAGGTCGCCGAGCTGCGCGGCCTGTCGATCAACCAGGTGCTCGGCATCGGCGGTCCCACGGAGGACGTCGCCTCCGAGACGATCGCCAACGCCGAGACCGGCGCCGGCGGCGACATCGCCGACGCTGAGACCGGTCTGGACGACGCCGTCGCCGAGGCGACCGCCTCGACCGACGCCGAGGCGGGGGTCGACGAGGCCGTCGCCGAGCCGACCGAGCCCGCCGCCGCGGCCGCTGCCCCGGAGGGTGAGCCGGCGTGAACATCACCCAGTACAAGTCCAAGAACGGGTCCGATCAGCGCCAGCTCGACACGCTGCGCTCGCTCGGCCTGCACCGCATCGGTCAGGTCGTCGAGATCAAGGACACGCCGCAGGCGCGGGGCATGGTCCACCGCGTGCGCCATCTCGTTCGCATCGTCGAGGAGAAGTCATGAGTCCGTCTGAGCCCCGCGATCCCCAGGAGATCGGCCTGCACACGCTCAAGCCGGCGCCGGGCAGCCGCAAGGCGCGCAAGCGCGTCGGCCGCGGGCACGGCTCGGGCACCGGCAAGACGTCGGGCCGCGGGCACAAGGGCGCCGGCGCGCGCTCGGGCTCCAAGGACCGGCCGGGCTTCGAGGGCGGGCAGATGCCGATCCACATGCGGATGCGCAAGCTGCGCGGTCCGCACATGAAGAAGTCGATGCCCTTCGAGCCCTTCCGCACGCACACGCAGGCCGTCAACCTGCAGGACCTCGAGCGGCGCTTCGAGAGCGGCGACGAGGTCACGATCGAGGCGATGAAGGCCAAGGGCCTCGCGCAGCGCAAGGACGTCAACGTCAAGGTGCTGGCCAAGGGCGCGATCTCCAAGCCGCTGACCGTCTGGGCGCACAGCTTCAGCGCCAGCGCACGCGAGGCGATCGAGGCGGCCGGTGGCACGTGCCGCGTCTTCGGTGACTAGGACCGCCAATGCGGCGTGCGGCAATCGCCGCGCGCCAACCCGGCCGTCCGTCATCCGCGTTGCTCTAATCTGATCCGTCGTGCTCGCCACGATCCTCACGGCCTTCAAGGTCGCCGACATTCGCAAGAAGCTTGCGATCACGATGTTCATCCTCGCCCTGTACCGCCTGGGCGCGCACATCCCCGTGCCGGGGATCAACGTCGAGGCCGTCAAGGCCGTGCAGGAGTCCTTCAGCGGCTCGAGCATCCTCGGCTTCCTGAACCTCTTCAGCGGCGGCGGGCTCGCGCGGATCGCCCTGTTCGCGCTGGGGATCATGCCGTACATCACGGCCTCGATCATCCTGCAGCTGCTGACGGTCGTCGTGCCGTCGCTGGAGAAGCTGCAGAAGGAGGGCGAGGTCGGTCAGCAGCGCATCACGCAATACACGCGCTACCTCACCGTCGGCCTCGCTTTCGCCCAGTCGATCGGCTACGTCTTCCTCTTCAAGTCCTTCACGGCGTCGGCCGGGCAGCCGATCATCGACAACTTCAGCGCGCCGCGCGTCTTTCTCATCGTCATCTCGCTGACCGCGGGCTGCGTGCTCATCATGTACATGGGCGAGCTCATCACCCAGCGCGGCATCGGCAACGGCATCTCGCTGATGATCTTCGCCTCGATCGTCTCCGGGCTGCCCAACGGCATCCAGGCCTGGGCGACGAGCTCCGACGCGGTCTTCAAGGTCATGATGCCGTTCGTCGCGCTCGGCGTGATCGCGGCCATCGTCTTCGTGCAGGAGGGCCAGCGGCGGATCCCGATCCAGTACGCCAAGCGCGTCATCGGCCGGCGCATGACGCAGGGCGGCCAGACCTACCTGCCGCTGCGCGTGAACATGGCGGGCGTCATCCCGGTCATCTTCGCCGCCTCGATCATGGCCTTCCCGCCGACCATCGGGCAGCTCGTCAACAACGAGTTCGGACGCGACTTCGCCGCCTTCTTCAGTCCCAACGGCTGGGCCTACATCGTCGGCGAGTCGATCTTCATCATCCTCTTCACGTACTTCTACACGGCGGTGACGTTCAACCCCGTCGACCAGGCCGACAACCTCAAGAAGTACGGCGGGTTCATCCCGGGGGTGAGACCCGGCCGGCCGACGGCCGAGTTCCTCGACCGCGTGCTCGCGCGCCTGACGTTCCCGGGCGCGCTGTACCTCGCCGCGGTCGCGGCCATGCCGACGATCCTCATCAACCAGACGAGCGCGAACTTCTTCTTCGGCGGCACGTCGATCCTCATCGTCGTCGGCGTCGCGCTGGACACGATGAAGCAACTCGAGGCGCAGTTGATGATGCGCAACTACGAGGGGTTCCTGAAGTAGCAGCCCCGGGGCCTTGCCTGCGGGTGCCGGGCACCGCCGGCGCGCGTCGCGCAGTAGTCTCTCGGCCCGCCCTATGTCGAGCGAGCTCAACCTCATCCTCGTCGGACCGCCGGGTGCCGGCAAGGGCACCCAGGCCGAGCGCCTGACCGACGACTTCAACCTGCCGTACATCGCGACGGGCAACATCCTGCGCGCGGCGATCCGCGACGAGACCGAGCTCGGCCGCCAGGCCAAGGGCTACATGGACAAGGGCGAGCTCGTGCCCGATGACGTCATCACCGGCGTGATCCTCGAGGCGCTCGGCAGCGCCGACGCGCGCGACGGCTTCCTGCTCGACGGCTTCCCGCGCACGATCCCGCAGGCCGAGGCGCTCTCCGCGGGCCTGGAGGCCGCCGAGCGCCGGCTGACCGCGGTCATCCTCATCGACGTCCCCGACGAGGAGGTCCAGCGCCGCCTCTCCGGCCGCCGCGTGAGCGTGAAGACCGGCCGCGTCTACCACGTCGAGTTCGACCCGCCCAAGCACGAGGGGCGCTGCGACATCGACGGCTCGCGCCTCGTGCAGCGCGACGACGACCAGCCCGAGACGATCGCCAACCGCCTCGACGTCTACCACGCCTCCACCGAGCCGCTCGTCGACTACTACGAGCAGCGCGGCCTGCTGCGCCGCTTCGACGGGACGCGCACGCCGACCGAGGTCCACGACCACATCCGGGCGACGATCGCCACGCTGCGCCTCGAAGACGAGTTGTAGGACCCGTCGGTTGATCGTCAAGAAGACTCCTGAGCAGATCGACAAGATGGCCGCGGCGGGCGACATCCTCGTCCGCACCCTCGAGCTCGTCGAGCGCAAGATCCGCCCCGGCGTGACGACGAAGGAGCTCGACACCGCCGCGGAGAAGTTCATCCGCTCGCAGGGCGCGACGCCGGCCTTCAAGGGCTACCGCGGCTTTCCCGGGTCGCTGTGCACCTCGCCCAACTCGATGGTCGTGCACGGCATTCCCGGGCCCTACGCCCTGCGCAAGGGCGACATCCTGTCCGTCGACTGCGGCGTCGTGCTCGACGGCTGGGTCGCCGACGCCGCGCGCACCTTCGCCGTCGGCTCGATCTCGTCCAACGCGCGCAAGCTGCTCGACACGACCGCGGCATCGCTGTTCGCCGCCGTCGAGGCGTGCCGCGTCGGCAACCGCCTCGGCGACGTCTCGCATGCCGTGCAGAAGGTCGTCGAGGCCGACGGTCTGTCGGTCGTGCGCTCGCTCGTCGGCCACGGCATCGGCCGCGACATGCACGAGGACCCGCAGATCCCCAACTACGGGCCGCCCCACAAGGGCGTCAAGCTCGAGGAGGGGATGGTCTTCGCGGTCGAGCCGATGGTCACGACGGGGCGCCATGCCGTGCGCCTGGGCGAGGACCACTGGTCGATCTACTCGCAGGACGGATCGCTCGCCGCGCACTTCGAGTTCACGATCGCGATCACCGCCGACGGACCCCAGGTCCTGACGCCGTGGCACGAATCGGCGGCCTGATATGGCCCTTTGCGCGGTTCGCGGCCAGCCCTTACGGCTTTGCTACCCTCCTAGGTCGCGCTCGCGGCGGGATGTTTGTTGTCCTGCGCGCGTCTCCTCACGTCTGCAAGAAGGGGCTCATGAAGGTACGTCCGTCGGTCAAGCCGATGTGTGAAAAGTGCAAGATCATCCGCCGCCACGGGGCGGTCCTGGTGATCTGCTCAAATCCGCGTCACAAGCAGCGGCAGGGGTAATTCGATGGCTCGCATCGCCGGCATCAACATCCCCCTGAACAAGCGCGCCGAGATCGGCCTGACGTACATCTACGGCGTCGGCCGCCCGACGGCGAACGAGATCCTCAAGGCGACGAACATCGAGCCCGACCGCAAGGTCCGCGACCTCACCGAGGACGAGGTCTCACGGCTGCGCGAGGCGATCGACGACCTCACGGTCGAAGGCGATCTGCGGCGCGAGCGCTCACAGAACATCAAGCGCCTGATGGAGATCGGGTGCTATCGCGGTATGCGTCATCGCCGCAACCTGCCCGTGCGCGGGCAGAACACGAAGACGAACGCCCGCACGCGCAAAGGGCCCAAGCGCATGCAGGTGGCCGGCAAGAAGAAGGCCACGAAGAAGTAAAGGATCCAGTTGCCTGCTCCTAAGCGCCCTCAGCGTGGCCGCCGCAAGCCGAAGAAGAACATCCCCATCGGCCAGGCCCACATCAAGACCTCTTTCAACAACACGATCGTCTCGTTGTCCGATCAACAGGGCAACGTGATCGCGTGGGAATCAGCCGGCGGTGCCGGCTTCAAGGGCTCGCGCAAGTCGACGCCGTTCGCCGCGCAGGTCACGGCGGACGCCGCGGCCCGCAAGGGCATCGACCAGGGCCTGCAGAAGGTCGAGGTCTTCGTGAAGGGCCCGGGCTCGGGTCGCGAGACCGCGATCCGCTCCCTGCAGGCCGCCGGCCTCGAGGTCACGGGCGTCAAGGACGTCACGCCCCAGGCCCACAACGGCTGCCGTCCCCGCAAGCGGCGGAGGGTCTGATCGATGGCTCGTGATACCGGAGCAGCCTGCAAGCAGTGCCGTCGCGAGGGCCAGAAGCTCTTTCTCAAGGGCGAGCGCTGCCTGACCGACAAGTGCGGCGTCGAGCGGCGGGCGTACCCGCCGGGCGACCACGGCCGCGGGCGCCAGAAGCAGTCGGAGTACCGCGTCCAGCTGCGCGAGAAGCAGAAGGCGCGCCGCTACTACGGCGTCCTCGAAAAGCAGTTTCGCATCTACTACGCGAAGGCTTCGCGCCAGGAGGGCATCACCGGCGAGAACCTGCTGGCGATCCTCGAGTCGCGCCTGGACAACGTCCTCGTGCGCCTCGGCTTCGCGGCCTCGCGGCGCCAGGCGCGGCAGTTCATCCGGCACGGCCACTGGCACGTCAACGGCCGCCGCGTGGACATCCCCAGCTACCAGGTGCGCGAGGGCGACATCATCGCCGTCAAGGCCGGCACCCCGGTCGAAGCGCTCATCCGTGACGCCACCGAGCTGACCGCCCAGGTCCCCGCGTGGCTGCAGGCCGACCATGACTCCCTGACCGCGAAGGTGCTGCGCAAGCCCGAGCGCAGGGAGATCGCTGCTCCGGTTCAGGAGCAGCTCATCGTCGAGCTGTACTCGAAGTAAGCACCCTTTCCCCACCCACCCGTCCTGCGGTCAGCGCGCAGGGGCGGGCGGGTCCGATTCACCCCGACGTTAGGACCCCGATGCTCGACTTCCAAGTCCCCCGAATTACCAGTGAGACGGTCGAGGAGAACCGAGGCTCGTTCACCATCGAGCCACTCGACCGTGGTTTCGGCTACACGTTCGGCAACTCGCTTCGGCGAGTGCTGCTGAGCTCGCTCGCCGGGGCCGCCGTCACGAGCGTGCGCATCGAAGGGGTCGCGCACGAGTTCTCCACGATCAAGGGCGTCAAGGAGGACGTGACCGACATCGTCCTGAACCTCAAGGGCATCGTGTGCCGGATGCACTCCGATGCGACCGAGGTCGAGGCCCCGCTCGTCGTGACGGGCCCGGGCGAGATCACCGCCAAGGACATCGACCTGCCCGCCGGCGTCGAGGTGCTCAACCCCGACGTGCACATCGCGACGCTCGAGAAGAAGACCAAGCTCGAGCTGTACCTCACGGTCGGCCGCGGCCGCGGCTACCGCCAGTCGGAGGACAACAAGTCCCCCGACCAGCCGATCGGCGTCATCCCGATCGACTCGATCTTCTCGCCGGTGCGGCGCGTCGCCTACGGCGTCGAGCCCGCCCGCGTCGGTCAGCGCACCGACTTCGACAAGCTCACGCTCGACATCGAGACCGACGGGTCGATCGACCCGCAGGCCGCGCTGCGCGAGGCGGCGGAGATCCTCATCGCCCAGCTGGCGATCTTCACCGACGCCGACCGCATCGAGGAGCTGCGCGCCGGTCCCGGCGGCCAGCTCGAGGGCACCAACGGCCACGGCACGCTCGGCGGCGCCGCCGGCGCGGGCACCTCGGCCGGCCCGATGCACGACATCCTCATCGAGGAGCTCGAGCTCGGCGTGCGGTCCTACAACTGCCTCAAGCGGGCCGGCATCCAGACGGTCGGCGACCTCATCTCCAAGTCCGAGGGCGAGCTCAACGCGATCCCGAACTTCGGCAAGAAGTCCATCGACGAGGTGATCGAGACGCTGCACAACCGCGGCCTCGGTCTCCGCGACGACTAGACTCACGGACCGCCGACCATGCGCCATCAGAAAAATCGTCACAAGCTCAGCCGCAGCTCCTCGCACCGCAAGGCGCTGCTCATGAACCTCTGCAAGGAGGTCATCGAGCACGAGCGCATCAAGACGACCGAGGCGAAGGCCAAGGCGGTCAAGCCGGAGATCGAGAAGCTCATCACGCTGGCCAAGCGTGGCGACCTGCATGCGCGCCGGCAGGCGCTGTCGACGTTGGGGCAGGACAAGTTCGTCGTGCACACCCTGTTCGCCGAGGTCGCGCCGCGCTATGCGGAGCGGCCCGGTGGCTACACGCGGATCCTCAAGCTGGGACCGCGGCAGGGCGATGCGACGGAGATGGTCTTCCTCGAGCTCGTCTGAGTCTTCGGTTCGTCGGTCCGGGCCGGGACGGGGGAGGGGTCGATCCGGGCCGTTCGGCTGATTTCCGTCTCGACCCCTCCCCGCGTCCCGGCCCTTGCCGTGCGGGTGGTGGGCCCTTCGGGCCCATGCTCTAGGTGGGTTTGAGCGTTGTGGCTCAGTCCTTGAGGAGGTTGCGGACCGAGTTGACCTTGTCCTCGAGCGACTGCTCCTTGTCGCGGCGCTCGTCGAGCTTGAGGACGGTGTAGACGCGCGGGACGCCGAGCTCGAAGGGCACGGCGTGCAGCTCGCCGACGACGGCGAGGATGTCCGCGGTGCTGCCCTCCAGCGACGTGCCCATCGCGTGCATCGTGTAGCGGACGCGGTCCTGGGCGGCGAGCCGGCGCTGGATCTCGGCGATGTAGGCCGAGGCCGAGGCGTCGGGGCGGCCGAGCGCGATCACGGTGAGGTCGGCGGTCGCCATCGCCGCCAAGCGTAGGCTGCGGGCGTGACGAACGAGGAGGCACACCGGCTGGCGCGCGAGAAGGGCGTCTCGCGGCCGCTGTACGCGGTCATCAAGGCGCTCGTGACGCCGTTCATGCGCCTGTGGTTCGGGCTGCGCACGAGCGGCGTCGACCGGATCCCGGACGAGGGGCCGGTCATCATCGCGCCGAACCACAAGAGCTTCTGGGATGCGTTCTTCGTCGGTGTCGCGACGCCGCGCCACGTGCGCTTCATGGGCAAGACCGAGCTCTTCGAGGGACGGCTCGGCCGGCTGTTCGTGCGGCTCGGGGCGTTTCCGGTGCGGCGGGGCAAGGCGGACGAGGACGCGCTGGAAACGGCCCGCGTGATCCTGCGTCAGGGCGGCGTGCTCGCGCTCTTTCCGGAGGGAACGCGGATCCGCGACCCCGAGGCGCTCGGCGAGCCGCGCAGCGGCGCGGGCCGGCTCGCGCTGGAGACCGGCGCGCCGCTCGTGCCGGCGGCCATCAGCGGCAGCGAGCGGCTCTTCCTCGGCCCGCTGCCCAAGCCGCGGCGCGTCCGGCTGTCGTTCGGCGAGCCGATCGCGGTGGACGGGCTGGAGCCGTCGCGGGAGACGGCGCATGAGCTCATCGCCGAGGAGGTGTGGCCCGAGGTCGAGCGCGAGTTCGGCCGCCTGCGCGCGCATCGGGGGGCGATCGCGGTCGCCCTGGCGGCGCTCGGGGTGGGCGCGGGTGCCGGCGTCGCGGCGCGCCGCCGCCGCCGGCCGCCACCGCGCCCGTGGCAACGGCGCAAGCGGCGCGGGCGATGATCAGTCCCGCGCCGCCGCCCACGCCCCCGCCGGACCGGGCCGGACGCCGCCCTCGCGGCGTGGCTGTGGTGCGGCCCTGCTGAAACTGCATGTTTGAGGGCGTCAGGGAGCGTGGTCGGTGGCGTTTCGGCCGGGACCAGCGTCAAGGGAAAGGGGTGTGTCGAATCGTGCATGCATGCCGAGCATCATTCGACACACCGCCGTGCGATCAGCCCGTCGGAATGCGCGGTGTGTCGAAACATTCGCGTCTGACACGAATCATTCGACACACCCCCTTGGCCGACGTGGACCGTGGCGAGTTAACCACGCCGCCAGGTGGATAAGTCGCCAAGGCCCCGCCGGCCCTGGCCGAAACGCCACCAGCCGCATTCCCTGACGCTCCCAAAGCTGCTGTTCGCCGGCGCTCAGCACGGCGACGGCCCCACCGCCACCCTAGGGTGCACGCCATGACCAGCCGGATGCTCCTCGAGTACGACGGGACGGACTTCGCCGGCTGGGCGCGCCAACCCGGGCAGCGCACGGTGCAGGGTGAGGTCGAGAGCGCGCTGCGCACGATCCTGCGCGAGGAGGAGGTGCGCGTGGTGGTCGCCGGGCGGACCGATAGCGGCGTACACGCGTGGGGGCAGGTGTGCTCCTACGAGCACGAGGCCGTCGATCCGCTGCGGCTCAACGCGCTGCTGCCGCGCGACGTCGCGGTGCTCGACTGCAACCCGGCGGCGGAGGGCTTCGACGCCCGCCACGACGCGATCGCGCGGACGTACTGCTACCGCGTCCTGCACCGGCGCGCGCGGTCGGTGTGGTGGGACACACGCGCGCTGTGGCACGGCTGGGACCTCGACGTCGCGGCGCTGCAGGCCTGCGCGGCGCTGCTGCCCGGCGAGCACGACTTCACCGCATTCACGCCGACCGACACCTACCACACGCGCTTTCAGCGCACCATTCGCACGGCCGAGTGGCGCGACGACGGCGACCTGCTGGAGTTCTGGATCGCCGCCGACACGTTCATGCGCTCGATGAACCGCATCCTCGTCGGCACGATGCTCGAGGTCGCCACGGGCCGGCGCACGCTCGAGGACTTCAGCGCGCTGCTCGAGGGCGCCCCGCGCGCGGCCGCCGGGCCGACCGCGCCACCGCACGGCCTGGCGCTGGCGAGCGTCGAGTACCCACCGGACCCCTGACTATCCTCGACGGCACGCCATGCGGGTGCTGCTGACCAACGACGACGGGATCGAGGCCGACGGGCTGCAGACCCTGCGCCGCGCGCTGCTGCGCGTGCCGGACATCGAGCTCGTCGTCATCGCGCCCGACGGCAACCGCTCGGCGATGGCGCGCTCGATCACGACGATGCGCCCGCTGTGGGTCGAGGAGATCGCCTTCGACGACGGCACGACCGGCTACGCGACCGACGGCACGCCGGTGGACTGCGTGCGCCTCGCCAACCTCGGCCTCGTCGAGGGCTTCCGGGCCGAGCTCATCGTCTCGGGCATCAACCACGGCGCCAACCTCGGCGACGACATCACGTACTCCGGCACCGTCGCGGCGGCGCTCGAGGGGGTCATCCTCGGCCTCCCGGCGATCGCCGTCTCCCAGCAGTCCTCGGCGCGCGAGATGGACTTCCGCCTGTCGGACTCCTTCGACTTCGACGAGGCGGCGCGCTTCGTCGCCCGCGTCGTGGAGGAGATCGACGACGTGCCGCTGCCCACCGGCACGCTGCTGAACGTCAACTGCCCGGCCGGCGACGCGGCCGGCGTGCAGGTCACGCGCCTGGGCAAGCGCATCTACCGCGACGAGCTGACGCTGAGCGACCCCGACGGCGACCACGACGGGCGGGCGGGATCGGTCTCCCGCCGCAAGCGATACTGGGTCTACGGCCGCGACCACGGCTTCCACGACGAGCCCGGCACCGACCTCTGCGCCGTGGCCGCCGGCGACATCGCCGTCACCCCGCTGCACTTCGACCTCACCGACGCGGCGGGCATGGACGCCCTGGACCGCCACGACCTCGGACGCCTGCTCGCGCCCGCCGCCCGGGAGGTCGAGTGACCATCCCGGCCGAGGTCGAGGCGCGCGCGTCCGAGCTGCGCACGGAGCTGCACCATCACGGTTACCGCTACTACGTCCTCGACGACCCCGAGATCGGCGATGACGACTACGACGCGCTGCTCGACGAGCTGCGCGCTCTCGAGGCGGCCCATCCCGAGCTCGTCACGCCCGACTCGCCGACGCAGCGCATCGGCGGCGAGCCGGTCTCCTCGCTGCCGAAGGTCGAGCACGAGATCCCGATGCTCTCGCTCGCCAACGCGCGCAGCGAGGACGAGCTACGCGCATGGGTCGCCCGGATGCGGGCGCACCTCGCGCGCGAGGGGATCGAGGACCCGGAGTTCGAGTTCGTCGCCGAGCCGAAGATCGACGGCCTGGCCATCTCGCTGCGCTACGAGGACGGGATCTTCGTGCAGGGCGCGACGCGCGGCAACGGCGAGATCGGCGAGGACGTCACGCACAACCTGCGCACGATGCCGACGATCCCGCTGAAGGTCGACGATGCGCCGCCGGTGCTCGAGGTGCGCGGCGAGGTCTACATGTCGCTGAAGGACTTCGCGGGGCTCAACGAGCGCCGCGCCGAGGCCGGCCTGTCGACGTTCATGAACCCGCGCAACGCCGCCGCCGGCACGATCCGCCAGCTCGACCCGCGACTGGCCCGCGACCGGCCACTGTCGATGTGGTCCTACGGCATCGGCCGCGTCGACGGGATCGCCTTCGAGGGCCACTGGGAGGCGCTGGAGTGGCTGCGTTCCCACGGCTTCCGCGTCAACGCGGACGTCCGGCTGCTGAAGACCGAGGACGAGGTGGTCAAGCAGTGCCTCGCGTGGCAGGAGCGCCGCGGCAACCTCGACTTCGAGATCGACGGCGTCGTCGTCAAGGTCTCCGACCTCGAGCTCCAGCGGCGCCTCGGCGTCGTCGGGCGCGACCCGCGCTGGGCGATCGCCTGGAAGTTCCCGCCGACGACCAAGGTCACGACGCTGCGCGACATCATGTGGAACGTCGGCAAGTTCGGCGACCTGCACCCGTTCGCCGTGCTCGAGCCCGTCCATGTCGGCGGCGTGACGGTCAAGCTGGCCACGCTGCACAACGAGGAGGACCTCGCGCGCAAGGACCTGCGCGTCGGCGACGAGGTCATCGTCCTGCGCGCGGGCGACGTCATCCCGCAGGTGCTCTCGCCCGCGCCGCACGCCGCCGAGCGCCCCGACCGCGCCGACCCTCCGCGCCCGCCCGAGCGCTGCCCGAGCTGCGACACGCCGACGGTCAAGCCGCCGGAGGGTGTCTTCACGAAGTGCCCGAACCGCCTGTGTCCCGGTCGCCAGTGGCAGCTGCTCAAGCACTTCGTCTCGCGCGGTGCGATGGACATCGACGGCCTCGGCGAGAAGCAGGTCTACCAGCTGCAGTCGGCCGGCCTGGTCACGACCGCGGCCGACTTCTACCGGCTGACCCCCGAGCAGCTGCTCGAGCTCGAGGGCTATGGCGAGATCTCCGCCAACCGGGTGGTCGCGAGCATCGCCGAGTCCACGCAGCGCCCTTTTGGCCGCGTCCTCTTCGCGATCGGCCTAGAGGAGGTCGGCTTCGTGACCGGCCGCAACCTCGCGCAGCGCTTTCGTACGATCGACGCGCTGCTGAACGCAGGCGCCGAGGAGATCGAGCAGACGAGCGGCGTCGGGCCGAAGATGGCCCAGAGGATCCACGACCAGCTCGCCGACGAGCAGATGCGCGCGCTCATCGAGGAGCTGCGCTCCGTCGGCGTGAGCATGGCGCTCGAGGGCCCGCCGCCGGGCGAGGGGCCGCTCGCCGGCAAGACGTTCGTGCTCACCGGCACGCTCCCGGATCTCACCCGCGAGGAGGCGACCGAGCGCATCGAGTCCGCCGGCGGACGCGTGACCTCCGGCGTCTCGAAGAAGACCGACTACGTCGTCGCCGGCGCCTCGCCCGGGTCCAAGCTCGAGAAGGCCGAGCGCCTGAAGGTGGCGGTGCTCGACGAGACGGGGCTGCTCGAGCTCTTGCCCGAGGCAGCCCCGTCGCGCAGCGAGCTTCCGCCTACTCGACCGTGAGCTCGTCGATCATCCCCTTCTCCACGTGCGGCTTGCCGCCCTTGCGATCCTGGATGAAGCAGACGACGGCGTAGTTCGCGGCCGGGAGATCCAGCTCGATGTTCTGCGCGATCCCGCCGTCGATGACCTGCGTGCCGACGATCTTGGAGAAGTCGACCGGCGGAGGGCCCTTGGGCGGCTCGTCGGACCCGAACGCCGCCTCGACATCCGCGATCGTCTTGCCCTTGGCGATCGGGAACATGATCGCGTGGTGCAGCTGCTCGCCGGTGTTCTCGAAGCGCACCTTGTTCGTGCCGGCCTTCAGGCCCTTGAACTCGAAGCCGTAATCGCCGTTGTCGCCCCCTCCGTCATCAGTAGCGGTGATGGTGGCCGGCTGGGCGGGCAGCTCGACGTCGGTCGCCTCGCCGGTGACCGTGAACTCGCCCTTCGCGCCCTGCTGGCCGTAGGTCTCGCCTTCGCCCTGTCCGCCCTTCGTCTCGTCGTCGGCGATCGCGTACTTGCCGGGCGGCAGGATCTGCGAAACGGTGACCGTCTCGCCGGGCTCGACGGCGCCGACGCCGCCGCCGTCCTCGATCCACGCGGGGATCGGGGCGCCTTCCTCATCGGTGTTGACCGTGTCGATGTATTCGTCGACGGTGTGGTTGCCGACGAGTCGCGCGATCCCCGCTGAGCGGGGGACGGTGTCCGAGTTCGTCAACGTCAGCGTCACGACCCCGGCCTTGACGGTCGCCGGGAACTCGAGGGTCTTCTGCTTGCCTTCGGTGGTGGCGGTGATGGCAAAGGCAGCCGGCTTCGCGGCGGCGTCGTCCTTGTCGTCGTCGCCGCAGCCCGCGACGAGCGCGCCTGCGCCGATGGCGATCGCAGGGAGGATCAATCGCGTCAAGCCGCGATTCGTCGTGGCGTGCATGTGCATCCCTCTCCGGTTGGAATCCGCGCGAGTCTGCACGAGCCCGAGCCAAAACACCAGACTTCTGTGCGCTGTCGCACACATGCTCGTGAGGCGGGGCTGCCGCACGCCGCAGCCCCGCCCGCGAGCACGAACGTCCTACTCGACGGTCAGCTCCTTGATCATGCCGTCCTCGACGTGGGACTTCCCGCCGTCGCGGTCGCTGAGGAAGCAGATCACCGCGTAGCTGCCCGCCTTCAGGTCGAGCGAGATGTTCTGCGCGATCCCTCCGTCGATGACGGTCGTCCCGACGCCGTTCTCGAAGTCGACGGGCGGCGGGCCCGTCGGCGCGTCCTGCGACGCGAACGCCGCCTCGGCGTCCTTGATCGTCTTGCCCTTGGCGATCGGCAGGAACAGCGCGTGGTGCAGCTGGTCGCCGGTGTTCTCGAAGCGCACCTGGTTCGTGCCCGCCTTCAGACCCTCGAACTCGAAGCCGTACTCCTTCTCCTTGGTGTCCGTGCCGGAGTCGGTCGCGGTGACCGTCGCGGCCACCGCCGGCAGCTCCGCGTCCGACGCCTCACCGGTCACCGTGAACTCGCCCTTCGCCCCGAGCTCGTCGTTGCCGGGCTCGTCCTCCTCGTCGCCGCCCGCGTCGTCCCAGATGACGTACTTGCCGGGCCCCAGGTTCTGCGTGGCGCTCGCGGTCTCGCCCGCGGCCACCTCGCCCAGGCCGCCGCCGTCCTGCATGAAGTCCGGGATCTTCGTCTCCTCGGCGTTGACGACCTTCAGGACGTCGTCGACCGTCTGATCGCCCGTGACGCGGATGATCTGCGCCGAGCGCCCGACCGTGTCGGAGTTCGTCAGCGTGAGCGTGACGAGGCCGGCCTTGACCGTGGAGGGAAACTCCAGCGCCTTCTTCTTCGTGCCCTCCGCGGTGGCCGTGATCGCGAAGGTCGTCGGCTTCGCCGCGGCGGCGTCCTCCTTGTCGTCGTCACCGCACCCCGCGACCGGTATCGCCAGCGCGAGTGCGGCGCACGAGAGGAGCATCGGGCGCCTGCTGCAACGGTCCGTCATTGCGATCATCGGAGTCCTTTCGGTTTGGAAGTCGCGGAGTGTGCCCGACCCGAACGCGAAATTCCAGGTTCCGGTGCATGGCCTGGGACCCCAGGCTTGCGATCACGGCACGGGGACGGCCCCTCCCCCCTCGGGCGGATCCGCAACCGGCGGCCCGCTCAGCCGGGCGATCGCCGTGGTGATGCGGTCCTCACGCGCCTTGGCCGCGTGCGTGCTCGCGCGGTTGAACATGAGTGCGAAGCCGATGTCGCGCCCGCCCGCCGTCTCGCAGTAGCCGGCAAGCGTGCTGACGAGCCGCAGCGTGCCGGTCTTCACGGCGCAGCGGCCCGCGGCGGCGGTGGCGCGCATCCGCGCCTTGACGGTGCCCGTCCGCCCGGTGATGGGCAGCGAGGCGCGAAACGTCTCGGCCACGTCGGGCCCGTCCATCCGCTCGAGCAGGCGCACGACCTCGCGCGGCGTGGCGCGGTTGGAGCGCGACAGCCCCGAGCCGTCGACGATCTTCGGCCGCACGCCGAAGTCGTCGAGCGTGTCGCGCACGACACCGGCGCCGGCGGCCGGCGTGCCCTGGTCGCGGAAGCGCGCTCCGAGCTCGCGGAAGAGCATCTCGGCGGCGAAGTTGTTCGACGGGACGTTGATGAAGCGGGCGAGCTCACCGACGGGGCGCGAATCGGAGAACGCGACGGTCTTGGCGTCGTCGGGCGCGAATCCGGCCTTGCTCTTGCCCGTCGCGATCACGCCGGCCGTCTTGAGCTGGGCGGCGAAGCGGGCGGCGGCGAAGCGGGCCGTGTCCAGCCGCGCGCGGCCGCGGAAGATCCCGCGGTCGTAGGCGAGCGCGCTCAGGACGCCGCCGAGCTCGGGGTCATAGCCTGCACAGCAGCCCGAGCGCTGGTTGTCGAAGGCGCTCTCGTCGCCGACGACCGAGCCGTCGATGCGACGGATGCCGGCCGCACGGACGGACTTCGCCAGCAGCGCGGCGGACGCGTCGCCGAAGAACGGATCGCCGTCGCCGACGAGCACGAGGTCGCCGCGCAGGGTCCCGCCCGGCTCGACGACGGCGCCGGGTGCGATCACGGCGAGCGTGCGCAGGGTGGCCGCCGGCCCCATCCGCAGCAGCGCGGCGGACGTGACGAAGAGCTTCTCGACCGAGGCCGGGATGCGGCCCGTGTTCTCGCGCAGGGCGTAGAGCTCCGCGCCGGACTCCAGGTCGCGCACGAAGACGCCCGACGTGCGTGGGGCCTTGCGCATCTCTTTGCCGATTGCCGCCTTCAGATCGGCCTCGGTGAAGGGGGCCGCAGCGGGCGCGGGGCCGGCTGCCGCGAGGCCGGCGGCGAGCACGAACAGCACGGTGAGCAGACGGGCCATCGCGGTACAGAACAACACGCGACGGTCGGAGATGCGCCGAATGCCGGTAACCGGGCGCCGCCACGACCGTAGACTTCGCTGATGGGCAAGGTCGTCAAGCTCGAGCCCCAGGAGCGCACCGGTGCGCGTCCTCGCAAGCAGCGCTCGAAGACCGCGCTCGTGCTGGGCGGCGGCGGCTTCACGGGCGGCGTCTACGAGATCGGCGCCCTGCGCGCGCTCGACCTGCTGACGGTCAACCGGACGGTCAACGACTTCGACGTCTACGTCGGCACGAGCGCGGGCTCGTTCGTCGCCTCGATGGTCGCCAACGGCGTCACGCCGGAGGAGATGATGCGCGTCGTCGATCACCAGCGCCCGACGCCGTTTCCCGAGCTCGACCTCGGCAACCTCCTGCGCCCGAACATCGGCGGCTTCGCCAAGAGCGCGTTCATGCTGCCGTTGCGCACCGCCCAGCTGCTGCGCGGCGTGGCGGGCCATCTCGGCCAGATCTCGGCGATGGACCTCGTGCTCGGGCTCGCCGAGGGCCTGCCGGCCGGCGCCTACTCGGGCGCCGGGGTCGAGCAGTACCTGCACAAGGTCCTCACGAGCGACCCGGCCCGCAGCGACGACTTCCGCGACGTCGGGCCCGAGCTCTACATCACGGCGACCGACCTCGACACGTGCGAGCGGATCGTCTTCGGCGGCGAAGGCTGGGACGACGTGCCGATCTCGACCGCCGTGCGAGCGTCGACCGCGCTGCCGATGGTCTACTCGCCGGTCACCGTGCGCGACCGCGAGCTCGTCGACGGCGGCATCGTGTCGACGACGAACCTCGACATCGCCGTCAACGCGGGGGCCAAGTTCATCGTCGTCGTCAATCCGCTCGTCCCCTACGTCAACGACTTCAAGACGAAGGTCCGCACGCTGGGCGGCACCCGCACGCGCCATGTCAGCGACATGGGCTTCCCCCAGATCGGCTACCAGGCGTTCAAGATGGTCGCCTACCAGCGGCTGCACGAGATGGCGCGCCAGTGGGAGCAGCGCTACCCGGGCGTCGACATCATCCTCATCGAGCCCGAGCCGGACGACGAGCTCATGTTCCAGACGCCGATCATGAACTACACGTCCCGCGTGGAGATCGCGCGCCACGGCTTCCAGTCGGTCACGACGCAGCTCGCTTTCGGCTACCCGCGCTTCCGGGAGATCTGCCGGCGACATGGCATCCAGATCTCGGCGACCCGCGTGCGCAAGGTCATGAAGCACTTCGAGGCCGAGCAGGGCCGCACGCGGGCGTGGCGCAAGATCCTCGAGCAGACGACGGGCGCCCTGCTGCGCCAGTCGGGCGACCAGAGCGAGCGCGGCTGAGCCCCGAGCGCGGCCTTAACGTCGTGCGCCCGCGCGGGGGCGCGGGCGCAGAACGAAGATCGGTGGTGGCGCCGGAGGGGCTAGAGCTTGGCCGGCTCCCGCTCGCGTTGCTCGGCGTCGAGACTCGTGAGGAACAGCGACTTGTCAATTCTGCCCTGGAAGATCGGTACCCCCATCTCCATGCACTTGGAGATCACGTCGCGGCGGTCGAGTCCTGCTTCGCGCGCGAGTTCCGTGGGGGTGAGGTGATTGGGCATCGGCAGAGACCCTCCTGGTGTGGTTTAGAGCACACATGTCTTGTATCACCCCGAGTGGACGGGCTCAACAAAACCTCCGTCCAGCCACCGCAGAATCCGCGATTTCAGATCGGGTTGGGAACGTCGACGAACTCGTGGCGGACGCCGAAGCGCTCGGCGAGCAGCTCGCCCAGACGGCGCACGCCGAACGTCTCGGTCGCGTAGTGGCCGGCCGCGAGGTAATGGATCTGCTCCTCCTGCGCGTGGGTCATGACCCGCTCGGCCGGCTCGCCGGTGAGAAACGCGTCGTGGCCTGCCGCGACGGCCTCGCCGAGGTAGTCCGAGCCGGCCCCCGACACGATCGCGATCGTGCGCACGCGCTCGGGCCCGGCGAGGAACGCCAGCGGCTCGCGACCGGTCAGGCGGGTCACGCGCTCGACGAGCTCGGCCGCCGGCAGCCCGTCGTCTCCGAAGCGCGCCGCGACGCCGATCGGAGCTCCGCGGTGCAGCGCGAACGGCTCGTGCGTCAGGCAGCCCAGGCCCGCGGCGAGCAGTGCGTTATTGCCGATCTCGCGGTGGCCGTCGAGCGGCAGGTGGTAGGCGGCGAGCCCCATGTCGTGCTCGAAGAGCAGCTGCAGGCGGCGCTTGGCGGACGCCGTCAGCGCCAGCGGAGCGCCCGACCAGAACAGCCCGTGGTGGACGATCACGAGGTCGGCGGAGAGCTCGGCGGCGCGCTCGAAGAGCTCGGCGCCGGCCGAGACGCCGGTCACGATCGTTTGCACGTCCGGCCGGCCGGGCACCTGTAGACCGTTCGGGCCATAGTCTTCAAACGAGCTCGGTGTCAGCAGCTCGTCGAGGTAGCCAAGGATGTTGTCGAGCACGAGGCGCAACGCTACAGTGGGACTCTCTTGCGGAATCCCGGGCCAGGATGGCCACGGCCCGCGATGGGGCACTCCCATATACGGATAAGGGGAAACATTGTCGGCCTTGGCGGTCGTCACAGGGTCCGAGGAACGCTCGGTCTCCGATTTCGAACTGGTCGCTGGCGTGCGCGCGGGCGACGATCGTGCGTTCGAGCAGCTGTTTCAGCGCTACCAGCCGCGGATCGGCGCCTACGTCGCCGGCATGGTGCGCGACCACGCGCGCGCCGAGGACATCACGCAGGAGGTCTTCCTGGCGGCGCTGCGCCGCATGCGTGACGGCTCGGACCACGAGATCCAGTTTCGCCCGTGGATCTACGAGATCGCCAAGAACAAGTGCATCGACGCCTACCGTCGCGGCCGTCACACGGTCGAGGTCTCCTTCGACGCCCACGAGGCGCTGGGCGCCGACGAGCACAGCCGGCTCGCCGGGCCGCGGCCGACGCCCGATGACGCCGTGGAGGACAAGCTCGCGCTCGACAACCTGTGTGGCGCCTTCGGCGGCCTGTCGCCGGTGCACCACGACATCCTCGTCATGCGCGAGTTCGAGGGCCTCTCCTACCGGGAGATCGGCGAGCGCCTGGGCCTGAGCCGGCCCGCCGTCGAGAGCACGCTGTTTCGCGCGCGCAAGCGCCTCTCGGAGGAGTACGAGCAGCTCGTCAGCGGCGAACGCTGCCGGCACGTGCGGCGCACCGTCGACGTGTCGCGCGCGATCGACGGCGGGGGCCTGCGCGAGCAGCGCCGCATCGCCCGGCACCTCGCGCACTGCCAGCCCTGCCGCCGCTATGCGCGCCTGGCGGGCGCCGACCTCGGCGAGCTGGCGACGTTCGGCCGGGCGCGCACCGCCGCCGCGCGGATCGCCGCCCTGCTGCCGGTGCCGGCCTTCTTCCGGCGCCGCTGGGACGACGACACGACCGCCGGCCAGCTGCTCGGCTCGCAGGGCGGGCGTCCGGCGACGCAGTGGTGGGCGCAGGTCGCCGCCACGCTCGATCCCGGGGTCCTGACCGGGTGGACGAAGGCCGTCGCCACGGCGGCCACCGTGGCGGTCGCGGGCGTCGGCGCCGGTTCGGCGATCGGCGACCGGGCGGGCGTTCCCGTGCAGGGCGCATTCGCCGCGCCCGCCGTGCACGCTGCCGGCGACCGTGACCGTGACCGCGACCGCGCCGGCCCGCCGGCCGCCACGCCGCGGGCGATCTCCGGTGCGCTGCAGACCTCCGGCGCGCCGGCCGCGCCACCCGACGTCGCTGACGGTGCCGGCCCCGCGGCCACCACTCCCCCGGTCGCGGCCGCGGGCGCGGGCGTGACGGCGGGCCATGGCTCCCATCCGCCGGCCGCCGCAACGGGCACCGCCGCCCTCACCACGCCGGCGACGGCCGCCGCCGAGCGCGCGGGCATCCCCCTCGAAGCGGCGAGCGGCGGGCCGGTGACGCTGCTGCTCGATCGCGTCATCGGCGATCGCCGGGACGCGCCGACCGCTCCGGGTGGCGACCGCAGCTCGTCGCAGACAGCGCCATCGCTCGCCACCCCGCTGCTGAGCGGCGACGGACTGTCGCGCATCCTGTCGGGCGGGTCGGCCCTGGCCGCGCCGTCCGCCTCTGAGCCGTCCGCGCCGCAAGCGCCGTCGTCGAACGACACGTCGTCTGAGACGTCCGCGACCGGCGGCGCCCTCTCGGCAGAAACGGCCGGCGAGCCGACCGCGGATGGCGCTACCGTCAGGCCCACGGTGCACAGGACGATCACCTCCACGACAGCGGCGCTGACGGGCCTTGGCGGCTGAAAAGGGCGACGGCGACCTCGAGCCGTTCACCGATACGACGCTCTACGCGCTGGGCGCGTACTTCGCCGATCGGCACCCCGACCTGATGGACGATGTCGTCGCGCAGGCCCAGCGAATCGAGGACGCGGGCGCCGAGCGCTACGCTCAGAAGGAAGGCGTCTCCCTGGAGACCGCTCTGCAGACGCTCATCACGGGCCTCGCCGTCCGGTACTACCGGGCGGTTGCCGGGTCGTCGTGAGATAATCGTCTGACATCGGGGCGTGGCGCAGCCTGGTAGCGCGCACCGTTCGGGTCGGTGAGGTCCCGAGTTCAAATCTCGGCGCCCCGATTTGCAGAGCAGGAAGTGGCAGTCACCCGAGACGTGCCGAGTCAGCGCCCGCGCGACCATGTGAACCGGTCGGCGGGGGCTCCTCGGCGCGTTAGGATGCCGCGCGATGCTGCGGCCGCGACTCGGTTTCGTCCTCGTGGCGGCCGGCCTCCTGCTCGCGGCGCTGGCCGGTCCGGCGCGTGCGGCGGACCGCAGCGACGCGATCCCGCCGACGGTCGGGCCGCCGGGCGGCGTCGGGTTCTACGTCAACCCGGATGCCGCGGGCCTCGACCCGGCCCGGGTGCAGGAGATCCTGCGCCGCTCGCTCGTGCGCTGGGGCAACGTGTACCTCGGCCTCACCGACGCGGCGCCGGGCGCCGACGACGGGATCAACGTCATCGGCGTCAGCGCGCTGCCGGACGGGCTGCTCGGGATCGCGCAGACGCGCACGCCGCAGACCACGCGCTCGGTCCCGGCCAGCACGTTCTGCGCCCGGATGCCGGGCGCGACGAGCGACACCGTGCGGCGCTCGACGCGAGCGCAGACGGCGCTGCTGCGGCGCGATGCGGCCATCGGCGGGACCGTCCGGCGCCGCACCGTCAGGCGCACGCTGCGGGTGCCGCGCTTCAGGCGCGTCCGGGCGCCGCTCTCCGTGCGCGTCTGCACGCTGACGTCGGCCACGACGTCGACGACGGTGACCAGGCAGTTCGACGTCCTGCTCAAGCCGGCGCCACAGTTCGGCCCTTGGTCGCTCGGGCCCGACCTCCCCGTCAGCCCGGCCTATGACTTCGAGACGAACGCCCTGCACGAGCTCGGCCACATCTCCGGCCTGGCGCACCAGATCGACAAGTGCGACCCGGCGACGCCGATGCCGACCGGGCAGTCGCCCGCGGAGTACTGGCACGCCGTCGACGACTGGCACCGGCCGGGGTGCCCGGTGCCGGCTCCGCCCGCCCCGGCGCGCGCCGTGCTCACCGGCGCGGACTCCGGCGAGCCGCTGCCGGGGGCCGGCGCCCGGCTCGCCGGCCAGCGCATCCTCGTCAACCCGCGCGTGCCGCCGGGCTACGACGCCGCCCGCTTCGTCGCGGTCGCCGAGCGCGCGATCCACCGCGCGGGCGGCACGCCCGCCGGGCTCACGAACGTGGCGCCCGTGCCCGGCGACCGCCAGACGGTGCTCGGGTTCGCCGGCCTGCGCGACGGCGTCCTGTCGTCGTGGGGGATGGTCGCGCGGCGCCAGTCCGTCGCGGCCCACACCGTGCGTACGTGCCGCGTGGCGCGCGTGCGCGTGCGCCGCCCGCTCGTGCTGCGGCGGACGGTCACGCGCGGCGGCCTGCCGCTGCGCCGCGACGTCGTCCAGACGAAGGTCCGCACCGTGAGCGGCTTTCAGTGCACGAGCCGCAAGCGCGCGAAGCGGACGGCGAGCGTCGCGCCGGAGCTCGACGTGCGCGTCAGCGACACCGCCGTGGCCTGGGAGTTCGGGCCGCGCCTGCCGTCCGACGGCACGCGCTGGGACCTCGAGTCCGCGCTCCTGCAGACGCTGGCCGCCGCGAGCGGCGCGCCGACCGGCGGGCGCTGCGACACGACGACCCCCAACAGCTCGACCGGCCTGTCGCCGGGCGACTGGTGGCGTTCGGCCGCCGAGGTGCGCCGCACGCGCTGCGTGGCCGGGAGCTCGAACACCGAGGCGCCGGCCGTCGCGCTGCGCCGCGCGCCGCCGGCGGGCGACGGGCACGAGCTCCTGGCGGCCGGCCTGCCCGAGGACCGGCCGGTCGACCGTTAGGAACGACCCCGGTCGCGCCTACGCCGCGACGAGCGGGGCCGGCGCGGCCACCGGCTGCGGCGTGGTCATGAGCGCGCGCGTCTGCGCCGTGGCGCGCAGGTCGAGCAGCTTGGAGACGCCGACGAGCAGGCCGATCCCCAGGCCGGCGATGAGCGCGCCGGCCCAGACGTCCTGCGCGACGCCGATCCATAGGAGGGGGACGAGGATGACGACGGCGATGCGCACGCCGTCGATGGCGCAGATGATCCGCGAGCGTGCCCGCTCGGCGCGGGCCAGGGCCAGCGGCCGTGATGCATTGGCGTCACCCTGCGCGGCGCGGTCGATCTCCAGCGCGACGGTCGCCTGAAAGCCCTCGATGTTGTGCCAGTAGGCGACGTGGTCGAGCAGCATCGAGCGGCGGTTGACGACCGTGCGCGAGAAGCCGCGCGTGCACTTGGCCACCGGCAGGTCGCCCTCGGACACGAGGTCGTGCGAGGCGTGCAGGTCCGTCCAGTGCGCGACCTGGTGCTCGCCGATCCCCAGCGCGCCCGGCTCGAGGCGGGCGCCGACGATCCGCTGCAGCTGCCGGCGCGCGGCGGTCAGGGCGCCCGCGGCCAGCGCGAGCAGGGCGAACGCGACGGCGACACGGGGCTCCAGCGGCGTCCACAGGCCGGCGAGCATGAGCGCCGCCACGCACGTGCCGGTGGCGCTGAGCTGGCGCAGGGCGAACGCGCCAAACGAGCGGCTGCGCTGGCCGCGCAGCTTGTCGACGGCGTCGAGCTTGGCGATCCCGGCACCGAAGGTGACCAGGCCGGCGATCGGAGCGAGCGCCGGCGAACGCCCGGTGAGCGCGCGGCGCGCCACCTCCGCGCCCTGGGAGTGGGCGACGATGACGACCGGCGCGCCGACGGCGGCGGACTCGACCCAGGTCAGGTCGGAGACGACGCGATCGACGATCGCGTTGTGCGAGCCGTGCTCGTGCAGCAGCGCGTAGCTGTCGCCGATGAAGCCGACGACGATCCCGCGCAGCCGGCCCGACAGCGAGAGCAGCACGACGACCGGCAGCGCCGACGCGGCGAGCAGCGCCGCCCGCTCGCCGGGACTGGGAGCGTCGGCCAGGAAGTACGCGATCGGGATGAGCGTGGCCAGCGCGCCGAGCTTCGCCCAGAGCGGGAAGTCGTGCGTGCGCGCGTCGAAGAGGCGCTCGCGGACCGGCGCGAGGCGGGCGACGAGGCCGACGGTGAACAGCGCGCCGAGCACGAGCAGGGCGAGCGCCACGGCGAAGACGTTCTGCACGAGGCGCAGCGCGCCGAAGCCGAGGCCGGTGAGCGCGCCGGCGTTGGCGTCGAGCTTGCGCGAGCTGCGGCGCATGCCGGCGTCGACCGCGCGCTGGACGATGAAGGGGACGGTGCTGCCCAGCCAGAGCATGAGCGCGCCCCAGGCCGGCGCCCGGACCTCCTCGGCCCAGCACGACTCGGCGAGCAGCAGGCGCATCGGCTCGCGGCCCGGACGGGTGACGAGCACGGCGCGGTGCTCGGGGGTGTCGTCCGTGCGCGGCAGGCCCGAGGGGACGTCGATCACGTCGTCGGCGCCGTACCAGGCGCGCGCGGAGTCGACGAGCGAGCCGCCGAACTCGCCGAGCGTCGCGCCGCGCCGTTGCTCTCCGATGCCGTGCACGAAGAGCACGGCGCTGTCGTAGCGCTGGGGTGTCATACGACACCGAGGCGCGAGATCGGCGCTTGATACGTGCTGTCCGCCCCGCGCTGCTTCTCGTCAGGACGAGCGGGGCGGCATTCGCGTCACCTCGCCGACGGGCAGGGTCAGGTCGGTGCCGCCCGGGAAGCGCACGACGACCTGGTACTCGTCGACCATCCCCAGCACCCTGGCCTCGATGATCTGGATGTCGCCGGTGATCGGCGCCATCCGCATGATCGCGACGCGGTCGCCCTCCTCGAAGGTCGGGAGCTCGTCCTCGCTCATCGGGCGCAGAGCATGGCACGGCCGAGGATGTGCGGCACGGCGGGCAGCGGCGGCCCGGGCGAGAAGCCGAAACGGCGCACGTCGGTCACGTCGAAGCCGGCGGCCTCGATCGCCGCCAACGTGTCGCGCGCCGCGTGGCAGCCGCCGGCCAGCCGCGGCCACAGCGTGCTCCGGTCGCCGAGCGACAGAATGGCGCGCAGCGGCTGGCGCTCGGCGTGGACATGCTCGAAGAAGCGCAGCTCGCCGCCGGGGCGCAGCACGCGCCGCAGATCGGCCAGCGCGGCCGCCTGGTCGGGCACCGTGCACAGCACGAGGCAGGCGACGGCGGCGTCGCAGCTTGCGTCCTCGAGCGCAAGGGCGCCCGCGACCCCGTCGACGACGCTCACCGCCACCGGAGCGTGCGCGGCGGCCTCGCGGGCGCGCGCCCGCAGGTACGGCTCGGGCTCGACGGCCACGACCTCGTCGACGCCGGCCGGATAGAACCCGAAGTTGCGCCCGTTGCCGGCGCCGAGCTCGACGACCCGGCCGCGCAGCCCGGCGAGCGTGTCGCGCCGGTGGCCGACCTGCTCAGCCGACTCGCGCTCGCTCAGGCGGGCATAGACGCGGGCGAAGAGCGGGTTGCGGACGGTCTCGGCGATGCGGCGCAGCCTACGCCTCGGTGGGCTCCGCGACGAGCCGGGGGTGCGGCAGCCGGTACTACTGAACGCTCGCGTCTACATGATCGCGCCACTCCTCGTCGCGCGCCGCCTTCGCCGTGTCGGGGTTGTCGGAGAAGACGCCGTCGACGCCGAGCGCGAAGAACTGCTCGTACTCGGCGATCGCATTGCCGTACTCGATCGGGTTCGCGCTGGAGCGCAGCTCGAGCGGCAGGAACGTGTTCTCGTTGCGGAACGTGTAGGCGACCACGTCGAGCCCGGCTGCGTGCGCGTCTGCGACGAACGACGTCGGCGCGAGCGAGGTGCCGGCGGCGTCGCGCGGCACGATGTAGTCCTTCGACGGGCTCGCGACGTCGGCGTACTTCGCGATCTCGCGCAGACCCGCCGGCGTCGCCATCTGGGCGTACGTCGTCGTGCCACCGGCGGCCAGGACGTCGCCCGGGCGGGCGGTCTTGCCGCCGAAGAGCTGGACGATCGGCACGCCGCGCAGAATCCGGTTGAGCGACTTCAGGTTGGCGATCTCGAAGGACTGGACGGTGACCTTGCCGCCGCGGTTGGCGATCCCGTTGCGGCGCAGGGTGGCGACGAACGGCTCCTCGAGGCCGAGGCCGATCGACCGGAAGTACGTCGAGTGCTTGAGCTCGGGGATGAGGCCGACCTTGCGGTGCAGCTCGCGCGAGACCTGGTCGCGCAGGTCGATGACCTCCTGGAACGTGGGGATCGTGTAGCGGCCGTTGTAGATCGTGTTGCGCTGGCGCACGTCGGGCAGGCGCTCCTTCGCGCGCAGCGTCTTGAGCTCGGCAAGCGTGAAGTCCTCGGTGAACCACTCGTTGGCGAACGTCGCGCCGTCGATGATCTTCGTCGTGCGCCGAGCGAGGAACTCGGGGTGCGCGGAGACGTCCGTCGTGCCGCCGATTGCGGACTCGTGGCGTGCGACGAGCACGCCGTCCTTCGTCGGCACGAGATCGGGCTCGACGTAGTCGGCGCCCATTCGCGCGGCGAGGCGGTAGGAGGCGAGCGTGTGCTCGGGCCGGTAGCCCGACGCGCCGCGGTGGCCGTAGATCGTCGGCTTGGCCTTGGCGGTCTCGCGATCCTTGGCGGCGGCGGGACCGGTCATCGAGAGCGGCAGCAGTGTTGCGGCAAGCGCCAGGAGCGCGCGGGAGCGAAGAGAGGACATGCGGGCAGGAAAGCGGCCGCTCGCCGTTTTCGAGTAATCAGGCGGTGACCGTGCACATCAGGCCAGCCAGTACGCGGCGAGCACCGAGAGGACGACGATCTCGGTGACGAGCACGGCCGCGCCGAGCGTGTCGCCGGTGCGCCCGCCGACGAGGGCGCGGGCGGCGACGGCAGTGACGGCGGCGGCGATCGCCGCGCCCGCGAGCGCGGCGAGGCCGGGGAGGACGCCGGCGGCGACGAGGGCGATCGCGATCGCGGCGACCGAGCCGAGCGCGAGCGCCGGCCGTGTCGCGCTGAAGGCGACGCCGAGCCCGTCCGCGCGGGCGGGCGCGACGAGCGCGAGTTGCACGAGCGCGGCCCAGCGCCCGAGCACGTGGCCGCAGACGATCGAGCTCGCCGCGTCGGGCGCTCCGAGCGGGCTCAGCGCGGCGACGCCGAGCAGCGCGTAGGCGATGAGCGCGAGCGTCCCGTACGTGCCGATCGCGGAGTCGCGCATGACGGCCAGCCGGCGGGCGGCGTCGCCGCGCGCGCCGAGCCCGTCGGCCATGTCGGCGAGGCCGTCGTGGTGCAGGCCGCCGGTGAGGATCGCGGCGACGGTCAGCGCGAGCGCGGCGCCGTAGAAGCCGCCGAGCAGCGTCTCGCCGAGCGCGTAGGCGCCCGCCGCCGCCACGCCGATCAGCCCGCCGACGAGCGGAAACCAGGGCGCCGCGCCGGCGCTTGCCTCCTCCGGCAGTGCGCGGCGGCCGACGGGCACGATCGTCAGCAGGCCGACGGCGGCGCGGGCCTCGTCGAGGGCGCTCATCGCCCGGCGGCCCTCACTCCAGCTCGTCGACGCCGGCCTCGGCGAACGTCGCCATCCGCGCGTGCAGCAGGCCGGCGCGCTCGACGATCGGCAGCGCCATGAGCGCGCCGGATGCCTCGCCGAGGCGCAGGCGCAGGTCGAGCAGCGGCTCGAGGCCGAGCTCGGTGAGGACGAGCGTGTGGCCAGGCTCGGCGGACAGGTGGCTGGCGAACAGGCCCGCGCCGGCGGCGGGCTCGATGCGCGTGGCGGCGAGCGCGGCGACCGACGTCGCGTAGCCGTCGAGCAGCACCGGCAGGCGCCGCTGCCAGGCCTCGAGGACCGCGCCGGCGAGCGCGGCGAGCTCCAGGCCCCCCGTGGCGGCGAGCATGGCGTGCGGATCGCTTGCCGTGCCGGCGTGCAGCGCGGCGGTGGCGTCGACGAGCGCGCGCTTGCGCTCCAGGGCGGGGGCGTCGAGGCCGGTGCCGCGGCCGACGGTGACGCTCGCGGGCGCGCCGGTGAGCAGTGAGGCGAGTGCGGCGGTCGTCGCGGTGTTGCCCATCCCGATCTCGCCGAGGACGAGGCAGCCGGCGCCGTGCTCTTCGTGCAGCTGGGCGGCGAGCGCGCGGCCGGCGGCGACGGCGGCCGCCGTCTGCTCGGCGCTGAGGCCCGGCCCGGTCGTCATGTCGGCGCTCCCGGGCGCGACCTTGCGGTCGGCCACGCCGGGCGGGGTCTCGCCGCGCAGGCCGAGGTCGGCGACGAGCAGCGCGTGACCGCCGTCGCGGGCCAGCACCCCGGCCGCGGTCTCGCCGCGCGCCGCGGCGGCGGCGACCTGGGCGGAGACCTCGCTGCCGAACAGGCTCGTGCCGTGCGCGGTGTGGCCGTGGTCGGCGGCGCAGATGAGCACGCCGGCGTGCAGGTGCGCAGGCGGCGGCGCGCCGCTGGCGGCGGCCCAGCGTTCGATGAGCGGCTCGAGGGCGCCGAGGCTGCCGCCGGGCTTGACGAGCTCGTCGGAGCGGTCGCGGGCGCGGATCGCGGCGGCGCGGTCGGGGGCGCGGGGGGCTGCGGCGGGGGCCGGGGCGGGCGCGGCTGCTGCGGCGGCCGGCCGCGCATCTTCGTGCTCCCAGCGCTCCTGCATGACCACACGGTCGACGGCCACCCGCGAGGCCCAGCCGCTGGACTCCAGGCCCGGCCGCACCGGGCGCTCGTCGGGCCAGCCGATGCAGAGGTAGGCGATCGGGTCCACGCGCTCCGGGATGCCCAGCAGCACGCGCAGGTCGGCGAGGCGGTAGAAGCTCACCCAGCCGACGCCCAGCCCCTCCGCGCGTGCGGCGAGCCAGAGGTTCTGGATGGCGCACGCCGTGCTGTAGACGTCGGTCTCGGGGATCGTGCCGCGGCCGAGGACCTCCGCGCCCGGCTCGCCGTGGTCGCAGCAGACGCAGACGCCGAGCGGCGCCTCGACGATCCCCTCGACCTTCTGGTCGAGAAACGCGCGCGCCCGCTCGTCGAACCGCCCGGCCTGGCGCAGGCGCTCGCGCGCGGCGACGTCGCGGATCGCGATGCGGGGCTCGATGCCCCGGATGACGATGAGCCGCCACGGCTGCATGAGCCCGACGGAGGGCGCGCGGTGGGCGGCGGCGAGGATGCGCTCGAGCACGTCGTCGGGCACCGCGTCGGGGCGGAAGCGGCGGATGTCGCGGCGCTCGGCGATGACGCGGTGGACCGCCTCGAGGTCGTCGTCGCCGTAGCGCCAGCCGCGCGGATCGGCCGCGCGCTGCGCCGCGCGGGACGGATCGTGTCCCGGGGGCGTCGCCGGCCGGACCAAGCGCGTCGCGTCGCTCATGCGTGGTGACACGGTAGTCGTTTGCCGCCCGGCGCCGCATGCCGCGGCGGGCGCGAAATCGGCATGGCGGATGACCGCCGGACCCAATAGTGTGGGGCCGGTCAGCGCGGCGGCGCGAGGAACCCGGTGTGAGTCCGGGACGGTTGCGCCACTGTGACCGGGGGAAGTCTCCGGAAGTCAGGAACTCCACCGCCGCGGCACGTTTCAGCGGGACGCACCATCCCGAACGAGGAATCACCTATGCAACCAGAAGCCACCGTCACGCCCTTCCCCCTCCGCGAGCTTCTGCCGGCGCTGCTGCTCGGCCTGCTCTTCGTGCTCACGATCTACCTCGTGCAGTACGACCAGGGGGTCCTCACGCAGACGGGCTCCTTCCTGCATGAGCTGATGCACGACGGGCGCCACATGCTCGGCGTGCCCTGTCACTAGCGCCAGCGGCAGCGCACCCTCATGGTCTGGACCCTGATTCGCAGGGGCCTCGTCGTCGGCGCCATCGCCGGGCTGCTGGCCGGCGTCTTCGCGTTCGTCTTCGGCGAGCCGCGGATCCAGGACGCGATCGACATCGAGAATGCGGCGAGCGCGCACGCGAGCGTGGGGGGGCTGCCGCTCGCCCACATCGGCGACTGGATGGTCAGCCGCGGCGAGCAGCGCGGCGGCCTGTTCCTCGCGACCGCCCTCTACGGGATCGCCGCGGGCGGCCTGTTCTCGATCGCCTTCGCCGTGCTGCGCGGGCGCGGCTCGCAGCGCACCGACTGGGAGCTGTCGACCCGGCTGGCCGGCGCGATCTTCGTCGCGATCGTGCTCGTGCCGTGGCTGAAGTACCCGCCCAACCCGCCGGCCGTCGGCGATCCCGACACGATCGGCGACCGCACGTCCTACTACCTCGTGCTGCTGCTCGGCTCGGCGCTGGCCATGTTCGCTGCCGCGCGCGTCATGTGGTCGATGCGCCCACAGGCGTCGCCGTGGGCGCGGCCGCTGGCCGGCGCGGCGACATTCATTGTCGTCGCGGGCGGGCTGGCGCTGTCGCTGCCCGGCATCCAGGAGGTGCCCAAGGACTTCCCCGCGCCGCTGCTGTGGGAGTTCCGGATCAGCTCGCTGGGCACGCAGGCCGTGCTGTGGGCGGCGCTGGGGATCGGCTTCGGGATCGCCACCTACCGCGCGCAGGCTGCCGGCGCCCCGGCGCACGACGGGGCGGCGTCCCCGGTCGCGTGAGGCGGCTGCTGCTCATCCGCCACGCATCGACCGACGCCGTCCGGCGCGCCGCGTTTCCCGTCGACGAGCCGCTCGATGAGGCGGGACGGGCGGCCGCCGCGCTGCTGGCCGGCCGGCTCGGGCGCGGCGACGGGCTGTGCAGCCCGGCGCGGCGGGCGCGCGAGACGGCGGCCGCGGCGGGGTTGGAGGCGCTGGTCGATCCCGGACTGCGCGAGTGCGACTTCGGGTCGTGGTGCGGGCGCACGCTGGCCGAGGTCCATCAGGAGGACCCCGGCGGCGCGGGCGCATGGATGGCCGATCCGGCGGCGTGCCCGCACGGCGGCGAGTCGCTGGCCGACATGCTCGCGCGCGTGGGCAGCTGGATGGACGAGCAGGCGGGGTGCGACGGGCGCGCGATCGCGGTCACGCACGCGGGGGTCGTGAAGGCGGCCGTCGTGCACGCGCTCGGCGCGCCGGCGGCGGCGTTCTGGCGGGTCGACGTGACGCCGCTCGCCGTCACCGAGCTGCACGCACGCGACGGCCGCTGGACGGTCGCGCGGGTCAACGCGGCGGTGGCGGCGTGAGCGCGTTCGGACTTGCGCTCGGCTACGGCGCCGACCTCGCGCTGGGCGATCCGCGGCGCGGCCATCCGGTGGCCGGCTTCGGGACGGCCGCGCTCGCGCTGGAGCGGCGCATCTACGGACCGAGCCGGTTGCGCGGGGCGCTGTTCTGCGGGCTGCTCGTGGGCGGAGCGGCGCTGGCCGGCCACGGGCTGTCGCGGCTGCTCGGCCGCCGCGCGGCCTTGGCGGTGCTGACCTGGGCGGCGCTCGGCGGGCGCTCGCTGCGCCGCGAGGCGGCGGCGATCGCTTCGCAATTGGAGCGCGACGATCTCGAGGGCGCGCGCCGCTCCCTGCCCGCGCTGGCCGGCCGCGACCCGTCCGCGCTCGACGCGGGCGGCATCGCCCGCGCGGTCGTCGAGTCTGTCGCCGAGAACACGAGCGACGCGGTCGTCGGGACGTTGTTCTGGGGAGCGATCGGCGGGCCGTCCGGCGTGGCCGCCTACCGCGCGGCGAACACGCTCGACGCGATGGTCGGCCACCGCACGCCGCGTTACGACCGGTTCGGCTGGGCGTCGGCGCGCCTGGACGACGCACTGAACTACCCGGCGGCGCGCGCCGGCGCCGCGCTGACCGCGCTGTGCGCCCCGCAGCCGGGTGCCGCCTGGCGGATCCTGCGCCGCGACGGCGGCGCGCACCCGTCGCCGAACGCCGGGCGCATGGAGGCCGCCTTCGCCGGCGGGCTGGGCCTGCGGCTCGGCGGTGCGCTGTGTTATGGCGGCGTCACCGAGCTGCGGCCGAAGCTCGGCGACGGGCGCGCGCCGGTGGCCGGCGACATCGCGCGCGCCTGCCGGCTGTCCAGCCGCGTCGGCGGCGCGGCGCTCGCCTGCAGCGCGGCTGTCTGGGCGGTGCGCGACCGATGAGCGGCGCGCTGCTCGTCTGCGGGACGCACTCCGACGCGGGCAAGTCGGTCATCACCGCCGGGCTGTGTCGCTGGCTTCAGCGCCGCGGCGTGTCCGTCGCGCCGTTCAAGGCCCAGAACATGGCGCTGAACTCCGTCGTCACGCCGGGCGGGGCGGAGATCGGCCGCGCCCAGGCGGTGCAGGCGGCGGCGGCTCGCGTGGAGCCCGAGGCGGCGATGAACCCGGTGCTCATCAAGCCATCGGGCGAGCGCCACAGCCAGGTCATCGTCATGGGCAAGCCGTACGCCGACACCGACGCGCGCTCCTACCAGGCGCTGAAGGAGCAGCTGCGCCCGATCGTCGCCGACGCGCTGGCGGACCTGCGCGCGCGCTACGACGTCGTCATCTGCGAGGGGGCGGGGTCGCCGGCGGAGATCAACCTGCGCGCGGGCGACATCACGAACATGGGCCTCGCGCGCGCGGCCGGCCTGCCGGTGCTCGTCGTCGGCGACATCGACCGCGGCGGCGTCTTCGCCTCGCTGTTCGGCACGCTGGCCCTGCTCGAGCCGGCCGACCAGGCGCTCATCGCCGGGTTCGTCATCAACAAGTTCCGCGGCGACGGCTCCATCCTCGCGCCAGGGTTGAAGGATCTGCATGAGCGAACCGGCCGGCCCGTGCTCGGCGTGCTCCCCTTCGTCGAGGATCTGTGGATGGACGTGGAGGACTCGCTTGCGCTGGAAGCGCGGGCCCCCGAAGCTCCCGCGGCCGCCGGCGGCGACACGCTCGACGTCGCCGTGCTGCGGCTGCGCTGGATGAGCAACTTCACCGACGTCGACGCGCTCGGCTCCGAGCCCGGCGTGCGGGTGCGCTTCACCCGCTCGCCGGCCGACGTCGAGCGGGCCGACCTCGTCGTCATCCCCGGGACGAAGGCGACCGTCGAGGATCTCGCGCGGCTGCGCGCCGGCGGCCTGGACCGTGCGCTGCGGATGCGGGCGGCAGCGGGCGGGCCGATCCTCGGCATCTGCGGCGGCTACCAGATGCTCGGCCAGCGGATCGACGACGGCATCGAGTCCAGGCATGCGCATACGGTCGACGGGCTCGGCCTCCTGCCGGTACGCACGGTGTTCGAGCGCCACAAGATCCTGCGCCGCCGCGTCGGGTCGTGCGAGTGGCTCGGCGGCGCACGCACGACCAGCGGCTACGAGATCCGCCACGGCCGCGTCCTGCGCCAGGCGGGCGAGCCGCTGCTGCGCGACGACGACGGCGAGCCGGACGGGTGCCGTCACGGCTGGACGCTGGGTACCGCGTGGCACGGCGCTTTGGAGGACGACGGGCTGCGGCGAGCGCTGCTCGTCGCCGTCGGCGCCGCCCGCGGGCGGACGTTCATCCCGGGCACGGGCTCGTTCGCGGCGGTCCGCGAGCGCCGGCTTGACGCGCTCGGCGACCTCGTCGAGCACCATCTCGACACCGATGCCGTGCTGGCGCTGCTGGAATCCGGCGCGCCCCCCGACCTGCCTTCCATCCATGCTGTGCCGGAGGTTCTGGCCTAGATGCTGCGCTTCATCACGACCGCCGACACCGAGATCCTTGCCGCCGCGGCGGCCGTCGAGCGGCTCGGCGACGACTTCCCCGCCGTGCGCTGCGCGAACCCGGGCGGCGCGATCGACCAGGCGGCGTTCGTCGACGAGATCCTCGATGGCGCGCGCGTCGTGCTGGTGCGGATCCTCGGCGGCCGGCGCGGCTGGCCGGTCGGCTTCGACCTGCTGCGCGCGCGCTGCCAGGCCGACGGCATCGCGCTGCTCGCGCTCGGCGGCGAGCTCGAGCCCGACGCGGAGATGACATCGCTGTCGCTGGCGCCGACGGGCGCGGTCGCGCAGGCCGGCGAGTACCTGCGCCACGGCGACATCGCCAACGTCGAGCAGCTGCTGCGCTTCCTCGCCGACACGTTCCTGCTCGAGGGCTACGGCTTCGAGCCACCGCACGAGGTGCCCGACCTCGGCGTCTACGTCCCCGGCATCGGCGACGTCCCGGCCGACGAGGCCTTCGCGCGCCACGATCCGGCCAAGCCCACGGTCGGCATCTGCTTCTACCGCTCGCACCGCATCACCGGCAACGCCGCCTGGGTCGATGAGCTGGCCGCCCAGATCGAGGCCGCCGGCGCGAACGCGATCGCCGTCTGGTCGACGACCCTGCGCCGCGACGCCGACGGCAACGTGCCGGCGCTCGCGCTGCTGGAGGGCCGCATCGACGCGCTGCTGACGACGATGCTCGCCACCGGCGGCTCGCACGCCGGCGACCAAGTAGGGGGTTCCGGAAACGGCAGAGAGAGGAACCCCATCGAGCAGCGCTGGGACGCGGCGGCGATCGAGGCGTTGGACGTGCCGGTGTTGCAGGCCGTCTGCTCGACCTCGACGCGGGCGGCGTGGCTGGAAAGCGCGAGCGGGCTGACGCCGCTGGACGCCGCCACGCAGGTCGCGATCCCCGAGTTCGACGGGCGCCTGCTCGGCGGGGTCGTGTCCTTCAAGGAGCGGGGCGAGGGCGGCTCGAACGTCGGCGTGGCGATCCCGCGCTACGTCGCCGACCGCGAGCGCTGCGCGCGCGTCGCCCGGCTGGCCGTGCGCCACGCGCGGCTGCGTTTCACCCCGAACGCCGACAAGCGCATCGCGCTGCTGCTGACGAGCTTTCCCACGAAGCATGCGCGCGTCGGGATGGCGGTCGGGCTCGACACGCCTGCGAGCGCGCTCGGCCTGCTCGACGCGCTGGCGGAGGCGGGCTACGCGGTCCAGCGGCCGTTTGCGCACGGCGACGAGCTCATGCACGCGCTCATCGCCGGCGGCGGCCACGACCCCGAGTTCGTCACCGACGAGCAGCTCGCCAGCGCCACGCTGCGCTTCCCGATCGCCGAGTACGAGGCGTGGTACGCGACGCTGCCGGCGTCGCTGCGCGAGGCGATGCAGGCGCGCTGGGGGCCGCCGCCCGGCGACGAGTTCGTCGACGGCGAGGACTACGTGGTGGCGGCGCTGGAGCTGGGGAACGTCTTGATTGCGATCCAGCCGCCGCGCGGCTACGGGGAGGACCCCGTCGGCATCTACCACGACCCCGAGCTGCCGCCCTCGCATCACTACCTCGCCTGCTATCGCTTCCTGCAGGCCGCGTGGTGCGCCGACGCGATCGTCCACCTCGGCAAGCACGGCACGCTCGAGTGGCTGCCCGGCAAGATGCTCGCGCTGTCGGCGCAGTGCGCGCCCGACGCCGCTCTCGGCGACATGCCGCTCGTCTATCCGTTCATCGTCAACGACCCCGGCGAGGGCGTGCAGGCCAAGCGCCGCGCCCACGCGGTGATCGTCGACCACCTCGTGCCGCCGATGATGCGCGCCGAGAGCTACGACGAGCTCGCCGAGCTCGAGGCGCTGCTCGACGAGTACGCACGGCTGGAGATCCTCGACCCGCCGAAGCTGCCCGGCCTCGCCGTGCAGATCTGGGACGCGATCGAGCGCGCGAACCTCCAGGCCGATCTCGGCGTCGCCGAGCGCCCCGACGACCTCGGCCTGCTCGTCGAGCACATCGACGGCTACCTCTGCGAGGTCAAGGACATCCAGGTCAAGGACGGGCTGCACGTGCTCGGCTCACCGCCGGCCGGGCCGCAGCTGCGCGGCCTCGTCAGCGCGATGCTGCGCCTGGACCCGAGCGACGACGTGCGCGGGCTGCGCGGCAGCGTGGCCGCGGCGCTGGAGCTCGACGAGGCGGCGCTCGCCACGACCGAAGGCGCCGACCGGCTGCACGACGCGCAGATGGCGCTGCTCGACGCGCTGGCCGCGCGCGCATGGTCGGCGGCCGCGGCGACCGACGCGTGCGTCGAGGTCCTCGGGCGCGCCGACGCCGACATCGCCGGCGCGCTGCGCTTCGCCTGCGAGATCGTCGTGCCGCGCCTCGCGCAGACGACCGACGAGCTGACGAACATCGTCGCCGCGCTGGCGGGCCACCATGTCCCGGCCGGGCCTTCCGGGGCCCCCACGCGCGGGCGCCCCGACGTCCTGCCGACGGGCCGCAACTTCTACTCCGTCGACCCGCGCGGGCTGCCGTCGCAGCTGTCGTGGGAGACCGGGCAGCGGCTCGCGCAGGCGCTGCTCGACCGCCACGTCGCCGACCACGGCGAGCTGCCGCGGATGGTCGGCCTCGTCGCGTGGGGGACGAGCGCGATGCGCACGCAGGGCGACGATGCCGCGGAGATCTTCGCGCTGCTCGGCGTGCGGCCGGTGTGGGCGCGCGAGTCGCGCCGTGTGACCGGCCTTGAGGTCATCGCGCTGGAGGAGCTGGGAAGGCCACGGATCGACGTCACCGTGCGCATCTCGGGCTTCTTCCGCGACGCGTTCCCGCACCTCGTGCGGATGCTCGACGACGCGGTCGCCCTGGTGGCCGGACTCGACGAGCCGTCCGACCAGAACTTCGTCGCGGCGCACGCCCGCGAGGACGCCGCCGCGCTCGCCGGTCAGCTCGACGCCGCGCCCGCCTGGCGCCAGGCGACGACGCGGGTCTTCGGCTCCAAGCCCGGGGCCTACGGCGCGGGCCTCGCGCAGCTGCTCGACGCGCGCGACTGGCGCGGCGACGGCGACCTCGCCGAGGTCTACGAGGCGTGGGGCGGCTACGCGTACGGGCGCGGCCTCGACGGCGCGCAGGCGTCCGACGCGCACCGCAGCTGCTTCGGGCGCATCGACGTCGCGGTGAAGAACGTCGACAGCCGCGAGCACGACATCCTCGACTCCGGCGATTACTACGAGTACCACGGCGGCATGGTCGCCACCGTGCGGGCGATCTCCGGCCGCGAGCCGGCGGCTGTGCTCGGCGACTCCTCGGACCCGGCGCGCGTCGTGACGCGGTCTTTGGCGCAGGAGACGCGGCGCGTGTTTCGCGCCCGCGTCGCCAATCCGCGCTGGATCGCCTCGATGATCCGCCACGGCTACAAGGGCGCCGCCGAGCTCGCGGCGACCGTCGACTACCTCTTCGGCTACGACGCGACGACCGGCGTCGCCGAGGACTGGATGTACGAGGACGTCGCGCAGAAATACCTGCTCGACGCCGACGTCGGCGCGTTCATGGGCCGCTCGAACCCGTGGGCGGCGCGGGCGATCGCCGAGCGCCTGATGGAGGCGGCCGACCGCGGGCTGTGGTCGGAGCCAGCCGACGAGACGATGAGCGCGATCCGTGAGCGCTACCTCGAGCTCGAGGGCGAATTGGAGGAAGCGTCGGCGTGAGCGTCCCCGGCTACCCGTTCTCGGCGATCGTCGGCCAGGCCGCGTTGCGCGAGGCGCTGCTCGTCAACGCCGTCTCGCCTGAGGTGGGCGGCGTGCTCGTGCGCGGCGAGCGTGGGACCGCGAAGTCGACGGCCGTGCGCGCGCTGGCGCCGCTGCTGCCCGCCGTCCCGGCGGCGGCCGGCCGGCCGTTCTGCTTCGCCCCGGGGGACCTCGCCCCGGACGGCGTCGTCGATGCCGACACGCCGCTGGAGGAGCGCCCGGCGCCGCTCGTCGAGCTGCCCGTCGGAGCGACGATCGACCGGCTGGTCGGCGCGCTGGACCTCGGCCGCGCGCTCGCCGGCGAGCGCGCGTTCGAGGCCGGCCTGCTCGCCCGCGCGCACCGCGGCGTGCTCTACGTCGACGAGGTCAACCTGCTGCCCGACCACCTCGTCGACGTGCTGCTCGACGCGGCCGCGATGGGTGTCTGCCACGTCGAGCGCGACGCGGTCTCGGTGCGCCACGACGCGCGCTTCCTGCTCGTCGGGACGATGAACGCCGAAGAGGGCGAGCTGCGCCCGCAGCTGCTCGACCGCTTCGGGCTCGGCGTCGAGGTGGCGGCGCCGGTGCAGCCGTCCGAGCGGGCGGAGATCGTGCGCCGCCGGCTGGCCTACGAGGCCGACCCGGTCGCCTTCGCGGTGCGCTTCGCCGACGCCGACGCCGACGTGGCGGCCTCGATCGTGGCGGCGCGCGAGCGGCTGCCGTCCGTCAGGCTGGGGGAGCGCGAGCTTGACCGCATCGTGCGCGCCTGCACGGAGATCGGCGTCGACGGCATGCGCGGCGACGTCGTGACCGCGCGCACGGCGCGGGTGCTGGCCGCGCTCGACGGCGTCGACGAGGTCGATGCCGAGCACGTGCGCCGCGCCGCGCACCTCGCGCTCGTGCACCGCCGGCGGCGCGACCCGCTCGGGGGAGGCGCGGCGGACCCCGGCGACATCGATCGTGCCCTGGAGGGCGACGACGGTTCGGCGCCGGACGAGCCGCCCGACCCGCCGCGCGGGGGCGGCGCGCCGCCCCCGGCCGGAAGCGCCCGCGACAGCGGCGCCGCCCGCCCGCCGGACGGTGCCGAGCGCCAACCCGAGGCCCCGGACCTCGCCGCCCCTGCCCCACGCGACCGCCTCGACGCCGCGGAGCCGCACCTCGTCATCGAGCTGCCGCGGCCACGTCCGGTTCGCCGTGAGGGGGCGGCGATCGACAGCCGCCCGGCCGGTGCGGGCGACGAGGATCTCGCGCTCGTCGCCACGCTGCGCGAGCGCTTGGCCACCGGCGACGCCGCCGCGCGCCGCATGAACGTCCGCGCCGGCCGCGAGGGCGCGCTGCTGTGTCTCGTCGTCGACGCCAGCGGTTCGATGGCCGCGCGGCGCCGCATGGCCCGCGTCAAGGGCGCGCTGCTCGGCCTGCTGCGCGACGCCTACGCGCGTCGCGACCGCGTCGCGATCATCGCCTTCCGCGACGCCCGCGCGCACGTCGTGCACCCGCCGGGCGCGCCGCTCGAGCACGCCGCCGCGGCGGTGCTGGCACTGCGCACGGGCGGGCGGACGCCGCTGGCCGCCGGCCTGGACAGCGCGACCGAGCTGATCCGCCGCGACCGCGCCCGCGACCCGAACGCCCGCGCGATCGCCGTCGTCCTGACCGACGGGCGCGCGCCCGAGGCGGGCGCGGCGGCGGCCCGGCTGGGGCGCACCGCGGACGCCGTCCACGTCGTCGACACCGAGGAGGGGCCGGTCCGCCTCGGCCTGGCCCGCGCGCTCGCGAGCGCCGCGGGCGGCAGCGTCATCAGGATGCCGTCCCCGCCCGCCCCCGCCCGGAAGCCGAGAAGGAGAGCCGCATGACCGAGAGCGACCCGCTCGCCAAGCACGGCGGCGACGACGTCGACGTCCCGCACCGCCCCGGCGACATCGGCAGCGCCGAGCCCAAGCGCCGCAAGCGCCGCGACCGGCCGCTGCTCATCGTCATCACCGGCCACGGCAAGGGCAAGTCGACCTCGGCGTTCGGGATGCTCATGCGCTCGTGGGCGCGCGGCTACAAGTGCGGCGTCTTTCAGTTCGTGAAGTCCGGCAAGTGGAAGGTCGGCGAGGCGAAGGCGGCCGCCGCGCTGGGCGGCATCGACTGGGAGAAGATGGGCGACGGCTGGTCGTGGCTGTCGAAGGACCTCGACGAGTCGGCCGACCTCGCGCGCGCCGGCTGGGCGGAGCGTCAAGCGGCTCATCGCCGAGGAGCGCTACGAGTTCCTCATCCTCGACGAGATCACCTATCCGCTGAAGTGGGGCTGGATCGACGTCGAGGAGTTCGTCACGACGCTGCGCGACCGGCCCGGCTTTCAGCACATCGTCGTCACCGGCCGCGACGCGCCGGCCGAGCTCATCGCGGTCGCCGACCTCGTCTCCGAGGTGACGAAGGTCAAGCACCCGATGGACGAGGGCATCCGCGCCCAGCAGGGGATCGAGTGGTGATGGAGCTCCCGCGGATCGTCGTCGCGGGGACGAGCTCGGGCGCGGGCAAGACGTCGGTCGCCTGCGGGCTGATCATGGCGCTGCGCGCGCGCGGGCTCGTCGTGCAGGGCTTCAAGGTCGGCCCGGACTACATCGACCCGAGCTACCACGCGCTGGCGTCCGGCCGGCCCGGGCGCAACCTGGACGCCTTCCTCTCCGGGCCCGAGCTCATCGCGCCGCTGGCGCGCCACGGGGCGGCGGGCGCGGACATCGCGGTCATCGAGGGCGTCATGGGCCTGTTCGACGGGGCGTCCGGTCGCGGCGAGCTCGCCTCCACCGCGCACGTCGCCAAGCTGCTCGACGCGCCCGTGCTGCTCGTCATCGACGCCGCCTCGATGGCGCGCAGCGCCGCCGCGATCGTGCACGGGTACACGACGTTCGACCCCGACGTCGAGATCGCCGGCGTGATCGTCAACAAGGTCGGCTCGGAGAACGCACGTCGAGCTGCTGCGCGAGGCGATCGAGCCGCTCGGCGTGCCGGTCGTGGGCGCGCTGCGCCGCGACGACCGCGTGGAGGCGCCCGAGCGCCACCTCGGGCTCGTGCCCGCGGGCGAGCGCGAGGCGCGCACGCGAGCGTCGATCGAGGCGCTCGGCGCGGCCGTGCTCGCGCACGTCGACCTCGACGCCGTGCTCGCGCTCGCGCGCAGCGCGCCGCCGCTGACGGGCGAGACATGGTCGCCGGCGCCGCATGACCTCCTTGCTCTTCCGTCGTGTCTAGCAGTGTCTAGCCAGGGGCTAGACACTGCTAGACATCCTGCGGAAGACCTCCCGCATGCGGCTGCTTTAGGTCCAGCGATCGCGATCGCCCGCGGCTCGGCCTTCTCCTTCCACTACGAGGAGAACCTCGAGCTGCTCGCGGCCGCCGGCGCGACGCTCGCGTCCTTCGACCCGACCGTCGACGAGAGCCTGCCCGAGGGCGCCGGCGCGCTCATCCTCGCCGGCGGCTTCCCCGAGATCTTCGGCGCCGAGCTGTCGGCCAACGCGCCGCTGCGCGAGCAGGTCGCCGCGTTCGCCCGCGCCGGCCGGCCCGTGCTCGCCGAGTGCGGCGGGCTGCTCTATCTCTGCGAGACGCTCGACGACCTGCCGATGTGCGGCGTGCTGCCCGCCCACGGGCGGATGGCCGGACGCCTGTCGATCGGCTACCGCGAGGCGGTCGCGCAGACCGACTCGCCGCTGTGGCACGCGGGCGAGGCGGTGCGCGGGCACGAGTTTCACTACTCCGAAGTCGGCGGCGAGGGCACGGCGGCGTGGGAATTGACCGCGCGCGGGAAGACCCGGCCGGAGGGCTACGTCGCCGGCGGCGTGCACGCGTCGTACATGCACGTCCACTGGGCCGCCTTCCCGCACGTCGCGGGCCGCCTCGTCGCGGCGGCGGCACGGGAGCCGACGTGGGCCTGACGCTCGTCCTCGGCGCCACGCGGTCGGGCAAGAGCGCCCACGCCGAGGCGCTCGCGGCGGCCACCGGGCTGCCCGTCCGCTACCTCGCCACCGCCGATCCCGACGACGGCTCGATGGCCGCGCGGATCGCCGCCCACGTCCTGCGCCGCCCGCCGGAGTGGGAGACGATCGACGTCGGCGACGACCTCGCGGGCGCGCTGCGCAAGGACCACTGCGTCCTGCTCGACGGGCTCGGCACGTGGATCGCGGGCGTCATGTTCCGCGGCGGCGACGTCCGCGCGCAGATCGCCGGGTTCGTGCAGGCGATCTCGGCGACGCACTCGACGGTGATCGTCGTCGCCGAGCAGGCGGGCGCAGGGCTGCTGCCGCCCGACCCGCTCTCGCGCGACTGGCTGGACCTGCTGGGCGAGGCGACGCAGGCGCTCAGCGCCGTCGCAGAGCGCGCGCTCGTCGTCGTCGCGGGGCGGGCGATCGAGCTGCCGCCGGACCCGTCCGCCGCCGCGCCCGACCCCGACGACGAGGCCCTGCGCCACCACGGCGACACGCTCGTGCGCCCCGGCGACGCCGACCACGCGGTCAACGTCCTGGCCGGCGGCCCGCCGCCGTGGCTGAGCGAGGCGCTCGCCCGCGCGCTCGACGAGGACGTCGCCGCCTACCCGCGCGAGACCGAGGCCGTCACCGCGCTCGCCGCGCTGCACGGCCGCGAGCCCGAGGAGATCGTGCCGGCCAACGGCGCGGCGCAGGCGCTGTGGCTGTTGCCCGCCGCGCTGCGCCCGCGCCTGGCCGCCTGCGTGCACCCCGGCTTCACCGAGACCGAGGCGGCGCTGCGCGCGCACGGCATCCCGACGACCCGCGTCCTGCGCGATCCCGAGGACGGCTTCGCGCTGCGGCCGCGCGCGGTGCCCGAGGCGGCCGACCTCGTCGTCATCGGCAACCCCGCCTCGCCGAGCGGCACGCTCGATCCCGCCGCCACGATCCTCCAGCTGCGCCGGCCCGGCCGCACGATCGTCGTCGACGAGGCGTTCATGGACATGGTCCCCGGCGAGCCCGCCTCGCTCGTGCGCGAGGCGCTGCCCGACGTCATCGTCGTGCGCTCCTTGACGAAGGCGCTGGCGATCCCCGGCCTGCGCGCGGGCTACGCGGTCGCGCCCAAGCCGCTGGCCGACCGGCTGCGGGCGGTGCGCCCGCCGTGGTCGTGCAACGCGCTCGCGCTCGCCGCGCTGCGCGCGATGGCGGAGCGCCCCGCGGCACTCGCCGAGGGCGCCGTGCGCGCGCAGAACGAGCGCGTCGACCTCGAACAGCGCCTGCGCGCGGTCGCCGGGCTGCGCCTCTGGCCGGCGGCGGCGAACTACGTGCTCGTGCGCGTGCCGCCGGGCGACGGCGCCGGCGTCGCCGCGCACCTGCGCGAGGCCGGCATCGCGGTGCGGCCGGCCGGCTCGTTTCCCGGCCTGACCGCCGACGACCTGCGCATCACCGCCCGCGAGCCGCGGGCCAACGCGCGTCTCGCCGACGCGCTGGCCGAAGTGGTGCGGCCGTGATCACCGTCGTCGGCATCGGCGCCGACGGGTGGGGGAGCCTGACCGCGGAGGGGCGCGAGGCCGTGCTGGCCGCCGACCTGCTGCTCGGCGGCGAGCGCCAACTCGCGTTCGTCCCCGACGACGTGCCCGGTGAGCGGCGCGCCTGGCCCAAGCAGCTCACGACGCTCGTCGACGAGCTGCCCGAGCTCATCGCGGCCGGGCGCACGGTCGCCGTGCTGGCCAGCGGCGACCCGCTCCTGCACGGCGTCGGCGCGACGATCCTGCGCCGCATCGGCGACCGCCTGCCGGTCCGGGTCATCCCGGCGATCTCGTCGTTCGCGCTGGCCTGCGCACGGCTGAACTGGCCGCGCGGCGACGTCGAGCTCGTGTCGGCCACAAGCCGCATCGCCGAGACCGTGGCGGTCGCGCTGCAGCCCGGGCGGCGGATCGTCGTGCTCGGCTTCGGCCCGCGCACCGCGGCGGAGATCGCCCGCGTCGTGCGTGAGCGCGGCTTCGGCGCCAGCCGGCTCGTCGTGCTCGAGGAGCTCGGCGCCGCCGCCGAGCGCATCGAGGAGTCGACCGCCGACGCCTGGCCGGCGGACCGCGACGCCGCGGCGCTGCACATCGTCGCGCTCGAGGTCCGCGGCGACGGGCCGCTGCTGGGCCGCGCGCCAGGCCTGCCCGACGACGCCTACGAGCACGACGGCCAGATCACCAAGCGCGACGTGCGCGCGATCACGCTCGCGGCGCTCGTGCCGGTGCCCGGCCAGCTGCTGTGGGACGTGGGCGCCGGCAGCGGCTCGGTGGCGATCGAGTGGCTGCGCGCGGCGCCCGGGTCGCGGGCGGTGGCGATCGAGCGCGACGCGGCGCGCGCCGAGCGGATCGCCCGCAACGCGCTGACGCTCGGCGTGCCCGCGTTGCGCGTCGTGGTGGGCGAGGCGCCCGACGTGCTCGACGAGCTCGTCGGCGAGCGGCCGGACGCGATCTTCGTCGGCGGGGGGCTGACGACGTACGGCGTGCTGACGCGCTGTCGCAAGGCGCTGCGGCCGGGCGGGCGGCTCGTCGCCAACGTCGTCACGGTGGAGGGCGAGAGGCTCGTCGCCCGCGCGCAGGCCGAGCAGGGCGGGCGGCTGACGCGCATCGCCGTCTCCCACGCCGAGCCGCTCGGGGCGTTCACCGGCTGGCGCCCCGCCATGACGATCACGCAGTACGAGCTGCGCGTCTCGTGACCGTCCACTTCATCGGCGCGGGACCGGGCGCCCCCGACCTCATCACGCTGCGCGCCCAGAAGCTCATCGCCGCCGCGCCGGTCGTGCTGTACGCCGGCGCGCTCGTGCCCGACGAGGTGCTCGCCCACGCCCCGGCGGGCGCGCGCCTCGTCGATACCCAGCACCTCGACCTCGACGCGATCGTGCGGCGAGTACGTGGCGGCCGCACGAGCGCGGCGAGGACGTCGCCCGCCTGCACTCCGGCGACATCTCGATCTGGAGCGCCGCCGCCGAGCAGATGCGCCGCCTCGACGCGCTCTCGATCCCCTACGACATCACCCCCGGCGTGCCCGCGTTCGCCGCCGCCGCGGCCGCGCTCGGCCGCGAACTCACCCTGCCGGGCGTCGCGCAGACGGTGATCCTCACGCGACACGCTCGCCGCGCGACGCCGATGCCGCCCGGCGAGGAGCTCGACGCGCTCGCCGCCCACGGCACGACGCTTGTGCTGCACCTCGCCGTCCAGGCCATCGACGAGCTCGCGCCGCGGCTGGCGCGACACTATGGCGAGGACGGAGCGGTCGCCGTCGTGGCGCGCGCCTCGCACCCCGACGAGGTCGTCCTGCGCGGCACGCTCGCCACGATCGGCGACCAGGTGCGTGAAGCGGGCGTCAAGCGCACGGCGGTGATCGTCGTCGGGCCCGCGCTTGGCGAGCCGGGGTTCTGCGACAGCCACCTGTACTCCGCCGCGCGCGAGCGCACGCCGTGATCGCGCTCACACTTCACCGCTAGCCTTCTGTCCGGTGCCAAGCCGCCTGCGCACGCTCGACGACCTCGGCGACCTCACCGGCGCTCGCGTCCTGCTGCGCGCCGAGTTCAACGTGCCGATGAGCGCCGTCGGCGAGGTCGCCGACGACACCCGCCTGCGTCTCACGCTGCCGACGATCGCCGCGCTGCGCGAGCGCGGCGCGCGGGTGCTGCTCGTCGCCCACCTCGGCCGGCCGCGCGAGCGTGAGGCGTCGCTGTCGCTGCGGCCGGTGGCCACGCGCCTCGCCCACCTGCTCGACGAGGAGGTCGCGTTCGCGCCCGACCTCGACCACGTCGTGGACGGCGACGTCGTGATGCTCGAGAACATCCGCTACGAGGCCGGGGAGACCGACAACGATCCGGCGCTGGCCGCGCGGCTCGGCGCGCTGGCGGATGCGTATGTCAACGACGCCTTCGGCAGCGCGCATCGCGCCAACGCCTCGACGGTGGGCGTCGCCGACCACGTCGCGCGCTCCGCCGCCGGGCTGCTGTTCGAGCGCGAGATCACGATGCTGGAGTCGGTACTGAAAGCCCCCGCGCGTCCGCTCGTGGGCGTGCTCGGAGGCGCGAAGGTGGCCGACAAGATCGGCGTCATCGAGCGCCTGCTCGGGCTCGCGGACACGCTGCTGATCGGGGGCGGGATGAGCTATCCGTTCCTTGCCGCGCAGGGGTATGGCGTGGGCGATTCGCTGTGCGACGACGAGGGCGTGGCGATCGCGCGGCGCCTGCTCGAGGACACGGGTGGCCGCCTGCGCCTGCCCGTCGACCTCGTCGTCGCCGATCACTTCGCGGTCGACGCGCAGACGCGTGTGGTCGACGCCGACGGCATCGAGGCGGGCTGGGGGGGAATGGACATCGGGCCGCGGACGCGCGCGGCCTACGCCGAGGTCATCGAGCGCGCCGGAACCGTGTTCTGGAACGGCCCGGTCGGTGCGTACGAGCTCGAGCCGTTCGCGGCCGGCACCCGCGCGATCGCCGAGGCGATGGGGCGCAGCGACGCGACGACGGTCGTCGGCGGCGGCGATCTCGTCGGCGCGCTCACGCGCTTCGGCCTCGCCGACCGCGTGACGCACATCTGCACGGGCGGCGGCGCCAGCCTCGAGTTCATCGAGGGTCGCGTGCTGCCGGCGTACGCCGCGCTCGCCGACTGACCGCAGCGCTCAGGCGAAGTTCACGCCCTGGGCGAGCGGCAGCTCGTCGGAGTAGTTGACGGTGTTCGTCGCGCGGCGCATGTAGGCCCGCCAGGCATCCGAGCCGGACTCGCGACCGCCGCCGGTCGTCTTCTCGCCGCCGAAGGCGCCGCCGATCTCGGCGCCGGACGTGCCGATGTTGACGTTGACGATGCCGCAGTCCGAGCCGTCGGCGGCGATGAAGCGCTCCGCCTCGCCCTGATCGCGGGTGAAGATGCTCGACGACAGGCCCTGCGGCACGTCGTTGTGCAGCGCGACCGCCTCGGCGAAGTCGCGGTAGGTCAGGACGTAGAGGATCGGCGCGAACGTCTCCGCGCGGACGATGTCGGTCTGCGCGGGCATCCGCACGATGGCCGGCTCGACGTAGTGCGCGGCCGCGTGGTCGGGGGTCTCGCGCCGGCCGCCGCCGACGACGAGCGCGCCGCCGTCGGCGACCGCTTGGTCGAGCGCGGCGCGCATCGCCGCGTAGGCACCCTCGTTGATGAGCGGGCCGACGAGCGTCCCGTCGGCGAGCGGGTCGCCGATCGGCAGGCCGGCGAAGATGCCGGCCAGCCGTTTCACGAGCGCGTGGGCGACGTCCTCGTGGACGATCAGGCGCCGCATCGTCGTGCAGCGCTGACCGGCGGTGCCGGCGGCCGAGAACGTGATCCCCCGCGCGGCGAGCTCGAGGTCGGCCGACGGCGCCACGACCGCGGCGTTGTTGCCGCCGAGCTCGAGCAGGACCTTGCCGAAGCGCGCCGCGACCCGCGGGGCCACCGCGGCGCCCATCCGCTCCGAGCCGGTGGCGCTGACGAGCGCGACGTCGGGGCTGTCGACGAGCGTCTGGCCCGTCTGGGCGTCGGCCACGACGAGCACGTTGAGGTTCGCCGGCGCCCCGCAGTCGGCGGCGGCGCGATCGAGCAGGGCGCTGCATGCGGCCGCGGTGAGCGCGGTCATCGGCGAGGGCTTCCAGACCACGGTGTCGCCGCAGACGAGCGCGATCGCGGCGTTCCAGGACCAGACGGCGGCCGGGAAGTTGAACGCCGAGATGACGCCCACGACGCCGAGCGGGTGCCACGTCTCCATGAGCCGGTGCCCGGGCCGCTCGGAGGGCATCGTGCGCCCGTCGAGCTGGCGCGACAGGCCGACGGCGAAGTCGCAGATGTCGATCATCTCCTGGACCTCGCCGAGCGCCTCGGAGGGGATCTTGCCGGCCTCGATCGTGATGAGGTCGGCGATCGCCGCCTTGTGGTCGGCGATCAGGACGCCGAGGCGCTTGACCACCGCGCCGCGCACCGGCGCCGGCACGGTCCGCCAGTTGGCGAAGGCCTCCCTGGCGGCGGCGATCGCCGCGACTACCTCGGCGGGGCCGGCGGCGGGGACGTCGAACAGCGTCTCGCCGGTGATCGGCGAGCGGGCCGCCAGCGACGGCGAGGACGACGAGGCCGGCGCCGGCTTGACGCCACAGGCCTCCAGCGCTGCGCGGGCGCGGGTGCGCAGCGTGTCGGTGCTCGTCACGGTGAGCGCGGCGGTGGTCGGTGACGTGGACATCGGGGTCAGCTCCTGGAGAGATGGGCGTGGGGGGAGAGCGCGCGGCGGACGGCGTCGAGCGAGCGCTCGCGCTGGGCGGCGTACAGGGAGATCGGGTCGGCCAGCTCGCGGCCGAGCGCGCCGGCCATCCATCCGGCATCGAGCTCCGCGCCCGCCTCGGCGCTGTCGTGCGCGCCGCCGTCGGTGAGGTTCGATTGGAAGATGCCGGCCGCCGATCGGGGCAGGAAGTCCTCGTAGACGATCGGGTGCGCGGTGATCCAGCCGCCGTCGAGCAGGCCGGCGACGTCGGCCGGCGGGTCGGTGCCGTCCGGGCGGCGATCGGCGACGAGCTCGTACTCGAAAGAAGGCGAGGTCGGCGGCGGCGAGCGCGCGCTCGGTGACCGGCACGCGCTCGTTCCAGCGCCACCCGTCGGCCGACTCGGCGGTCAGCTCGTCGTACAGGGCGCGCCCCGCCGCGGTCAGCGCGATGCCGCGTGCCTCGACCTCGCCGAAGCGGACCCGCAGCGACGACTCGTGCACGGATCCGTCCGCGCGCCGGAACGCGCGTGGCTCGGCGAGCGCGCGAAACGACGTCTGGCGTAGCAGGACGTCCGGGCCGTCCCAGCGCGGCGGGCCCTGGATGGCGTCGATCATCGCGATGCCGCGCGCCTGCATGCGCGCGTAGAGCTCGTCGATGTCGAGCACGCGTGGCGTAAGGTGGTTGATGTGCGTCGAGACCACCCCGCCGATGTCCGCGGCGACGGCGGAGATCTGCTCGAGCTCGCGGTACCAGGCCTCGTCGATGGGCTCGCGCGAGAGCGCGAAGGCCCGCGTGGCCAGCCCGACGAAGCGGTCGGCCTCCGCGGCGGGCAGGCCGTGCCCGGCCGCGGCGCGGTCGGCGAGCACGAGCAGCTCGGGCGAGAACAGCACGCGCCGGTCCAAGAAGCGCTCGAGGCGGCGCTGAAGCTCGGCGCCGAAGAAGCGCCGGTCGGAGACCGCCAGCAGCGAGGTGAAGACCCGGAACGGGTTGCGCGCGAGCTCCTGCGCGTCGACCGGCCGAAACGCCGTCGAGACGACGGGCACCGGGCTCGGCGCCGCGTCGCGCAGGTCGTAGAAGCCCACGGGGAACATCCCCATGGCGCCGAAGATCCGCGCCACCTGGGCCAGCTCACGCGGCGTCCCCAGCCGGATCGCGCCGTGGCGCTCGGCGGTGACGCGGTCCAGGGAGCCGAGGCGCTGCGCATCGGCGCCGCGTGCCGCCACGACGGCCTCGTTGACCTCGCGGGAGACGTCGACGAGCGTCGTGTAGGCGGGCACCTCGCGCCCGTACATCTCGGAGAGCGTGCGGGCAAACCGCGCTCGCAACTGCCATGGCTCGATGAACGACACGGCCACTACGCGGCGATCGGCGGTCAGCCGCCGCCTTCGCGCGCGTCCTCCTCCCACTCGTCGGCCTGCGCCTCCTCTTCCTGCTCGCCGAACTCGACGTCGGGCTCCGCCGCCACGTCGGGTTCTGCGTCGGGCACGACCTCGTCGGGCTCCTGCTCCTCGTCCTTCACGGCAACTCCAATCGCTGGGGATTGCCCAGCGTATCCAGCCGGCCTCGCGGTCCTTCAGCGGACGGCGGTGTCAGCCCGGCTCGTCGCCGGCGCGCCGGTAGCGCTCGAAGATCACGCGCGAGCCGAACGTCCGGGTCTCGACCAGCTCGAGCGGGACGGCTCGGGTGACCGGCGGCAGGAACGGCGTGCCGCCACCGACGACGATCGGGTAGCGGAACGGGCGCAGGTCGTCGACGAGCCCGAGCTCGATCGCCTGCGCGGCCAAGCCGGCGCCCCCGATCGCGACGTCCTTGTCGGTCGCGTCGAGCGCCGCGGCGACCTCCTCGGCCAGTGACGCCTCGGCGAGCCGGGCATTGCCCTCGACGCTGTCGAGCGTGCGGCTGAAGACGACCTTCGGGAGAGCGTTCCAGACCTCGGCGAAGGCGGCCCCGAGCTCGTCGTCGCTCAGCGACGGGTCCGTCTGCCACACCTGCATCGTCTCGTAGAGCCTGCGGCCGAGGAGATACGCGCCGAGCTCGCTCACCTGCTCGGTGTGAAAGCGAAACTGCCCGTCGCTGGGGACCCCCCACGCGAACGCGCCCTCGCGGTCGGCGATGAAGCCGTCCACCGAGACGCTCATCGAGTAGACCAGCATGGCTTAACGCTAGGCCATCGCGTTCAGCGCCGCCCGCGGATCCGCACCGACAGGCAGGTGACGCAGCCCTCGAGCTTCTCGAACTCGGTGATCGCCACGACGTCGACGTCGAACCCCCGGGCGCGAAACAGCTCGGCGGTCTGTGGCGCGTCGGCGGACATCAGCAGCGCGCCGTCGCCGAGATCCACGACGGCGGTGCCGTGCTCCTCGGGCACGTCGAGGAAGTCGGCAAAGACGAGCGGATCTTCGAGGTTGTCGCTGCGACCGATGATCGTCCCGTCGGGCAGGGCCGTGACCGCGGACTTCAAGTGCAGGACCTTCGTCACCGGCACGGCGACAACCTTCCATCCGGCCGCCGTCACGATCGCGCGGATCTGATCGATACCCGCGTCGTTCGTGCGGGCGCTGCGCCCGACGTAGGCGGTCCGGCCGACCTTGAGGACATCGCCGCCGTCGAGCGTGCCGGGTAGCTCGATGCGATGCACCGCGAGCGCCAGGTCGTCAAGGACCGGCATGACCGTGGCGAGCTCACCACGGCGCGAGTCGGCGCCCGGCGACGTCATGACCGCGAGGTCGCCGAAGACGACGACGGTGTCTTCGATGAAGACTCCGTCGGGATGCTCGTCGGCGGGCTCGATCTCGGTCACCTCCCATCCATGGCTGCGAAACGCGTCCAGGTAGCCACGCCACTGGGCCAGCGCACGGTCAGCGTCGACCGGCACGCGGTCGAGGTGCGTCAGCTCACCGGCGGCAAGCGCCGGGGACGGGCGGCGGACGAGGACGCGCCGGGTCATTCAGCGCGCCTGCGCCACCGTGACCTGATCCTCCAGCCCGGTCACCGGCTTGACGGTCGTGCCCGTCCGCGCCCGCTCGCGCAGCTCCAAGCGCCGCGACAGCCGCGACAGGGCGAGGTTCGTGATGATGAACAGCAGCCCGATGAAGAGGAAGACCTGCAGGATCGGCGCCTGCACCCCGCCGAAGAAGTTCTGGCCGGTGAGGATGCGCCCGTGGCGCATGACCTCCTGGATGGCGATGATGCTGACGAGCGTCGTGTCCTTGTTGAGCGTGATGAGCTGCGACACGGTGGCCGGCAGCATCCGCCGCAGCCCCTGGGGCAGGATGACGATCCGCATCCGCTGCCAGTACGTCAGGCCCAAAGCGACGGCCGCCTCGTTCTGGCCCCGGTCCAGCGACTGGATCCCGGCGCGCATGATCTCCGCCAGGATCGCCGAGTTGTAGAGCACGAGCGCGGTCACGGCGGCGAAGACGGCGCCCTCCTGCAGCGAGTCGGACAGGAAGCCCGGCACGACGCTCTCGTAGCCCTCCTTCCAGGACTGCGGCATGACGAGGTAGATGAAGAGGATCAGCAGCAGCAGCGGCAGGTTGCGCCACACGTCGATCCAGATGCCGACGCCGAAGCTCAGCGCGCGGTTGCGGGTCAGCCGCAACAGCGCGAGGCCGAGACCGACGATCAGCGAGAAGACCATCGCGATGAGCGCGATCTGGACGTTGACGAGGAAGCCCTCGAAGACGAACCGCGCGTTGTTGCCGGTCGTCAGCCACTCCCAGTTGTCCGGATCGAAGAGATAGCCCATGACCGCCCCCTACCGCCGGATCGCGTAGCGCTGTTCGAGGACCCGGATGGCCAGCGTGGCGGCGAGCGTGAGCAGCAGATAGCCGACGGCGGCCCAGAAGAAGGCGGCCTCGGTCTCGAAGGTGCGCGAGTTGAGGATCCGCGCTTCCTTGAGGATGTCGTTCACGGCGAGCGCGGCCCCGATGATCGCGGAGTTCTTGATCATCGCGATCGTGATCGAGCCCATCGGCGAGATCACGGTGCGCGCCGCCTGGGGCAGCACGATGCGGCGCAGGGTGTCGCGATAGCTGAAGCCGAGCGACAGCGACGCCTCGATCTGCCCGCGGCTGACGGCGAAGACGCCCGAGCGCAGCACCTCGGCGAAGTACGCACCGGTGTACAGGCCCAACGCGCCGATCCCCGCCGTCCAGGTGTCGATCGCCACGCCCGACCGTCGCAGGCCGGCGTAGGAGATCACGAGCAGGACGAGCAGCGGGACGTTGCGAAACGTCTCGACGTACACGCCGCCGAGACGCTGCAACCACTTCGACGGAGTGATCCGCAGCGCGGCGACGAGCGTGCCGACGACCGCCGCGAGCAGGAAGGACCCGACGACGAGCCGGCAAGTGACCCAGAAGCCACTTGCCAGCGCGCCGAAGTTCTCCGTCAGGAGCTCAACGAACGAGCTCACTTCGTGAGGTCGATCGCCTCCTGGAGCGTCATGGTCGGCGGCTCCTGGTCCTCGCCGGTGTACTGGCCGACCCACTTCTCGTAGGACTTCGCCCAGCGGCCGTCGTCCTTGAACTTCTGGATCGACTCGTTGACGAACGTCTGGAAGGCGGTGTCGCCGTCCTTGATGCCCGCACCGTAGGGCTCGGTCGTGAGCTCCTCACCCTCGACGAGCTTGAGCGAGTCGTCCTGGATGATCATGCCGGTGAGGATCACGTCGTCGGTGGAGATCGCATCGACGGATCCGTTCTGGATCGCCTCCAGGCACTCCGAGTAGCCGTCGACGAGGGTGGTCTTCGCCTTCGGGGCCTGCTTCTTCAGCGTGTCCTCGTACGTCGAGCCGAGCGCCGTGCAAACCCGCTTGCCGGCAAGATCCCCGACGCCCTTGATCGAGTTGTCGGACTTCTTGACGAGGATGCGCCCGCGGGCGATGAAGTACGGCTCCGAGAAGTCGATCTCCTCGTCGCGCTCGGCGTTGATCGTCATCGTCGAGAGGATGAGGTCCGCGGTGCCGTCCTTGAGGAACGGGATGCGGTTGTCCGACAGCGCCTCGATGAACTTCGGCTTGGCGCCGAGGTCGGCGGCGATCGCCTTGCCGATGTCGATGTCGAACCCTTCGACCTCCCCGGACTGGACGTTCTTGAAGCCGAACGGCGCGACCTCGAACTTCACGCCGATCGTGATCTCGTTCGCGTCCTGCAGCTTGGCCATCGTCGTGCCGGCCGCGAACTCCTGCTTCGCCGGCGCCGTAGTCGTGGCCGCACTCCCCGAGTCCCCCTCGTCGTCGTCGCCACAGCCCGCCGCGGCGAGGATGCCCGTGCTCAGCACGAGCACCGTCAGCCAGCGCCATCCGGTCGTCTTCATGTGCGTGTCCCCCTCGATCAGTGGTGGATGATCTTGTCGACGAACTCCCGCGCCCGCGGGCTCTTCGCGTGGGCGAAGAACTCGGCCGGCGGCCCCTGCTCCACGATCTCGCCTTCGTCGATGAAGACGATCCGGTCGCACACCTCCCGTGCGAACCCCATCTCATGCGTCACGACGACCATCGTCATCCCGCCGCGCGCCAGCTCGCGCATGACGTCGAGCACCTCGCGGATCATCTCCGGGTCCAGCGCCGACGTCGGCTCGTCGAACAGCATGAGCTTGGGATCCATCGCCAGCGCCCGGGCGATCGCGACGCGCTGCTGCTGGCCGCCCGACAGGTCCGTCGGCGAGGCCGCCTCCTTCTCCGGGATGCCGACGGTCACGAGCAGCTCGCGGGCGCGCGCCACTGCCGCCTCGGGCTCGACGCCCTTGACCTTGATCGGCGCGAGCGTGATGTTCTCCAGCACGGTCTTGTGCGGGAAGAGGTTGAACTGCTGAAAGACCATGCCGATGTTCGCCCGCATCGGGCCGATCGTCTTCGAGCGCGGGTCGACTGGCTGGCCGTCGAACGTGACGCTGCCGGAGTCGATCTCCTCCAGGCCGTTGATGCAGCGCAGCATCGTCGACTTGCCCGAGCCCGACGGCCCGGCGATGACGATCGCCTCACCGGGCGCGATCGCGAGATCGACCCCTTTGAGCACGACGTTGTCGCCGAAGCTCTTGCGCACGCTGCGCAGTTCGACCAGCGGCTCGGCGGTTTGGCTTGGCGCCATCAACCTTGGACCCTACGGGTGCGCCCTCACTCAGCGCAAACGACGAATGCGCCTCATTCCATGGCCGGCGCTCCGGTGGCCTCGGCGATGATCTCCAGACCCTCCAGCGCGGCCGCCACGACCTCCTCGTCCTCGAGCTCGTGGCCGAGCTCGAACACGCGCGTCAGCTCGCGCTTGGCCTTGTCCCAGACGCCCTGCTCGATCGCGATGCTGGCCAGGCTGTGGCGCGTCGCCGCCTCGCCGACGCGGTCGCCGAGCTCGCGATAGGCGCTCAGCACGCGCATGAACTCGCGCCGCGCGCCGTCGGCGTCGCCGAGCTCGAGCTCGATGCGGGCGAGGTTGTGGCGCACGTCGGCCTCGCCGTGGCGGTCGCCGAGCTGGACGTAGAGCTCGAGCGTCTCGATCAGCCGGTCGCGAGCCGCGTCGAAGTTGCCCTGCTCCATCTCCAGGCGGGCGATCCGCTGCAGTGTGTCGGCCTCGCCCTGCCGGTCGCCGGCGTCGTGCAGGAACCGGGCGACGTCGGTCAGCTCGCTGTGCGCGGCGTCGAGCAGGCCCTCCCCGTGGTAGAGCCCCGCCAGGCTGTGGCGGGTCGCCGCTTCGCCGTCGCGGTCGGCGATCTCGCGGTAGATCTCCAGCACGAAGGAGAGCTCCAGGCGCGCGGCCGCGTTGTCGCCCCTGCGCGTGTCGATGAGCGCCAGCGCGGCGCGGGTGTCGGCCTCGCCCTTGCGGTCGTTGAGCTCGCGATACAGCGCGAGCGCGAGGTTGAGCTCGGTGCGGGCTTCGCCGTATTCGCCGAGCTTGAAGCGATGCACGCCGCTGAGAAAGCGCGCCTCGGCGCGGTCGTGGCGCAGCGGCGCGAGCCGGTATGCGCGCTGCGCGAAGCTCAGCCCGTCGTGGTGCGGCCCGCTGGTCGACAGCCCGGCGGCGGCGGTGAGCAGGATGCGCGAGGCGCGCCGGCGCTCGGGCCGGCCGTCGGGGTCCGGCGCCTCGATGACCGCGTTCGCGCGCCACGCCATGACGAGCGGATCGGTGCCGCCGTCGGCCATCCGCCGCACGCGGCGCGCGGCGGCGGCGTCGCCGCCCTGCTCGTACAGGCGCGCGAGCGGACCCGCGGCGCGCGGCACCTCGGCGCCGTAGGCACGCTCGATCGCCCGCGCGAGGGCGAGCGCCCCGGCACGCCGCTGCCCCGCGGCGAGGCCGCGGTGGTGCAGCGTCCACCAGTCCAGCTCGGGGTCGAAGCGGTACAGCCACAGGTGGCGCTTGCCGGTCCCGCCGTCGAGCGAGAGCGAGCCCGCCTCGCGCACGAGGCCGCCGGGATGCTCGTCGTCGAGGATGAGCTTGTCGTCGAGCAGGTCGATGACCTCGTCGCGATCGCGTCCGAGCGCGGCGGCGACGGCGTCGGCGGTGAACTCGCGGCCCTCGAGCGCCGCGTGGGCGAGCAGCTCGAAGACGTGGTCGAGCGCGTCCGCGTCCTCGCCGCCGACGAGCTCCGCCAGGCGCCGGCCGAGCACGTCGTCGACCGGGTCGAGCGTGCGGGCCAGGCCGTCGGGCGCGAACGCCCACGCGGGCTCGGCGTCGCCGGGCGCCACGACGACGCCGGCCTGCTGCCAGTGCTCCCACAGCCGCGCGGTCCAGGCCGCCCGGCCGCCGGTGACGTCGTGCAGGCGGCGCAACACACCGGGTGCGACCGGCCCGGTCCACGCCTCGAGGACCTCCATGTCGACCGGCCCGAGCGGATGCCAGCGCGCGAGCGCCCGCCCGCGCAGGCGGCGGGCGACGAAGAGGCTCTCAGGCTCGTCGTCCTCGTGGCGCTCGAGCTGCTCCGGGCGGTCGATCGCGAGCACGAGCATGAGCGGCACGTCGCTCGCCGCGGTCTCGGCGAGACGCAGCACGATGTCGCCCCACAGGCCGCCGGGCGCGCGGTCGGCGTCGTCGACGATGACGACGATCGGCCCTTCCTTGCCCATCTCGCGCAGCAGGCGCGGCAGCAGCTGGGTCGGGCCGAGCCGCTCGCGGCGCGAGAAGATCGCCCGCACGAGCTCGACCGTTGCCTCGCCTTTGGAGAGCACTTGGCCGAGCAAGCGCGGCGTAGGGCGTCAGCCCCTCGGCGAGCGTGACGACGTTCTGGATGACGGCCGTCACGCGCTCGGGCGCCGGGCCGCCCTGGCTCCACGGGACGTAGCGGCTGCCGTCGAATCCGCCGGCGACGACCGCGGGCGGCGTCTCTTCGGCCTCGAGCGCCGCGGCGAATGCGCGCAGCAGGGCCGTGCGACCGCTGCCGGGGTCGCCGGGGACGTAGACGGTCTGGCGCCGGTCGTCGGCGTCGGCGTCGATCGTCGCGTAGAGCTCGAGCAGACGCCCGACCTCGCCGTCGAGCCCCGGGATGTCAGTCGCCACGCTGAGCCCCTACCCCGTCGGCCGCGCGGCGGCGCAGCAGGTACGTGTCCATGATCCAGCCCTTGCGCTCGCGGGCCTCGGCGCGGACGCGCTCGATCTCGTCGCCCACGTCGGCCACGGCGCCGGCCACGAGGATCTCGTCCGGCGTGCCGAGGTAGGCGCCCCAATAGATGTCGGTCGCGGCGGCGTCGGCGTCGGCGAGCGAGGCGAACGCGCAGCGCGCGTCGAGCATGACGACGACGTCGGGGGCGTTGGGGGGCAGGCCTTCGCGCGCGAGGCGACGGCCGGTCGTCACGTGGACCGCCTCGCCGACGCGGTTGAGCGCGATCCGGTGGCGGGCGCAGAGCGCCGCGATCGCGCTGATCCCGGGGATGACCTCGACGTCGAAGGCGATCCGCCCCGCCGCGCGGATCGCGTCGACGATCGCCAGCGTCGAGTCGTAGAGCGCCGGGTCGCCCCAGACGAGGATCGCGCCGACGCCGTCCTCGCCGAGCTCGTCGGCGATGAGCCGCTCCCAGATCCGCCCGCGCTCGCGGCGCCAGTCGTCGACGGCGGCGGCGTAGGCGGCGGCGTCGCGGTCGCGCTCGGGGTCGCGGACGGCGACCATGCGGTAGGACTGACCGTCGATGAAGCGCTCGCAGACCTCGCGGCGCAGCGCGACGAGGTCATCCTTCTCCTCGCTCTTCTCCATGACGAAGAACACATCCACCTCGTTGAGCGCCCGGATCGCCTGCTGCGTGACGTACTCCGGGTCGCCGGCGCCGATGCCGATGAGCAGCAGCCGCCTCATCGCGGGCCGCAGAGCGCGAGCGCGGGAGACGACGGCATCCGCCGGTTGGCTGGGGTGGACGACGCCGAAACGTGAGGAAGCGGTGTGTAGCAGGTGGTGTCTGGCGAGTAGCGGACTGTGGCGGTGATCTCGCAATCGGCTCGACCGTGATGAGGGCGATGATGTCGCGAGTCGCGACTTGAGTGCCGGCGGAGTTGAACGCTGAGCTTGGTGGCGAGAGGTAGGGGAACGCACGTATCAGGGCGGAGTAGCGTCGATCGATCGCAGCGGGATGGCGCGCTGCCGGTTGGAGAAGCCGAGCAGACCGCGTCGGCCGGCATCGCATCGAGGATGAGTCGGCCTCCGCGTGACGCACGGCAGACCGCTCCTCTGATCCGCGAACCGTGGTGCGCAAGGCTGCCCGAACTCGTAGAAGTCACTCGCGCGTGATCTCGACGATGACGTCGACGTCCTTGGTGGGCGTGGCGGGCGCGCGGGGTCGGTGATCCCACGTGATCGTGGCACCGCCGACGAAGACACTGCGGCAGCAGGTCGGCGAGCGTTGCAGCGCGAGCTCGAGCAGCTCGACGGTCATGTGCGGATCGGTTGCAGCCGATCGCCGAGCAAGTCGGCGGCGAGTCCGCGGATGCGGGCGTCGCCGACGCGCAGGGCGTCGACGAGCGCGAGGCGCTCGGCCAAGGCCGGGTCGCGTCGCGCGGCCGCGGGCACCGCCGGATGCAGCGGGCGCAACGCCAGCCCGCGCCGATCGCCAGTGCGTCGGGCCAGACGGCGCCAGCTCGTCGGGAGACGACGCGACCTGGCCGAGAGCGGCGCGGCGGCCCACGCCGTCGGCATGCCGCGGCTCTCTCCCGCCAGCACGGCGGGAATAGATACTGACCGCATGGATGAGGAACTCCTCGGCCTGGCTGACGTGATCCGCCGGCGCTTGGCTCGAGCAGCCCGGCGAGGCGAGCCGCTGCAGGGCACGGTGAACGACGCTGCGGGGGATCTCGACTCCTCGGCCAGCGTTCGCACCGTCCAGTCGGAGTCTGCCCGAGAGCTTGAGCAGGATCACGACGTCTCGCCTGAGCATGAGCGCGGTAGCACCTTGTCCCTGTCCGGGCTAGGGACAGCTGTGCGGCCGGCGGGCCTGTCGCGCGGGCCTGGGAGCGCGTGCGGACGGTGCTCATCCTCGGCGGGACCGGCGAGGCGCGCGCGCTGGCCGCGGCGCTCGACGAAATCCCTGGTATTCGCGCTGTTTCCACGCTGGCGGGGCGGATCGCCAACCCGCGCCTGCCGGCCGGCGAGGTGCGCGTCGGCGGCTTCGGCGGGCCGGACGGGCTCGCCGCGTACCTGCGCGCGGAGGGCGTCGCGGCCGTGATCGACGCCACGCATCCGTTCGCCGAGCGCATGTCGTGGTCGGCGGCGCGGGCCTGCGCGCAGGCCGGCACGTCGCGCTGCTGCGCCTCGAGCGCCCGGCGTTCGCGCGCGATCCGGCGATCGACTGGCACGAGGTCGCGTCGCTCGACGAGGCCGCCGCGCTGCTGCCCGCGGCCGGCCGGCGCGTCTTCCTCACGACCGGCCGCCAGGGCCTCGCCGCGTTCGCCGCCGTGCGCGACGCGTTCTTTCTCGTGCGCTGCGTCGAGGCGCCCGACCCCGCCGCGCTGCCGCCCGACCACGCGGTCCTGCTCGACCGCGGCCCGTTCACCGTCGACGGCGAGCTCGCGCTCATCGACCGGCACGCGCTCGACGTGCTCGTCACGAAGGACTCCGGCGGGGAGATGACGCAGGCCAAGCTCGCCGCGGCGCGCGAGCGCGGGCTGCCGGTGATCGTCGTCGCGCGCCCGCCGCGACCGGACGGCGCGACCGTGCAGACCGTCGAGCAGGCGCTCGCCTGGCTCGAGCACGATCACGCCGGGTAGCTGCGCGGCGTGTAGACGAGCTCGCGGCCGCCGGGCCCGCTGATCACCCGCGTCGTCGTGGACCCGATCACGAGCAGCGTGCGCATGTCGACCTGCTCGGCGTCGAAGCCGCCCAGCGTCGTCACCGACACCGACTCGTCGCGCCGCCGACGTCGCGCGCGACGACGACCGGGCAGTCCGGGGAGCGGTGGCGCAGCAGCACCTCGCGCGCGCGCTCGAGCTGCTCGCGGCGCGTCCTGGAGGCGGGGTTGTAGAGCGCGAGCGCGAAGTCGGCGGCGCCGGCCGCCTCGAGCCGGCGCTCGATGATCGACCACGGCTTGCGCTGGTCCGACAGCGAGATGACCGCGAAGTCGTGGCCCAGCGGCGCGCCGACGCGGGCGGCGGCGGCGTGCATCGCCGACAGGCCCGGCACCACGCGCAGATCGACGTTGGCGTACTCGCCGTTGCCCGACTCGACCGCCTCGAGCACGGCCGTGGCCATCGCGAAGATGCCCGGGTCGCCGGAGGACACGACCGCGACGCTGGCACCGCCGGCGGCGAGCGCCAGCGCGTGGCGGGCGCGGTCCATCTCGACGCGGTTGTCGCTGGAGTGGCGGCGCTGGCCGGCGCGCTGCGGGACGCGATCGAGGTACGGGCCGTAGCCGACGAGCTCGTCGGCGGCGGCGAGCGCGGCGCTCGCCTCGGGGGTCAGCCAGTCCGGCCCGGCGGGGCCGAGCCCGACGACCGACAGGCGGCCGCGGGCGTCGCCGCGCGCCGCGGCGGCGGCCGGCTGCGGCGCCGGGGCGTGGCGCGCCGTCGGCACGAGCACGAGCGCCATGTACGGCACCTCGCCCTCGACGTCGTCGAGCGCGGCGACGTGCTCGTCGCGTGCGCGAGGCCCGTTCGACGTACACGCCGCGCCCGTCGACCTGGGCGAGCTCCAGAGCCGAGCGCACGGCGTCGAAGCGCCGCCCGAGCTTCATGACGACCGCCGCATCGGCGCCGCGCAGGTGCTCGGCGAGCACGGCGGGCTCGAGCGTCCCGGGGGCGACGACGAGCACGTCGTCGCGCTTGGCCAGCGGCGTCCCGGCCGCCGCGGCGGCGGCGCTGAACGCCGTCACGCCCGGCACGACGAGTGTCGTATAGCGATCGGCCAGCCGCTCGTGGAGGTACATGTAGGAGCCGTAGAAGAAGGGGTCGCCCTCGCAGAGCACGGCGACGTCGCGCCCGGCGTCGAGCTCGGCGGCGATCCGCGCGGCGCTCTCGTCGTAGAAGTCGCGCAGCGCGCCCTCGTAGCCCTCGGGGTGGTCGGTCTCGCCCGTCGTCACCGGGTAGACGAGCGCGAGCTCCGCGCAGCCGGCCGCGATCCAGGGCGCCGCCGCGCGCCGCGCGACCGAGCTGCCGGGCCGCTTCTCGGGATAGGCGACGACGCCGCAGGCGCCGATGATCCGCTGCCCCTTGACCGTGACGAGCTCCGGGTCGCCCGGCCCGACGCCGACGCCGAAGAGCCGCCCGGGGGCGGCTCACTCCGCCACCTGCCCGAGCGCGTTGACGGCGGCGGCGGCGATCGCGCTGCCGCCGCGGCGGCCGTGCACGACGAGGTACTCCAGGCCGCCCGGGTGGTCGGCGAGCGCGGCCTTCGACTCGGCGGCGCCGACGAAGCCGACGGGCACGCCGATCACCGCCGCGGGCGGCGCGACGCCGTCCTCCTCGACGATCTCGAGCAGCCGGAACAGCGCCGTCGGCGCGTTGCCGACGACGACGAGCGCGCCGCCCAGGCGCTCGCGCCACAGCTCCATCGCCGCGGCGCTGCGCGTCGTGCCCAGCGAGCGGGCGAGCTCGGGCACGCGGGGGTCGGTCAGCGTGCAGACGACGTCGTTGGCGGCGGGCAGGCGCGCGCGCGTGACGCCGGCGGCGACCATCGACGTGTCGCAGAGGATCGGCGCGCCGGCGCGCAGCGCGGCCTCGGCGGCGGCGCCGAAGCCGGGCGACGCCGCGACGTCGGCGACGAGGTCGACCATCCCGCAGGCGTGGATCATCCGCACGACGACGCGCTCGAGCACGGGGTCGAGGCCGGCGAGGTCGGCCTCGGCGCGGATCGTGGCGAACGACTGGCGGTAGATCGCCGCGCCGTCGCGCTCGTAGACGATCATCGCGCGCCCTCCAGCGCGAGGCGCCGCGCGGCGCCGTCGAGCGAGGCCACGGTCCACGTGGCGCCGTCGAAGCGCACGTCGAAGTCGTCGGCGGCGCGCGCCGCGACGGCGATCGGCGTGCCCGGCATCTCGCCGCAGCGCCGCTCGCAGGCCGCCCAGTGCTCGGCCGGATCGCGCGCGGTGCGCTCGCAGCGCGCGCTGCGACGCGGCGGCGCGCACGTCGGCCAGCGCGCGCGGGCAGGCGCCGGTCCCGGCGCAGGCGGTCAGCCCGACCCAGCCGGAGCGCGCGTCGAGCACGAGCCCGGCCGCCTCGAGGGCGGCGCGGGTCGGCGCGACCGCGCTCGCGTCGAGGTCGACGATCGTCACCGTGCGGCGGGTCGACAGGCGCACGCCGGAGCGCAAATCGGCCAGCGCCCGCAGCAGGTCGGGCCAGAGCTGGCCGAGCGGGGCCAGCGCGGTCAGCGCCACGCGGCCGTCGCGCTGCGCCGTCGCGCCCGGGCCGAACGCCCGGGTGCGGGCGGTGGGGGTGTAGGGCACGAGCGCGAGCCCGAGCGCGGTGGCCACCGCGGAGGCGCCGCCGGGCGTCTCCGACAACCGCCACGCGTCGCCGCGCACGGCGACGAACGCCTCGGCGGCGCGCACGGCGAGGTCGACCGCGGCGGCGCCGTCGCCCTCGAAGTCGAGCATCCGCCCGTCGAGCGCGACGCCGAAGCGCCCGTCGCCGCGCGCGAGCACCGTCACGTCGGGGCCGATCTCGCGGCCGGCGCCGCTGCCGTCGTCGACGAGGAAGCAGAAGCGGCCGGGCAGGTCGGCCAGGACGGCGCTGGCGCAGATGCCCGCGTCGAGCTGCGCGACGATCGCGTCGACGTCGTCCAGCGCGCCGGGCGCGCGGCCGGCGAGCGGGCTGGCCAGCACGTTGCGGACGCGGTCGTGCGGGAGGGAGGGCAGCAGCCCGGCCGTCTGCAGCCGGGCGGCGAGCGCCACGCCGGCGTCGCCGTCGAGGCCGCGCAGCTGGAGGTTCGCCCGCGCGGTCAGGTCGACGAGGCCGTTGCCGAGCTCGTCGGCGATCGCCGCGAGCGCGAGCAGGGCGCCCGCCGGCAGGCGTCCGCCGGGCACGCGGACGCGCGCCAGCCAGCCGTCGGCCGCCTCGTGCAGGGCGAGCACCCCGGGGCAGCGGTCCGGGCGGGTGCGCTCATCGGGGGGCGATCCCACTCGGCAAATCTAGTCGGTCGGCGGTTATGAACCCCGGCCGCCCGCGGGCGACTACCGTTCGCGGCCATGAAGACCTGGCCCGTCGCCTCCGGCTCGCTCCTGCTCGGCTTCGCCGTCGCGCAGGCGACCGGCATCCGCCCGCTCGGCGGCATCGTGCTGTTCGCGGGCTGCGCCTGGTGCGGGACGCGGTGGCTGCGCAGCGCCGGAGCCGCGCGCACCGCGGTGCTCGTCGTGGTCTACCTCGCCGGCTTCGTGCTCTCGCACGTCATCGCCGACACGCTCGGCAGCTGGGGCTCGGTGCTGCTCGTCGCGGCGGTCGTGGGTCTCGCGGCCTACCTGCTGGCCGACCGCGAGACGCCGCGCGTCAGTCCTGCCCGCGCTCGACCTTGACGCCCTCGAAGGTGACGTCGACGGGGTCCTTGAAGCGGCAGCCGTTGACCTCGTCGTGGCGCATGAACGTCGGCGGGTCGATGTGCACCTTCAGCGTGTACTCGCCGTCGGCGGGCACCTTCCAGTTGCGCCCGTAGTGGTAGATCATCGGGTGCCAGAGCATCTCGTGCTCGTGCGTGCCGACCTCGTTGCCGTCGGGGTCGATCAGCGTCCCGGTGACCTTCAGGCACGGGCACGAAGCGCTCGTCTGACGCGTCGAGCACGGCGATCTCGACGTGCAGGTTCTCGTCGTCGGGCTCGGTCCAGACGAGCTCGCCGTCCTCCCACATGTACATGCCCTCGGCCTCTTCGACGGCGTAGCCGACGATGTACTCGCCGGCCTCCTTCGTGCCGCCGTCGTGGGCGACCTCGGTGGCCATGTGGTCGAGCGCCTGGCGGTACATGGCGCCCTGCTTGCGTGCGAGCTCGAGCTGCTTGGGATCGGCTTCGGAGCTCGTCGGATCCATCGGTGGCTGGTGTGTGCTCATGCGCCCCCACGTACCCAACCGCCGCGGGGCCATCCACCCGTCTGCGCGGGCGGGGATGAGCGCCAACGCGCCAGCTTTAAGAAGGTGCGGCGGCTGGGCCGGCCGTCGGCCGTGGTGGTCGTCACACGACCCACCACCCCCACGGAGCCCACCATGACCCGCACCCGCTCGATCAGCACCGCCACCGTCAGCGCCGTCGCCGTCGCCATCGCCGCCCTCGCGGCGCCCGCGGCCTTCGCTCATGCTCCTGCAGAGCCGCCCGCCGCGAAGAACATGCGCGACGTCTGCGTGAAGTCCGCCTACGTCAAGCAGCGGCCCGGAGTCGGTCGTCGCGGGCACGGTCTACCGCGGCGAGTCCGTCGAGATCACACGCCGCTCGAAGTCCGGTGGCTACGTGTACATCGTCGGCCGCCGGCCGGATTTCACCGTCAAGGGCTGGGTCCCGGCCAGGTATCTGTGCGCCAAGGGCAAGCGGGCCGAGTTCGCCAAGACGGCGCGCTACAGCGTCCGGATCGTCAACTCCCTGGCGGGCGGCGATCCCGGCTTCCTCTACGTCGGCGGCCCGGCCAACATCACCGTGAAGGACACCAAGCGGGCCGGTCAGGCGCTGACGCTGTGCGTCACGCCCGCCCCGATCGACCGGCCGTCGTGCCGCAGCGGCCGCACGGGCCGCACGATCGACTCCGTCGCGTGGTCGGCCGCCGTGCCGACGGAGGTGCGCATCACGATCGAAGGCGGACCGGTGCTCGTCGACACGGTTCGCCCGTATCCGATTAACGCACCCAAGGCGTCCCATTAACGAAAAATGCCGATGTGCCGCCGCGCCGGCCTGCCGGCGCGGCGGTAGCGTCGCCGGTGCATGGCCTCGATCGTTCACCGCTCGCGTGACGATGACGCCGAACTGGCCCGCCGCGTCGGCGCCGGTGACAGCGCGGCGTTCGCCACGCTCGACGCGCGCCACCGCGGTGCGCTCACGCGCTACGCCGGCAGCCTGTTGCGCCGCTCCGAGCACGATGCCGAGGACGTCGTGCAGGACGTGCTCATCCGCGCGCACGATGCGCTGCGCGCAGGCGACCGGCCCGACGAGCTGCGGCCGTGGCTGTACCGCCTCACGCGCAACCGCGCGATCGACGAGGTGCGCCGCAAGCGCTGGGGCGACGAGAGCCTGGACGGCGATCGCGCCTTCGCGGGCGACGACCGCGAGGACCCGGACACCGTGCTGAGGCGCAAGGAGGCGATCCGCCGGCTCGTCGAGGACCTCGCCGACCTGCCCGTCCGCCAGCGCGACGCGCTGCTCGCCCGGGAGGTCGACGGCTATGGCCCCGAGCAGGTCGCCGCGCAGCTCGGCGTCAGCGTCGCGGCGGCGCAGAAGCTCGCCGGCCGCGCCCGCGAGAACCTCGTCCGCACGCGCGACGCCCGCGACGCCGACTGCCTCGACATCCGGACGGCTCGTCGACGCGCACGAGCGCGGCGTGCGCCCGAGCGAGCACGCGGTGCGTCACGTCAAGGGCTGCACCGCGTGCCACGCCTACGGGCGCGACCTGCGGCGCCTGTCCAAGCGCCTGCACGCGCTGAACCCGGCCTACGGGCTGCCGCTGCTCGCGGGCCTGGCGAACCTGCTCGGCGGCGGCGGCGCGAAGGTCGCGGTCGGCGCCGCGCGGCCGCGGCCGCGCTCGCGACGACCGGCGCGGTGAAGGTGCTCGAAACCGAGGTGCACGCGCCCGGTGACCCCGCGCCGTTTCGCTTGCTCGGGGTCCGCGACGCCAAGGGGCGTCCGATCACGCGCGGCACCCCGTGCCCGAGGGCGTGACGATCGTGACCGCGAAGGTGGAGGTGGCCGCCGGCCCGAAGCCGAGCAAGTCCGGGACTACCCGACGGTCCTGCTGCCGTGCCCCAAGGGGATGAAGTACGCGGGCCTGCAGGCCCCCCTCACCACGGCGGCGCTGAACACGTCCGCGACACGATCGTGGGGTACTCACCGGGCGCGCTGATGGTGCTCACCCACCAGGGCTTCGATCGCGACACCCGCTTCACCATCGGCATCAACTGCCGCCGCCCCGACGCCTACGGGTCCATCTATCCCCTCACGAGAAGTTCAAGGCGACGGTGAAGCGCGGCGGGACGCGCTGGGCCGCGCTGCATGCGGCGTGTGCAGCCCCGCCGTGCGGGGTGGGGATGTCGGTGCGGTGCGCGCGCGCCCGGGCGGCAGGGCCTGGGGCGATTCTCGACCGGGCCAGCCCGTCGCGGTCCAGCGCCGCAACGCCGCCGGCGCGTGGACGCGCGATCGTCGCCGCCAGCCTCCGACACCGAGGGCTGGATCCGGAAGTCGAGCAGCTCTGCCCGTGACAGCGCTACCCGGTGATGCGCGCGAACGACGCCGGGTCGGTCGGCCCCTCGGTGCAGATCGCCAGGGCGGCCGGGCGCTCCTCGAGCCCGAGCCGCGTCCACGCCGCCTCGCCGTGCGCCTCGCGCAGCGCCAGCAGGCCCGCCACGCCGGAGGCGCCGGTCTCGCCGCAGCGCAGCCCGTCGCGCAGCAGCAGCCGCATCGCGTGTTCGGCCGACGCGTCGTCGATCGCGCAGAACGCCGCGATCCCGGCGCTCATGTCGGGCAGCGCGACCTGCGAGGCCAGGCCGCAGTTCAGCCCGGCCATGATCGACGCGTGCGGCCCCGGGACGAGCACCGGCCGGCCCGCGCGCACGGCGGCCAGCCCGCACGCCGCGTCGGCGGGCTCGACGCCGACGATCACCCACCCGGGCGCGGCGAGCGCGCGGACTGCGGCGGAGGCGAGCGCGCCGACGCCGATCTGGATGGCCACGAGCGGCGGCGCCGCCGCGCCGCCGAGCTGCTCGGCGAGCTCCGCGAAGATCGTCGCGTAGCCGTCGGCGACCCAGCCCGGCACCTCCTCGTAGCCGGGCCACGAGGTGTCGGAGATGACGAGGTGCTCGTCGTCGGCGAGGCTCGCCGCCCGCCGGACCGCGTCGTCGTAGCTGCCCTCGACGATCTGCACGGACGCGCCCTCGCCGGCGATCGCCGCGATCCGCGCGTCGGCGGTGCCTGCGGGGACGAGGATCCGCGCTCCGAAGCCGAGCCGCCGCGCCAAGTGGGCGACCGCGCGGCCGTGGTTGCCGTCGGTCGCCGTGACGAGCGTCAGCCCGTCGAGCCGGGCGCTCATCCCGCGCAGCTCGGCGAACGTCGCCGCCGGCTCGCGGCCGCTGCGCCGGCTGACGGCGCGGCATGTCGCCCACGAGGCGCCGAGGATCTTGAAGGCGGGAAGGCCGAAGCGCTCGGTCTCGAGCTTGACGACCAGGCGTCTCAGGCCGAGCTGGGCGGCGGCGGCCGGCGCCTCGGCGACCGGGCTCGGCGCGTAGCCGGGCATGCTGCGGTGAAACGCCACCGCGCGCAGGTCGGGGCCGCGCGGCGGGGCCGCGGCGGCCGCGGGGTTGGCGAGGAAGTCGACGAGGCTCACCGGACGCGGATCCCGACGACGCCGAAGAAGCTCAGCCCGCCGTGGGCCCCGTGCCGGATCCCGTGGGTCGCCCCCGAGCGTTGGGCAGGACGTGACCGCCATGCTCCGCCGTGTCGGCGTTGGCGTCGAACTTGATGTGCTTGGCGAGCGCGAGCGCGTAGATCATGTCGCGGCGCTTGCCCAGACGCTTGCCGAGCTTCTCGGCCTGCTCGAAGAGCGCCTCCGGGATCTCGATCGTGAGCTTCGGCGCCGAGGCGGGCATCGTGCCGTGATTGCGCAACGCGCCGGGCCGGGTGTTCTGGTTGGCCTCGATGAACTCGATGATCGCCGCCTCGTAGAGATCGTCGATCTTCTTGCCGGCCGCGTGCGCCTTGTCCGCCGCGACCTGCAGCAGCGGGTCCGGGATGCTGACCTTGACGCGCGCCATGCCGCGAACCCTAGCGGCTCATATAGGCCGCAGGCGGTCGTTCGGCGCAGTCCCTTCGGAGTTGGCGCAGACCGGTTGCCGTGTCGAGCGGTCTATGTAACGATTGTTGCATGAGAGGCCTGTCGGCCCGCTCCGTCTCCTGAAGGCAGGCCGCGACTGCCGCTGCACGACAGGCGGCGGAAAGGAGCACTCGATGGCGTTCGACGCACACCCATCGTCGTCTGAGCCACGTTCAGCCACCCCGTCCACAATTGCGCCCGGCCGCGGCCGCAGCACGCGCGCGCGCCAACCCGCTCGCGCCGCCGTGCGCCGCCGGTTCGACGAGGCCGCGCTCGCCGCGGCGATCCGCGAGCTGCGCACCCACCGGCCCACCCGGGCCCCCGGCTGAGCGCCACCGATGCGCCATCCGATTCGCGACGAGACCGATGCCTTCTACCTGGCCGTGGGCGGCGCCGGGCTGACCGCGGCGTCGCTGGCGGTCGGCGCGCTCAACCCGGTCGCCGGCGGCACGCTCTTCGTCGGCGCGCTGATCGGCGCGCTCGTGTGGGAGTTCTCCAGCCAGGACCCGGACCGCCGCCGGCCGTTGCGCGAGGCGGCCGCCGAGGGACGTCGCACGGCGCCGTCGTCGGGGTCGCGCGTGCTCGTCGTCGCCAACCGCACGCTGCAGGGCGAGGAGCTCGCGGCGCGCCTGCGCCGTCGCGGCGACAGCGAGCTGCGGATCGTGGCCCCGATCCTCGTCTCGCGCGTGCGCTACCTCGCCTCCGACGTCGACCGCGAGATCGAGGAGGCCCACGAGCGCCTCGCCGCCGCGCTCGTCTGGGCGCGAGCGGAGGGAATCCGGGCCAGCGGCAAGGTCGGTGACCCCAACGTGGCGCTCGGCGCGATCGAGGACGAGCTGCGCCTGTTCGCAGCCGACGAGGTGCTGATCTCGACCTATCCGCCGGGCACGTCGAACTGGCTGGAGACCGACATCGTCGCGCGCCTGCAGGACGAGCTCGACGTGCCCGTGACGCACGTTATCGTCGCGCCCGAGGACGCCCCGGTGGCGCTGAAGCGCTAGCCACGCCGGGGCGGGCGCGCCCTTTGCGTGACGCAGCCCACTCATGGCGTGGCCGCGGCGATGTACGGTGGCGCGATGGAAGCTGCCTACGACGCGATCGTCGTCGGCTCCGGCTTCGGAGGCGGGATCGCCGCCTGCCGGCTCGCCGAGCAGGGCTGGCGCGTCTGCGTGCTCGAGCGCGGCCGGCGCTTCGGCGCCGGCGACTATCCCGACCGGCTGGCCCAGTTCCCTCACGCGCTCTTCCATCCGCGCCACAACCCCGGCGGCATGTTCGACGTGCGCATCATGCGCGACGTCGCCGTGGTCACCGGCGCGGGCGTCGGCGGCGGCTCGCTCGTCTACGCCAACGTCCAGCTGCGCGCGCCGGACGAGATCTTCGACGACCCGGCCTGGCCCGCCGCGATCGACGCGCAGGAGCTCGACGCGTACTACACGCGCACCGAGGCGGCGCTCGACCCGCAGACGACGCCGCGGACGCCCGCGCCGCTGCCGAAGGTCGCCGCCTTCGAGGCGATGGCCCGCGGCGCCGGGCACACGCCGCTGGCGCTGCCGATCGCCGTGCACTTCGGGCCGGACCGCCACCACCCGTTCAGCGGCGTCTTCCAGCAGGGCTGCGACAACCTCGGCCGCTGCGATGTCGGCTGCCCGCGCATGTCGAAGAACACGATCGACATCACGTATATCGCGCGCGCCGAGCAGCACGGCGCCGAGGTGTTCCCGCTGCACGAGGTCCACGACATCCACCCGCCGCGCGACGGCGGCGACTGGCGCGTGACGTTCGAGGATCTCCAGTACCGGACGGACGGCGACGTGCGTGCGCCTGTGCTCGTCATGGCCGCCGGCACGCTCGGCTCGACGCGGCTGCTCTTGAAGAACCGCGGCCGCCTGCGCAAGCTCTCGCCCGCGCTCGGCACGCGCTACTCCGGCAACGGCGACGCGCTCGCCCTCGCGCTCGACCCCGGCGCCGACGGCGTCACCGGCGCGAAGACGGAGTTCGGCCCGGTCATGACGAGCCGCATCGAGGCGCTCGCCGAGGAGGGCTTCATGATCGCCGACGGCGGCCTGCCGAAGAGCTTCGACGACGTGCTCGAGGTGCTGCGCGGCGTGCGGCTGCTCACCGGCCTGGGGCGGATCCGCGTCGCCGCGAAGAACCTCGCCACGAAGCTCGGCATCTCCGACCACCCGCTCACGCCGGGCGACATGCGCGTCCGGCGGCGCCCGCCGATCGGCGACTCGCTCATCTTCCTCTGCATCGGCCGCGACGCCGCCGACGGCGAGATGCGCCTCACGCCGCTGTTTCGGCGCTTCGACATCCGCTTCGACATGAAGGCCAGCGCGGCGCTGTTCGATCGCATGCGGGCGACGGTGACCAGGCTCTGCGATGCCGCCGGGGCGGAGGGGTTCTTCGCACTCGACGCCGGACCGCTGGGCAAGTACGTCACCGTGCACCCGCTCGGCGGCTGCCCGATGTCCGACGATCCCGCGACCGGCGTCGTCGACGACGCCGGCAAGGCGTACGGCTACGAGGGCCTCTACATCCTCGACGGCTCGATCGTGCCGGCGGCGATCGGCGTCAACCCGTCCAAGACGATCGCCGCGCTGGCCGAGCGCGGCGTCGAGAAGCTCATCGCCGAGCGGCCGCGCCCATGACCTCCTTCGACATCCGCAAGACGTGGAAGAACCACCTCGGCAACCAGCGCATCGACCCGCTGCGCATCTACGAGCCGCGCACGATCGCCGAGGTCCAGGAGATCGTCCGCCTCGCGCGCGAGCGTGACGTGAGCGTGCGCGCCGTCGGCTCGGGCCACTCGTGGTCGGATGTCGCGCTGACCGAGGGCTTCCTGCTCAAGCCGACCGGGATGACCCGCGTGCCGGCGCCCGAGCCGGACTTCATCCGGGATGGGTGGGCGGACCGGCGGCTCGTGCGCGCCGAGGGCGGCACGCGGATCCGCGAGCTCAACGCCTGGCTGGACGATCACGGCATGGGGTTCGCGAACCTCGGCGGCTACGACGGCCAGACGATCGCCGGCGTGACGTCGACCTCGACGCACGGCTCGGGCATCGAGTTCGGCCCGCTCAACGACGCCCTGCGCTCGCTCGACGTCGTCGTCGGCGACGGCAGCGTGCAGCGCATCGAGCCGTCCGACGGGCCGACCGATCGCGCCGCCTTCGAGGCCCATCACGGCGCCGAGCGCGCGCTCATCCAGGACGACCACGTGTTCGACGCCGTCGCCGTCGGGATGGGCTGCATGGGCGTCATCTGCACGGCGATGATCGAGGTCCGCGAGCGCTTCTTCATGCGCGAGGTCCGCGAGATGCATCCCTGGGCGAAGGTCCGCGCCGACCTCGAGGACGGCGCCGTGCTCGCGCGCCACGAGCACTACGAGCTTGCCTTCAGCCCCTACGACGACGGCTATCCGTATCCGTTTCTCGTCACGACGCGCGACCAGGTCGGCGACCCGCGGCACCGCCCGTGGGACAAGCGCATGCGCAACTGGCTCGTCGAGCTCGCCGCGCTGTTTCCGTTCACGCCGCACATCATCAACCTGCTGCTCGACATCGCGCCCAAGCTCGCCCCGCTCATGCTGCGCGGCTCGGTCAAGTCGCTCGTCAAGGACGAGTACGACGAGGTGAGCTACAAGGTCTTCAACATCGGCACGTTGAACAACCTGCCCGCCTACTCGTGCGAGATCGGCGTGCCGATGGACGGCCGTCACATCGAGGCGGTGGAGACGATCTTCCGCGTCGCGGCCGAGCGTCGCGCGCTCGGGCAGGTCTACCAGAGCTCGCCGATCGCGCTGCGCTTCGTGAAGGCCTCGCCCGCCTACCTGTCGATGATGAACGGGCGCAACACGATGATGATCGAGCTCATCGGCCTGAACGGCAACGACGGCGGGATCGAGCTGCTGAAGGCCTACGAGGAGGCGCTCTACGCGCTCGGCGGGCGGCCGCACTGGGGCCACATCAACACGCTCAGCGGCAGCCACGGCTTCGTCGAGTCGATGTATCCGCGCCTCGCCGACTGGCTCGACGTGCGCGCCCGTCTGGATCCCCGCGGGGTGTTCGACGGCCCGTTCACGAAGCGCGTCGGGCTGTCGTCCGATCAGTTCGTGCCGTAGCGCGGGCGGCCCAGCTGTGCTGTACTCCGGTCTGCCCGAAATAGGGTCACCTAACTCAGCCCTCCGTCAGCACGTCGAGATCGCGCCCTCGACGTGCGCAGGCCGGTCAGTGCGCGTCGGAACCGGAGCTGAGCTTGAGCGCATGCGGCAGCATCGGCTCGAGCACGCCGAGGCACTGGCTGACGGCCTTCGGGTTGCCGGGCAGGTTGATGATCAGCGTGCGCCCGCGCGTGCCGGCGACCGCGCGCGACAGCCAGGCGAGGCGCTGGAACTGCGCCGTCTCGGAGCGCATCGCCTCGGCGATGCCGGGCGCCTCGCGGTCGATCACCGAGCGGGTCGCCTCGGGCGTCACGTCGCGCGGGGCGAGGCCGGTGCCGCCGGAGGTGAGCACGAGGTTCGCGCCCTCGCAGAGCTCGACGATGGCGGCGGCGATCTCGTCCTGCTCGTCGGGAACGAGGCGCGTGGCGACGACCTCGACGCCGATCTGCGTCAGCAGCTCGGTCATGAGCCCGGTCGTCGTGTCCTCGCGCGTGCCGGCCGAGCGGGTGTCGGAGATCGTGAGGATCGCGGCCGTTAGCATCAGCCGAATGGACGTTACCGTGAGACTCTTCGCCAGCCTGCGCGAGCGCGCGGGGACCGGCACGCTGGCGCTCGAGCTCGGCGACGGGGCGACCGTCGCCGACGCGATCGCCGAGCTGCGCAGCGGCGCGCTCGCCGGCCTGCCCGACAACGCGCCGTTCGTCGCGGCCGTGGCGCGCGAGTACGTGACGACCGACCACGAGCTCACCGACGGCGACGAGCTCGCCCTGGTTCCGCCGGTCAGCGGCGGCGCGGACGCGATCCGCCACGTCGAGGTGACCGGCGAGCCGGTCGACGCCGAGGCGATGCGCCGCCTCGTCGCCGACCCGTCGACGGGTGCCACCGTCGTCTTCTGCGGCACGACGCGCGAGGTTCCGGCACTCGAGTACGAGGCCTACGTGGAGATGGCCGAGGAGAAGATCCGCCGGCTCGCCGAGACCGTCATCGCCGAGCACGGGCTGGCCGCGGTCGCCGTGCAGCACCGCACCGGGACGGTCGAGCTCATGGAGCCGAGCGTCGTCATCGCCGTGTCGGCCGGCCACCGCGCAGAGGCGTTCGCCGGCGCGCGGGCGCTGCTGGATCTCGTGAAGTCCGAGGCGCCGATCTGGAAGCAGGAGCATCCCGAGGACGGCCCGCCGGAGTGGGTCGCCGGGACGCTGCCCACCGTCTGAGCGTCTGCCGGTCGTCGTACGGCTGAGGCGTGAACGAGTGACGGATGGTCGGCGGGCGAAGCGAGAGTGGTCGCTGCTTCATGCATGGGATGAACGAGCGACGCATGGGCGCGGGCGCGGGTGCCGAGTGGTCGCTCCTTCATGCAGATATGGCGTGTCGAGCGACGGGGCGGTCAGCCACGTCACATCTGCGCGGCATGTCGTGCGAATGTGACGGGGCTCGCGTCGGCGGGCCACGATCCGTCACATTGCGACCTACTCGTCGACGGCGATCTCGCGCGCCCACTTGCGGCGCAGGAACTCCCGCACCTCCTCGCGGCCGTTGAGGAACTCGTCGCGCGGTTGCGCCACTCGGTGTCCTCGGTGTACGCGAGCGCGACGCGATCGGGATCGCGCGTATTCCACGCGTTCTCGGCGGCCTGGACCTTGGCGGCGGCGGTCTCGGCCGTGAACGGCGGGCGGATGTCGGTCGGGCTGGCCATGGCGCGTCTCCTTCGGCTGCAATGGGTCGGGCGATGAAGGACCACGAACTCTAAGCAGGCGTGCCTCGCGGCCGGCCCGCGGAGGCGGGACGCCTGCGGCGCGGATCCTATGTAATGCTTAGGTTCATGAACAGCTTCCGCCCTGTATCCCGCCTCTTCGCCGTCGTCATGCTCACGGCCGCCGTGATCGCGGCCTCCGGATGCGGCTCCGACGACAGCTCCGGCGGCGACGTGCTCGTCTCCGCCGCGACGTCGCTGAAGACCGCCTTCACGAGCTACGGCGAGCAGTTCGACGCCGCCGACGTGCAGTTCTCCTTCGCCGGCTCCGACGAGCTCGCCGCGCAGATCCGCACGGGCGCGAAGCCCGACGTCTTCGCGTCGGCGAACACGAAGCTGCCCGACGCGCTCTTCGCCGACGGGCTCGTCGAGCAGCCGCAGGTCTTCGCCACGAACCGGCTCGTGCTGGCCGTCCCCGCCGACGACGCGAAGGTGGCCGGTCTCGACGACCTGAGCAAACCGGGCGTGACGATCGCGATCGGCGCCGCCGGCGTGCCGGTCGGCGCGTACACGCGCAAGGTGCTCGGCCGCCTCGGCGACGCGCAGCGCAAGGCCATCCTCGCCAACGTGCGGTCCGAGGAGCCCGACGTCGGCGGTATCTCGGCGAAGCTCGGGCAGGGCGCCGTCGACGCGGGCTTTCTCTACGTGACGGACGTCATCGCGGCGAACGACCGCCTGGAGGCGATCGACCTGCCCGCCTCACTGCAGCCGCAGGTCGAGTACGGCGTCGCGATCGTCAAGGGCGCTCCCCATCGCGCGGCCGCGGGGACGTTCATCACCGGGCTGCTCGAGGGCGACGGCGCCAGGGCGCTGAAGCAGGCGGGCTTCGGCGTGGCCGGGATGCCGCCCAGTGAGACGTTCTGAGGCGAGGGGACGCTGGTTCGCGCCGGCGCTCGTCGCCGCGCTCGCGGTCACGCTGACGTTCCTCACGCTGCCGGTCGTCGCGATCTTCGTCCGCTCGAGCCCGGGCGACCTCATCGCCGCGCTCGACGACCCCGGCGTGCTCGACGCTCTCTGGCTGAGCCTGCGCACGACGCTCATGGCGCTCGCGATCATCGTCGTCCTCGGAACGCCGGCCGCCTACCTGCTGGCCACCCGCACGTTCCGCGGCCATGCGCTCGTCGTCACGCTGGTCGAGCTGCCGCTCGTCCTGCCGCCGGCGGTGGCGGGCGTCGGGCTGCTCGCCGCGGTCGGGCCGGGCGGGATCGTCGGCGGCGCGATCGAGGACGCCGGCGTCCGGCTCGCGCTGGAGACCGCGGGCGTCGTCGTCGCGTTGACGTTCGTCGCCGCGCCGTTCTTCGTCCGCGGCGCGCAGACCGCGTTCGCCGCCGTCGACCGCTCGTGGCTGGAGGCCTCGCGCACGCTGGGCGCTTCCGAGGCGCGCACGTTCCTGCGCGTCGCCATCCCCGCCGCCGCGCCGGGCATGCTCGCCGGTCTCGCGCTCGCCTGGGGCCGGGCGGTCGGCGAGTTCGGCGCGACGCTGATCTTCGCGGGATCCTTCCGCGGCCGCACGCAGACCGCGCCGCTGGCGATCTACGAGCGCCTCGGCACGGACTTCGACGCCGCGCTCGCGCTCTCGGCGGTGCTCGTCATCGTCTCCGGCACGCTGCTGCTGTCGGCGAAGCTGCTCGGCGGCCAGGGGGTGGCGGCGCGTGCTGCGCGTTGAGGCCCGCACCCGGCTCGGGGACTTCGACCTCGACGCCGTCGTCGAGGCGCCGGCCGGCACGTGCCTCGCGCTGGCGGGGCCGTCGGGGGCGGGCAAGAGCACGCTGCTGCGGATCGCCGCCGGGCTGCTGCGCCCGGCGACCGGCCGCGTGACCTGCGGCGAGGCGGTCTGGCTGGACACCTCAGAGAGGCGAGAGCTCGCGCCCGAGCTGCGCCGCTGCGGCTACGTCTTTCAGGACTACGCGCTGTTCGGCCACATGACCGTCTGGCAGAACGTCGCCTACGGGCTGCGCGGGATGCCGCGCGCCGCGCGCCGCCGCCGCGCGCTCGAGCTGCTCGACCGCTTCGGCATCGCCGCGCTCGCCGACGCCCGGCCGCCGACGCTGTCGGGCGGCGAGCGCCAGCGCGTGGCGCTCGCCCGCGCGCTCGCGCCCGCGCCGCAGGCCCTGCTGCTCGACGAGCCGCTGTCGGCGCTCGACGCCCGCACGCGGGCGAGCGCCTCGCGCGAGCTGGCCGGCGTGCTGCGCGACAGCGGGGTGCCGGCGCTGCTCGTCACGCACGACTTCACCGAGGCCGCCGTGCTCGGCGACCGCGTCGCGGTCATCGACGCCGGACGGATCGTGCAGCAGGGCACGGCCGGCGAGCTCGCCGCCGCGCCCGCCTCCGCGTTCGTCGCCGACTTCACCGGCGCGGTGGTGCTCACCGGCGTCGCGCGCGAGGGGGCCGGACCGGGCGACGTGACGATCGTCGAGCTCGACGGGGGCGGGATCGCGACGAGCACCGACCGGCGCAGCGGCCCGGTCGCGCTGAGCGTCCACCCGTGGGAGATCGCCTTGGAGCCGGCCGGCGGGCACGTCGAGGGCTCGATGCAGAACCAGCTCGAGGCCGAGGTGCTGACCGTGACCCAGGTCGGCAACCGCGTCCGGGTCGGCCTCGCGGCGCCGCAGCCGCTCGTGGCCGAGATCACCGGCGCGGCGGTCGGCGGGCTGCACCTCGCGCCGGGCGTCCGGGTCACGGCGACGTGGAAGGCGACCGCGACGCGGCTGGTCAGCCTGTGACGCCGAGCAGCTCGTAGGCGGCGGCGAAGCGCGACCACGGCGCGAGCGCGGCGACGGCGGTCGCGTCGGCGTAGTCGTCGACGTCGCGCAGCGTGGCCAGCTCGGCCGTGGCCAGGCCGAGCTCGTGCAGGCGTGCGCGCTGGGCGGCGGCGGTTCGGTCGGTGCTCATCGGCACGCCGGCGAAGACGGCCGGGTCGGGCTCCGCCAGCCCGATCGCCCAGTAGCCGCCGTCGAGCGTCGGCCCGAGGACGGCGTCCGTGCCCGGCGCGGCGAGCGCGTCGAGCGCCTCGGACAGCAGCGCGAGCGTGAGCTGCGGCGTGTCCATGCCGACGACGAGCAGCGGCTCGCCGACGTCGCTCACCGCGCAGGCGAGCCGCTCGGCGAGGCCGGTCCCGCGCTGGGCGATGACCTCCCAGCCGTCCGGCAGCCAGTCGCCGGGCTCGCCGTCGAGGACGAGCACGCGGCGGCGTGCCGGCGTCCAGCCGACCGCCTGCAGCGTGTCGGCGAGCGCGGCCTCGGCCAGCGCCGCCGCCTGTCCGGGATCCAGCGGCGGGCACAGCCGGGTCTTGCTGGCGCCGGCCACGGGCGCCTTCGCCATGACGACGAGCGCGGCGGTCACGACCGCCACGCTAGCTGCTACCTGCCCAGCCGGCCCTGCGTGACGCCGATCGCCTCCGCGGCGAAGATGTCGCGGTAGTCGTGGCGCACGTTGATCCGCAGGCCCTGGCGCGCGCGGCCCAGCACGCGCCGGCCGAGGCTCGTGAGCCCGACGCTGACGATCTTCGAACCGGCCACGAAGACCGGGTGTGTGCCGGAGGCGAGGACCCGCTTGCGCGCATCGCGCACGCGCAGCGCCACGAGGCCGGCCTGTGAGGCGGTCAGCCGCAGCAGGACGCGGCTTTTCGTCGCGCCGGTCCGCGCTCGCTGGCGGCGGATCTGCACCGTCAGGCGGGCCGGCTGCGCGGGTCCGCCGAACGAGCGATCGGGCACGAGATCGGGGGTGAACGCCTGCGCCGCGAGAAACGGCGCGCTGATGGCGTCCATCTTGCCGATCGGGACCTGGACGCTCAGGCCGCCTATGACGAGAAACGATCCGTCGTCGCGTCGCAGCAGCTGGCCGGAGAACGCGTTCTGTGAGACGTCGACGATCGTGCGGTTGTCCGGGCGCGCGAAGCCGCCGCCGAACGGCGTGAAGAGCGTCGTCGATCCGGCCAACGCGCCGGCCGCGGTCACGCGCCGCACGCCGATCCGCCGGTCGATGTCGACGGGTGCCGTGTGCGGTGCGCCGACCCGCAGCAGCGCGCCGCCGTCGGGCGTGGGCAGGTAGTCGAGCGCCGCGCCGGTGACGAAGCTCAGCTTGCCGGCGGTGCCGAACGTCGTGTCGAGCGCGCCCGCCGCGGTGAAGCGCGCCACGCCCTGCCTGCCGATGAGCTCAAGCGTCCCGCCGGCGCGGCGCTCCAGCCGGCGCACGTCCTCGAGCGGCACGAGCGCGGGCGCGCCGCCGTTGAACGCCGGGTCGGGTGCGCCGGACGCGGTCAGCCCCACGATCGCGAACGTCTGGCGGAAGCTGCCGGGCATCGCGTTGGCGCGGCCGACGGCGACGATCGACCCGTCCGGCGCCGTCGCCACGCTCGTGCCCTCCGCGCGGCGCCCGGCGCCGACCGGGATGGTGACGACGCCGAAGCTCGCGTCGGCCGTGCCGTCCGCGTTGAGGCGCGCGACGACCCAGTCGGTCGTCGCCGGGTTGAGCGGGTTCGTTTCGCCGGGCGTCAGCCGCGATCCCGTGATGACAATCGAGCCGTCGCTCGCCACGGCCACCGGAGCGGCGCCTTCCGACGGGCTCAGGCTCGAGACGACGACGACCCCATTCGTCCCGAAGCTCGGATCGGGGGTGCCGCCGGGCAGCAGCCGCAGCAGGACCAGCCGCAGCGGCGAGAACGGCGGCGTCGCGTCGCGCGCGGAGCCCGCGATGAGCAGGCGGCCGTCGGCGAGCCGCTCGGCCTGGCCGATCTGCAGGCCGATCCCGACGGACGGCAGCACTGCGACGCCGCCGCGACCGAACGCCGGGTCCGGCGAGCCGTCGCGGCGTAGTGCCAGGGCGCGCGTCGTCGTTCCCGAGCTGTTGACGAGGAACGTCAGCACGCCGGCGTTCGGCAGGGCGAGGCTGGGCGTCGCGGGGTCGCCGAGACCGGAGGAGGGGCCGGGCGGCGCGATGGCGAACGCCACACGCGCGGGCGCGGTGGCCGCCGCGGCGGGGGCGGCCATGGCGCCGAGGGCGAGGCAGACCAGCACGAGGAGGCGGTGGCGCATGCTCCTAAGACGCGCGGTCTCGCCGAACGATGCGGTCGCGCTCGTGCGATCCGCTGCCTGCCTGCCGGAACTGCATCGCCGGACCCGCCGCGCGTGGAATGCTGCATGCATGCGGCGCCCTCTCCTCACGCTGGCCCTGCTGTCGACGCTTGCCGTGCTCGCCGCCTGCGGCTCGGACGAGGGCAAGGCGGAGAGCGCGCCGGCGACCACCGGCTCGTCCGCCCCGACGCCGACGACCACCGCCGCCCGGGCGTCGGTCGCCGACGGGGTGAAGCTCGTCGACGTCGGCAGCTTCGACGCGCCGCTGCACGTCGCCGCGCCGCCCGGCGACAGGCGCCGGGTGTTCGTCGTCGAGCAGGGCGGCACGATCCGCGTCGTGCGCGCCGGCAAGCGGCTCTCGCGCCCGTTCCTCGACGTACGCAGCAAGGTGATCGCCGGCGGCGAGCAGGGCCTGCTGTCGATCGCCTTCGCGCCCGACTACGCGAAGACGCGCCGCTTCTACGTCAACTACACCGACAAGAGCGGCACGCAGAGCGTCGTCGAGTACCGCCGCTCGAAGTCCAGCTTCGACCGCGCCGACGGCGGCAGCGCGCGGCTCGTCCTGCGCTACGACGACGAGGAGGCCAACCACAACGGCGGCCTGCTCGCCTTCGGCCCCGACAAGCTCATGTACATCGGCACCGGCGACGGCGGCGGCGGCGACGACCAGCACGGCACGCGCGGCCACGCCCAGGATCTCGGCAGCCTGCTCGGCAAGATGCTGCGCATCGACCCGCGCAAGTCCGGCTCCAAGCGCTACCGGATCCCGTCGAGCAACCCGTTTGTCGGCCGCTCCGGCGCGCGTCCCGAGATCTACAGCTACGGGCTGCGCAACCCGTGGCGCTTCGCCTTCGACCGCAGGACCGGCGACCTGGCGATCGCCGACGTCGGCCAGAACGAGATTGAGGAGATCGACTTCGCCACGAAGGGCAGGGCGTCCGGCGTCAACTACGGCTGGCGCCCGTTCGAGGGCACGCGGCGCAACTTCGACGAGCCCGCGCCGGGCGCCGTGGCCCCCGTCCTCGAGCTGACCCATGCCGACGGCAACTGCTCGATCACCGGCGGCCACGTCGTGCGCGACGCGGGCGTGCCGGCGCTGCTCGGGCGCTACGTCTACGGCGACCTCTGCAAGGGCCAGTTGCGCTCGGTGAAGCTCTCCGCCGGCTCGGCCGACGGCGATGCCGCGATTCCGGGGCTCAAGAAGATCGACCAGCTGGCGTCGTTCGGCGAGGACGGGGCCGGCCGCGTCTACGTCGTCTCGCTCACCGGGCCGGTCTACCGGCTCGCGGCCGGCTGAGCCCGCGCCCGCCGCATAAGGTTGTGGGCCATGAGCCTCGAGCGCTTCGACATCGCGCTCGTCCACGCCGACAACCCCGGCCCCTTCACGCTGACCGGGACGAACACGTGGATCGTCGGGCGCGACCCGTGCTGGGTCGTCGATCCCGGCCCGGCGCTCGACGTGCACGTCGCCCACGTGCTCGACGAGGTGCGCCGGCGCGGCGGGGCGGGCGGGATCGCGCTGACGCACGACCACGGCGACCACGCCGGCGCGGCGGCCGCCGTGCGCGCCGGCGCCGGCGGCGTGCCGGTCGCCGCGGCGCGCTGGGAGGACGCCGACGTCGTGCTCGCCGACGGCGATGCCTTCGGCCCGTTGCAGGTCGTCGCGACGCCCGGCCACGCCACCGACCACCTCGCTTTCGTGACCGGCGCGGCCTGCTTCACCGGCGACGCCGTGCTCGCCGAGTCGAGCGTCTTCGTGGCGCCCGACCCCGGCGCGCTGCGCGGCTATCTCGCCGCGCTGCGGCGCCTGCGCGCGATGGACCTCGAGCTGCTGTGCACCGGTCACGGCCCGCCGGTCACCGAGCCGGCCGCCCTGCTCGACCGCTACCTCGCCCACCGCGCCGACCGCGAGCGGCGGCTGCTCGCCGCGCTCGGCGACGGCCTGCGCACGGTCGACGAGCTGCTCGACAGCGTCTGGGACGACGCCCCGGCCAGCCTGCGCCTCGCCGCGACGGCGACGCTCGCCGCGCACCTCGGCAAGCTCGACGAAGAGGGTCGGCTGCCCGCCGGCGTGCAGCGACCGCAGTGGCCGCCGGCCGGCGGGCTGCGCCCGGTCGTGTGAGCGATCAGGACTGCACCGCCCGTGCAGAGGTGTTTCGGTAATACCTCAGCCCGCGGCGTCGGCGAGCCGGGCCCGGGCGAGCACCATGGCGGCGTCCAGTGGTGAAACGCCGCGCGCCGTCGCGTCGTCGAAGATGAGCTCGAGCGTCGCGCCGATCCCGCGCACGAGCTCGCCCGCGCGGCGCGGGTCATAGCCGGCCGGCTCGAGCTCGACGGAGATGTTGATGATCCCGCCGGCGTTCACCACGAAGTCCGGCGCCCACAGCACGCCGCGCTCGGCGAGCACGGCGGCGACCTCGTCGCCGGCGAGCTGGTTGTTCGCCGCGCCCGCCACGATCGGCGCCTGCAGCAGCGCCGCGCTGTCGTGGTCGAGCAGGCCGCCGAGGGCGCACGGGGCGAAGACGTCGGCCGGCGCCGTGAGCGCCTCGCCGGGCTCCAGCCAGCGCGCGCCGAGCGCGTCGGCCAGCGCCTGCTTGCGCGGGTCGATGTCGGTGACGAGCAGCGTGGCGCCCGCCTCCGCGCACGCTGTGGCGACGCGGCCGCCGACGTTGCCCAGGCCGGAGATCGCGATCGTCCGGCCCGCCAGCGACGGCGATCCGAAGACGCGCTCGCAGCACAGCTCGATCGCGGTCTGCACGCCGAGCGCCGTCCACGGGCTCGGGTCGCCCGAGCCGCCGAGCCGGCGCGCGAGCCCGCTCACGTGCGACGTGACGGACGCGATCGTCTCCATGTCGCGCGACGACGTGCCGACGTCCTCGGCCGTGACGTAGCTGCCGCCGAGCGACTCGACGGTGTCGCCGAAGTCGAGCAGGGCGTCGGCGCGCCACTCACGGTCACCGGCGGTCACCGGGTCGGGGGCCATGATCACGCCCTTGCCACCGCCGAGCGGGAGCCCCGCGACGGCGGACTTGAAGGTCATCGCCTGCGACAGGCGCAGCGCGTCGCGCACGGCGGCGCGCGCGTCGACGTAGTGCCACACGCGACAGCCGCCGAGCGACGGCCCTCGCGCGGTCGAGTGCACCGCGACGATCGTGAAGCAGCCCGAGCGGCTGCCGCGGCGCACGAGCAGCGTCTCGTGGTCCAGGGTGGCGAGGTAGCGGTCGATGCCGACGACGCTACCCAAACGCGTAGCGCGCTCGCGGGCCGCGGGCTACGGGGTGACGGTGGTGGCCGCGGCGGCCGATGTCGACGGCGACGTCGGCGACGCCGTCGTGTCGGCCGGGGCCGTGGCGCCGCCGCTGGCGGGCGCCGTGGACTCCGCCGGGCCGCGGCCGGTGCCGGCCGGCATCTCGCTGCGCGGCGTCAGGCCGTCGACGCCGTGGCCGAAGCCGTCGTTCTCGTCGGGCGCGGCCGACCCGCCGGTGACGGCGTCGGCGGTATCGACCTTCGTCGTAGCGGGGGCGAGCGCGGCGGCGCGGGTCGGAGACGTCGTGTTGCGGGCGATGTCGATGACGCCCGAGACCCCGCGCTCGAGCCGGTCGCGCGCGGCGCTCGGCAAGGAGGAGCCGGCCGCCGTGGCCGCCGCGGCCGGCAGGCCGGTGCGGTGCGCGGGGATCGAGCCGGCCGGTGTGGCTGGCGCGATCGCGCGGGCCTTCTTCGCCGCGGTGCCGGCCGCGCCGCCGGAGGGCTCGATGATCTGGTGGGTGACCTCCGCGGCCCCGCCGGCGGCGAGCGCCGCGCAGCACACCACCGCCGTCACCTTGGCCGCCGTCCCGCCACCGGCGACGACGATCGCGCCGCCGCCCGCCGCGGCGCCGCCGCTCGCCGCGCCGCCGCCGGCCGCGCCGCCGATCCCCAGCAGCTTGAGGGCGGCCGCGAGCGGTCCCGGACCCGGCGAGAGCGCGGCCAGGCCATGGCGCACGCCGCGCAATTGGGCGCGGTACTCGGTGCACCCGGCGCAGTCGCGCAGGTGCTTGCGCGAGCGCCCGCTCGCGCGGACCCCGCGATCGAAGGCAGCGGCCAGATCAGCGCGGATCTCCACGCACGACGTGTCGCGTGCCTCGACGGCCTCGACGAGCCCGATCCGCGCGCGCACGAGCAGCGACTTCACCGCCTGCAGCGAGACGCCGAGCGCCTCGGCGAGCTCGGCGTAGCTCAGGCCGTCCATCTCGCGCATGAGCAGCGCGGAGCGCTGCTGCTCGGGCAGCCGGCGGATGTCGGCGATCAGGCGGCGCAGGTCGTCGCGGCGCTCCGCATCGATCGTCGGGTCGTGCAGCGGGCGGCGCGAGGTCTCGAAGAGGTCGATCGCGGGCGGCACCGGCTTGCGCAGATGGTCGATGCAGCGGTTGTGCGCGACGCGGTACAGCCAGGCGCGCAGCGATACCGGCCGGTCGCTGCCGCGCAGCGAGGAGTAGGCGCGCAGGAAGACGTCCTGCAGTGCGTCCTCGGCGTCCTGGCGCGAGCCGCCGAGCATCTGGCGGGAGTAGACGAACAGGCGCTGGCGGTAGCGGTCGTGGATGACGCTGAAGGCCGCGTCGTTGCCGGCGCGGAAGAGGGCGACGAGCTGCTCGTCGGATCGCAGCCGCAACAACGGCGCCGTGACCGAGATCCGGTTGAGTGCGGCGGGTGCTCTGAGCGCTCCGGCCTCCATGTGCGTATCCCGGTGAACTGTAACCGTCAGGTGGGCGAGAAGTTGTGCACTGGCGATGGCGCTTACACGTCAGCATGGGTGCGCAGTGAGGCGGCGATCACGACGAGTGCGATTCCGGCCGCCTCCAGGGCGCTCGGGATCTGCCCGAGCACGATCGCGCCGATGACCGCCGCGGTCGCCGGCAGCAGCGCCAGGAGCAGGGCAAATCGCGCTCGCGCGAGGCGCCGCATGGCAACCTGCTCCAAGCCGTAGGGCACGACGCTCGAGGCCACTCCGACGGCGAGGCACGCCGCCAGCAGCAGCGGATCGACGAGCGCGGGCACGGCGCTGGACACGAGAAACGGTGCCAGCGCGAGGGCGCCGATCGCCATCGCGAGCGCGAGCCCGTCCTGCGGGCGGAGCCCGGCGTCGGCGGCGACGCGGTGGCCGAGGACGATGTATGCGGCCCACATCACGCCGGCGCCGACGGCGAGCGCGAAGCCGAGCGGGCTGCCGGCGATGTGCACGTCGGCGAGGGCGATCACGCCGATCACCGCGAGCGTGAGCGCGAGCGCGTCGCGCCGCGTGCGTGAGCCGAGCGCCGCCACCGCGATCGGACCGACGAACTCGATCGCCACCGCGGTGCCGAGCGGCAGCCGGTCGATCGCAAGATAGAAGGCGAGGTTCATCAGGCCCAGCGCGATGCCGAACGCCGCGACGAGCCGCAGCCGCGCGGCGCTCCAGCGCGTCTGCCAGGGGCGCCGCCAAGCGACGAGCACCGCGGCCGCCGCGACGACGCGCAGCCAGGCCACCCCGGCAGCGGGGACCGAGGCGAACAGCAGCACGGCCAGCGCAGCGCCGACGTACTGCGAGACCGCGCCGAGCACGAACAGCGCCTGCGCGGGCAGCCGGTCCAGCGGGGCGGCGGCGGGCGCGGCGCGTGCCATCCGGGCAGGGTAGGCGGGGGCGGCGGGCCTGTGGCCGGAGTTGCTGCGCTTCGCGCTGGCCGCTCGATGGCGATCACGTGGTTGAACTGCGGCTTTGAGGGGTGTGTCAGTTGGCGGGGTGGCGGCGATTCGGCCAGGGCTCGCGTTCGTGGCGAGGGGTGTGGCGGATCGTGCACGCATACCGTGCACAATTCGCCACACCCTGGCCGACGGGCCGTCCTGGCGGGTTGTCCACCTGGCAGGTGGACAACTCGCCACGGCCCCATCCGACGCCGGTCCTGGAGCGCCCGCAGGCGCTCCCGCAACTGACGCCCCTCAAAGCTGCAGTTCGCCGGCAACGCCACCAACGCGGCACGAAGTCAGCGGGCTCTTAGCATGCGGTGCGTGGAGGGGGACCCGACGACCACGATCGTCATCGTGGAGGACGAGCGCGCGATCGCCGACGCGCTCGCCGTGCGCCTGCGCGCCGAGGGCTTCGCCGTCGAGGTCGCCCACGACGGCCCGCGCGGGGTCGAGCTGTGCGAGCGCCTGGCGCCCGACCTCGTCGTGCTCGACGTCATGCTGCCCGGCCTCGACGGCCACGAGGTCTGCCGCCGCATCCAGCGCGAGCGTCCCGTCCCCGTCCTCATGCTCACCGCGCTGGACGCGGAGACCGACCTGCTCGTCGGCCTCGGCGTCGGCGCCGACGACTACATGACCAAGCCGTTCAGCCAGCGCGAGTTCGTCGCTCGCGTGCGGGCACTCCTGCGCCGAGTCCAGCGCGCCGCCGAGGTGCCGTCGTCGCGCCCGATCGTGGCCGGGCCGGTGATGATCGATCCCGAGCGCCGCGAGATCCGCCGCGAGGGCCGGCTCGTGCACCTCACCCCGACGGAGTTCGACCTCGTCCACCGGCTCGCGCTGCGGCCCGGCGTCGTCTTCAGCCGCGAGCAGCTGCTCGAGGACGTGTGGGGCTACCCGGACGGGACGACCGGCGGGCGGACCGTCGATTCGCACGTCGCCGCCGTGCGGCGCAAGCTCGGCGCCGACGTCCTGCGCACCGTGCAGGGGATCGGCTACGCCTTCGGGACGCCGGGAGCGCCGGCGCCGTGAGGCCGCTGCAGTCGCTTCCCTCGCTGAAGCTCAAGCTCGGCATCGTCATCGTCGCGGCGGTCTGGATCACCGCAGTGGCGACGATCGTCGCCGTGCGCTGGCTCGGCCTGCCGTCGATCGTCGGCGCCGGCGCGGGGATCGCGCTTGCGCTGGCCTGCGTGCAGCTGCTCGCGCGGGGCACGACGAAGCCGCTGCGCGAGATGGCCGCCGTGGCCAGCGCGATGGCGCGCGGCGAGCACGGCCGCCAGGTCGCCGTCACCTCCAACGACGAGGTCGGCGAGCTGGCGCGCGCGTTCAACCGCATGACCGCCGAGCTCGCCGAGACCGATCGCCTGCGGCGCGACCTCGTCGCGAACGTGTCGCACGAGCTGCGCACGCCGATCGGCGCGCTGCAGGCGATCCTGGAGAACGTCGTCGACGGCGTCAGCGAGCCCGATCCCGAAACGCTGCGCACGATGCTCGCCCAGACGCGACGTCTCGGCCGGCTCGTCACCCAGCTGCTCGACCTCTCGCGCCTGGAGGCCGGCGAGCAGCCGTTTGACATGCGCCCGTTCGCCATCCGCGAGGTGCTCGAGGGCGCGGCGCGCGAGGCTCGCCTGCACGCGCCGCCCGACGTCGTCTTCTCGATCGACGCGCCCGCGGGGCTACAGGTGCACGGCGATCCCGAGCGGCTGCACCAGGTGGTGATGAACCTCGTCGAGAACGCGGTGCGCTACTCGCCGCGGCCGGGCGAGGTGGCGCTGCGCGCGTCCGGCGCTCACCACGTCGTGACGATCGAGGTCGACGACGACGGCCCGGGCATCGCGGCGGATGAGCTGGACCGCGTGTTCGAGCGCTTTCACCGCGGCGACGGGCGCAGCGGCGCGGACGGCGGCGGGGCCGGCCTCGGGCTGGCGATCGCGCGCTGGATCGTCGAGCTGCACGACGGCACGATCCGCGCCGAGCGCCGCGAGCCGCAGGGCAGCCACATGGTCGTGACGCTCCCGCAGGCGCGCGGCTGACCGGCCTGGCCGGCTGCGGTTAGCCGCGCAGGCGGATCGTCCCGTGACCGACCGGGCCCGACGGCTCCGGAGGCGGCGGCTGCACGGGGGCGCCGGTCGCTGATCTCGTGGAGTAGCCGGCCATGCGGATCGTGCCGTGGCCGACGCCGGTCGCAGTCGGCGTGGCGGCCGGGGCGGCGGGAGCCGGCGGCGCCGCGACGGCGTACCCGCGCATGCGAATCGTGCCGTGGCCGACGTTGTTCGGAGTGGCGGTGACGGACATGACTTCCCCCTGTTCGCTGCGTTTGTGCGGACGGATTCGCCGAAAATCAGTGAGAGCGGGCACCGGTCAGCGAGCGAGTGAGAGAGAGACCGACTTCTCTCTTTCACCCGCCGTGCCTTGCGCGGCACTGCTCGACGGTGAGTCTAGGGATGGGATTGGGTCGGTGGGAGGAATTTCGCCCCGCGTGTCGACGGGCGGGTCGAGCACCCGGTTGGGCGCAACTGCGGGTCGCATACGCTGGCCGCCATGAGAGCCGTTCTCGCGCTGATCCTGGCCGCGGCGGGCTTGGCCGCCGGCGGCTGCGGGGAGGAGCGCGGCGACGCGCTGCGGACGACCCCCACGCCGGTCGGCACCGCGCCGCGGCTGGACCCGCGCGCGGTCGCCACGACGAGCGTCTCGCTCGTCGACTACCGGCTCGACGTCGCCGAGCCGCGTGTCGCGCGGGCGGGCCGGATCGCCGTCGAGGTCGTCAACGACGGCGTCGTCCGCCACGCGCTCGCGCTCGACGGCCCGGCGGGCCTCATCCGCACGCCCGTGCTGGTCCCGGGCGAGCGCGCGACGCTGTCGGCCGCGCTGCCGCAGGGCACCTACCGCTGGTACTGCCCGGTCGCCGACCACGAGCAGCGCGGGATGGTCGGCCGGCTGCGCGTGGCGGAGTAGTGGTCTAGTCGTCGTAGCCGGGTTCGCCCGGCAGCAGGATGCGGCGCTCCTCACCGTCGAGGACGACGCGCGGCTGGATCGGGCGGATCTCGCGGCCGGGCGCGCCGGCGTGCGCGAGCAGTGCGTTGACCGTGGAGAACGCAGCGAGCTCCTGAAGATGGGTGAAGGTGGGGAAGACGAGCGCGAGCTCGTCGCGCCCGTAGGCCTCGACGGCGGCGACCGGCGCGATCCAGCGCAGCTCGACGCACTCCGCGCCGTCGACGCGCGGATCGGCGCCATCCGGCGCGGCGACGACGAAGAACTGCGTATCGAAGCGCATCGCGATCAGCTCTGGCGTGATCCAGCGGCTGTAGGGCACGAGCGCGCCGGGCGCGACGTCCTCGATGCCCGCCTCCTCGGCGAGCTCGCGCACAGCCGCCGCGCGATGGTCCTCGCCGTCGTCGACCGCGCCGCCCGGAAAGACCCAGAAGCCGCCCATGTAGCGCTGCTGCGGGTTGCGCCGGACGAGCAGCACCTCCAGGCCGCCGGCGCCGTCGCGCACGACGATCACCGAGGCCGCGGCGCGCGGCGGCGTGGGCGCGCCCGCCTGCCGCAGCCGCTCGCGGGTCGTCGGGCGCTTCACGGGGCCGACGGTAGCGATTCGTGGCAATCCCCTACCCTCCAGGCCATGACGACTGCGGACGAGACCGCCATCATGAAATGGATCTGCGAATCCTGCGGGTTCATCTACGACCCCGAAGAGGGCGACCCCGACGGCGGCATCCCGCCCGGCACGGCGTTCGCAGACATCCCCGACACGTGGTTCTGTCCCGTGTGCGGCGCGCGCAAGAAGGACTTCACGCCCTACGAGGACTAGCACTCGGGGCGACCGGCGCGATCGCTCGCGCCGGCCGCGCTCGGACGGTCTGACTACGCGGTGGCGCTCGCTTCGGCGCCGGTCGTGAGCCGCGGCTTGCGGACGTCGGCCGCGCGCCGCGAGCCGCGCAGCACGCGCCGCGCCATCGCCGGCGTGAGCAGCGCGGTGGGCGGCTTGAGCATGCCGGTCACCTCGAAGAACGTCCGCGCGACGACCGTGTCGTGCGTCGCCGCCACCAGGAGGCGCTCCATGTAGCGGTTGATGACGCGGTCGGGCACCGGGGCGACCTGATCGACCTCGTCGAGCGCGAGGTCGCCGCCGGTCGAGAGCTTCCAGGCGTGGTCGACCGGAACCCTGGCGGCCTTGAAGAAGCGCTGGGCGAGCCGGTCGGCGCCCTGGCGCAGGCACCCTTGCAGCGCGACGGCCTCGAGCGTGGCGACGGTCATGCCCTGCCCGTAGATCGGGTTGAAGCTGCACAGCGCATCGCCGGTGACGAGCAGGCCCTCGGGGAAGCTGCCCAGCTTGTCGTAGCGGCGGCGGACGCTCGCCGGGTAGCCGTGCGTGGCGACATCGTTGACCGGCTCGGCCTGGGCGATCGCGGCGGCGACGTCGGGATCGGTCACCGAGGCGGCGAACGCGATGAAGCCCGCGTCGTCGGTCGGCGGGCGGTGCGCCTCGCCGTAGCCGGAGAGCGTCACGTTCCAGCTGCCGTTCTCCTCGATGAGCATCGCGACGCCGCGCGGCCGGCCCGGGTGGGCGGCGTTGAGCACGATCTTGTCGTCGCCCAGCGCGCCCGGGCGCATGCGCAGGTTGCGGCTGGCGTACATGATGTCGACATCGACGCGGTCCTCGGCGGGGCGCTCGTAGCCCATCGCCTCAAGCCACGCCGGGACCTTCGCTCCCCGTCCGGAGGCGGCGATGACGAGGTCGGCGCGCAGCTCGCGCTCCTTGCCCGCGGAGGCGGCGCGGTCGCGCAGCGTGACGCCGGACACGCGCCCGCCGTGGCTGACGAGGTCGACGACGCTGCACTGCTCACGCACGGTGACGTTGGGGATCGCACGAACGCGGCGGCGGACGAGACCCTCGAGCAGCGGGCGGCTGGCGACGGCGCTGCGCCCGCCGGCGTCGACGCGGGCGATGTCATGGCCGCCGACGCGGAAGCGCGTCTCGACGCCCGGGCGCACCGCCGGCGCGCCGGCCTGCATCGCCTCGGCCATGAAGCCGGGGAAGAGGTGCTCGAGCGCGGCCTGGCCGCCGAGCTGCAGCCCGTGGGCGTGGCGGCCCTGCGGCACTGCGCGGCGGTTCTCGGTCAGGCCGTCGGGGAAGCGGTCGCGGTCGAGGACAGTGACACGGTCGTAGGAGTCGGCGAGGACGCGTGCGCTCAGCAGCCCGGCCATGCTCGCGCCGATGACGATCGCGTGGGCGCCGGCGCGTGGGGGGCGGCGGTCGGTGCGCGGGGACTGCTTGGTGCTGAGGGCCATGGTGTTCGCTCGCTCCGTGAGGGGGGACGGTCGGGAGCCCCACTGTGCCGTCGCGGGCCGGCCGCGAACATCGGGCTGTCACGAGCTTTGAGGTTCGGTTTTCCGCCCCGTGACCAACGTCACCATCTAGGCTGGCGCCGATGGACGAGGGAATCCGCATCGGCGTCGCCGCCCAGGCACTCGGCGTCAGCGTCGACACCCTGCGCCGCTGGGAGCGCGACGGCCGCATCGCCTTCGAGCGCCGCGGCAACCGTCGCGTGCTCGCCCCCGAGGAGCTCGCCCGCGTGCTGCGCGACCGCGGCACGAACTCGCGCTCGAGCGCGCGCAACCGCATGGCGGGCGTCATCATCGGCGTCAAGCGCGACGGCGTGATGGCGCAGATCGACCTCGCCTGCGGGCCCTACCGGATCGTCTCGCTCATGTCGCGCGAGGCCGCCGACGAGCTCGACCTGCAGCCCGGCCAGACCGCGACGGCCGTCGTGAAGTCGCCGATGGTCATCATCGAGCGCTCGTAGCACGGCGCTTGACTCTCCACCCACTGGACACCCGATGATGGGCGCATGGCCCCCGACGCCGACCTCATCCCGATCGGAGCGCTCGCGCGGCTGACCGGCCTGCCGGTCCGCACGCTGCGCTTCTACTCAGACGGCGGGCTGCTCGAGCCGGCCGGTCGCTCGGAGGCGGGCTACCGCCTCTACGACGCCGGCGCGATCGCGCGGGCGCAGCTCGTCCGCACGCTGCGCGAGCTCGGCGTCGACCTGCCCACGATCAAGCGCGTGCTCGACCGCGAGGTCAGCCTCACCGGCGTGGCCGCGGCGCACGCCGCCGCGCTCGACGCGCAGATCCGCGTGCTGCGCCTGCAGCGCACGGTGCTGCGGGTCGCGGCCGCGCGCGACACGACGACCCCACAGGAGATGAAGCTCATGCACGACCTCGCGCGGCTGGGCGCCGCCGAGCGGCGCAACATCGTCGCCGACTTCGTCGAGGAGGTCTTCGCCGGCCTCGACGCCGATCCCGGCATCGCCGCGCGGATGCGCGCCGCGACCCCTGAGCTGCCCGATGAGCCGACGGGCGAGCAGGTCCAGGCCTGGATCGAGCTTGCCGAGCTCGTCGCCGACGAGGACTTTCGCCGGCGGATCCGCGCGATGGCGCAGCGCAGCGCGCAGGACCGCGCGGCCGCCGCGGGTGCCGGCTCGCCCGCCGCCCCCGCCGCCCCCGCCGCGCGCGACGCGCACGAGCGCGCCGCGCAGGCGGTCGGGGACCGGGCCGGCGCGGCGCTCGCCGCGGGCATCGATCCCGCGTCCGCGCAGGCGTGCCCCGTCGTCGACGAGCTCGCCGGCATGTTCGCCGAGCTGCACGGCCGGACGGACGGGCCCGAGTTCCGCGCATGGCTCGCCGACACGCTGGAGACGTTCACCGACCGCCGCGCGGAGCGCTATTGGCAGCTGCTGGCGATCATGAACGGCTGGCCGCAGCGGGGAAGGGCGGCGGAGTCGACCATCCCGCCTTGGGAGTGGCTCGTGGCCGGGCTGCGCGCATAGCGGGCGGCGCCTCAGCGCGTTGACTGCGTAGGAACTGCCGCGGATCATCACCGCGTTACGGAGCGACTGTGACAACCCGCGCGCGACCCGCGGACGTGCGCCGCATCCGGGTCATCGTCGGTGCCATGAACGCCAACGAGCCCCCACCCCTCACGGATCGCCAGGCGCGCGCCGTCCTCGTCGCCGCCGAGGAACTCGACTTCGAGCGTGAGCCGGACCTCTACGAGGCCTGGTACGACCTCGACCTCCACGACGATGCCCAGTGCGCCGTCCGCTACCTGCGCCGACGCGATCCCGACGCGTTGTCGCGGGCGCTGGTGGCCGGCGAGGTGATCCCGGCCGACGAGGCCGCGGCTCGCATCACCGATTCGGGGCGGTTCACCGAGGGCGACGCCAACGTCGTCATCGCGGCGGCGGCCGAGCTCGGCTTCACCGCGGCGTGGGTCGGCGAGCCCGGCCTGCTCCCCTCAATGCTGACCTGGGAGCGCGCTCGCGCCGCGCTCGCCTTCATGTGGGCGACGCATCCGCTCGACCTCACGGAGCTGCTCGGCGAGATCAGCCGGCTCGCGCCGCTGCCACCGACCGCGCGCAGCCCCCGTAGCACGTGGTAGCACTCGTTGCTACGCTCAGGCGCATGGGACGTCACGTCTCGATTCGAGATCTTCGCAATCACACGGCGCAGGTCGTTGCCGCCGTTCGCGCAGGCGAGAGCCTGTCGCTGACCGTGAACAAGACCCCGGTCGCAGACATCGTTCCCCACGATCGCACTCGCAGCCCGTGGGTGTCATCGGCCACGCTGCGCGAGATCGTCCGCGAGGCCCCCGCCGATCCCCCGCTGCTCGACGACATCCGGGCCGTTCGCGGCGATGTCATCGAGGAGTCATGACGCGGGCGGTCGCCGACACGTCGGTCTTCATCGCGCGCGAGTCGGGCCGACCGCTTGGCGATCTTCCCGACGAGATTGCGGTATCGGTCATCACGGCGGCGGAGCTCGAGCTTGGCGTCCTGCGGGCCTCCGACCCCTCGTCGCGAGCGGCCCGTCTGGCGACGCTCTCGCGCGTCCGCACGGCCTACCCGCTGTTGCCGATCGACGACGCGACGGCGTCGTGCTTCGCACGGCTGGCGGATGAGCAGCTGCGCGCCGGGCGCAAGCCCCGACGGCACGACACCTGGATCGCCGCGACGGCGCTACGCCATGGCGCGGCCGTCTTGACGCAGGACGCAGACTTCGAGTCCTTCGGCTCGGTCGACGTGATCCGGGTCTGAGACGGGAGTCGTGGGCGGGCGCGGCGCACGGTGCAGGGCCACGCCAGCAACGACGAGTGCGACGCCGGCGATCTCCGCGAGCGACGGCAGTTGGCTCAGGACGACGATCCCGATCACGGTCGCGGTCGCCGGTAGCAATGAAACGAGCAGCGCGTACGTCGCGCGCGGCAGCCGCGCCAGCGCGAGCTGATCGGCGATGTACGGGATGACCGAAGAGGAGATGCCGACGCCGATGCCTGCCAGCAGCGCGACCGGGTCGCCGAACACCGGGATCGCCTCCCAGCCGCCCATCGGCGTCACCACCACCGCTGCGATGACCATCGACGCCGCCAGGCCGTCGATCCCGCCGATCGCGTCGCGCTTCGCCACCCGGTCGGCGAGCACGATGTACAGCGCGAACAGGCCGGCGTTGGCGAACGCGAAGGCGAGGCCGAGCGGGGCGACGTCGACCTGCACGCCGGTCAGCAGGTAGACGCCCGGCACGGCGAGCGCCAGCGCGATCGCGTTGCGCGGCGTGCGCGCCCCGAGCGCGGCGAGCACGATGACCGGCAGGAACTCGATCGCCGCGACGGTGCCGAGCGGCAGGCGGTCGATCGCGCTGTAGAAGCAGACGTTCATCACCGCCAGGACGGCGCCCCAGGCGAGCAGCAACCGCCGGCCCTCGCGGTCCTGGGCGGCGAACGCGCGCCACGGGCGCCGCCACGCCGCGAAGATGAGCGCCGCCGAGGCGATCCGCAGCCAGGCGACGCCGAGCACGTCGACGCGCGCGAACAGCAGCACGGCGAACGCCGGGCCGAGGTAGTGAAAGACGGCGCTGACGACGAAGTACAGGTGCGGCGGTGGGGTGCGCTGGCGCATGCCCATAGGTTGACCGGCGCAACGCCTGTTCTACAGGGCGGATCGACGCTATTCTGCGTCGCATGGCTACGAAAGCACGGCCGAACGACCGTTCCACCGACGACGGTCTTCTCGACGAGACGAACCTGCGCCTGCTCGCCGAGCTGCAGCGCGACGCGCGGCTGTCGATCGCCGAGCTCGGGCGCCGCGTCGGCCTCTCCTCGCCGGCGGTCGCCGAGCGCGTCAAGCGGCTGGAGCTCGAGGGCGTGATCGCCGGCTACCGCGCGGAGATCGACCCGCGCCGGCTCGGCTACAGCCTCGGGGTGATCATCCGCATCCGCCCCAACCCGCGCCAGCTCGCCGACGTCGCCGCGCTCGCCCGCGACACTCCCGAGGTCATCGAATGCCACCGCGTCACCGGGGAGGACTGCTACGTCATGACCGCCTACGTGCGCGACGTCGAGCACCTCGAGACGGTCATCGACCAGTTCGTCGCCTACGGCCAGACGACGAGCGCGATCATGCAGTCCGCGCCGGTCCCGCGCCGCGGGCTGGCTCTAGGCTTGTAGCCATGGCCAAGCCGCGTTCGAAGGGACCGTTCGTCAAGGCCGGCCGGCGCGCGCTGCACCGTCGCTACGAGGCCGCCGCCGAGGCCGGCGACACCGAGGCGATGATCTTCCTCGCCACGATCCAGGCCGGCGACGACCCGGCCGCCTCGCGCGCCTGGTTTCGCCGCGCCGCCGAGGCCGGCAACGTCCACGCGATGTACATCGTCGGCCTCTTCCTCGAGCCGCACGCGCCCGACGCCTCGCGGTTGTGGCTCGAGCGCTCGGCCGAGGGCGGCTACGTCGACGCGATCGTCAAGCTCGGCGTCCTGGAGCAGCGCGACGGCGATCGGGCGCGGGCCGAGGAGCTCTACGTGGAGGCGGCCGAGGCGGGCAGCGCGCCGGCGATGTTCAACCTCGGCCTGATGTTCGAGAAGATCGATCGCGCGAAGGCGCACCTGTGGTACGAGAAGGCCGCCGCGACGGGCGACGCCGAGGCGATGTTCAACCTCGGGCGGCTCATCGAGGCCAAGGACCCCGAGGGCGCGCGCGAGCTCTGGGGGCGCGCCGCCGCCGCCGGTCACCCCGACGCCGCGGAGCGCCTGCAGTCGTCGTAGGCTGAGCTCAGGCCACCTGCAGCAGCACCGGCGCCGCCGTCGCCTCGGCCACCGACGCGGCGGTGATCTGCACGAGATGGCAGAGCTCCTCCTCGCTGATGGCCAGCGGCGGCATGAGCACGACGACGTCGCCGAGCGGCCGCACGATCGCCCCGCGCCGGCGGGCGGCCCGCGTCACCTGATGGCCCATCCGCGCGGCCAGCGGGAAGCCCTCGAGCTCGATGCCCACCATGAAGCCGCGCCGGCGGATCTCGCCGACGCAGCGCAGCGGCGCGACGAACTCCTCGAGCAGGTCGGCGAGCAGCGCGATCTTGGGCTGCAGCGCGTCGAGCGTGCGCTCGCGCTCGAAGACGTCGAGCGTCGCGATCGCCGCCGCGCAGGCGAGCGGGTTGGCCGTGTACGTGTGGCCGTGAAAGAACGTCCGCAGCTCCTCGTGCTCGCCGAGGAACGCCTCGTAGATGCGCTCGGTGGCGAGCGTCGCGGCGAGCGGCAGGTAGCCGCCGGTCAGCCCCTTGGCGACGCACATGAGGTCCGGCGAGACGCCCTCGTGCTCGCAGGCGAACATCGTCCCGGTGCGGCCGAAGCCGGTCGCCACCTCGTCGCAGATGAGCAGCACGTCGTGCTCGTCGCACAGCGCGCGGACGGCGGCGAGATAGCCCTCGGGGTGGGTGAGGATGCCCGCCGCGCCCTGCACGAGCGGCTCGACGATGACCGCCGCCACCTGGCCGGCGTGCCGGCTCAGCAGCGCCGCCATGCCGGCCGCGTCGCCCGGCTCGGCCTGCCAGGACTCGAACAGCAGCGGCCCGAAGCAGGAATGGAACAGGTCGATGCCGCCGACGGAGACCGAGCCGATCGTGTCGCCGTGGTAGGCGTCGCGCAGGCAGATGAAGCCGTTGCGGCCCGGCTCGCCGCGGTGGCGCCAGTACTGGAAGGCCATCTTCAGGGCGACCTCGGCGGCGGTCGAGCCGTTGTCGGAGTAGAAGACGCGGCTCAGGCCGGGCGGCGCGATGTCGACAAGCCGCTGGGCGAGCTCGATGGCGCCCGGGTGCGAGAGGCCGAGCATCGTCGTGTGGGCGACCTTCCCGAGCTGAGCGCGCACGGCGCGGTCGATGGCCGGGTGCCCGTGGCCGTGGACGTTGCACCACAGCGACGAGACGCCGTCGAGGTAGGCGTTGCCGTCCGTGTCGAACAGCGTGCAGCCCTCGCCGCGCTCGATGATCAGCGGCTCCTCCTCGCACCAGCCCTGCTGCTGCGTGAACGGGTGCCAGAGCACCCGCTTGTCGATGTCTGCGAGCTCCCGCGTGGTCATGGGGCGAGACCCTAAGAGGGGGTGCGGACGAACTCGTGCGAGCATCACGGCATGGATTCGACCTGGTGGGGGGTGAAGCTGCCCGGCCTGCGCGGGACGGACGCGCCCGCCACGTACGAGGCGTTCGACCCCGCAACGCTGCCGCCAGTGCCGGACGTCCTCGGCGACGGCCTGCACTGGCTGCGATTGCTGCCAACCGGCCACGATCCGGTCGCCGCAGGGACGCTGGAATGGGAGCCGTTCGCCCGCGCCGGCATCGACGCGCCGCCGGAGCTCCTGGCGCTGCTCGGCGACCCGGCGCTCCAGCAGCACGTCAACTCCGTGACCGCCGCATGCCTGGACCTCGCGGCGTTCGACCGCGGCGACGACGGTTGGCTGATCCTCTTCCTGCGCGATCAGCAGGACGTCCTGCTCTGGTTCGTGCAGCTCGACGCCGATGGCGCGCATCGCGTCGTCGCCTGCGGCGGTGAGGCCATGGACGACTGGTACGAGGCCGAGCAGCCGCCGCTGAGCGACGCCGGCCCGGCGGAAAGCGAACTGTCGGTCTGCGCCGCGAGCGTGCGCGAGTTCGTCTTCCGCTTCGCCGTCGAGAACGCCCTCTGGGCATCGCTGCACGCGAAGCCCCCACGCCCGCTCTCGGCCCTCGAGCGTGCGTACGCCGAGCACTACGCGTAGGGACCCGCCTACGCCGACTGCTCGGACAGGCGCCGGAGTCGCTCGAGCTGCTCCCAGTGGTGCTTGATCCCCCGGCGGCCGGTCGCGGTGAGCGCGACGTTCGTGTTCGGCTTCTTGCGCACGAAGCGCTTCTCGATCGCCACGAGGCCGGCGACCTCGAGCTTCGTCAGGTGGCTGGAGAGGTTGCCCTTCGTCAGCCCCGTCGTGCGCTGCAGGAAGACGAAGTCGGCCTCCGTCACCGAGGACAGGACGGTGAGGATCGCCAGTCGCCCCGGCTCGTGGATGAGCCGGTCGAGGACGAGGTCCTCGTCAGGCACGGACGTCGGTGCGGTCGGCGTCGAGCGCGTGCGACGGGCCGAACGTCCGCACGAGCAGGCGGTGGTCGAGGATGCCCGCCACGGCGACCGCGATGCCCGCGATCAGCAGGCCCGCGTTGCCGCCGTCGCCGTGGTGCGGCCACACTGGGAGCAGGCCGGCGACGAGGAGCAGGCCGAAGACGACCTTGTGGTGCTGCTTGAGTCCGATCGTCATCGCGTAGACGACGGCCATGACGAGCGCGAACGAGATCGCCGTCGGGTTGACCGGCAGATCGAGCGACCAGGACGCGTCGCTGGAGAGCAGCAGCGAACCCCCGATCGTGATCGGGACGCAGCCGACCACCGCGACCAGCGCCCGCATCTGCTGGCGGGGGGTTAGGCGTCACGCGGCCGTAGTGCTCGTTGTAGAAGCGCGCCAGCGGCAGGCACGCCGCGACGAGGAGCGCCGCGCAGGCCACGAAGACCCAGGCGTGACGCAGCGGCCCGACCGCCCAGTTGCCGAGCGCCGACAGGAGCATCAACCCGGCGAGCGGGACGGCGAACAGCCCGCGCAGATGGGAGTTCTCGGCGACGGCGGATTCGAGCGTCGTGCGGTCCATGTTTTCTCCCGATCTCAAACTAGTTTGCGGGGCAAACCTTAGCAGCACAGGGGTGTGTCGAATGCGTGTCGCTTCCGCGTGCACCATTCGACACACCCCCGGTGAGCCGGGCGCCAAGCGCGGCCGAATACGCTCGCACCCGCATGCGCCGCCTGCCCGAACCGCCGCTCGGCCTCATCGTCTTCGTCGTCGGGATGAGCATCCTCGGCGCCGAGATCGCCGCCGCGCGCCTGCTCGCGCCGTACTTCGGCGCCTCGACGATCGTCTGGGCGAACACGATCGGGATCGTGCTCGTCGCGCTGTCGATCGGCTACTGGTACGGCGGCCGCCTCGCCGACCGCAACCCGACCCGCGAGGGCCTGTACCGGATCGTGCTGCTGTCGGGCCTGCTGCTCGCCGCCGTGCCGTTCGTTGCCGACCCCTTCCTCGGCGTCGCCGTCGACGCGCTGGACTCGATCTCCGCGGGCGCGTTCGTCGGCTCGCTGCTCGGCGTCACGGTGCTCGTCGCCACGCCGGTGCTCGTCTCCGGCGCGGTCGCGCCGTATGCGCTCAGGCTCGCGGTCGGCGACGTCGCCCAGGCCGGCACGGTCTCCGGGCGCCTGTACGCGATCTCGACGGTCGGCTCGCTGATCGGCACGTTCACGAGCGCGCTGCTGTTCATCCCGCTCATCGGCACGCGGCGCACGTTCATCCTCTTCGGCCTGGCGCTCGTCCTCATCGCGGCCTGGGGGCTGGCGCGGCGCGCGGCGCTGCTCGCCCCGGCCGTGCTCGCGGTCCTGCTCGTCCTGCCGATCGGCACGGTGAAGGGGGAGACCGACGACGGCGCGCGGGTCATCCACGAGACCGACACCGAGTACCAGTACGCCCGCGTCGTGGAGGACCTCGACGGCACGCGCACGCTCGAGCTCAACGAGGGCCAGGCCGTGCACTCGCTCAGGCGGCGCAACTCGTATCTGACGAACAACTACTGGGACGAGTCGCTCGTGCTGCCCTTCGCCGCGCTCGGCCGCGCTCCGAAGCGCATGGCGATCCTCGGCAACGCCGCCGGCACCGTCGCCCGCGCCTACGGGCACTTCTTCCCCCAGACGGCGATCGACGCGGTCGAGATCGACGGCGAGCTGACCGACATCGGCCGGCGCTACTTCGACATGCGCGGCCCGCGGCTGCGCACGTTCACCGCCGACGCGCGCCCGTTCCTGCGCCGCACGAAGGAGCGCTACGACGCGATCCTCGTCGACGCCTACCGCCAGCCGTACATCCCGTTCTACCTCGCGACGAAGGAGTTCTTCACGCTCGTGCAGGAGCGGCTGAACCCCGGCGGCGTCGTGCTCGTCAACGTCGGCCACCCGCGCGACTCGCCGCGCCTGGAGCAGGTGCTCGTGGCGACGATGGGCGCGGTCTTCCCGACCGTCCTGCGCGACCCGAGCGAGGACGTCAACACGCAGCTGCTGGCCACGGCCGCGCCCGCCTCGGGCGACCGGCTGCTGGCGCGCGCGCCGACGCTGCCCGCCGAGCTGCGCCCGGTCGGCCTGGCCGCCGCGGCGCGCCTGGAGCCGGGGCTGCGCGGCGGGCGCGTCTACACCGACGACGTGGCGCCGGTCGAGTGGCTCATCGATACGTCGATCGTCCAGTTCGCCGCCGGCGACGGCTGATCGCGGCGCCGCGGGCGGGTAAGGCCGCCGCCCAGATGAGCGATCAGCACGAGCAGCACCACTTCGGCGACGGCGACGCCGTTCACGATCGGCCTCGAGGAGGAGCTCTTCCTCGTCGATCCGGCCGACGGGCACCTCGTCAACACCGGCGCCGAGGTGATCGAGCAGCTCGGCGAGCTGCCCCGCGGCGACATCAAGAACGAGCTGCACCGCAGCCAGATCGAGCTCATCACCGGCGTGTGCGCGAACGGTGCGCGACGCGGTCGAGGAGCTCTGCGAGCTGCGCCGCGCGGTGCTCGCCACCGGCGCCGGGATCGTCGCCTGCGGCACGCACCCGACCGCCGTCGAGGGCGACTCGGAGTTCACCGACAAGCCGCGCTACGAGCGCATCCACGAGCTGCTCGGCGACGCCGGCGCGACGCCGGTCTGCGCGCTGCACATCCACGTCGGCATGCCCGACGCCGAGACCGCGATCCGCGTCTTCAACGGCCTGCGCCGCCACGTGCCGCTGCTCGAGGCGCTCGGCGCCAACTCGCCCTACCGCCACGGCCGCGACACGGGCCTCGCGTCCGCGCGGTCGCTGACGCTGCGCTCCTGGCCGCGGGCCGGCGTGCCGCGCGCGATGGCCGACCTCGACGACTTCCTGGACTCGACCGCGCGCCTGTCGCACGTCGCCGAGGTACCCGACTACACCTTCCACTGGTGGAAGCTGCGCCCGCACCCGCGCATCGGCACGGTGGAGATCCGCGCGCTGGACACCCAGCTGTCGGCGCGCCACACCGCCGCGCTGGCCGCCGCGGTGCAGTCGCTGGCGCTGCACGAGTCGCGGGCGCGCTCGGTCGATGGACCGCCGGCGGAGATCCTCGACGAGGCCTCGTTTCGCGCCTCGCGCGCCGGGGTCGAGGCGACGCTGCCCGACGAGGATTACTGCCTGCGGCCGGTGCCCGAGCTGCTGGAGTGCATGCTCGCAGCCATCCGCCCGGCCGCCGCAGAGCTCGGCTGCGCCACGCAGCTCGACGACCTCGCCGGGCTGCTCGCCGAAGGCGGCGGCGCGGGGATCCAGCGCCGCGCCTGCCGTGGCGGCGACCACGCGGTCCAGGACGTGCTCGACACGCTCGTCGCGCGCGCCGAGCCCACCTGCGAGGCGCCGCTCAGCGACGCAGCGTGATCGTCCGCCGCGCGGTCGCGCGGTTGCCAGAGCTGTCACGGGCGATCACGGTGACCCGCACCTTGACGCTGCGCTTCGCGCGCAGCGCGCCGGCGAGCGCGCTTCGCGCCCGAGGTGGCAGGGCGAGGCGCACCGCGCGGCCCGCCGTGGACGGACGCACCGTGCGCTTCGCGGCGTTGACCTCGACGCCCGCGACCCGCGCCGTGGCGTTGGCGACGCAGGCCTCGCCGCGACAGCGCACCAGCACTGTGATGGCGCGGCGGCCGCGCAGCGGGCGCTGCACGGTGGCGCCGCCGAGGCGCAGGGTCGGCGCCACGAGGTCAGCCCCGTTCGTCGTCGCCGTCCACGCAATCGGCGCGCTGTGGCACGGACCCGTCACGGGGCGCTGGGTCACCTGCAGCGTGCCGCGGGCGCTGAGAGTCGTCGGGAAGGATCCGAGCAGCCGAACGAACGGGCTGCCGTAGCTGAAGCGGCGGTTGTCGATCGGCGCCGGGAGGTTGTACATGACCTCCGCGAACCACGGGATCATGCACCGGTCGCCGGGAATGCTCGTCCCGCTGAACCACGCGAGGCCCGTGCCGTCCTTCGTGACCCTGAGGCAGACGGTGCCGCCGGCCGCGTGCGTCCCGCTGTACGTGATCAGGGTGGGGTCCGGGGAGCACCGCGGTGCCGGCGGCGCAGCGAGGTTGGACGGCGACGAGTGCGCGTCGGGGGCGGAGACGTTCAGCGTGAAGTCGCCGTCGCCGGCGCCGTCGCCGGGACTGCGAACGGCGATGTGGTACGTCGTGCCCGGCTGGGTGATGAACGACATCGTCGTGCGGCTGCCGGTGGGTCCGCCCTCGGTGCCGACCTCGGTGAGCGAGCCAAGGCTGCTGCCGGTGTAGACCGCCACCATCGGATCGTTCGTGCCGACCCGGGTGCTGGCCAGGACGAAGCTGTTGGCCGTCGCGGCGAGCTTGAACCAGACCGAGGGACCGCTGCTGCCCCCGAACACCGCGGGCGCGGGCTCGCCGGGCTGAACGGTCGCGTCGACGATCGTGCCGGCGATTTGCGCCGGGCGCCCGATCGGCTGCGCGTTCTCGAAGTTGTCGTTGGCGGGCGCCTGCGGCCGCGCGACGCTGAGCACGAGCGGGCCGGACGCCTCGTTGTAGTCCGGCCCGGCGTCGCGGCCGGTGACCCGCACGTAGTACGCGGTCGCCGCGACGGCGGCGAGGTAGACCCGGCTGCCGGAGCTGCATCCGCTGCGGGTGAGTGGCGCCTCCGTGAGGGCGCCGAGGCCGGGGCCGGTGAAGATCGCCAGCTCCGCCCACGGCCCGCCGCCGCAGTTGTCGATCCGCAGGGTCTCGCTCGCGGCCGGGGTCAGCCGGTACCAGACCGAGCGGGTGTGGGACGGCCCAGGGGCCGGCTCGCCGGACTGCAGCGTCGCGTCGATCGTCGTCCCGGTAACGCGGTCGCCGACCCGCACGACCTGCGCGTTGCCGAAGTCGTCGTTATCCGGCGGCGCCGCATGCGCGGCGGTCACGGGCAGGGCCGCGAGGATGCTGAGCACCGCCCCGATTGCCAGCCACAACTGTCGCGCGCGCGTGCTCTGCTGCATTGGGTCCCACCGTCCGCTCGGGGTCATCCGTGATCTGCGTCTGTATCGGCTCCTCATGCGAGAACGTGAGGATTGTCACGAAGTTGCGCTCGTGCGCCGCCGCCGCCCGCCTCGCATCTAGCGCGGCTTGGGCAGTGAGCGCGTGTCGACGACCTCGAAGTCGCGGCCGGTCAGGCGGTCGAGCGTGTGCAGGTCGTCGTTGTCCCAGCGCCGGTCGGGCGCGCCGCTGAAGTACCAGGGCGAGCCGTTGTCGGCGAGCAGCGCGCCGTAGCGCTTCAGCGCCCGGGCGATGACCTTCGCCTGCCGGCCCAGGCCGTCGAGGCTGACGCTCGCCTTCAGCCGTACGCGCAGGCCCATCGGCGGCAGCGCCGCGTCGCCGTCGTCCGACGCGAAGTGGCGCGCCGGGTACACGTAGGCACGCCGCGTGCGGCTTGCCGTGAAGCGCAGCGCGTGGTCGATCGAGCCCTTGGCGACGTCGGCGTAGCGGGCCAGGCCGGGCAGGATCGGCAGCCCGGCGGCGTCGGCCGACGTCCAGCCCGCCGGCCGCAGCTTGTTGGAGCGCAGGTCGAAGATCGCCCCCGAGCCGGCCGTCCAGCGCTTGCCGCCGTCCTGGGGCCGGGCGTCGAAGAGCTCGTAGAGCCGGCAGCGGTCGCGGTCGACGACGAGCACGTGGCGGTCGCCGTCGGCGCTCGCGCCGCCCTCGATCGGCGCGTTCGGGCGGGATCGGATACGGGCCGCGGTCGGACTCGTCGGCGATGTCGAACGCGACCGGCACCTTCGTCTGGCCCTTGCCCACGACCGTGTAGGGGATCCCGATCGGCCCGCCGTCGTACATGCCCGAGCCGAAGTCGGCGTGGAACTCGTCGTCGGCGCCGATCGAGGCGACGAGCGTGTCGGAGTTCGCCGCCCGCGGCAGCCCGTCGACGCGCTGGTTGAAGTGGTGGCTCTTGGGCAGGACCGGGCAGCCCGCGGCCTTCGGCAGCCGGTGCGCGCCGCCGTCGCCGGGCAGCGCGACGACGGCCGCGATCGCCGCCACGGCCGCGACGACCACAACGACGACGAGGGCTGGACCACGGTCGCGCATCGGGGTTGTCTAGCAGTGTCTAGCCCCGGGCTAGACATTGCTAGACACAGACGAAAAGACCAACGGCAATCGTGCAATTTAGGTTCACCCGCGACGCCACGCGCTCCGTGGCGCGGACCCCGTCGAACCAGCCCGTCACCCTCAGCGATGCAGTTCTTGCCGGAGCAGACGCCGTCGCATCGTCCTCAGACATCCACCGCCGGCGTGATCGCGACCGCAGATCCCACCGCCAGAGTCACATGCGACGGCTCCGCGTCAGCCAGGAACGCCCACTGCCGCCCGTACAGCGCACCAAAGTCGACGGACACGTCCACCGAGCGCACCTCGTGCAGCGCCCACACCGGGTGGGCGACGTCGTAGGAGCGCGCACTGCCATCCCGGGCGCGCCCGACGCCGAGCGCATGGTGGGTCAGCCAGTACGCCGCGGAGTCCGCCGCGGGCACCACCGGCTCGGGATCCGCCCACGCCTCCAGCCGGTTGCCCAGCCCGCGACCGAAGCGGTGGCGCACGCCGACGAGCCCGTCCTCGCGCGGGCCGAGCACCTCGTCGCGCATGCGGATCGTCCGGTAGGGCTCGTTGTACGTGAGCTTCGCGACGACCGAGATCGCCGGCCGCGCCACGAACTCGCGGATGAACACGACCGCGCGGCGATCGTGTAGGCGCACGTAGAAGCGCAGGTTGATCTCGCCGAAGTTCACGTGCAGCGGGATCGGCACGCCGCGCAGCCGCGTGTGGCGAAAGCGGAACGCCACGATGCTGACCCGCGGCGAGCCCTCGAGTGTGTCGATCTGGGCGCCGCGCGGCAGATGCGCCTCCAGGCGCGCCGCGTCGACGGCATACGTGACCCCGAGAACGTTCAGCCATTCGGCGGTGAGAAACGGGCGGCTCACGGCCCGAGCCAGCCGTCGAAGGGCAGGGTGGCGCCGGCCCGCGCGAGATCCGCGGCGTCCGGCGTCGTCGCCGGCAGCGTCGCCACCGCGACGCCGCCGAGCCGCGCGATCGTCACGCGGTTGGAGCGCTCCATCACGCTCGGCTCGCCGGGCCACGGCGTCAGCACGACCGCCCGCACGTCGAGCCCCGCCGCCCGCGCCACCTCGAGCGTCAGCCGCGTGTGGTTGATCGTCCCCAGCCCCGGCCGCGCCGCGATGACGAGCGGCAGCCCGAGCGCGACCGCGAGATCGCGAACGTCGAAGTCGCCGAACGGCACGAGCAGCCCGCCGACCCCCTCGGCCACGAGGATGTCGGCACCCTGAACCGCTGCGCGCGCGGCGCCCGCCAGTGCGTCGAGCGAGAGCGCGCTCCCGGCCAGCTCGGCGGCGAGATGGGGCGACACGGCCGGTCCGAAGGTGGCGGTCGTCACCTCCTCGGGATTCCCGCCGACGGCGCGCGCCAGCAGCTCGTGATCGGCCGGCCAGCCGCCCGCAGCGGGCTCGTCGAGCCCCGTCACCACCGGCTTCCACACCGCGACGCGCGTCCCGCGCGCGTGCAGCGCCGCGGCGATCGCCGCCGCCACCACCGTCTTGCCGGCGCCCGTGTCGGTCCCCGTGACGAAGCAGCCGCGCAACGGCCCGCGCTACGCCGCGTCGGCGACGGCGGTGCGCGCTGCCTCGCGCTGCGCGTACCGCGCGCCCGCGTCGGGCCCGCGGACGGCCTCCTGGGCGACGGCGATCGGCATCGCCGTGGCCGGGCGGAAGCCGGCCTGCAGGGCGGCGCGGCCAAGCACCCGGGCCGCCTCGCGCAGCTCGTCCTTCGTATGCGTCGCCATCACGGCCAGGCGCAGGCGCGAGGTGCCGGCGGGCACGGTCGGCGGGCGGATCGCCTGCGCGAACACGCCGCGCTCCAGCGCGGCCTCGCACACGCGCATCGCCGTGCCGGCGTCGCCGACGATGAGCGGGATGATCTGCGTCGTCGACCCGGCGACGTCGAAGCCCTCGCGGGCCAGCTCGGCGCGCAGCACGTCGGCGTTGGCCTGCAGGCGCTCGACGCGGCGCGGCGACGCTTCGAGCACGTCGAGCGCGGCGATCGCGCCCGCGACCGCGGGCGGCGGCGGGGCGGTCGAGAAGATCAGCGAGCGCGCGGTGTTCGTCAGCAGCGCGGCGATCTCCTCGTCGCAGGCGGCGAACGCGCCGTAGGCGCCGAGCGCCTTGCCCAGCGTGCCGACGACGACGTCGACCTCGCCGTCGAGCCCGGCCTCGGCGACCGCGCCGCGCCCGCCCGGGCCGAGGCAGCCGGTCGCGTGCGCCTCGTCGACAACGACCCGCACGCCGCGGTGCCGGCGCGCGGCGTCGACGATCTCCTCCAGCGGCGCGACGTCGCCGTCCATCGAGAAGACCGACTCGGTGACGATCAGCGAGGCGCGCGGCCCCGCCTGCGCGAGACCCCAGGCAAGGTGCTCGACGTCGTTGTGGGCGTAGACGAAGGTGTCCGCGCGCGACAGCCGGCAGCCGTCGATGATCGAGGCGTGGTTGAGCTCGTCGGAGAAGACGACCTCACCGGCGCGCGCCAGCGCTCCGACGACGCCGAGGTTGGCGAGGTAGCCCGAGCCGAACAGCACGGCGGTCTCGGTTCCCTTGAACGTCGCGAGGCGCTGCTCGAGCCGGCGATGCACGGTCATCGTGCCGCTGACCAGGCGCGACGCGCCCGCCCCGACGCCCCAGCGCAGTGCGGCGTCGGCCGCCGCCTCCTGCACGCGCGTGTGGTCGGCGAGGCCGAGGTAGTTGTTGGAGCACAGCAGCAGGACGGGCTTGCCGTCGAGCACGACGTTGGGCCCCTGCGGGCCGCTGACCAGGCGCGTGCGCCGATACAGGCCGAGCTCCCGAAGCTCCGCCAGCCGTGCCGCGATCTCGGTCACGACGGCCTCAGCCTCGCGCGAAGCGCAACTGCGTCGACGGGTCCCACAGGCGCACCTCGAGGCCGGCGAGGTACGCGGGCTCATCTTCCGGGTCCGACGGCGGCGGCGTCGTGCCCTCCAGCCGGCCGCTGCGGTTGTCCGGCCGCGGGTTGGCGCCGTTGTCGGGCTGGCGCGCGACGTTCAGGCCGAGGTTCTCGAACATCGCCCGGTCCTCCTCGGGCGTGTTGCCGAGCGTCGTCAGGAAGTTGCCCATCATCACGCCGTTGATGCCCGCGCGGACCGCGAGCTGCTGCAGCTCGCCGATGTTCTCCACGCGCCCGCCGCAGAGGCGAAACAGCGCGTCGGGAAGGATGAGCCGGAAGATCGCGATCCACTTGACGGCCTCCCACGGATCCATGTACTCGCGGTCGCCGAACTTCGTGCCGGGGCGGGGGTTCAACAGGTTGATCGGCACCGACGTCGGATCGATGCCGGCGAGCTCGAAGGCCATCTCGACGCGCTGCTCGCGCGACTCGCCGAGGTTGAGGATCCCGCCGACGCAGGTCTCCAGGCCGGCCTCGCGGACGGCCTCGATCGTGCGCAGCCGGCCCTCGTAGCGGACGGTCTGCGTGACCTCGGGGTAGTAGGACTCGGCCGTCTCGACGTTGTGGTGCACGCGCTGCACGCCCGCCTCCTTCAGGGCCTTCGCGCGGGTCGCCGACATGTGACCGATCGAGGCGCAACGCTTGAGGTTCGTGTGCTGCGCGACGAGCCGTGTGCCCGCGAGCACCTTCTCGAAGTCGCGCTTGGACAGCCCCTGACCCTGCGTGACCATGCAGAAGCGGTGTGCGCCGGCGGCCTCGGCGGCGCGCGCGTGCTCGAGGATCTGCTCGGGCTCCATCATCGCGTGCAGCGGGGTTTCCGCCTCGGCGAAGCGCGACTGGGCGCAGAAGCCGCAGTCCTGCGCGCAGCCGCCGGACTTCGCGTTGACGAGCGAGCACATGTCGGTCGAGTCGTCGAAGCGCTCCACGCGCGCAGCCCAAGCCCGCTCGACGAGCGCCTCGATCGCCGCGCGGTCCTCGAGCTCGCCGAGCTCGAGAGCTTCTTCGCGGGTGATGAGGGGTGCCATTGCGCGGCAGGGTCGCAGCCGCGCCGGACGGAGACCGGCGTGGGGTGCGTCAACCAGTGTCACCACGCCGCGCATCCCGTAGCATCGACATAGTGGGAGTCACAAGTGCAGTAACACTCGCCGGGATTCGCGACGCCGATCCCGGCGTCATCGCCGCGCTGGTCGAGCGGCGCGGCCCGTCGGTCTTCGCCTACTGCGAGCTCGTGGCGGCGCCGGGCTCGGCGAGCATCGCCGCCGCCGACGCCCTGGCCCGCTTCCGGCTCTCGGTGATCGCGGTCGAGCACCTCAACAAGAACGAGGCCGAGTCGCGGCTGCGCACCGCCACGCGCGAGGCGGCCACGCGGCGCGGCACCCGCGCCGTGGCCGGCCGCGACGGGGATGCCGGCGCCGGCGCCTGCGCGAAGACCGAGAGCGACCTGCTCCAGCACCTGCTCGACACGCGCCCGACGCCCGACCGCGACGCGCTCAGCGAGCACATCGCCGACTGCCAGGGCTGCAAGGAGACGCTCGAGCGCCTCGAGGCGGCCGAGCTGGCGTTCGCCCGGCCGGCCACGACGACGCTGCCCGCGGGCGTGGCCGAGCAGATCGTCACCGCGATCGTCATCGCCGCGCCGGTCCGCGTCGAGGGCGAGAACGTCGCCTCGGTGCGCCGCAAGGCGCTGCGCCTGCTCGCCGGCCAGCCCGCCGACACGACCGAGTCGCCCGCGATCCCCCCGGCCGAGGCCGGAGAATCGCTGTCGCCCGAGGCGATCGCCGCGCTCTCGGCCTACGCGGCCACATCGGACGACGAGCCCGACTTCTCCTTCGACTCGGCGGCCGGCGCGGCGAGCGGCCGGCCTGCCCCCGGGCCCAAGGACGACGACTTCGGGCCGTGGTCGGACAACGCCGCCGCTGCCGGAGCCGGCGTCGCTGCCGGGGCCGGCGTCGCCGCCTCCGCGGGCGCGCTCGACGGGCCCGGCGCCGGCGCGAGCGCCGGACCCTCGCTGCGCGAGCGCATCGAGGCCAAGGCCTCCCAGCGCAGCGCCGGCACCCGCGGGCGCCGACGCCGCATCGCCCTGGCCGGCATCTTCGCCGTGTTCGTCGTCGGAGCCGGGACGGCGCTGGCGATGAACCTCACGTCCTCCGAAGAGCCGGAGACCACCGCCGAAGCGCCGCTCGTCGACGACAGCACGACCGGCCTGGACACGTCGATCCCGACGCTCACCACCCCGCCGCCGACGACGACGACGGTCGATGCGGCGGCCGCGAAGGCCGCGCGCGAGCGCGAGCGCCGCGAGAAGGCGGCACGCCGGCTGGCCATCGATCGCCGCGTCGGGCGGCGCCGTTCGCGGGAGAAGCGAGAGCGGCTGGCCCGCATCGCGGCGGCCCGCAACGCTCAGCGCGCGCAGGCGACGCCCACGCGGGTCGTCACGCCGCCGCCGCCGCCGCCACCGCCGCCGCCGGCCCGCGTCGTGGCGCCACCGCCACCACCGCCACCTCCCCCACCGCCGCCGCCGCCGACGACGCCGGGCGGCGCGTTCACGGACGTCGGCGAAGGCTGATCGCGGCGGAAGGGCTCAGCCTGCGCAGCGCTGCACGCGGCCGGACGTGCTCAGGCAGCGCTCGGTGACCGCGGGAGCCCGCCGGCGGGTGCGCGTCTCGTAGCGCTTGTACAGGCCGATCTGGCGCGGCTTGGTGACCTTGACGAGGATGCTCAGCCGGGCGCGGTAGATGCGCGGCGCCGTGAAGTACTTCGTCAGCGAGGTCAGACGATGGGTCGTCCTGGCGATGACGCGCTTGTTCTTTCCGCAGATCTTGACGCGCCCGCCGCAGCTGAGCTGGATGCGCGAGCCGATCGGCGCCGCGACGGTCAGCTTGACGAGCTTCGTGAGCAGGTTGTTGACCTGCCAGCGAGCCCGCACCTCGGCGTTGAGCTCGCTCGGGCAGCCGTTGCGCAGGTCGCCGGGGTCGAGCGGGCAGCTGTCGGCGGCGTCGCTCACGCCGTCGAGGTCTTTGTCGGTGGGGAGCACGTACTGGACCTGCGCGGCCTTGACCCCGGACGCCTCACGCGGGGGGGCGGCGACGGCGATCGCGCTTGTCGTTCCCACGACGGCGATGAGCACCGCGAGCAGAGCAGTTCTGCGGTACGTCGCGCGCGGGGTTCCCTTGTCGTTCATGCGTTCCTCCGTGAGTTCAATCCGATGGCCATTATCGCCCCTTCCAGCTCGGAGTCCGTTTCTCCGTAAACGCGGAGACGCCCTCGAGCAGGTCCTCGGAGTGAAAGCTTGACGTGCGCAGCCCGAGCAGGTCGCGCTCCACGTCGGGATCCAGCGCGGCCTCCGCGTGCAGCAGCTCGCGCAGGACGCGTTTGTTGCCCGACATCGACAGCGGCGCGTTGGCGGCCAGCTGCGTCGCGACGTCCAGCGACGTGGCCTCGAGGTCGTTCTCGTCGACGACCCAGTTCACCAGCCCCCACGACTGCGCCGTGGCGGCGTCGATGTAGCGCCCGAGCAGGAACAGCTCGCGTGTGCGCGGGGCGCCGATCGCATCGATGAAGCGCCGCAGCCCGGTGTAGGAGTAGATGAGCCCGAGCTTCGCGGGCGGCATGCCGAGCTTGATGTGATCGCTCGCCAGGCGCAGGTCGCAGGCGACCGCGAGCTCCAGGCCGCCGCCGATCGCCGAGCCCGGCAGGACGGCGAGCGTCGGGACGTCGAGCGCGTCGAGCGCGGTCAGCCCGCGGCAGAACGGGTGGGCGACGAGCTTCTCGGCCTCCTCGGAGAACGACTCGGGCGGGATCTCGGAGATGTCGTAGCCCGACGAGAACATCCCGTGGCTGCCGGTGAGGATGATGCAGCGCACGTCGGCCGGGGCCGCCACCTCGTCGGCGATCGCGCCGAGGATCGCGTGGTCGAGCGCGTTGCGCTTCGTCGGGTTGGAAATGGCCAGCCGAAGTATGCCCTCGGCGGGTCGATCGACGATCAAGCACCCCGGCATATCTCGGCAAAGTACCGCCCGGGGGTGCTCTTAGCACACCGCCTATGCCAGGTTAGGACAATGCCAATGAATCGGGGCCACGCCGCTACTCCAGGATGACGAGCGTGTCGCCCTCGTCGACCGGCTGGCCCTCCTCGCAGAGAATCTCCTTCACCACGCCGGGATCCTCGGCCTCGACCGGCATCTCCATCTTCATCGACTCGAGCGTGATGACGGTGTCGCCCTCCTCGACGACGTCGCCGACCTTGCACTCGATCTTCCAGACGATGCCCGTGATGTGGGCCTCGACTTCAACCATGGCGTCTCCTTGTCGCGGGGTGGTCGCGGGCACGGCAGCGTGTGGCAGAGTAGCCGCCGGTATGGACGCCGACACGATCGTGATCGTCACCGCCCACGACGAGGCCGACCGCCTGGGTGAGACGCTCGCCGCGCTGGCCGCCGCATTCCCCGGGGCGCGCATCGTCGTGGCCGACGACGGCTCGACCGACGGGACCGCGGCCGTGGCCGAGGGCGCCGGCGTCGAGGTCGTGCGCAGCGCGCGCACGATCGGCAAGGGCGGCGCTGCGACGCTCGCCGCGCGCCGCGTGCTGAGCCGCGCGCTGGAGCCCGACCCCCCGGTCTTCGTGCTCGTCGACGGCGACCTCGCCGAGAGCGCCGCCCAGCTGCCCGAGCTCGCCCGCGCGGTGCGCGAGGGCCGCTGCGATCTCGCCGTCGCCGTCTTCGCCTCGCGCGTCGGCGGTGGCTTCGGCCTGGCGGTCGGCTTCGCGCACAAGGCGATCCGCAAGCTCACGGGCCTGGACATGCAGGCGCCGATCTCCGGCCAGCGCGCGCTCAGCGGGCCGGCCTTCGCCACCGTGGTCCCGTTCGCGCCGCGCTTCGGGATGGAGATCGGGATGACCGTCGACGCCGCGCGCGCGGGCTTTCGCATCGAGGAGATCCCGCTCGATCTGGCCCACCGCGCGACGGGCCGCACGCTGCGCGGCTTCCTGCACCGCGGCCGCCAGCTCGCCGACTTCCTCGCCGTCTACGCCAGCCGGCGCTGAGCGGCGGATCCGCGCCATGGAGAGCGCGCAGTCGATCGCCGAGCTGTACGCCGAGTACACGCAGGGCGGCGAGCCGGCCGAGGAGCACGTGGCGCAGCTGCTCGCGTTGCTCGACCCGGGCGAGCCGGTGCTCTTCACCTGTGGCTGGACGGAGATGAGCGAGAAGTGGGGCCCGCCCGCCCAGCTCAGCGTCACCGCGTGCCGGATCGTCGACCAGCGCTGGGCCGGTCCGGGGGCGGCGCCGCCGCGTGAGATCGCGCTGCGCGACGTGCGCGCGGTGCTCGACCGCCCGCGCGGCGAGGCCGCCCTGTTCACCACCCACGCGCTCGTCGTCGCCCTCGCCGATGGCACGACGCAGGTGTGGGAGTACCTCACCAACCATCAGATCGAACCGGCCGCGGCGGCGATCGAGGCGGCGCTCGGCGATCTGGAATGAGGTTCGACGCAGCGTCGAGTTTTCGCGCCCCCAGTTTGTACGAGCGTCGATTGGTCGACCCCCGGGGCGTCCGTACCTTGCATGCATCACCGCCGGCGAGCCTCGCAGTCGCCGGCGGCGAGACAAGGACAGTCTTGGCGATCGCCATACGGCTGTCATCGCGCTGAGGGCATCGGCCGGGACCGTCCATCCTCCCGGTCCCGGCCGAACCTCGACGCGCCCACGAACACCGACGTACGGGTACGGGTACGGTCCCGGTCGTGATCCTCGCCATCGACCAGGGCACGACCGGGACGACCTGCCTCGTCTTCGACGAGTCCGCCGAGCCGGTCGGGCGCGCCTACCGCGAGTTCGAGCAGCACTTCCCGCGCCCCGGCTGGGTCGAGCACGACGCGGCGGAGATCTGGGACGTCACGCGCGCCGTGGCCGGCGAGGCGCTCGACGACGCGGGCGTGGGGGACGGCGACCTGCAGGCGATCGGGATCACGAACCAGCGCGAGACGGTCTGCGTCTGGGACCCGAAGACCGGCGAGCCGCTGCACCACGCGCTCGTCTGGCAGGACCGCCGCACGGCCGAGCGCTGCGACGAGCTGCGCAGCGCCGGCCACGAGCACCTCATCCGCCGCCACAGCGGGCTCGTGCTCGACCCGTACTTCAGCGCGACGAAGATCGAGTGGCTGCTCGAGAACGTGGACGGCCTGCGCGAGCAGGCGCAGGACGGCCGCGCCGTCTTCGGGACGATCGACGCCTGGATCGTCTTCAAGCTCACCGGCGAGTTTCGCACCGACGTGACGAACGCCTCGCGCACGATGCTCTACGACATCCACCGCGGCGACTGGGACGACGAGCTGCTGGCGCTGTTCTCCGACGTCCCGCGCGCCGCGCTGCCCGAGGTGCTGCCGAGCATCGGCGAGTTCGGCACGGTGCGCGACGGCGCGCTCGGCGCCGGCCACGACGGCGTGCCCGTGAGCGGGATCGCCGGCGACCAGCAGGCCTCGCTCTACGGCCAGGGCTGCCTCGAGCCCGGCCTCGGCAAGAACACGTACGGAACGGGCTCGTTCGTGCTCATGAACTCCGGCGAGAAGGTGCCGGTCGCGCCGTCGGGCGTGCTCGCGACGGTCGCCTGGGGGATCGGCGACCGGACGATCTACGCGCTGGAGGCCTCGATCTTCGTCACGGGCGCGGGCGTGCAGTGGCTGCGCGACGGCCTGGGGATCATCGAGGCGGCCGCCGAGACCGAGGAGCTGGCGCGCTCGCTGGAGTCCAACGACGGCGTGTACTTCGTGCCCGCGCTGACGGGCCTCGGCTCGCCCCACTGGGATCCCTACGCGCGCGGCACGATCGTCGGCCTGACCCGCGGCAGCACGCGCGCCCACATCGCGCGCGCCACGCTGGAGGCGATCGCCTTTCAGACCGTCGACGCCGTGCAGGCGATGGAGGCGGCGTCGGGTCGCGAGCTGGAGGAGCTGCGCGCCGACGGCGGCGCGACCGTCAACAAGTGGCTCATGCAGTTTCAGGCCGACGTGCTCGGCGTGCCGATCGCCGTGGCCGAGCTCGCCGAGACGACGGCGCTCGGCGCGGCGCTGCTGGCCGGCGTCGCGGTCGGCGCCTGGACGCAGGACGACGTCGCCTCGCGCGACGGCGAGCGCGCGCGCTACGAACCGGGTATGAATGAGGACGAACGCGACACTCTGATCTCAGACTGGCGGCGCGCCGTAGAACGTGCCGGGGGATGGGCTCGAGGAAGGTGACGACATGTCGAGGATGAAGCGCAGCGAGCAGCTCGCGGCGATGGGCAGCGGAGGTCGCGACGAGCGCCCGAAGGAGTTCTTCGACCAGTTCCACGAGCGCTCGCGAACGCAGGTGCCGGACTTCGCCTACGAGTGCGTGCGCGTGCTCACGGGCCTGTGGGCGCTGACGTTCTTTCGCACGCGGACGATCTCCAGCGAGAAGGTCCCGCAGAGCGGCGCGGTCATCCTGGCGCCCAACCACGGCTCGTTCATGGACCACTTCTTCCTCGCGGCGTTCATCCGCCGCAAGGTGCAGTTCATGGCGAAGTCCCAGCTCTTCCAGCCGCCGCTGCAGTACGTCTACTCGCACGGCGGCGTGTTCCCCCTGCGCCGCGGTCACCGCGACGAGGAGGCGTTCGTCACCGCGCGCGCGATCCTCGAGCGCGGCGGCGCCGTGGCGATGTACTGCGAGGGCACGCGCTCGCGCGACGGCAAGCTGTCGGACCGCCCCAAGCCGGGCATCGGCAAGCTCGCGCTGGAGACAGGCGCGCCGGTCGTGCCCGTGGCGATCTACGGCTCGGCGAAGGTGCGCAACTGGCGCAAGGGCGAGTTTCCCAAGGTCACCGTCCAGTACGGCGACCCGATCCGCTGGGAGCCCGTCGAGGACCCGACCCGCAACCAGCAGATGGCGGTCGCCGAGGAGATCTTCGGCGAGATCCGCGTGCTGCACTCGGGCCTGGAGACGCTCGGGCGCAAGGGCGTCCTGCAGCGGGTGCGCGAGCAGCGCCGCCTCGAGCGCCAGGGCAAGAAGCGCACGGCCACGGCGTAGCGACCGCGGCCGCTACGCGGCGAGGCGCTCGAGCATCCGCGTCTCGCGCGGCAGCAGCCCGAGGGCGAGCGACGCGCAGGCGATGACCGCGCCGCCGAGCAGCAGTTCCGTCGCGCCGATCGCGTCGGCGGCCGGGCCGGCCAGCACGTAGCCCAGCGGCAGGAGCCCGAGCGAGACCAGCCAGTCGTAGCTCGTGACGCGCGACAGCTTGTCGGGCGGGATGCGCTCCGCGAGCGCGGTCAGCCACCAGACCTCGAACAGCGACAGGCATGCGCCGCCGAGCGCCATTCCCAGCAGGGCGAGCGCCAGCGGCGGGCCCGCGGCGAACAGCGCGATCGCCGCCGGCCACAGCAGGATGATGATCATGCCCGTGCGCATGGGATAGCGCGGGCGCCAGCGCAACGCCGACAGCGAGCCGACGATCGTGCCGGCGCCGAACGCGGCGAAGACGTAGCCGAACACGGCGAGGTCGCCGTACTGCTCGCGGGCCACGAGCGGACCGACGACGAGCAGCGGCGCCAGCGCCATGAACAGCGCGACGCTGAACACCGCGAGCGTCGCCCATACCCAGGCCCGCGAACGGACCTCGGCGAAGCCGGCGCGCACGTCGCTCCACATCGCCCGGGCGGGCCGGGCCTGACTTCCCGCGGAGGCCGCCGCGGCCGCGGCGGCCTCGACCGACGTGCGCTCGCGCGGGCGCAGGCGCACCATCAGCGCGGCGCTGACCAGGAACGTCGCCGCGTCGAGCCCGAAGGCGGCGGCCGGGCTGAAGCCGAGCACGAGCACCGTGGCGAGCGCGGGTCCGGCGAACTCGGCGAGGTTCTGGAACATCGTCGTCACCGCGTTGGCCTCCTGGATCTCGTCCTCGGGCACGGTCTGCGGCAGCAGGCCCGCCGCCGCCGGGCGGTAGAACGCCTCCGCGGCGCCGAACAGCACGCCGATGACCATGAGCTGCCAGATGCGCACCTCGCCGGTGAGGATCAGCACGGCCAGCAGGGCGTGCAGCGCGCAGCGCACGAGGTCGGTGCCGACGACCACGAGGTGGCGCGGCAGGCGGTCGGCGAGCACGCCGCCGACGACCAGCAGGCTGATCAGCGGCAGGCTGTAGGCAGCGAGCACGAGGCCGAGGTCGGTCGCACTGCCCGTCAGATCGATGACGAACAGCGCCAGCGCGACCGCGACGATGTTGTCGCCGAGCACGGTGGCGGAGTTCGCCATCCAGAACAGGCGGAAGTCGCGGTGGCGCAGGACGCGCAGGAGCTGGCGTGGGGCGGGCATCGTGTCATCGAGGTTGACAGGCGCCTGCTCGCCCGTCAGCCGGGGTTCGAACCGGCGGGCGTCAGTCGTCGCCGGGCAGCGGCTCGCCGTGCCAGTAGTCGACGCCGCTGGAGCGCTGCACGATGCGATCGTCCTCCCGGTTGCCGGTCCAGATCGCGATCTTGTCGCTGTCGGGATAGACGGTTGCGGTCGGGTGCAGCACGGTCGACCACATGAGCACGCGCGCGGGCTCGTCGCTGTCGTTGCGGACCTGGTGCGCGCCGTCGGGCCCGCGCGGGAAGAAGACGACGTCCTGCTCGGCGAGCTCGTGCGTGCCGTCGGGGTCGCGTACCGACGGCCGGCCGGACACGACGAGCAGCCACTCCTCCTCGCCGTACTCGTAGTGATACGGGCACAGCGCCTTGCCGGGCGCAAGCTCGTAGAGGCTCGCGCCGGTCTGCTCGGCGCCGAGCTCATTGCCGAGGCGGTACATGCCGGTGTGGTAGCTCGGCGGGTCGTCGGCGTCGACGACGAATTGCGGATTGCTGAGGTTGAGGCGGCGCATGGGCTGAGGTCTAGCAGGCGCCGCGCCGGTTACACACGACGGCCCTATCCGCCGCGCGGGCGCGACGGAAAGCTGCGGTGCGCGCTGCCCACGAGCGGCAGCCGCGCGACGACGAAGAGGCGCCGATACGGCCGCCGCAGCCAGGCGGCGCGGATCCACAGCCCGCGCCGGCGCGCCGCCGCCCCGCCCAGCAGCAGCTCCGCGCGCGCGTCGTCCGACAGCGCCGCCCGGCCGGCGAAGCGCGCGAACGCCAGGCCGTCGGCGAACGGATCGCCGGCGGGCGGCGCGGCCGGGTCGCGCGCGAAGGCGCCGAAGCGCTCCCCGAACGCGGCGCCGAAGCTCAGCGCGAGCGCCGGCCAGGCGTGCGCGACCGCGCGCGCCCGCTTGCGCCGCAGGCCCGCGCCGGCGGCGTCGGCATCGGCGACGACGAAGCCCTCCGGGTAGCCGTCGCCGCGCAGCAGCGCGTCGAGCAGCGCCGCCTGCTGCTCCGCGTAGGCCGCCCGGTCAGGCGCGGACACGGCGCTCGCTTCCCCATCGCACCGCGTCGGCGATCGCCCGCAGCTCGGCGTTCAGCTCGGCCTCCGGCGGGAAGTCGTCGTCGCGCTCGAGCAGCACGCCGGGCGGGTCGGCGATCGAGCACAGCTCCTCGACGAGGTGCAGCACGCCGGGCACGACCGGATGGGCGTGGGTGTCGTGATAGACGCCGTCGCGGAACACGCCGCCGCCCACGTGCACGTAGGCGAGCCGCTCCAGCGGGAAGCGGACGAGCGCCTCGAGCGCGTCCCAGCCGTGGTTGTGCGCGTTGGCGTAGAGGTTGGAGAGGTCGAGCAGCAGCAGCGCACCGGTGCGCTCGATGAGCTCGCCGACGAACGCCGCCTCGTCCATCTCGGCCTCCGGCCACTCGACGAGCGCCGCGACGTGTTCGAGCGCGAGCGGCACCGCGAGCGCCTCCTGGGCGATCGCGACGTTCTCGGCGATGATCTCCAGCGCCGCGCGCGTGCGCGGCACCGGCAGCAGATGGCCGGCCTCGCGCCCGTCGGCGCGCACGAACGCGATGTGCTCGCTGACGAGCGGGGCGTCGACGCGCTCGGCGACCGAGTTGAGGTGGGCCAGGCGCGCCGCCTCCGGGCGCTCGGCCCCGCCCAGCGACAGGCCGATGCCGTGCGGCACCACCTGGAGCCCGCGGGCGCGGGCCGCGGCGACGCCGTCGGGCAGGCCGCTCGCGCCGATCGACTCGGCGATGACCTCGATGAAGCCCAGGCCGTCGGCGCGCGCGAGCGCGCCGTCGATCTGCGGACGCCAGCCCGCGCCGCGGCCGAGGCGTGCGATGACCGGGGTCGCGCCGCTCATGACCCACCGCCTCCGCCGCAGCCGCCGCCGCCACCACCGCCACAGCCACCGCCACCGCCGTCCGAACCGCCGGAGCCCCAGCCCGCGCCCGCGCCCGTGCCACCGCAGCCGACCGCGCTGCAGGTTCCATAGCCGCCGTTCCAGCCGCTGTTGCGCGCGGCTTCGCGCGGCACGTCGAGCGTCGCGGCGAAGGCCGGCTCGGTGAGCCACAGCGCACCACCACCGAAGAGCGCCGCGGCCATCGCGCTGTCGCCGACCGCCGGGCTGCGGCGCAGCTCGGAGCGGGCGGTGCGGTGGCGCTTGAGGATGTCGCGCCCGCGGCGCGTCGCCGGCGGCCGCCGGCCCGCGAGCCTGATCGTGCCCCAGGCGACCGTCGCGACGATCGCGATGAGCAGGAGCCCGGCGCCCGTGCCGGCGTCCGCACCGGTGGCAGCGATGCGCGCGACGCCGAGCGCGACGAGCAGGCCGCCGACGACCCAGGCCCATCCGAGGGACGCCGAGCGCGTCACGTCGAGCAGGCCGACGCGCGTGAGGTCCTCGGTCAGCCAGCGCACGGCGTCGCCGTCGCCAACCTGACGGCGCAACTCGGCGGCGGTGATGCCGGGCGCGTGGTGCACGGTGTCGAACACCGCCCGCTCCAGGCGGTCGGCGCCGGCCGGCAGCGCGCCGCTCGCCTCCAGTGTGTTGTCGTCGGCACCACGCTGCAGCCGCCCGTCACCGTGCAGCTTCGCCGCCGCGGCGGTGATCGCCAGCTGCGGGCCGCCGCTGAGCATCGCGAGCTTGTAGGGGTCCAGGTCGGGCAGCGGGTCGTTGCGGCCGAGCGTGGCCGACGGGTCACGGCGCGCCTGCAGGGCCGCGGTCGCAGCGGCGACGCACAGGCTGATGAAAATTCCGAGAAACAGGGCATCGCTGATGCCCCAGGTCGTCGCTATCGCGTTCATGGTCACAGCCTCCATCTGTCGAGGTGAGAGAGCAAACCGGTTCATCCGCAGCCGCCGCAGCCCCCACAGCCGCCGCCGGCCGGCGGCTCCGCGCCACTTCCAGATCCAGATCGCGGCCCCCACGCAGAGCGCGCCGTAGACCCACAGAAACTCCGGTCCGCTCATGCCCCAGGAGGGCTGCGTCCACGTCGTGATCATCGCTCACACCTCCAGCGGGAAATTTTGAGAATGGGTGAAAGTCGGCATCACGCAGGATGCGCGGTCGCCGGACGGCTGACGACGCGCCGCACCGGCTGTGTCACGACCATTGGGCGACAGCGGACGGCGTGACGTCGTCACCCCCGACGTTGATCCGACCCCGGCCCGACGCTACGCTCGGGCCGGTGCGCACCCGCTCCCGGGGACCTGGCTGACGAGCT
>CAVVTD010000021.1:0-182506 GCA_963751065.1 uncultured Actinomycetes bacterium
CTGGACCAGTGGATCGCCGCCGTCGCCGACAAGGGCCTCGAGGGCAACATGAAGGACGGCACGCTGACGTTGTTCAGCTCAGCCAACACGCCTGTCGCCACGTGGAACCTGACGAAGGCGGTCATCACGGGCCTGACGGTCAACACGATCGGCGTCGAGCACGGAGCGCACCTCGACGTGCAGGCGACGTTCGACTGCGACAAGATCCAACGAACGAAGTAAGACAAGCCAGATGCGCACCGAAGTGCCATTCACGCTCCCGCAGGGCTACGCCGACGCGGTGGGGAACATCCATCGCGAAGGCGTCATGCGACTCGCCACGGCACGTGACGAGATCGAGCCCCTGCGGGATGCGTCGGTGCGCTCCAACGGCGCCTATCTCAGCGTCCTGCTGCTCGCCCGGACCGTGACACGGCTGGGCGAGTTCGGCGCCGATGAGGTCACCCCTGATCTCATCCAGGACCTGTACGCCGTCGACTTCGACCACCTGCAACGGCTCTACGAGCGGGTCAACTCCAGCGAGGAGGTGGTCGGCACGGTGACGTGCCCGACGTGCGACAGCGCGTTCGAGATCGACCTCGCCGGGCTCGAGGATGGTGGCCTGGGGGGATGACCAGGCCGTCTCAGCAGGAGCTGATTGCTGAGGCGGCCGAGCTTGCCCGCCGGTACGCGTGGTCGCTCGACGACGCGCTGGACCTCGAGCACCGCGACCGGCGGCTGCTGCTCGGCGTCCCCGCCGGCTCGGGATTGTCATGAGCTCGGTTCCGCCGGACCGCCCTGCCCGCGTGCCGATCGGGCTGCGCGTCACGCCGCGTGCGCTTGCGCGCCTCGCCGAGCGCGAGCGGGCGATCGCGAGGTATGCCGGACCGGCGCTGCGCCGCACGCCGAAGCGTGCGGGCGCTCCGTTGCGGCTCGCCGCGCCGGTGCTGCCGGCGACGGCGCGTGCCGCGGTGGCGCTGCCGCCGCTGCCCGCGGGGGTGATGGCCGACCCTCGGCCGGAGGTCGTCGCCGAGCCCGAATGGCAGGCCTCGGTCGTGCACGCACCGCGCATGCCGGCGGCGGCGCCGCCGGTCGCGCCGGTGGCGCCAGTCGCGCCGGCCGAGTCGGTGGACCCGAGCGCGCCGCAGAGCGACGAGGCGATCTGGGCCGAGGCGGTTGCCGATGCCGCCACCTACGCCGCGGCGGGCGTTCCGTTGGAAGGGCCGCCGCCCGCGCCGCCCGTCCCGCCGATGGCCACGCCGCAGCCGCGCGTGCCTGCGCCGCCTTCATCGTCCACGACCCCGCATGCCGCGCGGCCACCCAGTGCCCAGACGCCCGCGCCACGCCCGGCGCCGGCCCCCGTGCGGCGAGCCACACCGCCGCCTGCCCAGGTCGCTGCGCCGGCCGCACAGGCGCCGCCGTCGAGGCCGGCGCCCGCGCCGTCGCCCGACGTGCCGGTGCCGCAGGCGAGCGAGCCTCCCGCGGCACCGGCTGAGCCGACTCCGGCGGTCGTCATCGCGCCGCGCCCGTCGCACATCAGCGAGGAGGCGTGGCGGTACCTCGTCAGCAAGACCCATGGCGTCGACGTGTCCTCGGTCCCGATGCTCCCGACGCCCGAGCCGCCGGCGCGCTCGCGCGAGCCGCGCCGAACGCGCATCGAGGAGGGCGTCCAGCGGACGCCGAAGGGCGGCGCGGTGCGGATCAGCTCGGCGCCGCCCCGATCGACGCCGACGCCTGCGCCCGCGCCCGTGGCCTCGGCTCCTCCGCCGCCGATTCCGGCGCGCGCGCCCGCGCCACAGGCTCCTGTGGCTTCGGCTTCTGCGCCGCCACCTCCGGCGTCCGCGCCCGGGCCACAGGCTCCGGTGGATTCGGCTCCTGCGCCGCCGACTCCGGCGCCCGTGGACGCGTTCGTGCCGGCGCCGGCGGCGCCCGAACCCGCCGCGACCGCCCCCGACAGCCCGGCGCCGGCCCCGACCGCGCCGGCTGCCGCGGCCGCGCCCGCCGCGGCAGTGCCCACGCCGCCTGCTGAGACGCGACCGCCGGCCCAGCCCGCCGCGCTTGGGTCCCAGCCGCAGCCCGCGCCCGCCCCGCGGCCGCCCGCGCCGTCCGCGGCCGCCCCGTTGCCGTCACCTGCTCCTGCGCGCGCGGCCGCCGGCGCCTCCCCGCCATCGCCGACCCCGCCACCCGCTCCCGCGGCCGCGCCGCCGCCGGTCGCCACGGCACCGACTGCCGGGCCGGCCGTGCCTGCACCGCCTGTCGGGCCGCCGGCGCCGACAGCACCGCAGCCGGTTGTCGGCGCGCCGACGCCGGTCGCACCGGCGCACACGGAGGCCGAGTCGCCGCCCGCGGCTACGGTGGCGAGCCAGACCGAGGCCGTCCCGCCGCCGGCCGCCGCAACGCCGCCGGCCCACCAGCCGCGGCAGTCCGGGCCGCCGTCACCTCCTGCGCCGCCGGCAAGCCGGCCGCAGCCGCAGCCGCCGGCCCCCGACCGGCCGCGCGCCGCCGCCGCCCGCGTCACCGCCGCTTCGGCGGGACCGCGCGTGCATGTACGACGCCCGGCGCCCGCGCCGTCACCCGCGCCCACCGTGGAGCGCGCCGCGGCTGTGTCCGGTTCGCCCGCCGTCCCGCTCGCGGACGCCGCGCCGCCGATGCCCGCCGCGCCTGCGGCACCCGCCGCGGTGCCGGTAGCGCCCGCACGGCTTCCGGCCCAGCCCGCGCCGCCGATGTCCGCTGCAGCGCAGGAGCCGAGCGCGCCGGCACCGCCGGCCGTGCCGGAGCCCGCCGTGTCCGCCACTGCGCCGGCAGCGGTGCACCGGCCCGCGTCAATGCCCCCGGCCGCCGATCCCGCGCCGATCGCCGTCCCGTCGCCGTCGCCGACGCCGACGCCGGAGCCCGCGGCCGTAACGGCACCGGCGGCGCCACGACCACCCGCGCCCCCGAGCACGCCGTCCCGGCCACGCGGCGCCGCGACCGACGCCGCGGCGCCGGCCGGCGCGCAGCCCGCGGCGAGCGCCGTCGCGGCGCCGCACCCGCCCGCGCCCGAGACGGCGCCGGTCCCCGTGGACGCGCCGGTCGCCGTGGACGCAGCGCCGCCCGCCGTCGCCGCCGCCGCGCCCAAGCCCGCCACCCGGCGCGCCCGCGCGGCACAGCGGGTGCGCGTGGCGTTCACCCCGAACGCCGCTCGTCGCGCCCAGGAGGCAGTGGCCGCGCCGCCGGCGACGCCTCCGCCCGCCGTCGCGGCGCCGGCAGCGGCGGAGCCGCCCCCGGCCGCCGCCGCCTCATCGCCGGCCGTGGCCGCGATGCACGGGCCGCCGGCCGCCGCCGCCCCGCCGGTGCCGTCCGCGCCGGTGGCTGCGCCGGTCCAGCCGGCCGCCGCCGCGCCGCCGCTGCAGGTCCCGCCGGTCGAGCCGGCAGCCGCCGCGCCGCCGCCGCAGGTCCCGCCGGTCGAGCCGGCAGTCACCGCGCCGCCGGTGCAGGCCGCGCCGTTCGCCGCGCCTGTCCAGCCGGCCGTCACCGCGCCGCCGCTGCAGCCCGCCGCGCCGTCCGCGCCGCCCGCGCCGGCCGTGGCCGCCGAGCTCGCGCCACCGCCGGCCGCGTCCGAGCCGGCCCCCCGTCCCGCCTCCGTCCAGCCGCGCGAGAGCGCCGCGCCGCCGCCGAGCCCGCAGTCGCCGGCCTCGCCTGCACCGGCCATCGCCCAGCCCGCAACGCCCGCGCCGTCGAACGGCTCCTCACCGGCCGCTGCCCCGCAGCACACGCCGGCGCCTGCCCCGGCCGCACTGACCGCGCGGGCCGCCCCGTCATCGCCGCCGCCCGCGGTCGCGATGCCGCGCGTCCAGGCGAGCCGCGCCCCGGCCCCCGCGCCCGCGCTGCACGCCGGCGAGCTCGCGGCCGCCCCCGCAGCCGACGCGAGCCCGGCCCCGATCGCCATGAACGGGGGTGGCGGGACGGTCGCGCCCGCCGCCCATGCGGCGCCTCCTGTTGCACCCGCCGCGCCGGCGGCCCCCGTCGTACCCGTGCTGGTCGCCGCGGCAGCATCACCGGCCCCGGTCCCGGTCGCCGCCATGGCGGCGCCGGTCCTGCAGCGGATGCCGGCTGCGCGACCCGTCGTGAGGCCGGCACCGGCGGCCGATCCGGCGCCGGCGACCGCTGCCCCGGCGATCGCGTCCTCGCCCGTCGCCGCCGGCGCGGCAGTCGCCCCCGCACCGACCCGCCTGGGCGAGCCGCCGAAGCGCGCGACCGTCAGCGGCCGCCGCGCACGTGCGGCGGGCCCGGCACCGACGGCGGCCGTCGCGCGCGTCGCGGCGCAGGCCGCGCCCGCGCTCGTCCTGGCACCGGCCGCGCCAGCGCCGCCGCCCACCGTAAGCGCCGCGCCGGCCCCGCCTGTGGCCGTGCCCGCGCCGGCCGCGGCGGCGTCGCCCGCTCCCGCGCGCCCGGAGCCCACCCGGGAGTCCGTGCTGTCGGCGTATCACCGCGCCGTCGCCGCGCTGCCGGCCGCACCCACCGCGCCGTTCGCGCCCCCGCCGCCACGAGCGGCCCCCGCGACCACGGTCTCGATGCTCGCCCGTAGCGCTTCGCGCCCCGCGGCGGCACCGGCGCCGCCGCTCATCACGCCGTTCGGCATCTCCGCGCTGTCGCGCGTCGAGACCGAGAGCGGGCCGCCGGCGAGCAACGACGCTCCGACGAAGGCCGAGCCGGTCGATCTCGACGCGCTTGCCGATCACGTGCTCGAGCGCCTGCGTCACGAGCTGCGCGACGGCCGCGAGCGCCTTGGTTTCCTGCTCGATGACAACCGCTGACCGATGACCCGTTCCGTCCACGCCAACCCACGAGGAGCGACCTGATGGCCGACGCAGCCGCCGGTGCTGCCTTCACGGTCGAGGTGCTCGGCCTGACGCTCGGCACGTTCTCCGCCGTCAAAGGCCTCGAGATCAGCGTCGACGTGCTCGAGTACCGCGAGGGCGGGATCAACGACGTCGTGCACCGGCTGCCCGGCGCGGTGACGTACCCGAACCTCATCCTCACGAGCGGGCTGACGAGCGACGCGGTCGTGAGCTGGTTTGCCAAGACGCGCCTCGGTGCCGATCGGCACACGGTGACGCTGACGTTCCTCGACGCCTCCGGTGACCCCGTACGCGCGTGGTCGTTCGCCGACGCGTACCCGGTGCGCTGGAGCGGTCCGACGCTGTCCTCCGGCGACACGTCGGTCGCGGGCGAAGAGCTCGAGATCGCCCACGGCGGAATGAAGGTGGAGAAGGTATGACCGACGAACCTGAGAACAAGGGCGACGCGCCGGAGGAGCACGGCGCGAACGAGTCCGAGGAGAAGGGCACCGACGCCGGCGCGCCCGAAGCCGATCAGGGCGCCCCGCCGGCTGACACCGGAGGGCACGCGGATACCGGCGCCCACGCGCCCGATCCCGGATCGCACGCCACCGGCGCCGCCGAGACGGCCGCCGCGCAGGGCGCGGGCCAGGTCGCCCAGGGCGGGGTCACGGGCGGGGCGGCGGGCGCTCAAGCCGCGGCCGGCCAGGCCGCGAAGTCCGGCGTCACGCAGGGCGGCCAGCAGGCGGGCGCTGCGGCGACGCAGGCCGCCACCGAGGCCGGGGGGCCGGTCGCCGGGCAGGCCGTGCAGGCCGGCAGCAACGTCGCCAACCAAGCTGTGCAGGGTGGGATGAGCGGAGGCGCCGCGGGCGCCGCCGCGGGTGCGACACAGGCTTCGCAGGCGGCCGCCGGCCAGGCAACGCAGGGCGCCGCGACCGCGGCCGGCGACGCCGCTTCGGCCGTCGGTGGTCCGGCCGCCGGGCAGGCCGCGTCGGGCGCCGTCTCCTCGGCCGGCGCCGCCGCCACGGGCGCCGCCGCCGGCGCCGCTGCCGGCGCCACGACCCCGGGTGCGACCCCGGCCGGCGCAACCCCGGCCGGCGCAACTCCGCCCGGCGCAACTCCCCCTGGCGCCGCTCCGCCCGGCGCCGCTCCGCCTGGCGCCGCTCCGCCCGGCGCGGCTCCAGCCGGCGCAGCCGGCGCGGAGACACCCGCCGCGGCTGCGGGGGACAAACCGCCCGCCGCCGGTGAGCAGAAGCCTGCGGCGGCCGGGGAGCAGAAGCCTGCCGCTGCCGGTGAGGAGAAGCCTGCCGCTGCCGCCGGTGAGCAGAAGCCAGCTGCGGCCGGTGAGCAGAAGCCTGCGGCGGCCGGGGAGCAGAAGCCTGCCGCTGCCGGCGAGGAGAAGCCTGCCGCTGCTGCCGGTGAGCAGAAGCCTGCCGCTGCCGCCGGTGAGGAGAAACCAGCTGCTGCTGCCGGTGAGCAGAAGCCTGCTGCTGCCGGTGAGGAGAAGCCTGCCGCTGCTGCCGGTGAGGAGAAGCCTGCCGCTGCCGCCGGTGAGGAGAAGCCTGCCGCTGCCGCCGGTGAGCAGAAGCCCGCTGCCGCCGGTGAGCAGAAGCCCGCCGACGCTGCCGCCGCGGGCGAGCAGAAGCCCGCCGACGCCGCCCCCGCCCCCGCCGCCGCCGGGCCGCCCCTGCCGCCGGAGCCGCCCCACCGGCCACTCCCGCGGCCGCCGCCGCCGCGGCCGGTGCTGCCGCCGGAGCCGCCGCCGCGCAGGCGGCCGCTCCCGCCACCGCCGCAGCCGCCGCCGCCGAGCAGAAGGTCGCGGAGACCGCCGCCAAGGCCGGTGCCGCCGCCGACGAGGCCAAGGCCGCCGCCGCCCAGGCCGCCGGCGCCCCCGCCGCGGCCGCCGCCGCCGCCGAGCAGAAGGCCGGCGAGGCTGCCGCCAAGGCCGGTGCTGTCGCCGACGAGGCCAAGGCCGCCGCCGCGCAGGCCACCGCCGCCCCGGCGGCTGCCGCCGCCGCAGCCGGTGCGGCCGCGGGCGCCGCCGGCGCCGGCGCCGCCCAGGCGCTCGCCGGCGACACGCCGCCGGCCGCGCCGCCGCTGCCGGCCGCGACGCCGCCGGGCGCGCTCGACGTCACCCCTGCGGGCGCGAGCCCGGCGATGGGCGTCGTGCCCGTCGTCAACACGGCCGTCGCCGCACCCGCCGCCACGACCGTCCAGCGCGCCAAGCTCGAGATCGAGGGCCAGAAGCCGATCGACTGCCTCTTCAACCCCGCCCAGTACGCGCTCTCGAAGGTCAACACCTACCAGGTGCAGACCGTCCCCGGCGTGAGCTTCGGCACGCCGCAGTTCGTCGGCGGCCAGCCGCGCGAGATGACCGTCGAGCTGCTCTTCGACGTCACGCTCTCCAAGCCCGCCAAGCCGAGCGTGCGGCCGATCACCGACGCGCTGTTCAAGATGATGGAGGTCCCCGCCGGGGCCGGTGCCGCGGGCAAGGCGCCGCCGACGGTCACGTTCCGCTGGGGCGCCTTCGAGTCCTTCAAGGCCGTGCCGACGCGCCTGGACGTGCAGTTCGTCCTCTTCAAGCCCGACGGCGAGCCCGTTCGAGCCTGGACGAAGATGACGCTGCTGCAGGTCGCGCCCGATCCGCGCTCGGGCAGCGGCACGCCCGCGGGGCAGAACCCGACGACGCGCGCCGCCGAGGCCGGCTCCTCGTGCGTCGTCTGCGAGGGCGACTCGCTGCCCTCGCTCGCCTACCAGGCCTATGGCGACGCCACACGCTGGCGCGCGATCGCGCGCGCCAACAACATCAACGATCCGCTCAGGCTGCGTCCCGGCCGCCGGCTCACGATCCCGGAGGTGCCGTCATGAGTCCACCGATCGGCGCGGCGAACGACCTCGCGGCAGGGTGCAAGGTCACGCTCGGCGGCTCCCCGCTGGATGCCACGCTGGCGGACCAGATCATGGAGGTGCGCGTCGAGACGACGGTCGGGTTGCCCGACGTCTGCACGATCCGTCTCTACGAGGACGCCGACACGAGCGGCTCGCTCAAGATCATCGATGACGCGCGTTTCAAGCTGGGCAGCCCGCTCACGGTCAAGCTCGCGAAGGCGATCGGCGGCCAGCTCGGCGACGTCTTCGACGGCGAGATCACCACGATCGAAGCCGAGCTCGGCTCATCGGTCGGCGGCGCACCCGTCATGGAGTTGACGGTCACCGCGCACGACAAATCCCATCGAATGCACCGCAAGACGACGACGCGCACCCTTCGCCAGACGACCGTGGCAGACGTCGCCCGCAAGATGGCCGGCGAGCACGGCGTCAAGGTCGGCACGCTCGCGGCACTGCCCGGCGGCGCCGCCGAGGAGCGCCACCAGGTCGGCGAGACCGACTGGGAGTACCTCTCGCGGCTCGTCCAGAACCACGGCGGCGAACTCGACGTCGCGGCCGGCGCGCTCAGCATCATCGACCCCGCGAAGACGAAGTCCCCCGCCGCAGAGCTCGTCTACGGCGAGACGCTGCAGCGCTTCCGCCCCCGCGTGAGCGCGCTCGGCCAGGCGGCGAAGGTCAATGTGCGCGGCTGGGACATCAAGAAGAAGGCGGCGATCGCCAAGACCGGCACGCCGAAGGCGTCGACGACGGTGCAGGATGCCGACGTCAATGGCGCGGTCTCCGGCAGCGCGGTCCTGCTGGCCACGACGCACGTCTCGACGGACGCCGAGGTCGACGCGCGCGCGAAGGCGGCCGCGATGCGCCTCGGCCACGAGCGCGTCCAGGGCAGCGCCGTCGCTCAAGGAGACCCGCTGCTGCTGGCGGGCGAGTACGTGAAGATCTCCGGCGTCGGCACGCGCTTCGGCGGCACGCACCGGATCGTGTCGGCCGTGCACATCTACGGCTCGCGCGGCTACTTCACGCAGCTGACGCTCGGCGCGGGCGGCCGGCCGCTTGTCGAGTCTATGAACGGCGGCCGCGGCCGGGGCTTCGCCGACCATCTCGTGATCGGGCTCGTCACCGACAACAAGGATCCCGACAAGCTCGGGCGGGTGAAGGTCCGCTACCCGCTGCTCAACGACGAGGTCGAGAGCGGCTGGGCGCGCATCGCCTGGGGCGCCGCCGGCAAGGAGCGCGGCACGGTGTCGCTGCCACACGTCAACGACGAGGTCGCGGTCGGCTTCGAACACGGCGACGTGCGCCGGCCCGTGATCCTCGGCGCGCTCTTCAACGGCAAGGACACCCCGGGCGCCGATCTCGTCAAGGACACGAGCTCGGTCGCCGCCCGCTTCCCGCGCGACTTCGACGTCGCGACGAAGCAGAAGACCCTGTTGAAGGCCGGCGAGGACATCACTGTCACCAGCGAGAAGGGTCCGTTCGCGCTCGACGCGCAGAAGGACATCAAGCTCACGTCGAAGACCGGTACGATCACCATCGAGGCGAGCGCCGGCCAGATCAAGGCCACGGGCAAGGCCGGCGTCGAGATCGCGGCCAGCGGACCAATCAAGATCACCTCGACGGCACCCGTCACGGTCGAGTCCAACGCGGCGTTGCAGCTCAAGGGCACCGCGGTCCAGGTCCAGGCGAGCGGCGTCCTGCAGCTCTCCGGCGCGACGGTGATGATCGGATGAGCGCCCAGCTCGGCTCCGGCCTCGCCTTCCCGCTCGGCGTCGACCAGCGCGGCGCGATCGCGCTCGCCTCCGGCGACACCGACATCGAGCAGGCGATCGCGATCATCCTCTCGACGTCGCCCGGCGAGCGGCCGATGCGCCCGGAGTTCGGCTGCGCCGTCCACGAGCATGTCTTCGACGTCCTCGACCCGGCCGCGTTCGGCGCGATCGAGAGCGCGGTCCGCGCGGCGATCGAGCGTTGGGAGCCGCGCGCGAGCGTGCAGGCGATCGACTTCGATCTCGACCAGCAGAGCGAGGGGTGCCTGAACATCGTGCTGAGCTACGAGATCCCCGACGTGCCCGGCGTGCGCAACCTCGTGCACCCGTTCTACATCATCCCCGAGGAAGAGGGCCCCGAAGGGGAAGTCATCGACGCGGAGGTGGTGGCATGGTGAGGCTGCCCGAGATCGAGCTCGACGATCGCGGCTTCCAGGAGCTCGTGTCGGAGGCGCGCACGCGGATCACGCAGCGCTGTCCGGAGTGGACCGAGCACAACGTCTCGGACCCCGGCATCACGCTCATCGAGCTGTTCGCGTGGATGACCGAGATGACGACGTACCGCCTGAACCGCGTGCCGGACAAGATCTACGTGCGCCTGCTCGAGCTGCTCGGCGTGCCGCTGCGCCCGCCGACGCCCGCCCGCGCGAACGTGCGCTTCCGGCTCGCCGCCGCGCCGACCGAGCCGATGACCATCGCCGCCGGCGAGACCGAGGTCGGCACCGTGCGCACCGCCTACGACGAGTCGGTGGTCTTCGAGGCCGTCGAGAGCCGCACGATCGAGCCGCTCAGCCCGGCCGCCTACGTCACCCACCGCGACGGACAGGTTCGCGACGTGCCCGTCGACGTCGGCGTCGCGCGCCCGGTCGGCGCCGACCGCGCCGCCTTCTCGGCCGTCCCGCAGCCCGGCGACGCGATCCACCTCGGCTTCGACGAACCCCTCTCCAAGCTGCTCATCTGCGTCGAGGTCGACGCCGATCCGGCGCGCGGCGCCGGCATCGACCCGCGCCGGCCGCCGCTGCGCTGGGAGATGGGGACCGGCGAACGGCCGACCGGCGAGCTCATCTGGGAGCGCGTCACGGTCCTCGACGACACGACCGGCGGCTTCAACTTCGGCAGCGGCGAGGTCCTGCTCGAGCTGGCGCTCAACAGCGAGCGCCTGCCGCTCGCCGGGCACCGCCTGCACTGGCTGCGCTGTCGCGTCGCCTCGATGCAGGAGGCCGGCGAGGCCGCCTACGAGCGCCCGCCCGAGGTGGCGTCGATCACCGCCTCGCCGATCGGCGCGACGCTGCTGTGCCAGCACTCCGAGCACATCGACAACGAGATCATCGGGGAGAGCGACGGCACGCCGGGGCAGGCCTTCAACGTGCTGCGCTCCCCGATGCTGGCGCCGTCCGACGACGAGTGGCTCGAGGTGCGCGAGCCCGACAGCGGCGGGACGTGGGATCGCTGGCACGCCCAGGAGTCCTTCGTCGACGGCGGGCCCGGCGACCGCATCTACGTCTGTGACGCGGCGACCGGCACGATCGAGCTCGCGCCGGCCGTCCGCCAGGCCGACGGCGACTGGCGCTTCTACGGCGCGGTGCCGGCGAAGGGCGCCCAGCTGCGCATGTCGCGCTACCGCTTCGGCGGGGGCCTGCGCGGCAACGTCGCGGCGGGCGCGCTGTCGGTGCTCAAGAGCGGACCGCCCGGGATCTCCTCGGTCTCCAACCCGGCGTCGGCGCGCGGCGGCGTCGACCCCGAGGGGCTGCAGAGCGTGCGCCAGCGCGGCGCGATGGAGCTGCGCGCGCGCCACCGCGCCGTCACGGCGGAGGACTTCGAGCACCTCGCCCGCGAGGCGTCGCCGCGCGTCGCGCGCGCGGTCTGCGTCCCGCCCGACGAGGCGAGCGCCGTCTCGGTGCGGATCCTGCCGCACGTGCATCCCGCCGACCGGCGCCTGGAGTTCGACGAGTTGCAGCCGCCGCGGCTGCTGCTCGACGAGGTCGCCAAGCACCTCGACGAGCGCCGCCTGCTCGGCGCGACGCTGCAGGTCGCGCCGGTGCGCCTGCGCGGCGTGAGCGTCGTCGTGGAGCTGCAGACCGAGCCGCTGGCCGACATCGTGCGCATCCGCGAGGAGACCCTGCGCGAGCTGTACCGCTTCCTCAACCCGCTCGTCGGCGGCCGGCCGGGCGAGCTCGGCACGGGCTGGGAGTTCGGCCGCACGCTCAACCAGGGCGAGCTCTACGGCGTCGTGCATGGGATCGCCGGCGTCGAGTACGTGCGCCTGCTGCGCATCTACCGCGCCGATCTCGTGACCGGCCGCCAGGCCCCCGAGCCCGCCGGATCGCACATCGTGCTCGAACCCGATGAGACAATCGCCTCCGGCACCCATATCGTGAAGGCCACCATGCGCGGTACCTGAACGGCCTATGGCCACCGCCTACGAGATAACCGTCAACGGATCGGGCCCCGACCGCCCGCTGCTCTCCGACGCGCCGGAGACGGTCTCCGTGCGCCGGCACCTGCGCGACGGCGTGCCCGACATCTACCGCCGCAACCGCGACGCGACGCGCGATCAGCCGCCCCCGTTCGCGATGCGCTTCCTGCACGCGCTGGAGGAGGTGCTCGACCCGATCGTCGCGACGCTCGACTCGCTGCCGGCGCACTTCGATGCCGACCTCGCGCCCGAGCACGCGCTCGAGGGGCTGGCGAGCTGGCTCGGCGTCGACGAGGTCGAGAGCCTGCCGCCCGACCAGCGCCGCGAGGCCGTGCGCCGGGCCGGCGAGCTCGGTCGCCTGCGCGGCACGCGCGCCGGCCTGGAGCTCGCGCTGAGCCTGTTCTTCCCCGCGATCTCGATCCGCATCAACGACCACGGCGGCGTCGTCGTGGCCGAGAGCGCCACCGACGCGCCGCCGCCGGCGTCGGCCGCATCATTTGAGGTCATGTGCGACCAGTCGCTGCCGCCGGAGATGCAGATGGCCGTCGCGCGCACGATCGAGCGCTGGAAGCCGGTCCACGCGCACTACAAGCTGCGCGTCAAGCGCGGCGACAAGGTGCGCACGCTGCCCGAGGTGCCACGCGCGTCGTCGGCCGAGGAGCCGAACGTCACGCCGGAGGAGCTGCGCCCGCCGTTCGGCCCGGGTCCCAGTCCTGGCCGCGGCCCCGGGCCGGTCGATGACGACGACGGAGGCGACGCCGCGTGAGCGACGACGGCCTTCAGGCACCGTGTCGCAACTGCGGCGTGCGCAACGAGCGCGGCCGCGACTTCTGCGAGCGCTGCGGCGAGTACCTCAGCTGGGCTCCGACGATGCACATCGCCGCGGTGCAGGCCGGGACGAGCGAGGCCGACGCCCGGCATCTGGAGAGCGACGACGGCTCGTCGTCGGAGGGGACGATCTCGGCGGAGCGCGCGCCCGAGGCGCGCGCCGAGGGCGAGCGGCTGGCCGAGCGCGAGGCGGACGAGCAGGAGGACTTCGAGGCGCCGGCGGCCGACGCGGCGCCGCCGGCATCGTCGGCCGACGAAGAGGATCTGATGCCCCCCTCCGCCGCGGAGGAGCCCGAGGATCTCGATCGCCCGATCGGCGTCATCCGGGTGCGCCAGCTGCCGTCCGACCGGCCGCCGTCAGCCGGAGACCGAGCCCGAGCCCGCGCCGCCGGCGGAGGAGCCCGAGCCTGAGCAGACCGCCGGAAGCCCGCCGGATGCGGAGCCGAAGCCGCGCCGGCGGTCGTTCGGCCGGGCCGCGCGCCAGCCGCGCAAGCCGCGCCAGCCCGAGCCGAGCGCGGAGACCGAGCCGGCCGTCGAGGCCGAGCCTGCCGCGCAGCCGGAGTCCACGGCAGCGCCGCAGGACCACGCGGAGCCGGAGCAGCCGGCAGCCTTCGTCGAGCCCCCGACCGAGCCGGAGCAGGCGGCCGCCCCGCAGCCGCAGGCGCCGGTCGAGCCGGAGCTCGGGCCGACCGCCGCGCCGGAGCCGAAGCCCAAGGCCGAGAAGAAGCCGCGCCGCCGGCCGTTCGGCCGGGCCGCCCACGGCGCGGCGGCCGCGATCCCGGCCCCCGCGCCCGACGTGGAGCAGACCACGGCGCTCGAGCAGGCCGCCACGGCGGAGCAGGCGCCGCCGCAGCCTGAGGCCGCCGCCCCATCGCCGCCCGCGATGCCCGAATCGCCGCCCGCCGCGGCCGTCGAACCGGCTCCGCCCGCCGCGCCGGCCGAGCCCCCGCCCGGCCCCGCCCGCGCCGCAGTACGCGCGACCCGACGAGCACACCGAGACGTTCATGGCGCCGCCCGCCGAGCAGGACGACGGCGGCCTCATCCCGTCGCAGTTCGCCCCGCCACCCCCGCCGCCGCCACCCCCGCCTCCGCCGCCGCCCCCACCGCCCGCGCCCGCCACCGCGATCGCCGGGCTGGCCCAGGTCCCGCCGCCCAGCGGCGACGCGTCGATCGTCATGACGCCCGAGGCGCTGACCATCGGCGTCGCCGGCGTTCCTGCCGTCGAGGCCGGCGGCACGCTCGCCTACGCCGCGACGATCCGCAACGAGAGCCGCCTCGTCGACAACTACGAGCTCGCGGTGCTCGGCCTGCCCGACGGCTGGAGCATCGTCTCGCCGCCGACCGCCTTCCTCGTCCCGCTCGGCTCTGGCCGCGGCGAGAGCGACGCGACGGTGCGCATCGACATCACCCCGCCGCGCAACTACCGCTCGACGGCGGGAATCTGGACGTTCGAGCTCGTCGCGATGTCGCGCACGACGGCGACCGTCGCCGCGCGCGCGGTCGCGCAGTTCGAGGTCAAGCCGTTTTCGTCCTGGTCGGTGGAGGTCGTGCCGGTCGTCAACGGCGGGCGGCTGAAGGCGCGCTACCGCACCGCCGTGCGCAACGACGGCAACGCCGAGCAGACGCTGTGGCTGGAGGCGCTCGACGACAGCGGCCGCCTGCGCACGAAGTTCCGCGCCGGCTCGCTGACCATGCAGCCCGGCAGCGTCGGCGTCGACGTGCTGACGCTGCGTCCGCGCATCCCGCTGCCGGTCGGGCGCACGAAGGAGCATCGCGTCGGGGTCGACGCGGTCGACACGCCGCCGGAGATCGACGAGGACGCGCTCAGCGCCAAGGACAAGCTCGCCGCGGCGGGCAAGGAGAAGGGCAAGCAGCAGGCGGGACAGCTCGCGCGCGGCGTGAAGCTCGGCCCGGGTGGCGTGACGGTGCAGAAGCCGCGGGTGCCCAACCCGGCGCAGATCCTGAAGACGAAGATCCAGCAGCTGACGAAGATGTTCAAGCCGGACATGGCGATGCTCCAGCGCCTGCGCGGCGCGGGGGAGACCGCCGGTCCGCTGACCGCCCGCCAGGTCGTCTTTCGCCAGAAACCGATCATCCCGCTGTGGTTCCTCGGCCTACTGCTGCTGCTCGCGCTCATCGGCGTCGCGATCTACCTCCTGCTGCCCAAGGAGGTCAAGGTGCCCCAGCTCGTCGGCGCCAAGGACACGTTCACGGTCGAGAAGCGCCTGCGCGACGCCGACCTCGTGCTCAGCCAGCCGGTCGGCAAACGGCCTGACTCCGCGCCGGCGGGCAGCGTCATCGAGCAGTCGCCGGCGGCCGGCGTCAAGCTCGAGAAGGGCTCGTCGGTCAGCGTCATCGTGGCCGTGGGCAGCGGGAAGGTCGAGGTGCCGCGCCTGAAGGGGCTGACGCGCGTGGAGGCCGACAAGCGCCTGCGCACGTTCGACCTGGTGCTGGGGGAGACCCGGCCCGACGACGCGGCGGACAACTTCGTCGTGCGCAGCCAGATCCCGGCCGAGGACCTGAGCGTCGCTCGCGGCACCGCGGTGCGCGTGTTCCTCGAGAAGCCGAAGCCCAAGCCGAAGAAGAAGGCGGCCGCCAAGGGCGGAGCGGCGGCGGGCGGCGCCGGCGGCGCCGGCGGCGCAGGCGGTGGCGGCGGCGCCGCCGCGAGCATCACGGTCCCGGCATTCAAGGACAAGAAGCTCAACGCCTATGTAAAGCTGCTCAACGACCTTGGGCTGAAGGCGACGATCAGCCGCACGCTCAGCAAGCTGCCGGAGAACACGGTGATCCGGGTCGAGCCGGCGGTCGGCAAGAAGACGAAGCGGGGCACGGCCGTGAAGGTGATCGCGTCCGGCGGTCCGCCCACCGTGGCGGTGCAGATCGGCAGCAAGGTACGCACGTTCGACGCATCCGCCACACCGCCGAAGCCGCTGGGCCTGTACCCGATCGGCGGCGGCGCGGCGAGCGAGCTCGACTACCGGCCCGATGGGCAGGAGGTCGTCTACCGCGAGGGGACCAAGATCAAGGTGTCCGGGACGGCGTCCTCCGACAAGCCGCGGACGCTGTACGGCGGCCCCGACACGTTCGAGCATCCCGCGTTCGCGCCCAACGGCACGACGGTCGCCGTGATCCGCCGCGAGGAGGGGGACGGCGACGTGTGCTTCGGAACGGTCGGCCCGGACCCGTTCGATGCGCTGTGCCTGCCCGACGACGGCTGGGATCTCGACGGCCGCATCTCCTGGCGCCCGGACGGTCTCGCTGTGCTCGTGCCCGGGCATCGCGCCGACAACCCGGCGATCTTCGGCGTGCGCATGTACGAGACCGAGAAGGCGAACACGACGTCGCCCGAGCTCTGGAATGGGAGGACGGCGACGAACGTCAAGACGGCCGGCAAGGGTGTGCTGACGGCGGCCTTCTCATCGGATGGCTCGAAGGTCGCGGCGGTGTCGAACCTGAAGACCGACGGCTTTGAGGTGTACCTCGGCGACGCAGGCGACCTCCAGCTCGAGGACGCGAAATCGTCTGACGTAGCGGGGTGTGATGTGGCGTGGAGTCCGGATGACGCGGAGGTCGCCGTTGTGCAGGCAGGCGCGGCGTGCAGCTCGGCCTCCGGCACGGTGAAGCACTTCCCCGCCGACAAGCCGACCGAGATCAAGAGCCTGGTGGGTTCGGGCAGCGCCCCCACCTACCGGAAGGTGAGCTAGTGCTCCGTCTCGTAACAGTGCACCCGAAACGCCGGGCGCCGATCACCGTCTGGCGGCGTCCTCGGACACTCGATGGCCCAGAGGGCCACCTTCGGTCCTGCGTCCTTGCCAGCCGGCGCCGGCATCCCGGCGTTACGGGCGTCTGTCACGAGACGGAGCACTAGCCATGGCGTTCGGTGGACCATTGCAGCGCAGCGGCGGCGGCATCATGGAGGGCGGCCGCGTCCATCCGGACGTGACGTCCCAGATCAACTCTGTCCGCGGCCGGGGCACGCCGCTGGCCCCCGATCTCGCCGAGCAGATCGGCGGCAAGCTGGGTGACGGCTTCGCCGACGTGCGCGTGCACACCGACGGCCTGTCGGACTCGCTGGCGCGGTCCGTGCAGGCGCGCGCCTTCACGACCGGCTCGGACATCTTCTTCGCGCAGGGCGAGTACCGGCCGCAGTCGTCTGCCGGACGCGAGCTGCTGGCCCATGAGCTGACGCATGTCGTGCAGCAGCGCGGCGCGCCGGTGACGGGGGAGATGCGGGTGTCCGATCCGGGCGACGCGCTGGAGCGCGAGGCGGAGCGGGCGGCGCGCGGCGCGTAGGCGAGAGGCCGCCGGGCGCGGCAGAGGAATCTCGCACGTTGGCATTGCTTGCGGCGGCCGACCGGAGTAGTTTCGCGCCGACGAGGTGGCAGGCTTCGCTGGCATAGCCCGCCCCCTATATGCGCGCGCCGCGCTCGTCAACTGTCCGCAGTCGCCGCCGCACCAAAGGAGCAGGTATGCCAGTCACCGCTGTCGGAAGCACCCCCGTCCGCGTATCCCAACCCGCGCCGACGTATGCCGCGCCGGCGGCACCGCTCGCGTCGAGGCCCGCCGACGGCGTCGTCGGACACGGCGTGACCCGTCTCATGGCGCGCCCGCCGGCGTACGCCACGAACGCGCCGTTCATCCCGGGCACCCCACCGCCGGTGCAGGAGACCGCCGGAGCCCACGGAGCCCACAAGGGACGGATCTCGATCATCCATTAGGCGCCGGAGGGCCGGCTGAGCCCGAACGCCGCTGCGTGGCGTTCGGGCCCGCCACCGCGATCGAGCGCGCGCTACGACGAGCAGACTGGCTGCGCGGTCAGGGCATGACCGGCGGCGTGATGAACTCGACGTTGTTGGCGGCGCAGACGCCCAGGATGCGTTCGAGATCCGTCGGTGCCACGCCTACGAGCCCTGCGAACATCGATTCGTAATCGCTGCCGGCGGAGAGCGACAGCGTCATGAGCACGTGCGCCGGCATGTCGCCCGTGGCCAGGAAGGCGTGCGCCTTGCCCTTCGGCAGCAGCACGGTGTCTCCGACCTCCATCGTGAACGCTTCCTCGCCGACGAGCATGCGCAGCGAGCCCTCCAAGAGGAAGAAGAACTCGTCGTCGTTGTGGTGAACGTGCAGCGGTACACCCGTACCGGGCGGAGCCACCTGGATGAACGAGCACAGCGAACCGCCGCTCATCTTCGAGGTGATCTTCCAGATCAGGTCCATCCCCATGAACGAGAGTCGCTCCCCCTCACCGGCGGGCACGTGGGCTTGCGAAGCGTCTGTCGTGCTCATGAAACTCTCGCTTCTCGGCGATGCCGATTGCTTTGGCGGCCCCGTTGAGCCGACTCTACCCCGGCGCGCCCGCCGCCGGGGCAAAGGTGAAAGCGTCGCTACGAGTTGGCCCCCGCCTCGCGGAACTCGATGCCCGCGGCCGAGATCGCGGCCGATTCCTCGATCGGCAGGATCGGCTTCGCGGTGAACTTCAGCCACGGCAGGAACGGCGCGCTGGCCGTCGCGAGCGCAGCCGCGGTGTCGGCCTCGATGATGGCGAAGCCGCCGCTGTTGTCGGCGAACCCGTAGAACGCCTGGAAGTCGGTGCCCTCGGGCGGCTGCCAGCGGCCGAACGTCGCGAGCGACTGCTTTTCGCCCGCCTCCGAGGTGTCGATGAACTCCCAGCTCATCAGGAACAGCAAGAGGACCTCCCTCGATAAATGCCGGAGGACCGACACTACACCGGAATGCGGGTGTTCGACCGGGCCTGGATCTATGACCGCAGAGCAGCCTGCACGGCGTCGTCCTGCGTAGCGTGGATGGAGATCGCCTCGTCGAGTCGCGTGAGCTCGAAGATCTCGCGGTAGTGCTCCGCCAGCCCGAAGGCGAGGACCCGTCGATTCTCGCGCCGCGCCCGCACGAGCAGCATCACCAGGAGGCCGATGCCGCCCGAGTTCATGTAATCCAGAGCGAGGAAGTTCAGGATCGTCGCGTGCGCTCCGCGTTCTGCGGCCGTCGTGTACGCGGCAACGAGAACGGCCTCGCTGGCGGCCGTTACGTCGCCGCCGATGTCGATGACGAACACGTCGGGGGCAGCCTCCCGCGCGGCCGCGGTCGTGGAGATGCTCATCGAACCTCGCCGCCGATGTCGCGCGCGGCACTGTCCTCGCTATCGGAGATCTCGATGAACTCCGACAGCCGCGTCACGTCGAAGATCTCGCGGTAGTGCTCCGACAGCCCACAGGCGCCGACGTGCACCCCGTGGGCTCGGGCCTGCGTGAGCAGGCCGACGATGAGCGCGATGCCGCTGCTGTTCATGTAGCCGACGTGGCGGAAGTTGAGGATCACGTGCCGCGTCCCGTCGCGCGCCGCCTCGGCGTACGCGCGAGTGAGCGTCTGCTCTGCCGCCAGGTCGATGTCGCCGTGCAGCTCGAGCACGGCGGCGCCGTTGCGCTCGCGCACGGTCACCTGCAGGTCACGCGTCGTCATCAGTTGGCCCCTTCACGTGCATCACGAGCTCGAGCGTGTGGCCGCGCGCGTCGCGGATGACGCGTGTCTCGTCCACCATCTTCTCGATCAGGAACAGACCCCAGCCGCGGGGCGTCTGGCGGCCGTCGAGCTTCGCCTCCAGATCTGGCGCGTCCGTACGCAGCAGCTCACGGCCCAGTCCCTGATCTGTCACCTGCACGGCGAGGCGCCCGCCCGAGCGCTGAACGCGGACCGCGACGCGGCTCGCGGGAATGCCCTGGTTGCCGTGCTCGATGGCGTTCATGACCGCCTCTCCCACCGCCGTCTTCAGCCGCTCCAGCCGTGACGCCGGCAGCCCGAGCGGCGCCACCACGCCGGCAACGCGCTCGATCGCCTCCTGCTCGGTGCCCGGCTCGCTCGGCAGGTCGAACTGCGCCAGGACCTCCAGGCCGGGCTCGGCCACGCGCAGCGGGGGCGTACCGGCGTCGCGCTCGAGCGTCAGCATCGTGATGTCGTCCTCCTGCTCGGCGCCCTCGCCCACGAACCGCGCGAGCTCGGCGAGCACGAAGTCGATGAGCGGCTGCCCGCCCGCGCTCTGCCCGACGGCGTGCTTCAAGCGCGGGAAGCCATACATCTCGCGGTCGGGAGCATGCGATTCGACGATGCCGTCCGAATGCAGCAGGACGGTGTCGCCGGCAGCCAGCACCATCTCTCGCTCCTCGTACTGCATGCCCGTCATGAGCCCGAGCGGCATGCCGCGGGCACGCAGCTCGACGACGCCGTCAGCGGTCTTGACGTACGGGACGTCGTGGCCGGCGTTGGCGAAGCGCAACAGGCCGGACTCGGGATCGAGCACCCCGTACAGGCAGGTGACGAACATCTTCGCGGGCATGTCCGGGCACAGGTGCTCGTTGACGCGCTCGAGCACCTCGCCGGGCTGGGCGAGGCGCGTCGCGAACGCGCGCAGGACCGCGCGTGTCGCCGACATCACGAGCGCGGCCGGCACGCCCTTGTCGGTGACGTCACCGACGACGAAGCCGACGCGCCCGTCGTCGAGCGCGATGACGTCGTAGAAGTCGCCGCCGACCTCGCGCGCCGGCCGGTAGTACGCGGCGATCCGCCAGCCGGCGAGCACCGGCAGCTCCTTGGGCAGGAAGTTCTGCTGGATGAGCCGCGCGACCTCGAGCTCCTGCGCGAGGCGCTCGCGACCGGCCGCCTGGAAGCGCTGCTCGCGCACGAGCTGGCCGACTCGCAGCGCCGGCGCCGCCTGCGCCGCGAGGTTCTCGAGCAGCCTGCGGTCATCCGATGAGTAGTCCTGCTCGGACCGGCGGGCGCCGAGGTTCAGGACGCCGATCAGCTCGCCCTGACTCACCAGCGGCACGGCGAGCTTCACCCCGGCGGCCTTGAGCTCGCGCAGGCCCGGGGAGTCGAGCTGGAGCGCCTCGATGTCGACGGTCGCCTCGGCGCGCACGAAGACATCCAGGAGCGGGTCGTCGGCGGCCAGATCGACCGCGGCCTGCTCCAGGAGCAGCTCAGGTGGCTCGGCGGCGGCGGCGTCGTCGTCGTTCTCGGCATGGCGTCGCCGCGACAGCCTGCGCAGCAGCGTTCGGGTCGGCGCGATCATCGCGGCACCGGTTCTACGGCCGGGGCGTCCGGAACGCGTTACGGGTCATTGCGGGGGCGGCGGCCGCAGCCACAACGACACGTGGATCGGCTGCATCGTCTCCGCCACGACGCCGCGCAGCTCGCTGCCCAGCGTGTCGAGGTCGATCTCGTCGCGCAGGCGGGCGCCGAAGCGCTCGAGCGTGCGCGCGGCGTCGTACTTGCGGCGATAGAAGCGGCGGTCGACGGTTGCCTGGATGCGCCGGCGCGCGGGCTGAAAGAGCGCCGCCACCGCGAGCGTGGAGACCGCGATGGCCAGGCCGCTGTCGGCCGTCACCCCGCGCAGCACGAGCTGCAGGAGCAGGACCGCCACGATGTAGGTGACCGCGAGCGTGGCGGTCAGCGCGGCGTAGACGAGCGCGCGGTTGATGACGACGTCGATGTCGTACAGGCGGTAGCGCAACATCGCGACCGCAACCGCGGTCCCGATGAGCAGGAGCACCACGAGCAGGAGCGGGTATCCAGCGTCGCCCTCCAGCCCGGCCCCCGAGAACGCGATCGGGACCAGCGCCGCGGCGGCGGCGACCCACTTGATCTGCTGGCGCTCGGTGCCGCCGGCACGGCGGTAGCGGACGACGAGCGACGCGATCGAAGCGAGGGCAGTCGCCACGAGGACGAGGAAGCCGACGGCGCCGAGAGCGCTGAACGCCGCGCCCCCGACGCCGACCGGGTTGATCACGTCGGGAAAGCTGTCGAGCGGGCCCTCGACGAATGCCGAGCCCACGAAGGTGACGACCTGCGCGATGGCCGCCGTCCACACGAGCCACCGCCACCGTGGTGAGAGCGGAGCGCCGGTCGGATACAGCAGCGGGAAGATCGTGAACGCGGTCGCGATCGCCGGGATCCACACCCAGCCGTTGACCCATGCGGCCCATGTGGCGATCCCCTCGGCCTCGCCGGTGGTCGCGACCACGTACTGATGGACGTGGGCGCTGAGCGCCAGGCACCCGAGCGCCAGCGCGATCAGCGTGAGCAGCCAGCCCACCGCGTTGCGAGGCTGACGCGACGCGACGACGGCGCCGAGCACTCCAAGCGTCGTCAACACCAGCGCCTCGAGCACGGCGACGGGCACGCCGCTGACGGCGTCGCCTTCGGCCGCGGCGCCGGGTTCCATGATCGCGAGCACGAGCCCAGCGACCGCGCACGCGGCCGTCAACGCGCAGGCGATGCCGGCCGCCGCGATCGCTCTGCGCGGGGTGGGGACCTGCATTTGCGGTCGATTGTCGCCGCTGTCACGGTGGATGCAAGCGTTACCGTCCGAACCATGACCGTGCAGATCACCCTGCTCGGCGCCCCGTCGATCTCCCGCAACGGCACACGAGTCGTCATGGACACGCGCAAGGGGCTGGCGCTGCTCGCCCACCTCGCGCTCTGCGAGCGCCCACGCTCGCGCGACGCCTTGTGCGATCTCCTCTGGCCCGAGCACGACGCCAGCCATGCGCGCGGCGCCCTGCGTCGGACGCTCTCGGCGCTGCGCGGCGCGCTCGGAGCGGAGTGCGTGATCACCGCCGGCGACAGCGTGGCGTTGCGCCGCGGCCGGCAGCTGGCGATCGACGTCGACCGCTTCCGCGCGCTGGCTGCCGAGGGCGCCCGGGTGGACGACCTCGGCGCGGCTGTCGCGCTGTTCGGCGGGGACTTCCTGGAGGGCTTCGGGCTGCGCGACAGCGTCGAGTTCGACGTGTGGCAGAGCGCGCAGGCGGACGCGCTCAGCCGCGAGCTGGCGTCGGCGCTGCGACGCCTCGTCGGTGCACTCGCCGCCGCCGGCGACCACGAGCGGGCGCTCGTCCACGCCCGTCGCTGGCTCGCCGTCGACCCGCTGCACGAGCCGGCGCACCGCGAGCTGATCCGCCTGTACGCGCTCACCGGCGACCGGGCCGCGGCGCTGGAGCAGTACCGGGCATGCGTGCGCACGCTCAGCCGCGAGCTCGGCGTCGCCCCGCTGCAGGAGACGAGCGACCTCTACGAACAGGTCAACGACGGGCGCCTGACAGCGCCCTCCCTCGCCGCAGCCACGCCGGTCGCGACGCCACGCCCGGCGGGCACCGGCGCGCCGCTGCCGCTGGTCGGCCGCGACGCGGAGCTCGCCGCCCTCGCCGGCGCGCACGCCGCGGCCGCGCACGACGGGTGCCTCGCGGTCATCGAGGGCGAGGCGGGAATCGGCAAGACCCGCCTCTTCGAGGAGTTCGCGCGCCGCGCGCGCGGCATCGGGTGCGGTCGTGCTCGCAACGCGCTGCCACGACGACGAGGCCGGGCTTCCCTATGGCCCGATCGTCGAACTGCTGCGCGCTGCGCTGCGACGCGACGACACCGGCTGGCCGGCTGCGATCGCGCCACAGCGCGTGGCCGATGCGGCGCTGCTGCTGCCGGAGCTCTCCGGGCGGCGGGCGGACCTGCCCGCAGCGCAGCCGCTCGACGGTCCCGGGGCGCGCGTGCGCCTGCTGGAGGCCGTTGTCGCGGTGCTCGCGGCGGCCTGCGACGGGCCGGTTCCGGGAATCGTGTTCCTCGACGACGTGCACAGCGCCGATGAAGCGACGATCGACGCGATCTCCTACCTCGCCCGCCGTCTGGCGGCGCGCCCCATGCTGCTCGTCGTCACCTGGCGCAGCGAGGCGCTGCCGGCCGAGCATCGCCTGCGCCGCGTCGCCGCTGCAGCCGTGCGCGACGCCAGCGCGACAATCGTCAGGCCGGCCCGGCTCGGCGAGGCGGATGTGGCCAGGCTCGTGCAGGCGGCGAAGCCGCAGGCCGCGACGGCGGGCCTCGAGCAGCGACTGCTGCGCGAGAGCGAGGGCCTGCCGCTGTTCGTCGTGCAGTACCTCGCCGTCGCGGACCTCGACGACGGCGCGCCGGACGACGTCTCGCTGCCGCCGGACATGCAGGAGTTCCTCCGCGCCCGGCTGGCCATGCTGAGCGCCGTGTCCCGGCAGGTGCTCGGCGCCGCGGCGGCGATCGGCCGCTCGTTCGATCTCGCGACGGTCCGCGAGGCCAGCGGACGCGGCGAGGAGGAGCTCGTCGGCGCGCTCGAGGAACTGCTCGCAGGCGACATCGTGCGCGAGGCCGGCGGGCCCGATCTGAGCTACGACTTCTCCCATCAGAAGCTGCGCGCGCTCGTCTACGCCGAGACGAGCGCGGCCCGCCGGCGGCTGCTGCACCGGCGCGTCGCGGCGGCGTTCTCACGCAGCCCGCGAGCGGGCGAGCGGGCGACGCTCGCCGCCATCCACCTGCGCCTCGCCGGCGACGACACCGCGGCGGCCGTGCAGTACCGCCTCGCGGCCGAGCATGCGGCAACGCTGCACGCGTACGCCGACGCGCTGACCCACCTGAGCGCCGCGCTTGCCCTCGGCGATCCCGATGGCGCCGGCGCGCACGAGCGCATCGGCGACCTGCGCACGCTCACCGGTGACTACGCCGGCGCGCTTACCGCCTACGCGACGGCAACAGCGCTCGCGCGGGAGGCCGAGGTGGTGGCGCGACTCGAGCACAAGCAGGGCAACGTGCATCGCCGCCGCGGCGACTGGGAGCGCGCCGAGCGACATCTCGCCGGCGCTCTTCACGCTGCGGACGGCGAAGGCGCCGGGCTGCGAGCGACCATCCAGACCGACCTCGGCCACACGCTGAACCACGCCGGCCGACCTGAGCGTGCGGCAGTGCTCGCGGCCGAAGCGGTCGCCCTGGCGCAAGTGGCCGCCGACGCCGGTGTCGAGGCCCAGGCGCACAACCTGCTCGGCGTGCTGGCGCGCGGCGCCGGCGATCTCGTGCGTGCCGGCGCCCACCTCGAGCGCAGCGTCGCGCTCGCGAGCGAGATCGGAGACGACCTCGCGAAGACGGCCGCGCTGAACAACCTCGCGCTGGCCCGGCGCGACGCCGGCGAGCTTGACAGCGCTCGTGAGCTCACCGAGAGCGCGCTCGCGCTGACCGTCGTCCACGGCGACCGCCATCGCGAGGCCGCGCTCGAGAACAACCTCGCAGACGTGCTGAATGCCGCGGGCGAGCGCGAGCTCGCGATGACGCATCTCAAGCGCGCGGCGGCGATCTTCGCCGATGTCGGCGCCGGCGAGGCCATGAGCCTGCCCGAGATCTGGAAGCTCATGAGCTGGTAGCGCCGGCGGTACGCTCGCCGCCGGCGCCCCGGGTGGCCGTGGCGTATCAGCCTGGCGTCACGGTCGTCTCGACGAACTGCCCCCGATCCATGAACTCGGAGTCCACCAGCAGCCAGCGACCGGGCGTCAGACTCGCTGTCGTGTACCCGGTCGTGCCAGGCGCCACGGTGTCGCTGCTGCCTTTGACCTCGATCTGCTCGAAGAGCTTCTCGGGATCAGCGAGCAGCTTCTCGACCGGCTCGTCGACGCCGTCCTTGACCCTCGCCAGCGCCAGGCTGTGCGGCTTGGCGCCGGTGTTGCGGATGGAGATCGCCACGTCGCCGGCCTCGAGCGTCGGCGCGATGCCGCTGAACGCGTACTCCTTGGCCACGACGTCGACCTTCGCAAGCCCGCACGACTCGTACGCCCACCCGTGGACGGTACGGCTGGAGCCGGCGTTCGCGCCCTCGAGCTCGCCGGTCTTCTTCGAGGCGACGGCCGACCGGATCGACGCCGCGATCTTCTCGGCGGCAGCGGCCGTCGTGCCGTCGGTCTTGCCGGCCAGGGCGCTCCAGCGGTCGGCGAGCGCCGTCAGCGCCTGCTCGTAGCCCTTGCCGTGGTCGATGCGCGTGTTGTCGATCGCGACGAGCTCGTCGCAGGCGTCCTTGACGGCCGTTGGCGCTGCTGCGCTCTGCCCGTTCGTGGTGGTGTCGTCGTCGTCACCGCAGCCGGCGATCGCGGCAGCCGCCACCGCGAGAACCAGGGCGAGCCGGTGCGTGGTCCTCGGTTGAAAGTTCATGCGTGCCTCCTCTTGAAGTGATGCGGGGCACAACGGTCGCGCGGAGGCGTCTGGGAAACGTTACGGCCGATCTGAGACGCTGCGTCCATGGCCACCACCACCCTCGAGACGCCGGCATGGCTCATGCATGGCGTCATCACCTACAACGCGAAGCCGGGAGCGCTGCGGCTCGATGACGGCCGGCTCAGCTTCCGCGAGACGGGCGCGCAGGCGCCGGAGTTCGACATCGCGCTGGCCGACGTCGACAACGTGAAGTTCCCGGCCTACAACTTCGGCTCGGTCGTGAGAATCGATGCCGGCGCCAACCGCTACCGCTTGGCCTTCCTGGCCTCCGAGCGACGCTCGAAGTGGTCGGGCGCCCGCTTCAGCGATGTTCGCCCGGCACGCCGCTGGGGCAAGCAGTGGAAGGCTGCGCTGGCCGGACGATGACGACGGTGGAGCTCAACGGCGTCGGGCTGGCGGCGCCCGACGTGGTCGCCGTCGCGCGCGGCGACGCGTCCGTGAGGCTCGGCGCGCGCGGGCGCGAGGCGATGGAGGTCAGCGCGGCGGCGGTGCAGCGGGCGCTGCACGCGCCCGAGCCCGCCTACGGCGTGTCGACCGGCTTCGGCTCGCTGGCCAACCTCGTGATTCCGGCCGACCGGCGCGAGGAGCTCCAGCGCGCGCTCATCAGGTCGCACGCTGCGGGGATGGGCCCGCCGGTCGAGCGCGAGGTCGTGCGGGCGATGATGCTGCTGCGCGCCCGGACGCTGTCGATGGGCTTCTCCGGGGCTCGTCCGGTCGTCGCCGAGCGGATCGTGTCGCTGCTGAACGCGGGCCTGACGCCGGTCGTGCCCGAGCACGGCTCGCTCGGCGCCAGCGGCGATCTCGCGCCGCTCGCGCACTGCGCGCTGGCGCTGCTCGGCGAGGGCGAGGTGCAGCTGGCGGAGGGGACGCGCGTGTCCGCGGCGCACGCGCTCGAGCAGCACGGCATCCAGCCGCTGACGCTCATCGCCAAGGAGGGCCTCGCGCTCATCAACGGCACCGACGGGATGCTCGGCATGCTCGTCCTCGCCGTCCACGACCTCGCCGCCCTGCTGCGGATCACCGACATCACGGCCGCCATGTCGATCGAGGCGCTGCTCGGCACCGACCGCGTGTTCGCCGCCGCGCTCGTCGCCCTGCGCCCGCAGCCCGGCCAGCAGGCCAGCGCGCAGAACATCCGCGCGCTGCTCGCCGGCTCGCCGATCGTCGCCAGCCATCGCACCGGCGACGACCGCGTGCAGGACGCCTACTCACTGCGCTGCGCGCCGATGGTCACCGGCGCCGCGCGCGACCTGCTCGCCTACGCCGACGGCGTCGCCGCCAACGAGCTGCTCAGCGCGATCGACAACCCGATGGTGCTGCCCGACGGGCGCGTCGAGTCGTGCGGCAACTTCCACGGCGCCCCGCTGGCCTTCGCGGCCGACGCGCTCGCCATCGCCGTCGCCGAGGTCGGCGCCATCGCCGAGCGGCGCACCGACCGCCTGCTCGACGCGTCGCGCTCCTCCGGCCTGCCGCCGTTCCTCGCCCCCGACGCGGGCGTGAACTCCGGGCTCATGATCGCCCAGTACACGCAGGCCGCGATGGTCTCCGAGAACCGCCGGCTCGCGGCGCCGGCGAGCGTCGGCTCGCTGCCGACGAGCGCGATGCAGGAGGACCACGTCTCGATGGGCTGGGCGGCGGCGCGCAAGCTGCGCACGGTCGTCGACAACCTCGCGCGGATCCTCGCCGTCGAGCTCGTCTGCGCGGCGCGCGGCATCGAGCTGCGCGCGCCGCTGCAGCCCGCGCCGGGGACCGCCGCCGCCGTCGCGGCGATCCGCGCGGCCGGCGTCGACGGCGCCGGCCCGGACCGCTGGCTGGCGCCGGAGCTGGCCGCCGCCGAGCAGCTCGTACGCAGCCACGCGCTGCTGCATGCGGTCCAGGACGAGATCGGGGTGCTGGCATGACCGCCGGCGCGCGACCCGTCCGCGCCGCGCGCGGCACCGACCTCTCCTGTCGGGGCTGGCCGCAGGAGGCCGCGCTGCGGATGCTCTGCAACAACCTCGATCCCGACGTCGCCGAGCGCCCCGACGACCTCGTCGTCTACGGCGGCACCGGCCGCGCCGCCCGCTCCTGGGAGGCCTTCGACGCGATCGTGCGCACGCTGCGCACGCTGCAGGGCGATGAGACGCTGCTCGTGCAGTCCGGCAAGCCGGTCGGCGTCTTCCGGACGCACGAATGGGCGCCACGGGTGCTGCTGGCGAACTCCAACCTCGTCCCGGAGTGGGGGACGTGGGACGAGTTTCGCCGTCTCGAGGAGCTCGGGCTGACGATGTACGGGCAGATGACCGCGGGCTCGTGGATCTACATCGGCAGCCAGGGCATCGTGCAGGGGACCTACGAGTGCTTCGCGGAGATCGCCCGCCGCAAGCACGGCGGCTCGCTCGCGGGCACGATCACGCTGACCGCCGGCCTCGGCGGGATGGGCGGCGCGCAGCCGCTGGCGGTGACGATGAACGGCGGCGTCGCGCTGTGCATCGAGGTCGACCCCGAACGCATCGAGCGCCGCATCGCGACGCGCTACCTCGACGAGCGCGCCGACGATCTCGACGACGCGGTGGCGCGGGCGATCGCCGCCCGCGACGCCCGCCGGGCGGTGAGCATCGGGGTCGAGGCCAACGCCTCCGACGCGCTGCCCGCGCTACTGCGCGCGGGCTTCGAGGCCGACATCGTCACCGACCAGACGAGCGCGCACGACCCGCTCGTCGGCTACGTGCCGGGGCGCATGACGCTCGCCGAAGCCGACGCCCTGCGGGCGAGCGATCCCGACGAGTACCTGCGCCGCTCGCGCGCAGCGATCGCCGCGCACTGCGCCGCCATGGTCGGCTTCCTCGACGCCGGCGCCGAGGTGTTCGACTACGGCAACAGCCTGCGTGCCGAGGCGCGGCTGGGCGGCTTCGAGCGCGCGTTCGCCTACCCCGGCTTCGTGCCCGCCTACGTGCGCCCGCTGTTCTGCGAGGGCAAGGGCCCGTTTCGCTGGGTCGCGCTGTCCGGCGATCCCGCCGACATCGCAGCGACCGACCGCGCGGTGCTCGAGGAGTTCCCCGACGACGAGGCGCTCGCGCGCTGGATCCGCCACGCCGGCGAGCGGATCGCCTTCCAGGGCCTGCCCGCGCGGATCTGCTGGCTCGGCTACGGCGAGCGCGCGCGCCTGGGCCTGAGGATCAACGCGATGGTGGCCAGCGGCGAGCTGAGCGCGCCGGTCGTCATCGGCCGCGACCACCTCGACGCCGGCTCGGTCGCCTCGCCCTACCGCGAGACCGAATCGATGGCCGACGAATCCGACGCGATCGCCGACTGGCCGCTGCTCAACGCCCTGGTGAACACGGCGAGCGGGGCATCGTGGGTGTCGATCCACCACGGCGGCGGCGTCGGCATCGGCCGCTCGATCCACGCCGGCATGGTGTGCGTCGCCGATGGGACGGAGCTCGCCGCGCAGAAGCTCGAGCGCGTGCTCACCGCCGACCCCGGCACCGGCGTCATGCGCCACGCCGACGCCGGCTACGAGCGCGCGATCGAGGTCGCCGAGCAGCGCGGGGTGCGGATCCCGATGCGCGAGGGGCAGTGAATCCGTGGCGCGGCGCCGCGCGATCGTCACCGTTCCGGACGCGGTGCTGCGCGAGCGCGCGCACGAGGTGACGCCCGACCGGCTCGCGTTGCCCGAGACGCAGGCGCTGATCGACGACATGATCGCGACGATGCGCGGCGCCTCGGGGGCGGGCCTCGCCGCCAACCAGGTCGGCGAGCTGCTGCGGATCGCGGTGATCGAGGTCGCCGGGCGCAACGAGCGCTACCCCTACAAGCCGCCGATCGCGCTGACGGTGATCGTCAACCCGGTGATCGAGCCGCTCGACGACGAGCGCTTCGACATCAACGAGGGCTGCCTGTCGGTGCCCGACCGTCGCGGCGTCGTCGCGCGCCACGTCAACGTCCGCGTGCGCTACCTCGACCGCCACGGCATCGAGCACGACGAGGTGCGGCGCGGGCTGACCGCAGGCACCTTCCAGCACGAGCTCGACCACCTCGACGGCGTGCTGTTCCTCGACCGCGTCGGCGACCCCGCGACGATCACGACCTGGGCGCAGTTCGAGCGCGAGCACCGCGCCGCGTTCGAGGCGCGGGCGCGCGAGCTCGTCGCCCGCGTGGGCTCATGACCGCGCTGTGGTGCGAGCACGCCTGGCTCGGCGGCGCCGCGGCGCACGCCCGGCGTGCGCGTGCGAGATCGAGGACGGGCGGATCGCGAGCGTGCAGGAAGGCGTCGCGCCGGCCGACGGCGACGAGCGGCTCAGCGGCCTGACGATCCCCGGGCTCGCCAACGCGCACTCGCACGCCTTCCAGCGCGCGCTGCGCGGGCGCGCCCAGGGCCCCGGCTCGTTCTGGACCTGGCGCGAGCAGATGTATCGCGCTCGCCGAGACGATCGACCCCGACGGCCTGCACCGGCTCGCGCGCGCGACGTTCGCCGAGATGGCGCTGGCCGGCATCACCGTCGTCGGCGAGTTTCACTACCTGCACCACGCGCCGGGCGGCGCGCCGTACGGCGATCCCGAACGAGCTCGGCCGCGCGGTCATCGCCGCCGCCGGCGAGGCCGGCATCCGGATCGTCCTGCTCGACGCCTGCTACCTGCACGGCGGCAGCGCGCGCTTTCGCGACGCGAGCGCCGAGGCATGGGCCGAGCGCGTCGCCCAGCTCGGCGACGACGACACGGGCGCGGCGATCCACAGCGTGCGGGCGGTCGATCCGGCCGCGGCGCGGGTGGTCGCCGACTGGGCGGCGGCGCGCGGCGTGCCGCTGCACGCCCACGTCTCCGAGCAGCCCGCCGAGAACGCGTTCGCGGCGAGCGAGTTCGGCGCGACGCCGACCGACGTGCTCGCCGAGGCCGGCGCGCTGAGCGAGCGCTTCACGGCGATCCACGCCACGCACCCCAGCGCCCGGCGACATCGCCCTGCTCGGCGCCGCGGGCGCCACGGTCTGCCTGTGCCCGACGACCGAGCGCGACCTCGCCGACGGCATCGGCCCGGCCCGCGCGCTCGCCGACGCGGGCGCCCGGCTCGCGCTCGGCAGCGACTCGCACGCGGTGATCGACCTGCTCGAGGAGGCGCGCGCCGTCGAGCTCGACGAGCGCCTGGCCTCCGGCGAGCGCGGCCGTCACACGGCGGCGGAGCTGCTGACCGCCGCGACGGCGGGCGGTTACGCGAGCCTCGGGCTCGCCGGCGGCGGCCGCATCGCGCCCGGCGCGCTCGCCGACCTGACGACGATCACGCTGGACTCCGTCCGGCTCGCCGGCACGCCGCCGCTCGACGGGACCGTGTTCTGCGCCGGCGCCGCCGACGTCCGCGACGTCATGGTCGGCGGGCGCTGGATCGTGCGCGGCGGCGCGCACGTGTCGATCGACGTCGCGCGCGAGCTGCGCGAGGTGCTCGACGCATGAGCCGGACGCTGGCGATCGACAACATCGGCCTGCTCGTCACGAACGACCCCGAGCTCGGGACCCTCCGCGACGCGGCGATCGTGTTCGACGGCGAGCGCGTGGCGGCGGTGACGCGGGCGGGCGGGGGCGCCGGCGCCGACAGCTGCATCGACGCGGCCGGGCGCTGCGTGATCCCGGGCTTCGTCGACAGCCACACCCACCTCGTCTTCGCCGGCGAGCGCGGCGACGAGTTCGCCGCGCGCATGGCCGGCGCGCCGTACGCCGCGGGCGGCATCCGCGAGACGGTCGCCGCCACACGCGCCGCGACGAACGAGCAGCTGCGCGCGCTGACGCACGCGCGCCGCCAGGAGGCGCTGCGCGCCGGCATCACGCACGTCGAGATCAAGTCCGGCTACGGCCTCGACGTCGAGCACGAGCGGCGCTGCTGCGAGATCGCCGCCGAGTTCACCGACGACGTGACGTTCCTCGGCGCGCACGTCGTCCCGCACGGGGCCGGGGCCGACGACTACGTCGCGCTCGTCACGGGCGCCATGCTCGACGCGTGCGCACCGCACGCGCGCTGGATCGACGTGTTCTGCGAGCAGGGCGCGTTCGACGCCGACCAGTCACGCGCGGTCCTCGAGGCCGGCCGCGCGCACGGCCTCATCGCGCGCATCCACGCCAACCAGCTCGGCCCCGGCCGGGGCGTCCAGCTCGGCGTCGAGCTCGGCGCCGCCTCGGCCGACCACTGCACGTACCTCTCCGACGACGACATCGCCGCGCTCGCCGGGTCGGACACCGTCGCGACGTTCCTGCCCGCGACCGACTTCTCCACCCGCCAGCCCTATCCCGACGCCCGGCGGGCGATCGACGCCGGCGTGCGGGTCGCGATCGCGACGAACTGCAACCCCGGCTCGAGCTACACGACGTCGATGGCGTTCTGCATCGCGCTGGCCGTGCGCGACATGCGGATGACGGTCGAGGAGGCGCTCACCGCGGCGACGCTGGGCGGCGCCCGCGCACTACGGCGCACCGACGTGGGGCACCTCGGCGTCGGCGCCCGCGCGGACGCGGCGCTGCTCGAAGCGCCGTCCTACGCCCACCTCGTGTACCGGCCGGGCGTACCGCTCGTCGCGATGACCATCGCTCGCGGCGAGGTCTGTCCCGGCGGCCGTTGAGCCGGCGCTACTCGCGTCCGAGCACGAGATCGATGCCGGCGAGCACGAGCCCAACATCGCCGGCGGTCAGGTGACCGACGCGATCGGTCAACAGCGCGCGGTCGATGCTCAGCAGCTGCGACACGTTTGCCACCGAGTCCTTCGGCAGGCCGGTGCGCTCAGCGCTGAGGACCACATTGCCTGGGGCGGCGGCCAGACGCAGGTTGCTCGTCAGCGGCACCACGACGGTCGTGGCGATCCGGCTGGCGTTGAAGCTGTCGCCCTGCACGATTGTCACCGGCCGACGAAACCCCGGGCCGGATCCGCTGGGCGCATCGAGCGAAGCCCAGCAGACGTCGCCCTGGCCGATCACCATTCGCTGCGCTCGAGCGTCTGGCGGGCGGCCGCCGTGACGAATGCCGTGTCCTGCGGCAAGAACTCATCGGCTACCTCGTCCAACGCCTGGGTCACCGCGCCCGGATCTCGGCGCGCGACGTAGTCCGCGAGTGCCTCGCGGTACACCTGGCTACGACTCTTCCCGAGCCGGCTGGCCAACTCGTCGGCTCGACGGAATAGATCATCTGGTATCGATACCGCCGTTTTCATACCAGAAGTATAACCATGTCGGACGGTGGTGCACCGGGCGCCTGCGCTGGGTGGCGTCCTTGGTCAAAAACCGAATCCGATGCCGACGCGATTCATCCGAAACCGGTCACGATGTGTCCGGAATTGCGGAGCGGCGGCCAGTCCCGCACGGCGTCCGTCTGCGGGATCTTGATTCGGACGGGGCCACACGGGATGAGGACAATGGCGGACAGCGGAGCTCGAGCGTCGAGACTGCCTCATCGTCGGGAGGACCGGATTGCGGCACTCGTCGCAGCGCTTGGACAACCCCCTCGTGCGGCCGTCAGAGCCCATCCGGCGACGAGCGGGGCCGGGGCGTGTGGCCCCGGCCCCGCTTGGCTCCTACTTGACGAGTTGCGTCGTGAATGACGCGGTGTTGTCGAGCGGGTTGGGATCGTTGATGTCGCTGGAGACCGTGGCGACGTTGTTGATGTTTGACTGCGGTGCGCGCGCGGTGATCTTCAGCGTCACGCCCGAGCTGCTGTCGGCACCGCTTTCGATGGTCCCGAGGTTGCAGGTGACCTTCCCGGAGCCGCCCTTGCCCGGCTTGGTGCAGCTGCCCTGTGAGGTGCCGACCGACGTGAACTGCGTGCCGTAGGGCAGATGATCGGTGAGCACGACGTTGGTGGCCGCCTGCGGCCCCTTGTTGCGGACCGTCAGGATGTAAGTCACCTGCGCCTTGGACTTCGCCGTCTCGGGCCCGGCGATGCTCAGCGACAGATCAGCGGTCGGCGGCGGCGGGACCGTGACGTACGTCCTGAAGGCGAGATCCCCTACGAAACCAGTTGGCGCCGCCGGCTGCCACGGCCCAGAATCCTTGGTGTAGGCGTCACCAGCCGGATAGGGGTTTTCGCTGTGGCTGTACACCCAGCGCCCGCCGGCATCGGTGTGGACGACGATCGCGTACTTCGTCCCGGCAACGACCGTCGGCGGTGATTCGAACGCAACCTCCACCCACGCTTCATCGGCTACCGGTTGCACGATTGTGCTCGCCAGTACGTCCGACCCCGGCTCTCCGGTGCTGTCGACGGTACGGATCTCAACCGTAGCGGAGGCGGTCATGGACCTCAGTCGCAGATCGACCTGATCCAGGCTGCCCGACAAGCCCGCTGTGAACGTCTGCGCTAGGCGGAAGTCGAACTCACCGAAGAACGCCCCACTCATCGACGTCTCGGTCTGTTGCTGATCGAGCGTCCCGGTGGGGGCCGCGCGCGCGACCGCCGCGGCGAGCAGCGTCAGCGCGGCGAGCGCTCCGACGGCGCATCGCCGCCACGCGCGTCTCGGCTTCGCCGCGTGGGCGGCCGTGGATGTGCATGTGCCTTCATGATGCCTCCCGGTTTGATGGAAATTGCTGGCGGGCAGCGCCAGCCGTGGCAAGCAGCGTCTGCCGTTTGCCTTGGGTTGTCGTCACTCGCGGGGGTGACTTGCTTCCCCCGTCGTCACTCGCGGGGATGAGTCGCTTCCGCCGTCGTTTCGGCGGATGTGGGGAACCGCGTGCTGTTTGGGGCCTTGATCGCTTCGGCGCCGGGGCTAGGCGGTTCGCGTGTGGTGGGTGTTGAGGGCGCTGTTTGCGGCTGCTGGGCGCGTGTACATCGCGATCCCGATCGCGAGGAGGCAGATGCCGTAGATCGCGATGCCGGTCGGTAGTGCGTTGGTCATGGCGATGGCGGTCAGGGGGACGATCGTCCAGGCGCCGGCGATCAGCGGGGTAAAGCGTCGCCAGTCCTCCCAGCGCCCGGCTCGAAGTGCTGCGCGGCCGGTGATCAGCAGACCGATGCCCGACAGGACCGAGCCCAGTCCGAAGAGGGCACCGACGATGGCCGGGCCGGTGTTGTCGACCGGCTGGTTTGCGAACGGCAGCGACGCGAACTCCGCCGCGAGCAGCAGCGCGGTGCCGGCGACCGCCAAGGACAGGCCGACGGTTGCGTCTTTGCCTGGTCCGGCGAGGGCGCTGCGGCGCAGCCCGAGCAGCCCGGCGATGACCAGCGCGTGCGCGATGGCCCACAGCAGGCTGATCGGGACGAACGCGTCGCTGCTCCAGGGGTAGCGCCAGAGGTCCTGCGAGACGCTGCTTGAGGCTTGAACGATCTGTGCGGCGGCGCCGCCGATCGCGGTGATCAGCGCTCCGGCGATCAGCGCGATCGCGGCCCTGCGGACCGGCTCGGTGGTTGGTGTGAGCATGGCGTGAACTCCTCTCGCGTGCGTGACGTGGTTCGCCGGTCAGTGAGGTGGCTCGGCGTGATGCTGGACACGCTGTCGGGCGGGCTGTCCCGGGCGCCAGGGAGCAGCGTCCTAGGAGGCCGGGAAATTGCTGGCGCGCCTGTGCGGTGGCTGCGACGATCGCCGCATGACGCGCTCTGGGATGCGGATCGGGTGGATGCTGCTGGCGCTGACGTGCGTGCTCGATGCGGCGGCTGTGACGTTGTCGCTGGGGCGCGAGCCGGCGTATGAGACGGTGCTCTACGCGCTCGTCGACATCGGCATGGCGAGCGCCGGCGCGCTGATCCTCGCGCGTCATCGCCGTCATATGATCGGCTGGCTGTTTTGCGTGTCGGGCGTGTGGGGCGCGCTGCTGGAGTTCGCGGAGAGCTGGGGGCTGCACGAGCTGCCGGGCGGCGAATGGGGCGCGTGGTTTGCGCTGTGGGCGTGGATCGCGCACGGCGCCGTGTTGGCGTTCGTGTTCTTGCTGTTTCCCGATGGCCGCGTGCTGGGTCGCCGCTGGCGCGCCGCGGGCTGGCTGACCGTCGCGGGGTGCGTCCTCGCCGTTCCAGGGCTCGCACTGGGTGCCGACTCGCATGAGGCGTTCGCGCCGGCTCGCAACCCGATCGCGATCGATGCGACCCTCGCCGACGTGCTGGCCGGCATCGGCCAGGCGTTGTTTGTCGTCGGCTTCCTCGCGTGCGGCGCGTCGCTGGTGGTGCGCCTGCGGCGATCTGCTGGGGTTGAGCGCCAGCAGCTGAAGTGGTTTGGCTACGCGGGCGCCGTGCTCGTAGTGGTCGGCTCGTTCACGATCGCGCTGTGGTCACAGACGGTCGTCGTGCACATCCTCTTCCCGCTGGTGCTGTGCGGCCTGCCGATCGCCGCCGGCATCGCGATCCTGCGCTACCGCCTGTACGAGATCGATCGCGTCATCAACCGCACGCTCGTCTACGGCGCGCTGACGGCAGCGATCGTCGCGCTGTACGGCGCCGTGGTTCTGACGGTCGATGCGCTGCTCAAAGACTCAGCCTCGCGCGCGGGAACGCTGATCGCGACCGGCGTTGTCGCTGTCGCCGCCCATCCGCTGCGCACCTGGCTGCAGCGGCGCGTCAACCGCCTGATGTACGGCGACCGCGACGACCCCTACGCGGCACTGTCGCGGCTGGGCCAACGACTTGGTGCAGACGTCGCGCCGGGCGCCGTTCTACAGACGATCGTCGATGCCGTCGCCGAGGCGCTGCGCGTACCGCACGTCGCGATCGAGCTTGCGCACGGTGACGCCTTTGAGCCGGCCGCGGTGTGCGGGCAGCGCGCCAGCGGCGAGCACGAGCGCGTTGCGCTGATCTCGCGCGGTGAAACGGTCGGGCGGATCGTCGTCGAAAGCCGCGCAGCGGGCGATCGGCTGCGAGCAGACGAGCGCCGGCTGCTCGCCGACCTCGCACGACAGGCCGCGCCCGCCGTCGACGCGGCGCGCCTGACCTACGACCTGCAGCGCTCGCGCGAACGACTGGTCGTGGCCCGCGAGGAGGAGCGCCGACGCCTGCGGCGCGACCTGCACGACGGCCTCGGACCGACGCTCGCCGGCGTCGTGTTGCAGCTCGACAACACGCGCGCGCTCCTCGCAACGCAGCCGGACGCCGCGAGCGCGATGCTCGCGACGCTGCGCGACGCCGCACAAACCGCGATCGGTGATGTGCGCGAGCTCGTCTACGGGCTGCGTCCGCCCGCGCTGGACGAGCTCGGGCTCGTCCCAGCGATCCGCGAGCAGGCGGCCCGCATGAACGGCGACGAGCGCGGCCCCCGGATCTCCGTCGATGGCCCCGACGATCTCGCGCAACTGCCCGCCGCCGTCGAGGTCGCCGCCTTCCGGATCGCTGTCGAGGCGATCACCAACGTCGTACGTCACGCCGACGCTCGCACCTGCCGGGTGCGCCTGACCCTCAACGGGACCCTCGAGCTCGACGTCCACGACGACGGAGACGCGACGACCACCAGCTACCAGCCCGGCGTCGGGATCAGCTCGATGCGCGAACGCGCAACCGAGCTGGGCGGAAGCTTCAGGATCGGTCGCCACAGCGATCATGGCACGCACGTTCACGTCACCCTGCCGCTGGCAGGCCCATGACAGACGAACCCCTGCGCGTGCTGATCGCTGATGACCACCCGCTGTTTCGCGAGGGACTGCGAGCACTCATCCACAGCGCCGAAGACCTGACCGTCGTCGGCGAAGCACAAACCGGCCGCGAAGCCGTCGCACAAGCGCTTGACACGCATCCCGACGTCGTGCTCATGGACCTCAACATGCCCCAGCTCGGAGGCGTCGAAGCGACGCGACGCATCGTCGCGGCGCACCCACACACCCACGTCCTCATCCTCACGATGTTCGAGGAAGACGAGTCCGTCTTCGCCGCGATGCGAGCCGGCGCGCGCGGATACCTGCTCAAAGGCTCAGGTCGCGACGAAGTGCTACGCGCCGTGCGCACCGTCGCCGCCGGAGAAGCCATCTTCGGCCCCGCGATCGCCCAACGGCTGACGGCCTACTTCGCCTCATCCGCCGGCGGCGCACCGCGCCCATTCCCCGAACTGACAGCCCGCGAGCATGAAGTACTCGAGCTCATCGCGCGCGGAAACGCCAACAGCGAGATCGCCGCCACGCTCACCGTCAGCCTCAAGACCGTCCGCAACCACGTCTCCAACGTCTTCACCAAGCTGCGCGTCACAACCCGCGCGCAAGCGATGATCAAAGCCCGCGAGAGCGGCATGGGCAACAGCACACACCCAAGCTGACCCACGACGCACCATGCGAGCCCGATCCAGGCGCAGCGTCCGATCGCCCTTCCCTTGCGGACGCGTCGTGCGGAGGACGGTGTCGGCAAATATGCCGCCGCTGTGAACTGACTTCGTGATCAGGATCAGGAGCGTAGGAATGCGAGGACGGCGAGTACGCGTCGGTGATCGGCGGCATCCATGGAGAGGTTCAGCTTCATGAAGATGCTGCGGACGTGGGCCTCGATCGTCTTGGCGCTGAGGCACAGTTCCGTGGACAGCGCGCTGTTCGAACGGCCCTGGGCCATGAGCGCGAGGACGGTGCGCTCGCGTTCGGTCAGCTCGGCGAGTGGGTCGCTTTCGCGTTGTTTGTCGACGAGTCTGGCGACGAGCTCGGCGTCGATGACGCAGTCGCCGTTGGCGACGCGCCGCACGTCGCTGGCGAACGCGGCGAGGTCGGACACGCGGTCTTTGAGGAGGTAGCCGACACCACCCTCGAACTCGGTCATCAGGCGCATGGCGTGGTGGGTCTCCACATGTTGTGAGAGCAGCAGCAACCCGACCTGTGGCGCGATCCGGCGGATCTCGACGGCCGCCTCGAGGCCTTCGGCGGAATGGCCGGGAGGCATGCGGATGTCGATGATCGCCGCGGCGGGAGGGTCGCGGCGGACGAGGTCGAGCAGCTCAGCGCCGTCTCCCGCTTGGCCGGTGACTTCGAAGCCTGCGTCGATCAGGACGCGGGCCGTCCCCTCCCTGAAGAGCACCGCGTCGTCTGCCAGTACTACTCGCACGGGATCTCCGCCGAGAGCCGGGTGCCGCCGCCGATTGGGCTGTGCACCGTCAGGTGTCCGTTGAGCGTCGCGAGGCGGTCGCGCAGGCCTTGCAGGCCGCTTCCCCAGTGGCCGTCTGCCCCGCCCTGGCCGTTGTCGGTGACGTCGATGCACAGCCGGCCGTCGCGCAGCCGTCCGACCACTGCGATGCTCGTCGCAGCGGAGTGCTTGGCGGCGTTCGTCAGGGCCTCGCTGACGACGAAGTAGGCGGTGGCCTCCGCGTCCTGGGCGAGGCGCCGCTGAAGACAGACGTCGAGCTGCACGGGAAGCGCGGCGCGTTCGGCAAGGAAGCCGAGTGCGGCCTCGAGGCCGTCTTGGGTCAGGATGGCGGGGTGGATGCCACGGGCCATCTCGCGCAGCTCGGCCAGGGCGTGGGAGAGCTGGGCCCGAGCATCCTCGACGTTGGTGGCGAGTGTCTCGTCACCGGTCGAAGCGACGCGCTGAGACAGTGACTGCAGCGTCAGGGCGAGAGTGACCAATCGCTGCTGGGCTCCGTCGTGCAGATCGCGCTCGATGCGTCGGCGGGCCTCGTATTGGGCGGCGACGATGCGCTTGCCGGCAGCTTGCAGCTCAGCGGCCTGCAGTGAGATCTCGCGCAGGCGGTGCTGCAGCTCGACACCGAGGCCCACGTTGTCGATGACGAGTCCCGCCTGCGCGGCCAGATCTTGCAGAAGCCGGTCGTCGGACGCCGTCATCACGTCGCCGGGCGGCTTGCTCAGCGTGACGGCGCCGCGCAGCGATCCCTGGTGCACGATCGCGCGGACGTGGGTCCGCCCGCCGTCTCCCAGCGAAGCAAGGTTCTTGGGAGCGGTCGCGAGTTGCGGCCCCGTGTCGCTTGGCGGCCACGATGCCACTGCCACGAGCTCCTCGTCCGCGCCGACCCACAGCGTCACGTCGGCAGCACCTACGCCGTCGGCGACCGTGGACGCCAGCTCGCTGAACAGGTCAGCATGTCGGTCGGCGCTGCTGAGCTGCGATGACAACCGGGCCAGGGCTTCGTACGGGGTTGGACGGTCACCGTAGACAAGGCGGTCAGCCAGCCGCTGCACGCGGCGCCTCGCGGGCTCGAAGGCGATCGCGACGATCGCGGTGGCGACGATGGCAAGCACCGGATTGGGGCCGGGCTCAAGACCCACGAGACGCCCGAAACCGATGACGACGGCAACGTAGCCGGCGGTGATGATCGCGGCCATGGCTCCGATGACCAGCGTCTTGTTGATGACCAGGTCGATGTCGTACAGCCGGTATTTGACGATCGCGACGCCGGCAGCGACGGCAACGACGGGCACCGCGAGCACACCCGGTGCGGCGGAGCCGAAGAAGATCCAGCCCATTGCCATGGCCGCGGCGCCTATGGCCACGGCGTATGCAAACCAGCGCAGCTGGCGGGCCTCGTCGCCTTCGGCGCGCCGCATGCGAACGACGACGCAGGCCACCCAGGCGAGCTGGATCAGCATGTACGTCGGTGGAGCGATCGCGTTCCACAGCCGTTGCGCCGTGTCGTAGCCGCCCACGCTCAGCGGATGAGGCACCGAGAGGGAGTTCTCGGCGTACTCGACGGGCCACAGTGCCGAGCAGATCGCCAGCAGCGCTCCCGCCGCCACCATCACGGCTACCAGCGGCCGCCAGCGCGGCGATGGCAGCCGCCCGTCGGGGAAGCACATGAGGGTCACCCCGGCCAACACCATCACCAGCGCAAGCGGCCACACGCCCAGCCACGTCACCCATGTCGTGGCGGGCAGGACGTCTGCGCGTTCGGCCGTCGACGTGGCGAAGAAGCCGTACTGGCGCGAGAAGAAGATCACCGCGTGCGCCAGTCCTGTGGCGATGAAGAGCCACGCCTCCCGGTTGCCCGGACGCCGAGCGACCACGAACAGCCCGACGGCCGTGAACGACGCGGCGATGAGCCCGTTGTGGAGATTGGGCATGTAGACGCCGAGGCCGAACCCTCCGATCACGAGGGCGGAGCAGATCAAGCCCAGCGTCCACGGGGCTACGCGCCTCGCACGACCGTCGGGGCTCGCCTCGGAGCGTGCGTTGGGAGCGCGCGCGCCGGCGTCAGGGCGCTCGGCCGTTGCGCGGGCGACGTTCGCCTCGGTCCTCATCGCCCGGCGACCGCCTCGGCCAGCGACAGGGCGCAGAGCTCCGCCTTGGTGATGAATGCCGCGGCGCCGCTGCGACCGACGCGGGCGCCGTAGTCCGCTGCCTCACGGGTAGAGACCAGCACGACGGTCGGAGCGTTGGAGAGGGTGTCGACCTGCGCCAGCACGCCGAAGCCGTCGATGTCGGGCAGCTGTACGTCCAGCAGCACCACGTCGGGACGCAGCGCAGTGATCGCCTCCAGCGCTGACCGCCCGTCGGGACACGACCCCACGACCTCATAGCCCGCCGCTTGCAGCAGTTCGGTCGCTTGAGCGCGGAAATCCGCGTGGTCATCAACGATGACGACGGTGCGTGCCACCCGCTGATGCTCCCACAGCAACACGCCCCCGACATGAGGGCTAACCCTCGAAATTCTCGAGGGACGGCACTGATGACAGCCCACACCACAGCACCTTAGGTTGGCCCCGAAGTCGGCCTTGGAAGTTGTCAAGGCCAGTGGCCGAGCAGCGTCCGAACGCTCGCCCGGATCGCTCGGCCGGCGACAAGCACTGCAGCACACGCACAGACACACTCCTGCAACGACTCAGAAAGAGAGAGATCATGAACCGCGCTCCGCTGGCGCTCTGCGCCGGCCTCGCCATCATCGTCACCGCAGCGCTGCTCGCCACGTCCGGGAGCGCGCAAGGTCCGGCGTCGACGTCGCTGCACCTCGTCGGGACCGACCAAAAGGGAGCCGGCTTCGGCAGCCACCGCAACCCGCGTCCGGGCGACCGGTTCGCGATCGCCCACAAGATCAAGGGCGACGACACCGGGATCGACCGCGCCATCTGCACGTACATCGGCAAGGGCTACGCCCACTGCACCAACGCGTTTCGCCTGTCCAAGGGCACGCTGTACATCGAGGGCCTCGTACAGGGCGAGCCGACCAAGGCGCCCTACGCGGTCACCGGCGGCACCGGTGCCTACGACGGCGCCCGCGGAACCGCAATCGTGACCGCCGGCCGCGCGCCCGAAGACGTCCAGATCACGCTGCGGCCATAAAACGACGCGCATTCAACGGAGACGACAATGACACAGACGCATGCTGGAACGGCTGCCGCAAGGACCCAAACGCTGACCAAAGTGGCTGTCGCGCTTGCGGCCGCCGCCCTCATCCAGATGGTCGTGATGGAGGCCGCCGGCGTCCACGGCCCGATCTGGATCACCCAGGGCGTGCTGGCCGCGGCGACCGTCGGCGCCGCGTGGCGGGCCGGCGGCACAACACCCCGAAATCCCCTGGCTTTCGGCGCGTTGATCGTCGGCGCATCACTTCTCGTGGCTTTCATCGGCTTCACGATCGCCGAGGCATAGCCCTGGGCATCGGGCTGCGCCTGCGCCTGGAACACGCGTCCCGCCTACCAGCCCTGCGCCCGCAGCGATCGAGGCTCAAACAGGGCCCGATTCCCCACATCCGCAAGCCGACGGCAGACGCGAATCATCCCCGCGAGTGACGACGGGCGAGGCGAATCACTCTCGCGAGTGACGACAACCAAGGCCAAGCGGCAGATGCTGCTCTGCGACGGACGTGTCCGTCCGCGAGCAATTCCAGTCAATCAGGGAGAAACATGACAGGCACGCTCACATCCAGAGGCAGCATCCCGGCGCTCGCGCCGGTCGCAGCCATGGCGGCGGCCGGCGGGCGACCGGTTCGCGATCGCCCACACGATCAAGGGCGACGACACCGGGATCGATCGCCCCATCGGCACGTACATCGGCACGGGCTCACCTCCCAGCCAGACGCTCCAGATTCCGTACTGGCACGGATCACACCCGCAACGCGGGCCGCGAAAGTCAACGCATGTCACTCACACCCGCTGGACTGAACCTCGCCCCCACCGGGGCCACAAGCCCCGGCGCCGCCCGTCGAGAGATGCACGCCGGCGGCCGGCACGTCGGCGTGCGCGAGCTCGGTGAAGCTGGTCGGCGCGACCTGCCCGTACTCGATGAGGCCCCGCGCCAGCTGACTGCCCGCACAGCCAGCATGACGGACGGTCGGCGCGTCCGCCACCCCCAGAGTTCTGGGGGGTCCTTCGCCCCGTCATGGGTGCTCGCAAGACCCAGTGAAGGTGGGATGGCCGGCGCGGTCGAGCCTGAGAACACTCGTCGAGCACCAACCCCCTGGAGGAGACCATGTCGCACGAAGCCATGTGGTTCCTGGACGGCCTCGCCGAGGTCCAGTTCATCAGCCGCCGGACCGTCGAGGCGAACTCATACGCCGGTTCGCGCCCCACGACAACGTCACAGCCGCCACATCCAGCACGCAGGTCAGCGCCAGCAGCAACCACCCGATCCGCGTTCCGGAGCGCGTCATGCGGCGATCGTCGCATCCATCGTGCAGGCGCGCCAGCAATTTCCCGGCCGCCTAGGACGCTGCTCCCTGGCGCCCGGGACAGCCCGCCGGACACCGTGTCCAGCATCACGCCGAGCTACCTCACTGACGGCGAACCACGTCAGCACGCGACGGGAGTTCACCCCATGGTCACACCTACCACTGAGCCGGTCTGCAGGGCCGCGATCGCGCTGACCGACCGGGATCGCGATCGACGGCATCTGCCTCCTCGCGATCGGGATCGCGATGTACACGCGCCCAGCAGCCGCAAACAGCGCCCTCAACACCCACCACACGCGAACCGCCTAGATCGAAGGGACTACTCATGAAAGGCATCACTGAACGCGCGCGGCGGGCCGTCGGGCTCATCGCGGGTCGACCGACACCACAGCACAGGATCGTGCGAAGGGGCAGCATCGCGGCCGCCGTAGTTGTGGGCGTGAGCGCGGCGGCACTGGCACTGCTGGCGGGTCCGGCGCAGTCGGTCGTGCCGGGCGCGAACGGCAAGATCGCGTTCACCAGCGACAGCAACGACGGCATCTCTGAGATCCACGTAATGAATGCCGACGGGTCAGGTCAGATCAACCTGACGAGCAACGGCCGGTTCGATCTCCAACCGGCATGGTCGCCCGACGGCCAGAAGATCGCATTCACCAGTGTCGGCGAAGGTGACGTTCACATCTACGTGATGAATGCCGACGGGTCAGCTCCGACCAGGCTCGCGAGCAACTTCGCGAGGCAGCCGGCGTGGTCGCCAGATGGTCAGAAGATCGCGTTCGCGTCCCCCCGCGACGGAGGCGGGATCTACGTGATGAACGCCGACGGGTCAGCTCAGACCAGGCTCACGAGCAACCTCGCGGGCCAACCGGCGTGGTCACCAGACGGTCAGAAGATCGCGTTCGCGAGCGGAGGCCTCGGCAGCGGTGACGTCTACGTGATGAACGCCGACGGGTCAGGTCAGACCAACCTCACGAGCAACGGCCGGTTCGATGGCGAGCCGGCGTGGTCGCCAGATGGTCAGAAGATCGCGTTCCGCAGCGACCGCGATGACGCCAATGCCGTCTACGTGATGAATGCGGACGGGTCAGGTCAGACCAGGATCACAAACAACACGGCATCCGACGGAGACCCGGCGTGGTCGCCTGATGGTGAGCAGATCGCGTTCAGCAGCACCCGGGACGGAAACACTGAGATCTATGTCATGAACGCCGACGGGTCAGGCCAGACCAGGCTCACAAACGACGCCGCGTTCGACGGCGAGCCCGACTGGCAGCCGGTGCCCTCGGCGGATCTCGCGCTGAGCCTCGCCGCGACGCCGGAAGTCGTCCGAAAGGCCCAGCAGCTGACGTACACGATCACGGTCCCCAACGCCGGACCGCAAGGCGCACGGCGTGGTCGTGACCGACTCGCTGCCCGCGCAGGCGAGGTTCGTGTCCGCGACGCCCGCGCAGGGCGGATCGTGCGATTCGCCGCTACCCGGCGCGACGGGCACGCTGATCTGCCGGCTCGGGACGCTCGGGGCGAGCACGCAGACGGCGAATCGGATCACGGTGAAGGTCGTCGCCAAGAAGACGACGATCCTCAACCCCGCGACGTGACGAGCGGGACGAGCGATCCCGTCGCCGCCAACAACGCGGCGACGATCGCGACGCGCGTCAAGTAGCGCCATGGACTCGTCGCGATATCAGGCCGGGGCCGGGCTGCCGATCAGCCCGGGCCCGGCCTGCGTCCGGCAGCAACCAGCCGCCACGGCCCCCGCCACCCGTGAGAAATCATCAACCGCACGCACATATGTAGGCCGCCGCGCCATGGCCGCACCACGGACGGGGAGGCTGCCGTGAGCACGCCTCGCCGGACGCTGGTGCCCGCCGGGCAAGGTCGAGCCCGGCGAGAGCGAGAACGGCCCGTGACACGGACCGTGGCGATCGCCAACAGCGCGAACGCGCCCGTGACCTACGCGCTGTCGCACGTGCCCGCGGTCGCGACCGCCGGCAGCACGTTCACGCCGACGCTGCTCGGCGGCGCCGGCACAGCCCAGTTCGTCGCCGGCGGGACCCCGGCAAGCCTGGTATCGGTGCCCGCCGGGCGCAGCGCAACGATCCAGGTGACGGTCTCGCCCGATCCATCACTCGCGGACGGGTCGGTGTACGGCGGCTACCTCGTGCTGACGGCCACGACCGGCGCGACGTACCGCGTGCCCTACGCCGGCGCCAAGGGCGACTACGAGTCGCGCCGCGTGCTCACGCCCAGCCACGGCTACCCGTGGCTCGCGCGCCGCATCGGCCCGACGCAATGGGCCAACCGGCCCGACGGTGACACGTTCACGATGCACGACGACGACATCCCGTGGGTGTTTGTCAACCTCGCCCAGCAGGCCCGGCGCGTCACGATCAGCGTCGTCGACGCGGCGAGCGGGGCGTCGTGGCACGAGGCGCTGCGCGAAGACACCACGATCCGCAACGAGAACGCCGACGCCGGCTTCGCGCTGGCAATCGACGCAACGACACGCAACGCCAGCAAGACCCACACCCTTCCCGACGGCAGCTACCGCGCCGTGCTGACCGTCCTCAAGGCACTCGGCGACCCGGCCAACCCGGCACACACCGAGACCTGGACGTCACCCACGTTCACCGTCTCCAGGCCGTAATGACGGCGCCCGCACACACAAATCGTGACCGCCCGCCACGCGCCACAGGACGTCCGGACCACATTGCGGCCATGAACACCGCGCCCACCCACCCACAGGCGAGCACGACACGCACGGTCGCGGCCGGGGGGAGCACGATCCCCCCTCTCAGGGGTGGTGGCAGATCTCGCGCCCGCGGATGGTTGACCAGAGTTCCCGCGCTGGGCCGGCACGCCAGCGTACACATCGACAGGCAGGAGGCAGACATGACAGGCACATGCACATCCACGGCCGCCCACGCGGCGAAGCCGAGGAGCGCGTGGCGGCGATGCGCCGTCGGAGCGGTCGCCGCGACGGCGCTGCTCGCGGCGGCGGTCGCGCACGCCGCCCCGACCGGGACGCTCGATCAACAGCAGACCAATACGTCGGACGGGATTATATTCGGGTCGATCGAGCAGCAGGATCTCGCGCGGGCGCAGACGTTCACGGCGGGGCTGTCCGGTCTGCTGGATCAGGTCGATCTGCACCTGAGGAACATGAATGGCCCCGCGACGGTTGAGATCCATACCGTCGACGGCACCGGAGCGCCGGGGTCGGCCGTGCTCGCGAGCACGAGCGTGGCTCCTGTGACCGACGCAACGTGGGTGGAGGCCGCGTTCTCGTCACCGGCAATGGTTCTCGCCGGGACGAAGTACGCAATCGTCGTACGCTCGGCTACCGAGGGGGTCTGGACACGGAGCCTCCCCGGGGACCCCTATCCGGCTGGTGACCCGTACTACCGCTTTGATGCGGCACCATGGGTGAAGGGATTGATAACCGAAAACGGGCCGGTCGATTTGGCGTTCAAGACGTACGTCACGCCGCCTCCGCCGGCGGCTGATCTGTCGCTGAGTATCGCGGGGCCGGCGACGGCGAAGTCCAGGGCGCAGGTGACCTACATCCTGACGGTCCGCAACAAGGGGCCGCAGGCAGCCACGAACGTCGTGCTCACCGACCACCTGCCCTACGGCACGCAGCTCACATCGGTCGGCACGTCGCAGGGAACATGCACCAAGCCGGGCAAGGGCGCCTCCGGGAACGTCACCTGCAACCTCGGGACCATCCAAAGCGGCGCCGACAGCAGCTCGGGCGTGACGCTGAAGATCACCGCACGCGCACCACAGTCAAACATCAACAACGTCGCCACCGTCTCCAGCGACATCAACGATCCCAACCCGCTCGACAACACCGCGTCATTCACGACGCAACTCGTCAAGTAACCGCTGGCTGGGCCGGGGCCACAAGCCCCGGCCCCGCTCGCCGTCGTGAGCTCTGACGGCGCCACGAGGGCGTTGTGGAAGCGCAGCGACGAGTGCCGCAAGCCGGCCAAGGCGCGAAGGGCGTCCGGACCACGTTGCGGCCATGAACACCGCGCCCGCCCAACCACAGGCGAGCACGACACGGACGGTCGCGGCCGGGGGAGCACGATCCCGCCACTCAGGGGTGATGGCAGATCTCGCGGCCGCGGATGGTTGACCAGAGTTCCCGCGCTGGGCCGGCACGGCAGCGCACACATCGACAGCGGAGGCAAATCATGACAGGCACATGCACATCCACGGCCGCCCACGCGGCGAGCCCGAGACGCGCGTGGCGGCGATGCGCCGTCGGAGCGCTCGCCGCACTGACGCTGCTCGCGGCGGCGGTCGCGCACGCGGCCCCCACCGGGACGCTCGATCAGCAGCAGACCGACACGTCGGGCACATCGTTCGGCTTCGGTCCAGGGTTTCAGTTCGAGCGGAATCGCGTTGGCGCAGACGTTCGCTGCGGGGCTGTCCGGTGTCCTGGATCAGGTCGATCTGCGCCTGAAGACGATGGAAGGCCCCGCGACGGTTGCGATCTACACCGTTGACAGCAGCGGAGCGCCGGGGTCGACCGTGCTCGCGAGCACGAGCGTGGCACCAGTGACCGCTGAAGCCTGGGTGGAGGCCGCGTTCTCATCACCGGCGACCGTCGCCGCCGGGACGAAGTACGCAATCGTCGTTCGCTCGGATGTCCGGGGTTCTGGTTGGTCACGACAGCGACCCGTATCCGGCTGGTGATTCGTACGGCGCCATGGATGCGGCACCGTGGGGGGAACTCGAGCTGTTTGATCTCGCGTTCAAGACGTACGTCACGGTGCCGCCGCCGGTCGCTGATCTGTCGCTGAGCATCGCCGGGCCGGCGACGGCGAAGGCCAGGGCGCAGGTGACCTACATCCTGACGGTCCGCAACAAGGGGCCGCAGGCGGCCACGAACGTCGTGCTCACCGATCATCTGCCCTACGGGACGCAGTTCACGTCGGTCGGCACGTCGCAGGGCACTTGCACCAAGCCGGGCAAGGGCGGCTCCGGGAAGGTCAGCTGCAACCTCGGGACCATCGACAGCGGTGCCGACAGCAGCTCGGGCGTGACGCTGAAGATCACCGCGCGCGCACCGCAGTCAAACATCAACAACGTCGCCACCGTCTCCAGCGACATCGACGATCCCAACCTGCTCGACAACACCGCGTCATTCACGACGCAACTCGTCAAGTAGGCAGCACAGCGGGCCGGGGCCGGGGCCACAAGCCCCGGCCCGGCTCGTCGCAACTCGTTTCGCAAGGTCGTGTGGCGCGCGGGACTGGCCTAGCAGCGCATCTCGCCCGCGCTGACCACGCCGACCTCATGCGAGCGAGAGGCGGCTTGGCAGCGCGGGTGCGGGTCATCCGTACGAGCGAGACGAGGGATGCCGAATCACCCGCAGGCAGGAAGACAGCTCACGGGGCCACAGCCGAGGCTGTGGCAACCGCCGGCGACGTCGACCGGCGACATCGACAGGCAGGAGAACTCATGAAGAGCACGTTCACATACAGAGCACTGCGTCCTCCGCGCGCCATGCGAACAACTCGTCCGCGACGCCGTGTCGCGCGCCGGACTGGCCTATCAGCGCATCTCATCGGCGATACAGGAGGTGCTGCCTTCGCAGCGCTCTTCGCCGATCGAAAACGGCGAGGGCGCGAGGAGGCGCGCATGCCCCGCGCGGCGCGGCGCTGCGGCCCGAAAGTCTTCCGCGCCGTCACGGACGGTCGCGGCCGGGGGGAGCACGATCCCCCCACTCCGGGGTGGTGGCGGTTGTCGCGCCCGTGGATGGTTGAGCAGTTCCCCGCGCTGGGCGCGCACGCCAGCGTACACATCGACAAGCAGGAGGCAAACCATGACGCGCACATGCACATCCACGACTGCTCACGCGGCGAGCCCGAGGCGCGCGTGGCGGCGATGCGCCGTCGGGGCGGTCGCCGCGCTGACGCTGCTCCGGCGGCGGTCGCGCAGGCGGCCCCGACCGGAACGCTTGATCAGCAGCAGACCCAGTTCCGCTGGGTACTTCTTCGGACCCATGAGGATATTGATTACGCCGCGGCGCAGACGTTCACCGCGGGGCCGTCCGGTCTCCTCGATCAGGTCGATCTGCGCCTGAGGTCGATGGAAGGCCCCGCGACAGTGGAGATCCATGCCGTTGACAGCAGCGGAGCGCCGGGGTCGACCGTGCTCGCGAGCACGACCGTGGCACCAGTGGATGCTGAAACCTGGGTGGAGGCCGCGTTCTCATCACCGGCGACCGTCACCGCCGGGACAAAGTACGCAATCGTCGTACGCTCGGCTGCCCCGGGAACTGGCTAGTAAGCGACGCCGACTCCTACCCGGCTGGTAACGGGTTTGAGCGAGGATTCGGAACCGTGGGATGGACCGCTTTCAGGCGATTTCGCGTTTAAGACGTACGTCACGGTGCCGCCGCCGGCGGCTGATCTGTCGCTGAGCATCGCCGGGCCGGAGACGGCGAAGGCCAGGGCGCAGGTGACCTACATCCTGACGGTCCGCAACAAGGGGCCACAAGCGGCCACCAACGTCGTGCTCACCGACCACCTGCCCTACGGGACACAGTTCACGTCGGTCGGCACCTCACAGGGCACCTGCACCAAGCCAGGCAAGGGCGCCTCCGGGAAGGTCACCTGCAACCTCGGGACCATCGACAGCGGCCCGACAGCAGCTCGGGCGTGACGCTGAAGATCACCGCGCGCGCACCGCAGTCAAACATCAACAACGTCGCCACCGTCTCCAGCGACATCAACGACCCCAACCCGCTCGACAACACCGCGTCATTCACGACGCAACTCGTCAAGTAGGCAGCCAGCGGTGGCCGGGGCCACAAGCCCCGGCCCCGCTCGTCGTCGGGTCGGCTGTCACGGCGGCACGAGGAGGCTGTGGGAGCGCACAGACGAGCGCCGCAAGCCGGGTCGCGATGTGGGTCCGGGCTCGGCTGCCGATCAGCCCGGCCTCGCCGAGGCGAGCGCTCGGGGTGCGTCAAGCGGCCCGGTGGCAGGCAACACGTGCGCCGCGGGCTCAGAAGCGGCAAACAAATGGGCCGGATCGCCGGTCGCGGAACGCAGGGCGCAATCATGAGGAAGACGTTCACACGAGGCCGGGCCATCACGGCGACGGCGCTGCTAGGAGTGCTGGCGGTCGCCGCGTCGGGTACGCGACGATCCCCACCCACGGCGTGATCAGCGGCTGCTACACGAAGTCCGGCGGGACGCTGCGCGTCATCGACTCCAGCACGGGCAAGTGCAGCGCCAAGGAGACGGCGCTGAACTGGAACGTCGAGGGCGCCCAGGGTCCCGCCGGCCCCGCCAGACCCGCCGGCCGGGCGCGCCGGGAGTGGCGGGCGCCGACGGCATGAACGGCGTCTCGGGCTACGAGATCGTCGAGCAGGTCTATAACAAGCCAGTTCCCGGCCGGCGACTACTTCAGGGCGGAATACCCGAGCGGAAAGCAGCCGCTCGGCGGCGGGGCGGACGTCGATCTCGTCGACGCGTACGGAAACGTCTACGACGCCCAGGCGCCGGCTCCTCGATCCCCGTCGACTTCAGCGGCAGACCGGCTGGTTGGTGTCCGTTCACCAGCCGGTCGAGGCCCCGGCGACGACGGCCAGGATCACGGTCAAGGCGATCTGCGCCAACGCGGGGCCGGCACCTGACCCCCGTTACGGCAGCGCGGTGGCCCGCGTATGGGCTTGCTCCCGCAGTGGCCAGCCGCGCCGCCTCCCGCGGCCAGCTCGTCGCCGCGTCGATCTCTGCCGGCCCCGGTGGTGTAAGGGTCATGACTCAGTCCGGCGCTCCGACGGCGAGGAAGAAGACGACCGAGAGCAGCCCGAGCGCCGCGATCCCGATAGCCACGGTGGCCATCCGCGTGCCGGTGGCGCCGCCCAGGCGCGAGCGTGCCTGCAGGCCGGTTACGACTGCCGCGACGGCCATCGCGGTACCGATCAGGCCGGCCGCGAGTGCGATGTCCCAGGCGATGGTGACCCCTGGGATCGAGATCAGCGCGAGCGCGAGCGCCAGTCCCGGCCTGGCGTGGGGGTGTGGTGCGAGATCGACGGGTGTTGCGCTCGTTGTGGTCGACATGCGTGCCTCCTTGGTTGCGATAGCGCGAACCTAGGCTCCAGATGCGCCCTCGGCATCGGCGCTGGCGCGCGATCTCGCTCAGGGCTAGTACTGAGTGTGGATCGCGCGCAGGTGCGCGAGTACGGCGAGCACGCGGCGGTGGGCGTCGTCGCCGTGCGCGATGTCGAGTTTGGTCATCACGTTGCGCACGTGCGCTTCGACGGTTCGCTCGCTGAGAAACAGGCGCGTTGCGATGGCGCTGTTGGTAAGGCCCTCAGCCATGAGTTCGAGCACCTCGCGCTCACGTGCCGAGAGTTGCCCGAGCCGGTCGCGTGCGCTGCCCGAGATGAGCGTCGCGACGACCTTGGGATCCAGGGCTGAGCCGCCGTTGGCGACGCGTTGTGCCGCTTCGAGGAAGTCGGCGACGCGCAGCACGCGGCCTTTGAGCAGGTAGCCGAACCCGCCGAGGCTGACGAGGTCCACGGCGTACTGCGTCTCGATGTGCTGGGAGAGCACGAGCACCCCGATCTCGGGGTGCTCGTCCTTGATCTGGCGTGCCGCGCGCGCGCCTTCGTCGGTGAAGGTGGGCGGCATGCGGATGTCGACGACGACGAGGTCCGGACGATGGCCGCGGACCGCCGCCAGCAGCCGCTCGGCGCTGTCCAGCGCGGCCGACACCTCGTGGCCCGCATCCTCAAACAGCGAGCGCAGACCCTCGCGCAGAAGCGCCTGGTCTTCGGCGATCACGACGCGCAAGGCAGCTCCGCAACCAGCGTGGTCCCGTGTCCCTGGGTGCTGTTGACCTGCAGCGTCCCGCCGTGCGCTTGCACGCGATCGGCCAGGCCGCGCAGGCCCGAGCCGCCGGTCGTGCTGGCTCCGCCGACGCCGTCGTCGCTGACGGTTACCAGCAGCTTGCCGTTTACGCGCTCGGCGCACAGCCGCACGCACGACGCCTGCGCGTGCTTGACGGCGTTGGTGAGTCCTTCGGTGGCGATGAAGTACGCCGCGGCCTCCAGATCCGGGGGCAATCGCGCGCCGTCAGCCTTGACCTCTACGGGCAGCGGCGCGCGCGCAGCGAGCTCTCGCAGCGCCGCGGCGAGTCCGTGGTCAAGCTGTGACGGGCGCACGCCGCGCGCGAGCTCGCGAAGCTCCTCGAGCGCGATGTCGATCTCGTCGACGGTCGCGTCGATGATCTGGCTGGCGTTGTGCTTCGCGGAGCCGAGCTCATGCTGGGCGTGGCGCAGAGCGAGCCCGATCGACACCAGCCGCTGCTGCGCGCCATCGTGCAGGTCGCGTTCGATCCGGCGCCGCTCCTCATAGCCGGCCGAGACGATCCGCGCGCGCGATGCCTGGACCTCCTCAAGCTGGCGGCGCAGCTCGACGCGCAGGCGCGCGATCTCGATCGCCAGCCCCGCGGCCTCGACGACCTCCTGCAGCAGGCCCGGGCGCTCCTCGTCGACCACGTGGTGGACGACCATCCCGAGCGGCACGCCGGCGCGCAGGACCGGCGTCTGCACCCGCTCGTCCCCTGGAAGATCGTTCACGGCGTGGCCGTGCGCATTGACGTAGATCTCGCTTTCGGGCAGCCAGAAGCGTAGCTCGAGCTCGGGGTCCGACAAGACGTCTCGCAGCAGCGGCTCCGCCGCCTCCGGCGCGATCAACCCTGCGCGTAGATTCTCGAGGAACTCCCTGATGCGGCGAAGGCCGTCATAGCGCGCGCGGCTGAAGCGCCGATCCACGGCGTCCTGCAGGTGCCCGCGCAGAGGCCGAAACGCCGCAGCCGCCAACAGCGTCGCGCTCGCGGTGATCCATGCCGATTGCTCGCCCAGCGCCGTCCCCAGCACGAGCGTCGTGGCCGCGTACGTGGCGGCGAGCGTGAGGGTGAGCCCGCCGTAGACGAGCGTGCGGTTGATGACCCGGTCAATGTCGTAGAGGCGGTAGCGAAGGACCGCAACACCGATCGAGCTCGGGACCGCTCCCAACATGAAGAAGAACAGCGCGTTGAAGACATCCCGATCCTCGACACCGTCGGCCAGCACGACACCCGCCACGCAGATCAGCAGGGTCACGGGCACGAGCGACGCCGTCAGCGCAAGCCATTTCAGCTGGAGGCGCTCGATACCGACCGCTCGCCTGAAGCGCAGGCGTGCCGCCTTCACAGCGGCCACGAGGCCACCCAGCATCCCGAGCAGCGCAAGCGGCCAGAGCACCGCCACGGCCTCGGGCAACGCGGGTAGCGGCCGCTCGACATCCGCAAACGGCGCCTCGAACGGCTCAGGATCGAACAAGCCGAGCGCGACGAAGACGACGAACGCGATGGCGGCGCCGAGCGCGACCCAGCGGTAGCGCGGCGAAGGCAGCCGTCCATCGGGGAAGACGAGCACGATCGCGGTCAGGATCGCGAACAGCACCGGCCACACCGCCTGGTCCCACAGGACCGCCCATTCCGCCCCGGGAAGAGCGCCCGGCTGCTCCAGCAGCGCGTACTGGGCATAGCCCTGCGCAACTCCGACGCCGGCGAGGAGCACCGCGTTGACGAGCAACAGCCAGCCGATCGGATGGCCGCGCCGCGCGAGCGTGATGAGCAGTCCCACGCCCCCGGAGGCCAGCACTGCAACGACGCCCAGAGCGCTCTGCCACCACGGCTCGCCATACGTCCGCGCCAGAGCAGTGAGCACACACCCAAACGTCGCAAGACCCGCGGCGACTCCCGCGAGAAACCAGGCCAGCCGAGATCCGCGCCGCATCGGTCGACTCTCTCAGCGCATACGCCGCGCGGCAAGCGCAATAGGTGCTGGTACCTAGTGCAGCTCAGGGGACGCTCCGATGCCGCGGCTCTCGCGGCGTTTTACGGTCGACGCACCCCTGAGACTTGCTGAAACGGAGGAACAATGAGACACCAGATCATGCTCACCACGGCGCTGACGATCGCGCTCGGCCTGAGCGCATGTGGCGACACTCAAGAGTCGACGCTGACCCAGAGGACGCTGACGTTCACCGAGCGCGAGACCGACAACTTCGGCTTCACGGACAACGCCCCGAAGACGAAGGTCGGCGACGGAGGGCCCGAGCGCCTCTCCAACGGAGACGCGTTCACGTTCTCCGGTGACCTGCTCGACAAATCCGGAAAGGACCGCGGCGAGCTGGACACCTCATGCGCCGTCACGCGGCCTGGAGGATTCGAGAAGTCGCACCTCCACTGCACCGGCACGGCCACGATTCCCGGAGGCACTCTCACGCTGGCGCGCGGTGGTCGCGTGTTCGCCGGCGTCGACCCGCGTGGCGCGGTCCTCGGAGGCAGCGGCACCTACGCCGGCGCGACCGGCGACTTCACCGAAGGCGAAGAGACGGCCGGCCGCACGCCCTACACATTCCACATCTGGCTGCCGCAGAGATGACGGACCGCCCCGGCCGCGGCGACACCGGCCGCGGCACCCCGATAGCGGTTCGTTGGTAAACGCCGGCGCGAGCGGACTGGTACCTGCGCCGTGCCGTTGGAAGCATGCAAACTTCGTGAGCGGGCGCCCAGCGGGGCAAGCGAGCAGGACGGGCGCCGCACTCGCCGTCGTACGCAACGTGATCGCCACGGCTGCGCTGCTCCAGCGAATGGCGGGACGACAGCCTGGGGCTCTCAAGAGCGCTGGTCGGGTGTGACGAGACCGGTTTCGTAGGCGAGCACGACCGCCTGCACGCGGTCGCGCAGGCCGAGCTTGCTCAACACTCTTCCGACGTGCGTCTTGACGGTGTTGGTGCCGAGCACGAGCTCGTCGGCGATCTCGGTGTTCGACAGGCCGGCGGCAACGAGGCGCAGAATGTCCAGCTCGCGCGCTGTCAGCTCGGCAAGAGCCTCGGGCACGGCGCCGGGCTCGGGTCGGGCGGCGTGCGCGAACTGCTCGATGAGCCGGCGTGTGATCGACGGGGCCAGGAGCGCTTCGCCGGCGGCGACGACACGGACGGCATCCAGCAGCCGGTCCGCGGGCGTGTCCTTGAGGAGGAAACCGCTGGCGCCGATTCGCAGCGCCTCGTAGACGTAGGCGCTGAGATCGAACGTCGTGAGCATCAGCACGGCTGTCTGCAGCTCGGGGTCGCTGAGGATCTGCTGCGCGGCCTGCAGCCCGTCGAGCTCGGGCATGCGGATGTCCATCAGCACGACGTCGGGCCGGCGCCGGCGCACGACGTCCAGCGCGGTGCGGCCGTCGGCGGCCTCTCCGATCACGTGGATGTCGGGTTCGGCTTCGAGGATGACGCGAAAGCCCGCGCGTAGCAGTCGCTCGTCGTCGGCCACGACGACGGTGATCTCCAACGGGTGGGCGACGGGCGGTGGCGGTGCCGTGTCGTGGTTCCAGCGCACCTCTGCGGTGGCGACGCGCTCGGCAATGCCGCGTAGTCGCAGTGTCTCGGCTGGCGCCATCAGCGCGCCGCAGCGGCTGGCGGCGACCTGGCGCACGACGTCGGAGGCGAGGATCTGTCCCTTCGAGGCGGCATCGCACAGCCGCGAGGCGATGACCACGGGCGTTCCGTAGAGATCGTCGCCGTCTTCGAACGGCTCGCCGGCGGCGAGCCCGATCCGTAGCCCGGGACCGCCTTTGACGCTGTTGGCAGCGCGTTGCATGTCGATCGCGCAGCGCACCGCGGCGACGGCGCTGGCGAAGGACACCATCAGCCCGTCGCCGGTGGACCTCACCTCGCGCCCTTCGTTCTCGGCGGCCGCCTTGCGCAGCAACGCGAAGTGCTCGCGGCGGGTCGCTTCGGCCGTGTCGGCGCCGTGGCGATCCGTGAATGCGCTCACACCGACCCAGTCGGTGAACAGGATCGTGACAAACGGGCCCTCCATCGCGGGACATCATCCTCGCGGGTGACCGGGCGCGCCAGCGATCACCCGTGCGGATGACGACGCGGGCGCTCGGCGACCCGATCCTGCTTCTCGAGCCAACCCACCGAGGAGACACGAGATGAAGCTCAAGCCCACAAGCCTTATCGCCGGTGCCGCTGTTGCGCTGTCGGCTGCAGTCGCGGTGCCGGCACTCACGAGCGCCCAGTCACCTACCGCCCGGACGATCACCGTCAACCTGAAGGCGCAGAACGTCGCGATGGACGACGTCGCGCCGAAGTCCAAGCGCGGGCCGGCCGGCGGGGTGAGCCTCGGCGATCGGCTCATTACGCGCCAGTCGATGTTCGACCCCGGGAGCAAGAAGCGCATCGGAACGCTGCATACGGACTGCACAGGCGTCGGCCCGACGAAGCGATTTCCGTCGGTCACGCTGCTGTGCAAGGTGTCCTACACGTTCTTCGACGGACAGATCGTGGCTGCGGGCACGTTCAAGCTCGACGACGACAACGCCGAGATTCCGATCGTCGGCGGCACCGGCGCCTACGCCGGCGCGCGGGGTTCGTTCAAGAGCGCGAAGCCGGCGAAGGGCTTCGACAGCACCGACGTCATAACGATCACGGGCTGATCGGATGTGAGCGCGGCGGCGACGCCGCGCTCACATCGGTCGCAATCACAGGAGCTGACCCGCCATGATCCACTCCATGGACTCCGTCCTGTCCGTGAGCAGGAAGGACATCCTCCTAGCCGTCGGCTTCAGCGCGCTCGGCGTCGGGTTGATGGTCCTCAACGTCGCCAACGAGGTAGGCGACGACGTGCTCGTCCATGTGTCACCACTCGCCGTGCCGGCGTTCGTTGCCGTCACCGCACCGGTCGCGTGGCGCCAGAAGGCGCCGGTCATCGCACTGGCCGCGACGCTCGCGGCGCTGCTCGCGCACTGGGCGCTGTTCGGCCAGCTGACCCGTTGCGGCATCGTGTTCCCGCAGACATTCGTGCTCGCCTTCGCGGCCGCAGCATGGCTGGAGTTGCGCCCTGCCCTGTTGGGGCTCACGCTCGCGCTCGCACTGATCATCACGGTATCGCTTAGCGACGCCGCAATAGGTGGCGTGGCAGAAGCCCCGGTGTTCGCCGTTCTGGCCGCAGCGATATGGGGCATCGGCCGTGTTGCGCGCTCGCGTGGGCACATGGTCGTCACGCTTGAGACGCAGGCCGCTGAGCTGCGCGAGGCGCGAGATGAGCGCTCGCGGCTGGAGGTTGCCACCGACCGCGAACGGATGTCCACACAGCTCGACGAGCTGCTGCAGCGCCGCCTCGGAGAGCTTGCGCGGCTGGCCGACAGGCCGTCCGCGGCGGGCGATCCGGCCGCGGCGACGGCGAAGTTCGTCGACATCGAGCACGAGGGCCGGCGCACGCTCGAGGAGATGCGCGAGATCGTAGGAGTGCTGCGTGAGGACTCCGACGACGCGCCGACGACGCCGCAGCCCACGCTGACGCACCTCGAGGCGATGCTGCTGCGGGCCAAGGGAGCCGATGCGCGACTGACCGTCGAGGGCAGCCCTCGCGTGCTGCCCGCGGCCGTCGAGCTCTCGGCGTACCGGATCGTCGAGCACCTCCTCGCGGCGCTCGAGGACGCACCCGCAGTCGAGGTTCGTGTGCGCTTCGGCGATGACGCGCTGGAGCTGACGGTGGCGGGTATCGGACGGCGCCGGGCGAGCGTCGCGCTCGAGCGCGCGCGCGAACGGGCGCGGCTTCATCGCGGCACGCTCGCGGCGACTGTTCGCGACGGACGAACCGAGGCAGTCGCTCTGCTGCCGCTGGCGAGCGCATAGCCCCCCATGCCTGGCCGCGTCGGCGAGTTGGTGCTCGCGGGGATCGGCGCGATCCTCGGCGCGGCCAGCGTCGCGACGTGGAGCGGCGGCCTTCAGGTGGCCGCCGCCGCCGCGGTGCTCGGCGGCTCGCTGGCGTTCGCCGGACGCCATCCGCTCGCGGTCTGGATCGTGGCCACCGCAGCGCTGCTGACGACGGTCCCGCAGGGTGTCCTCGGCGCGGCCACGGCCGCCCTGATCCCGATGCACGCGTTCTGCGCCGGCCGCTGGGACTCGCGATGGTCCGGGCTCACCGGAGCGTCGGCGTTGATCGTGGCGTCCTTGCTCGGGGCGCTGGTCGCCGGCGACGACGCAATCCCGTATGTCTTCGTCCCAGCCGCCGCGTGGGTAGCCGGGCGTGGGCTGCGTGAGCGTGAGCAGGTCGTCGAACGATTGGCCGAGCAGGCTCGCGAGCTCGAGGAGGAACGCGAAGCCCACGCGCGTCTGTCGGTGCGCTACGAACGCGCGCGCATCGCCGCGGAGCTGCACGACATCGTCGCCCACGCAATCAGCGTGATGGTCGTGCAGGCAAGCGCCGGCCAGCGGCTGGCCGGCGTCGATGCCGAACTGGCAGCGGAGGCGTTCGCCGCGATCGCGGATGCTGCGCACGAGGCCGAGCACGACATCGCGCGCCTCGTCGAGCTGCTCGCCGACCCCGACCGTGCCGGCCCAGGCCCGGATCTCGCCGTTATCGAGGAGCTGGTCGCGCGCGCCGCTGGCAGCGGGTTGAAGATCACGCTGCGTCTGGAGGGGCAGCGCGAGGGCCTTCCGGAGATCGTCGGCCAAACCGCGTACCGGGTCGTCCAGGAAGGCTTGACCAACGCGCTTCGCCACGCGTCGGGGTCGCCGGTCGACGTGCTCGTCCGCGGCGACCAAGGGACGCTGCACATCGAGGTGGCCAACGGACCCGGTTCGGACGGAAGCCCCCTCCGGGGCACCGGGACGGGCACAGGCCTAACCGGTTTACGGGAACGCGTCACAGCGTGCGGAGGAACACTCGAGGCTCGCCGCACACCCGATGGTGGATGGCGGCTCGAAGCGCACCTCGCGGCCCCAGACGTCACCCGCGCGCGCGAGCCGCTCGGCGCAAACTCAGCCGCGGCCGGGACACCGCCAAACGTCGCTTCGCGGCACAGGCGCCAGCTTCTGTGACACGAGGAGCTCCGCGAGTCGACGAGGAGACGAGCGAGATGGGCCCGCCGCCCGATGCCGGGATGCGGATCCCCACCCAGGTCTAGGAGCCGGCAGTCGACAGTCGACAAGCAGCCAGCGTGGAAGGCACCACCGCACGACAACGACCAGCGCGGCACGCGTTCCGGTAGACGTTGGTCGAATGGCACTGGCGGCCAGCCAGCGGCACTGCGGGCGGTCCCCGACCTCGCAGGTGCGGTACGTCGGAGACTCGCCGATTAGAGCGGTTGTGAGGCGACACGAGACCTTGCGAGCGATCAGCAGGCCGGTGTTGGTTCGGGAGTGAAAGTGTGTCTGACGATGCCCATCGCCGGGGCGATGAGGTACAGCGTCGTGTCGTCGACGGTGAGGTCTGTCACAGCGGGCTGGCTGGTTGCCGTGATGGTCTCGCGCTGCAGGCAGCCGCGCGTGCGTCTGTAGATCACGCTGTGGATGGGGAGGCCTTCGGAGTAGGGCGGGTCATAGTCATCGCCGAGTGCCCAGTGGGTGCCGCCCCTGCCAAGCGCCAGCGCTCGGGCGGGGCTTCCGACGCTGAAGCGATCGGGCGTTGCGCGAAATGACGTCAAGCCGGTTTGATCGACGTTTTCGGAGTACGTGCGGGCGTCGCTGCGGACGATGGCGGCGACGCGAGTAGCGCGCAGATCGACGTGCTGGACCACGAGTGGGTTGCGCGCGAGCGCGCGCAACTTGGGCGGGACGCGCATACGCGTGGGCGCCTTGCCGTTGCGCTTGACGTACAGGCCGCTGCGCTTGACGTCTGGCCGGTTGTCTCTTGCGCACTGCAGGCCGTATGTGATCCAGCGCCGTCACCGCGACGGCAGAGCGATCGGCGACCACGACCGTATCGGCCGCCGCCGACGCCGGCACGGCAAGGCTCATAAGGGCGATAGTTGTCAGCAGTAACTGGTCGCGCACGCGGATCTCCGGTCGTTGGTGATCAGCTACGACAACCCGCGCGGAAGGGCGGACTACAGCAGGCACCCCGAGCTGACCCGCGCGAAAAGTCGCATAACGTGCGGTCACACACATCGCACCAGCACCACGAACAGAGGGCCACCAGCCAATGGCTCGCCGGAAGCCGACTTGCAACGTCCCGCCTGACGTTCGCTTGTGGCATGGCCACTCACCCTGACGCAGGTCGATCCGATCCGACGGCGGTAGCGATTCGAACCGACAGGCCCAGCCGAGCCCGCCCGATGGCGACGGCCACCGGACGGTTCATTCGGGGATTAGGCTGACGGCCGGCGGGCCCGCCCGCTCAGCCGATCGTGAAGTCGTCGCCTCCGTCTGCCGGTGGCGGCGGTGGTGGCGGGGGCGGTGGTGGCGGGGTGTTGGAGCCGCCGCCGGAAGATGCGGGTGGCGGCGGTGGCGTGTTGGAGCCGCCGCCGGAGCCCGAGCCCGAGCCCGAGCCGCTGCCGGCGCCCGAACCGCTGCCGGCGCCCGAGTCGCCGCCGGCATCCGCACCGCCGCCGGCGTCGCCGCCCGAGGACGAGGAAGAGGAGGAGGACGTCGAACCGCCGGTCTTCAGCGCCGGACCCCGCGGGCCCGCCGGCGCCGCCGGGATCTCCTTCGCGGCGCCCTTGCTCGTCGTGGGCGTGGCCTTGTTGGGCAGGCCCTCGTCTCCGCCGGCCATCGCGCCGCCGGCCAAGAAGCCGATCAAGATCGCCACGACCACCGCGACACCAGCCACTACCGCCGTCCGCTGCATCTCAGCCACCACTCCCCGTCGGATATCCGGCCTGCCCGAGCGCCGCCTGCGCCTTCGTCACACGACCGCGGGCGGTCGCGATCCTCGCCGACGCGCTGCGCGTGCCGCCGGCGCTGCTTGCCCTCGCCGCGGCCGCGTACCGGCCCCAGCCGTCGCCCACCGCCTTCAATGCCGTGGCGAGCTCGTCGCGCGCCGGTTGCGCGAGCGCGCCGACCGGCGCGCTGCCGACGCCGCGGGCGGCCGTCCGGTAGGCGCCCGCCAGGTCGTTGGCCGACTCACGCTGCGCGGCCGCCGTCTTGGCCCGCTGCAGGTCGAAGGAATGGTTCTTCAGCTCGGAGCGCAGCTTCGTGAGCGCGTCGCGCAGCGCGCTTGCGCCCTCGGTGCTCGGCCCCGCGTCGACGACCTCGCCCTGCGTCACCTCGACAGAGCCGGCCACCTCCGGGCAGGCCGCGATCGCCGCCGCGCCGGCGGCGCAGGACACGACCACCGCGTCGGCGCCCGTCGGGACGACATACAGCGCGTTGCCGTAGCGCAGGCCCTCGCCCTCGGCCAGCGTCACCGTCTCGGCGGTCCCGCCGCGCTGGCGCGCGATCGCGAACGCCCTCGCCGACGGCACCCGGGCCGCGGAGATCGTCGCCTCGGCGCCGCCGCCTGACGGGGCGAGCGCGACGGAGCCGTCGCCCAGGGCCGGATCGGGCACCGCTCCGGTCGCCGACCAGTCCGACGGCGCCTTCAGGACGAAGCCCTCCCCGGTCGCGCTCGCCGGCGCGGCGCCGCCGCCGCTCGACATCCCGATCACGAACGCCACGATCCCGGCCAGGACCGCGCCGCCGACGATCATCCCGGTGCGCGAACGCTCCTCCTCGGGCTCGTCGGCGACCACCGTCGGGCGCGATGGCGCGGCGGGTGCGCCGACCGTGGCGGCCGCCACGGGCTGGGGCGCCGGCGTCGCGCGTCGCCGCTCCGGCGCGGCGACGCGCGGCGGCGGGGTCACGACGGCGGGCGCGGCGTCCGCGCTGCCCTCGGCGACGAGCTGCTCGTGCAGCGCCGCCGGCGCGTGGTACGTCTGAAATCCGGTTGCGCTCGTCGTGTCCGGTCCCGAGGCGCCCGAGCGCGACGCCGGCCGCATCGGGGTGGCGGTCTGGGGCGGGATGTCGTCGAGCTCGATCTCGCTGGCGGGCTTGAGCACGGCATCGCGCCGCCACAGCGGGCCGACGTGCTCGAGCAGCGCCTCCTCGAAGGCCTCCCACGCCGCGGACGCGTCCGGGAAGCGGTCGTCGGGGTCCTTCTCGCACATGCGCTGCACCCACAGCGCGACCGACTCGGGGATGAGCGGGTCGACCTCGCGCACGTCGGGCACCGGCTCGGTGACCTGCTTCATGAGCAGCGCGGCCTGCGAGCCCTCGGTGAACGGCAGCCGCCCCGTGAGCATCTCGTAGGTCATGCAGCCGACCGCGTAGAGGTCCGACGTCGTCCCGACCTCCTTGGCCATCGCCTGCTCGGGCGACATGTACTCCGGCGTGCCGACCGTCATGCCCTCCGAGGTCAGCCCCTTCTGTCCACTCAGCGCCGCCTTGGCGATGCCGAAGTCGGCGACCTTCACGCGCCCGGCCTTCGTGATGAGCGCGTTCTCCGGCTTGAGGTCGCGATGCACGATGCCCGCGTTGCCGGCGTAGGCGACGGCGGCGAGCAGATCCTCGAGCACCCGCGCGGTCTGCGGGAGGCTGAGATCGCCGATGAGCGGCCGCAGCGAGCCGCCCTCCATGAGCTCCATCGCGATGAACGGCGTGCCGCCGTCCTCGAAGTACTCGTAGACGGTCACGATGCTCTCGTGGTTCAGGGAGCCGGCGACTCGCGACTCGCGCAGGAAGCGCTCGGCAAAGGACGGGTCGTCGGCGTTCAGGCCGGCGAGCTCCTTCAGCGCGACGAGGCGGCCGAGATCGCGCTGGCGCGCGAGGTGCACGAGCGCCATGCCGCCGCGGCCGAGCTCACGGATGACGTCGTAGCTGTCGAGGGCCATCGGCTCTGAGCGCCCTTACGCCTGGACCTTGACCTGGCCGGGGAAGGAGACGATCAGCGGCGACGGCGGGACGCCGCTCGTGATGCCGTTGATGCCGGCCAGCAGGACCGGCTTGCCCATGACCATGACCTTCGGGTTCATGCCGACCATCGGGATCGGGATCTCGCTGGCGACGACGAGGCAGGGTGCGGTGGCGGGCGTCGGCGGCTGGGCGCAGCCGACGATCGGCGAGCCGACGATGTCGCCGACGCACATGGCCGGCGCGCCGCCCACGAGCACCTTCATCTGCTTGGGAATGAGCGTCACCTTGCCGCCGTGGGCGCACATGATGACCGCGTTGGAGTTGATGATCGGGGGCATGAAGCGGCTACGCCGACCCTAGCCGCTCAGGCACGGCCCGTCCCCGTCCGATCGGGCACCATTACGGGCACCCGGCCGCGTCCTTGCCTCAATCGCCGGAGAGCAGTTCGGTGACGACGTCGGCCGTCTGCTCGCGCTGCGCGGCGGGTTTGTTCGCCGCCGCCTTCACGGCCGAGACGGTGACCGCGTCGTCCTTCGCGCGCCCGCGCCCGGTCAGGCCGCCGGTCAGCGTGTCCTGTGCCCAGCGCTCGCTGAAGCCGGCGGCAAACGCGAGCACGCAGAAGAAGTAAAACGCCTCCGTCTCGTCGGCCGGGACCTTGAAGATCTGGATGAAGTTGCTCGTCACCGCGAAGTAGATGAGCAGCCCGAAGATCGAGCCGATCCATGGCCTCAGTGAGCCGAGGAACAGGGTGTAGCCGCGTGCGATGTCCGAGTCCAGCGAGAACGAGCCGCTGTTGACGCGTGCGATCACGCTGACGACGGCGCCCATCGCGCCCGCCACGAGGCAGCCGACAATGGTCGAGGCGTGCACGCCCTCGTGGTCGAGGATGCTGCCGGCCGTCGAGTACAGCAGCCCGAGCGCGGCGATCCCGACCGCCATCCCGGCGAAGTAGACGAGCTGCGCGTCGCCGTTGGCCGAGTCGCGGTAGGCACGGCGCACGTCGGCGAGCTGGCGCACCTCGGCGGCCACCGCGGCCTTGTGGGCCTGCGGCGGGTTCTCGCCGCGTGCGTCGACGAGGCTCAGCAGGTGGCACGCGGAGGTCATCACGAGCTGGATGGAGATCCGCCGACTGCGGCCGCGCAGGACCTCGGCGGCGCGGATCGCCATCTCGTCGCAATGGTGTAGCGCGCGGGCGATGTCGGGCTCGTCCTTCGTCGCCCAGTCGCTGACGCGGTGAAAGCGGGGCGCGACCGACAGCGCGCGGCGCAGCCAGCTGTTGTCCGGCTTGCCCGCGGTGAGCGCGACCGCGCTCTCGACGTCGGCGCACCAATAGGCGCTGACCATTTGGCCGTGCTCGTCCTCGAAGACCGTGAGCGCTTCGTGGTAGTCGCGATTGAGCTTCTCGCGCTCGGCGTCGGTCGCGCCCGAGCCCGCGCGCTCGGACTGGCGCCAGCGGAAGTGAATCCGGACGAGATCGGGAAACGTGACGCGCCGCTCGGGCGCGTCTGGATCGGGGGTGGTGGGGGGCGGTGACATGCGGTTCGGCGGGCGGGGGCCCGCGATCATGGCACGGGGTGCTGGGCGGCTACGCAAGTGGCGCTGCAGACGGCCGCCGGTCGGGTCGAACCCCCGTCCAGCCCGCTGTCACTTGAGGTTCTGCGTGATCTGCCCGCTCGTGTCAGAGGCCTTCTTGAGGATGTTCGACAGGGTCGACATGAGCTTCGACATGCGGTCCATCGCCATCTGCAGGCGCAGCGACTCCGTCTCGCCCATCTCGCTGAGCGAGTCGAGCTCGGCCTTGACCTCGTCGATCGACTGTTCGAGCTCGGCGGTCGTCGCTTTCAGCGTGGCGGCCTGAGCGCGCGGCGCGCGGGTCGCGCGGGCCGCTGCACTCACCTTCTGCGCCCTGCGCAGTTGTGTGTTCGCGGCGCTGATCGTGTCTGCCATGGCCGCAGCCTCTCACGGCCTCGCCTGCGTGCGCAACGACCGGGCGACGCCGCGCTCGAACACGCGCAGGCGCCGTTCGAGTTCCCACTGCGCGGTCGCCTTGCGGCTCGTGCGCAACAGCCGGCCGCAGCGCGTGCTGAGGCGCTCCGATCCGGGCGTGTCGTGCCGGCAGGCGGGTCCGCGGACATACACGTCGCGCGCGCGCCACAGGCTGCGGCCGGGCAGGAACGCGTGCTCGAGCGACGCGCGCGAGAGCTTGCGCAGGTTCGGATAGCGCAGCCCGTATTGCGTGGTGGCGAACGCGTACTCGTTGGTGATGTCGATGCGCGACACGCCGGGGTCGTCGGTCGCGAGCGCGAGCGGCACGCCGGCCGCGCGGTAGCGCCAGAACGGGTGCGCGGCGCCGGACACGCCGAGGATCTGCGCGTTGCTGGTCAGCGGCGCCTCGACGAGCACGTGGCGGCGGGCCATCTCGCGCAGCAGTCCCGGGTAGTCGTCCTCGTGGACGAGGCTCACGCCGTGGCCGATGCGCTCGGCGCCGGCGATCTCGACGGCCTGGCGGATGTGGAAGGTGAGATCCGCCGGTGGCGCCAGTCCGGGCACGAGCTCGCCGGCGTGCAGCGTCACGTGCGTGCCCGGATACGCCCGGCGCAGGTAGCCGATCATCTGCATCTGCAGCGTGTAGTCGCGCAGCGCGACCGGGTTGTCCTCGGGCTGGACGAGGTTGACGCCCACGTAGCGGCGGTCGGCGCGCTGCAGCTCGAAGCCGAGCAGGAGGTTCGTGAACACCGTCGCCGGGTCGGTCGCGCGGCCCACCTGGTAGTCGAAGCGAACGGTGACGCGGCAGCCGGGCTGCGGACGTGTCGTACGGCAGCCGAGCAGCTCGCGCATGCGGGTGAAGTCGTCGTTCGTCTCGGCGATCGCGCCCTGGACGATCTGCGCCATACCGCCGGCCAGCAGCTTGCTGCGCAGCGCCGAGAAGTCGGGGTCGAAGCCGACCTGCCGGGCGAGCGCGACGACGGCGCTGCCCTGGCGCGAGGCGAGCGTCTCGAGATACAGGACGTGCTGGCGCGCGTTGATGTTCGCCACCTCGGCGAGCATGTCGCCCTTGCGCGCGGTGGCCGCGCCGAACTTGCCGAACGTGGCGAAGAAGTGGTCGTGCCCGCTCACCGGACCGGGGACGAAGCCCTCCATCGACCAGGCCTGCAGCACCTGCCGGTAGAAGGCCGGGTCGGTCGCCGTGTCCGCCGCCGGCCGCTCGCCCGCGGGACACGGTGCACCGGCCGGCGGCGCCTGCGCGGTGAGCGTCGCCGTGACGATGCACAGCCCGTCGGCGATCGCGAGCCGGATCAGCCCCTCGGTCGTGACCGCGCCCGAGAGGTGGTTGTGCAGGTCCGCGCCCTTGGGCAGCGCGAGCAGCAGTGCGCGCAGCTTCGCCGGGTCGGAGCGGACGGACTCCAGGTATTGGGCGGTGCGGACCGAGTCGTTGCCGGTGGGCGCCGCCGTGGCGGCCGCGGGTGTGCTGGTGAGGGCGGTCGCGAGGAGGGCGAGCGCGAGCGCGGCGAGCCGGTGGGGTGGGACCATCGCGCGATCCTGGCGCGGGGGTGGGGTGTGGTCAAGCGGAAGTCAGGCGAAGCGCCGCAACCCCGCCCACGCCGCCCCGCCGAACACGACGACGAGCGCGGTGAGATGGGCGAGCGCCTGGCCGATCCCGGGCGAGGAGCCGTTGACCGCGGCGTCCATCGCTTCCAGGGCCGGCTTGAACGGGAACACCGCCGAGATCACCCGGATGACGTCGTAGAGCGCGGGGGAGACGCCGCCGCTCGGCACGAGCGCGAGGAACGCGAGCGGCAGCGCGAGGCCGAAGGCCAGCAGCGACGCGGCCCGCACCTCGCGGGCCAGGCAGCCGATCGCCACGCCGAGCGCGGCGAACGCGATCGCGCCGCCGCCGAGCGCGAGCAGCCACAGACCGAAGCGGCCCATGTCCAAGGGAACGAAGAGGCTGACCCCGAGCAGCATCACCAGCGTGACCGCGAACGAGCACGCCGCCGCCAGGATGACCTTCTCGGCGAGCAGCCAGCCGCCCGGCACGAGGCCGCGGGCGAGGCGCGCAAACGTGTTCTCCTCGCGCTCGAGCGCCAGCAGCCCCGAGGCGAGCAGCACGCAGACGAACATGAGCGACACCGTCACCGCGACCGCCACGGCGAAGGTGTCAAGCGGCGTCCGGCGCCCGCTCAACACCGTCTGTTTGACGTTGACCGGCTTCTGCACGGTGTTGAGCACGTCGGTCGCCCGCCCCGTGTTGGCGAGCGCGAGGTGGGCGAAGTTCTGGACGGGCCCGAGCCGTCGTTTGGTCGCCGCCGTCGGGTTGTCGGCGAGCGTCTGGTCGATCCGCTGTGAGGAGTTGCGCAGCCCGAGGATCGGGAAATGCTGGCCGAAGACGTTCAGCGCGCCGCCGTCGAGGAGCACCTTGATGTACCCCGTGGCCAGCCGGTTGACCTCCCCCGACAGGGCCGCGTTCGCGGCGGCGAGCTTCGACGTGATCGTCGAGGTGACGAACGACTGCTTGAGGGCGTCGCCGTTGTAGACGACCTCGACATTCGCGCGCGAGAAGCCGCCGCTGGACAGCTTCTGGGTGAAGTCCGACGGGATGATCATCGCGGCCAGCACGGCGCCCGAGCGCACCTTCTCCAGAGCCTCCCGGCGGTTGGTCACCGGCACGGTCTCGATCGCCTTGAGCAGCTCGCCGGTGTACGTGCGGATGTTCAGCTCCTGGTCGCCGAGCTGGATCGTCTCGCGGTTGGCGGGAACCTCGTTGAGGAACGCCACGCGCGGCTTGTCGGGCCCGCTGGACAGGGCGAAGCCCATCAGCGTCGCGATCGCGATGGGATAGATGATCAGCAGGCTGACGAGCAACTTGGAGCGCCGCAGGATCTGCAGGTCCTTCAGCAGCAGCCAGCGCATCAGGGCCCGAGCTCCCCGTCGACGGCGCCCGACCGGGTGTCGGACGCCGCTGTCACGAGCTACTGCTTGCCGGCCTCACGGCGCGCGAACTCGCCAAGCGCGTCGAGGCTGAGCTGCAGCGCGCTGTAGGAGCCGCGCTGCTTCGGCGCGCTGATCTTGTGCTCGGTGCCGACCTCGGTGACGTTCACCGTCGCCTCGAGCGTCCCGGCGGTCACGCCGCCGAGCACCGCTTGGTCCTTCTTCGCGACCTTGATCTCGCCCTGCAGCGTGGCCTTGCGCAGCACGTGGTCGTCCTTGCCGATCCAGACCTCGCCCTTGGCGAGCGTCGTGGAGCGCACGAGGGCCTCGCGCGCGGGCGCGGTGAGATGCTCGGGCAGGGCGACGGCCTGGGTCACCCGCAGCGCGGTGAGGACGTTCACCAGCCGGGCGATGTCGTCGAAGAACTTGTCGGGCTGGATGTCGGCCTTGATGTGGTCGGTGTCCTCGCCGGCCACGCGCGCGTCGCCGACGAGCTGCGCGTTCTTCTGCCAGTCCTGCGGGTTGATGTAGAACATCGCCGCGGTCTTCGTCAGCCCGTTCTTGGCTTCCGGTGCCGGCGCGGCGATCTTCTCGGAGATCTTCGCGGGCAGCGGGTAGCCGGTGTCGCCGAGCGTGATGAAGCCCTTGCCGTCGACGAGCACGAGCCCGCCGCCGATGGTGCCGCCGTTCAGGCCGAGCCCGACGTCGACGTTGAAGTCCGGGACGTCGGCGCCCTCGGGCAGGTCGTAGTCGCCGTTGGCGGTGACCTGGACGGGCTCCTTGAAGCGCGGGACGCCCTTGATGGTGACGTCGATGGTGGCGTCGATCGACGCCGAACGGGCCTTGTCGTTGGCGGCGATCGCCTGCTCGATGATCTTGTCCGCCGCCGCCCGGCTGTCGCCGGAGCTGCCCGCATTCGCGCCCGAGTCGGACGAGTCGTCTCCGCCGCACGCGGCGAGCGTCGTGGCGGCCAGCACCGCCACCAGGGCGAGTGCCTTCGAACGGATCTGCGCGGTCATCGTGTGGCTCCTCCAGCCGGGGCCCGCGCTATGCGGCGCGAGTCTATGAAACATCGTATCGTGCAATCGTGCCCTGGCGTCGCGCCGGCACCGACTGCCGGCAGCGGTCACCGCGCACGAGTCCCTACGGGGTTGCTACCCGATCGGTTGTGAGCAACCACTCGAGCGGAAACGGCGGCCGCGCGAGCGGCCGCACCGCCAGATGCATGAGCGCCAGCGGGTTGTCGTCGCCCGCGATGCGGTTGACGTGCACCGTGCCGCACCCGCCGCAGCGGTGGATGAGCGCCCACTCGCCGTCCGCGCGCACGCAGATGGCGATCGGCTCCATCCCCGCCGCGCAGTCGGCCGCGCGGTCGCCCGGCACGTCGTCGACGTGCCGGCTCCACAGGCAGCTCGGGCAGTGATTGCGGTGTTGGGTGCCCGGCGCATCCATCGATACGTCCAGGCGGCAGTTACGACATCGGAACGTGTCCGGCCCACGGCGCCGGTCACGCGTGCGCTGATCGCGCGACAATGAGACCTCCAGAGGATGCTGCTGACTACGGGAACGGCGGCGTCGTCGGACGCCGGCCCGGGCGCTCGGCCCTGGCGGTGCTACGTGGTGTGTTCCCTCGTGGCAGTCATCAGTCGTTCATCCTTCCGCTGTCGCCGTCGGCCTCCGCTGCGGGGCGGGCGAGAGCGCGCGCCAGCCTAGCGCGCGCCCGCCGCGATGGCAACCCCTTCAGCTCGCGCCCGGCGGCGGCGGCGCTGCGGCCGCGTCGCAGGCGACCTCGTCGAGCCCGTCGCCGAGCAGCGCGAGCGGGATCGCGCGGTTGCCGGCCAGCGCGGCCGTGAGCGCGTCGCGCTTCTCCGCGCCGGTCGCCAGCAGCTGGGTGAAGCGCGCGCGCCGCACGACCGGCAGCGTGAGCGTCACGCGCTCGGGCGGTGGTTTCGGCGAGCCGCGCACGGGGGCGACCGGCGCCTCGCTCACGTCGAGCACCGGGTGGCCGGGAAACAGCGAGCACGTATGCCCGTCGGGGCCCATCCCGAGCAGGACGATGTCGAAGACGGCGTCTGGCATGTGCTCCAGCACCTCGATGCCGTACAGCCACGCTGCGTCCTCGGGCACCTCGGGCGACGCGACGGCGTGCAGCACCGGCGGGGCGGCGCGCTCGGTCGACAGCAGCGATTCGCGCACCATCCGCGCGTTGGACTCCGGGTCGTCGTCCGGGACGCAGCGCTCGTCGCCGAGCCAGAGGTGGACGTGGTCCCAGGTGCCCTCGACCTCCGCGAGCAGCTCGTAGGCGCGCTTCGGCGTCGTCCCGCCCGCCAGCGCGACGTGCAGCTCGCGCCCCTCGTCACGCGCCTGCTCGATCGCGGTGGCGAGCGTGTCGGCGGCGTGCCGCGCGACGGCCTCGGCGTCGGCGAAGACGCGAACGCGCGGCATCCGCTATCCGAGCAGCTTGCGGGCCGCCGTCAACGCCGGCTTGAACACCGGGTCGAGCATGAGCGCGTGGCGGATGCCCTCGCCGAGGATCCCGGGCTCGCCGCGCGACGCGCCGAGCACGGTCCAGACATGCTCGATCGTGTCGCCACCGCGCTTGGGGGCCTCGCGGCGGCGCGCCGTCAGCCCGCCCTCCCCGCGCTCCAGCGCGAGCATCGTGCCCAGGTCCGAACGGGTCTCCACGCCGGCCAGGCCCGGCGAGCTCATGCTGTCGACCGGCTCCAGGCGCAGCTCGACCTCGCCGCGGCGGGCGCGCGCCCGGCCGCGCAGAAGGTTGCCGTGGCGCGTGAGCTGGTCCGGCCGCCAGCCGAGCTGCGCACACAGCCAGCCGACGAGCAGCAGGCCGGACACGAGCGAGTCCTGGCGGTAGCGGACGGAGACCTTCGAGAGCGTGTGCAGCTCGTGGCGCCGCGCCGGCGGGTCGTAGGCGGCGGCGAGCCGCTCGCGCCACGGCGTGCAGCGCAGCCAGGCGAGGTCGACGACCTCGCTGCGCTCGGCGAGCTCGCCGTCGCGGCGCAGCGACGCCTCCGGCTCGGGCTCGTCGACCGCGTCGAGCAGCACCACCTGGGCCAGCGGCCCGCCGCCGGCCCGCCCGGTCGTCAGCGCGTCGACAGCCTCCGGGTGACCGTGCGGCGACCAGACCGCCGTGCGCAGGTCGGTCACGACGAGCGGATCGACGATCGTGTCGATGTCGTGCAGGTGGCGCTCGCCGAGCTGCAGCACCACGAGCTCGCGCATCGCGGCGAACTCGCCGGGGCGCGCGTCGCCCTCGACGCTGACGGTCGCCTGCGCGTCGATCGTCGTGCGGCCCGGCTCGACCGCGCAGACCACGGTGCGCGACGCGTGATAGCGCCCGACGCCGCGCAGGCGGTTGGCGATCTCGCCGCTCCATTCGCGGTCCACCACGCAGATGAGGTTCAGCGTGCGCGCGGGAACGCACTGCTCCATGCGCGCATGGCATTCGGCGACAAGCTCGCGCAGGGCCTGCTCGATGACGCTCGGCGTCGTGTCGCGTTCCGCCCAGACCGCGTCGGTCGTGCTCACGGCGACACGCGCACTAGATCATCCGCCAGGTGTCGTCGTCGAGCAGCAGCGACGCCGCCTCGCTCGGGCCCTGCGAGCCGGCCGGGTACTGCGGCAGCGGCCCCGGCATCGACTCCCACGCCTTGACGATCGGGTCGCAGATGCGCCACTGCGCCTCGACCTCGTCATTGCGGGTGAAGAGCGTCGCGTCGCCGCGCATCGCGTCGATGATGAGCCGTTCGTAGGCCTCCGGCGACTGCGACAGAAACGCCGTCCCGTAGAGGAACTCCATGTTCACGGTCCGGATCGCCATCCGCGAGCCGGGGATCTTCGCGCCGATCGACAGCGACACGCCCTCGTTGGGCTGGACGGTCAGCACGAGCACGTTGGGCAGCACGCCGGTCGACATCTGCGGCCCTGAAAACGCGAGGTGGGGGACGGGCTTGAGCGTCACCGCGATCTCCGTCACCTTGCGCGCGAGCCGCTTGCCGGTGCGCAGGTACATCGGCACGCCGGCCCAGCGCCAGTTGTGGACCTCCAGGCGCAGCGCCGCGTAGGTCTCGGTCGACGAGTCCTCCGGCACGCCGGCCTCCTCGAGGTAGCCGGGGACCTCCTCGCCGGCGACGATCCCCGGCCCGTACTGCGCGCGCACGGCCATGTCGGGAATGTCCGCCGGGGTGGGCGCGCGGATCGCGCGCAGGACCTTGACCTTCTCGTCGCGCACCGGATCGGCCTCGAACGCGACCGGCGGCTCCATGCACAGCAGCGACAGCAGCTGGAGCATGTGGTTCTGCACGAGGTCGCGCAGCGCGCCCGCCGAGTCGTAGTAGCCCGCCCGCGAGCCGATCCCGAGGTCCTCGGCCGCCGTGATCTGGACGTTGTCGATGTAGTTGCGATTCCACAACGGCTCGAAGAGCGTGTTGGCGAAGCGCAGCGCCAGGACGTTCTGGACGGTCTCCTTGCCCAGGTAATGGTCGATGCGGAAGACCTGGTCCTCGGTGAAGACCGACAGCACGCGGGCGTTGAGGTCGCGCGCCTCCTCCAGCGAGCGCCCGAACGGCTTCTCGATGATCACTCGGACCTCGGCATCGTCGCGGTCGGCGAGCCCGTGGCGCCCGAGGCAGTCGACGATGACGGGGAAGAACATCGGCGCCGTCGACAGGTAGTAGCAGCGGTTCAGCGGGAGGCCGACGATCTCGTCGAACTCGTCGAGCGCCGTCTGCAGGCCCTCGTAGACGGCGCCCTCGTCGAAGGACCCGGTGACGTAGCGCACCTCGGAGAACAGCTTGGCGAGCACCTTCTCGTCCGCCGGCCGGCGCGAGAACCGGCGCACCGACTCGATCGCCATCTCGCGAAACTCCTCGTCGGTCATCTCCGAGCGGGCGTTGCCGACGAGCGCGAAGCGCTCGGGCAGCGCGCCCTCGTGGGCGAGGTTGTAGAGCGCGGGCAGCAGCTTGCGCTGGGCGAGGTCGCCGGTCGCGCCGAAGATGACGAGCGCGGTGGGGTGGACCGGCAGGCGCTCGAGGCCGTCGGTGAGCGGGTTGTTCTCCTCGTCGACGGGACGGTCGGTGGTGGTCATCGGACGCCGCCGGGGCCGGTGGGAAGGCTCACCCGTCCGCGCTCTTCTGCGTCGCGTGGCCGCCGAACTGGGCGCGCAGCGCCGCCAGCACGCGGTGCGTGAAGTCGCCGTTGCCGCGCGAGTAGAAGCGCGCGTACAGCGACGCGGTGATGACCGGTGTCGGCACGTCCTTGTCCATCGCGTCCTCGATCGTCCAGCGCCCCTCGCCGGAGTCCGCGGTGTAGCCGCTCAGACCGGAGAGCTTGTTGCCCTCCAGCTCGAACGCCCGGGCGGCGAGCTCGCAGAGCCACGAGCGGACGACCGACCCCTGGTTCCAGAGGTGGGCGATCTTCGCGTTGTCCAGCTCGAAGTCGCACTTGTCGAAGAGGTCGAAACCCTCGGCGTAGGCCTGCATGAGCCCGTACTCGACGCCGTTGTGGACCATCTTCACGTAATGCCCCGCGCCGCTGGGTCCGAAATGGCCCCAGCCGCGCTCGCCCAGTATGTGGCGCGCGTCCTCCTTGGTCTCCGGGGCGAGCACGTCGAGGATCGGGGCCAGCCGCGCGACCGCAGCGTCGGGGCCGCCGACCATCATGCAGTAGCCGACCTGCAGACCCCATACGCCGCCGCTCGTGCCGACGTCGACGTAGTCGATGCCGAGCTCACCGAGCGTCGCCGCGCGGGCGCGGTCGTCGGTCCACTTCGAGTTGCCGCCGTCGATGATCATGTCGCCGGGCTGCATGAGCGAGGCGAGCTCGTCGACGGTGCCCTGCGTCGGCGCGCCGGCGGGCACCATGATCCACACCATCCGGGGCGCCTCGAGCATCTCGACGAGCTCGGCCAGCGAGCCGGCACCGCGCGCGCCGGTCTCCTCGCCGACCTTGCCCACCGTGCCGGGGTCGCGGTCGAAGGCAACCACCTCGTGGTCGGAGTCGCGTCTGATGCGGGCGACCATATTGCCGCCCATGCGGCCGAGGCCGACGAAGCCGATCTGTGTCACAGGTTGTCTCCGCGCGTCGTAAGGGTCGCCCAAGCTCCATGCGGAGCATATGCCGGTATATCCGGCGGGCAATGTCCCGATGTGACATACCCGTGTTCGGAGAATTGGCCCCATGTTCGGCCCGTGGGCCGCACAGGCCGGGGGCAGGCCACACCCGCGGACGCCTGCGCGCCCGTCGTCAACGACCGCGCGCCCCGCACGATCGACACGCGGACCGATTCAGGCGACGTGAAATTGCGCGCCCGCTGAGCGATCGCGGTTAGCCTGCGGCGGATGACGCGGACCGACGACGACAACCCGACGACCCAGGAGCTGCGCGTCCAGCAGTCCGAGCGCGAGCGCGAGGAGCGCGCCCACGCCGAGCGCGCGGCGAGCGAACCCGAGCAGCGCGCGGCGCAGCGCCGCGCCGACAAGGCCGCCTACCTCAAGGACAAGCTCGCCGAGCAGGCCGAGAGCGAGCGCTGAGCGCGTGAGCGAGCTGCCCGAGCACGTCGCGCGCAACCGCGCCGCCTGGAACTCCTTCGCCGGCGACTGGGTGGCGCCCGGTCGGCGCGACTGGGCTCGCGAGGAGCCGTGGTGGGGCTGCTTCACCGTCCCCGAGTCGCAGCTGCACGTGCTGCCCGACGACCTCGACGGCCTCGACTCGATCGAGCTCGGCTGCGGGACGGGCTACGTCTCCTCGTGGCTGGCCCGGCGCGGCGCCCGTCCGGTCGGGATCGACAACTCCGAGGGCCAGCTTGCCACCGCGCGGGCCCTGCAGCAGGAGTTCGGGATCGACTTCGAGCTCGTGCACGGCGACGCCGAGCAGACGCCGTTTGGAGACGCGAGCTTCGACTTCGCGATCTCCGAGTACGGCGCGAGCATCTGGTGCGATCCGTACAAATGGATCCCGGAGGCCGCGCGGCTGCTGCGTCCCGGCGGGCGGCTCGTGTTTCTCGTCGACACGCCGCTGGCGATCGTCTGCGGCTCCGAGACGGACGGCGAGCCCGCCTCCGAGCGCCTCCTGCGCCCCTACTTCGGGATGCACCGCCTCGAATGGGCCGACGACAACTCGGTCGAGTTTCACCTGCCGCACGGCGAGCTCATCGCCCTGCTGCGCGCGTCGGGCTTCGAGATCGAGGCGCTCATCGAGATCCGGCCGGCCGCAGACGCCACGACACGCTTTCCCCACGTGACGCTCGACTGGGCGCGCAAGTGGCCGTACGAGGAGATCTGGAAGGTCCGCAAGCGCGGCTGACGTGACGCTCCCGGCGCACGCCCGACGCGCCGGCGATCGGCGTTGCGTCAGCTCCAGAGCCGGACGGTGAGCTCGCCGCCGTCGGCCTCGGGACCGATGACCGGCACCGTGACACGGTCGCCGTTGCCGATGGGCTCGGGGACGGCGGCAGGCGCTTCCTCCGACCCGCGCGGGAGCTCGCGGTCGAGCAGCATCACGCCGAGATCGCGCGCCTTCGCCGCCGCGTCGAGATCGCCCTCGTGCGCCGCGATGATCGAGCCCTGGACGAGGATGTGCCACTGCGCCGCAAAGCGGTCCGGATCCGGGGCACCGGCCTCCGTGGCCAGCTCGCGGAGGTACGCGCGAACGTTTGCGAGGTGCCGGACGCACGCCTGGCGCACCGGATCCTCGCGGTCGTCGAACTCCAGCAGCGAGGTGACGAACGGGCAGCCCTCGAAGTCCTCGCGTTCGAACCACTCCGTGAAGATGTCGAAGATCGCCAGCAGCCGCTGGGCGGGTGTCGTGGCGCGCGCCTGCGTCTCGGCCTGGACCCAGTCGGTCAGCCACATCTCCTCGCGGCGCTGCAGGAACGCCATCGCAAGCTCGTTCTTGCCCTTGAAGTTGCGGTACAGCGTCATCTTCGCGACGCCGGCGTGGTCGGTGATCGCGTCCACCCCGACGGCACGGACGCCCGAACGGCTGAACAGCTCGGTCGCCGCGGTCAGGAGGCGCTCGCGGCCGCTGGGCGTCATGCCCACGCCCGGCACGAGACCGGTGCGAGTCCTCCCGACGCCCCGCCCGGCGGAATCTGGCACGTGCTCACCATACCGGGATGCCCGGCCACCCGGAAGGGTGTCGCGGGAGGGCGCCCTCTCCCGGGCGCGTCAGCCGCCGAGCAGCCCCCGCACCCGCTCGGTGAGCGCGTGCAGCGCCGCCGCCCCGTCCTCGCCCTCCAGGCGCACCTTCTCCGCCGCGCGGCCGCGGGCGCGGAGCGTCTGCAGGTCGCCGAACGCCTGAGCGTTGTTGAGCACGCCGAACGTGAAGGGCTTGCCGGGGATCTCGACGTCCTCGGGGCCGTCGTGGGCGAGCACGATGAATCGCCCGCTCGGCGGGCCGCCCTTGTGCAGCTGACCGGTGGAGTGCAGGTAGCGCGGTCCGTAGCCGAACGTCGTCGTCGCCTTCGTCGCGTCGCGGATCGTCGCGCGCAGCTCGGTGACCGCGGCGTCGATTGCCTCGCTCGGCGCCATGAAGCCGAGGATCGCCACGTAGCTGCTCGACCCCACGGTCGACTCCAGCAGCGCGCGCAGCGCGTCGTCGTCGGCGTCGGCGGGCTCGTCGAGCGAGCCGCCCGCCTCGATGTCGGCGAGCAGCTTGCCGGTCATGTCCTTGGCGGCCTGGACATCGGGCTGGTCGAACGGGTTGATCTCCAGCACCCAGCCGGCGACCGCCGTGGCGAACTCGGCGAAGAAGAAGATCCGTCCGAGGTCGTCGGGCCCGCCGGCCGACAGCGTGACCGTCGGCTGGCCGGCGGCGGCGAGCGCCTTGACCTGCTCGTCGACCTCCTCGCTCGGGTCGTCGCTGTCGCGCAGATAGCAGAAGACCCGATCGTCGCCGTAGGCCTCCGGCGTGCCGAGCGGCTCGTCGGTGACCGGCACGATGCCCTTGCCGTGCTTGCCCAGCGACTCGGCGACGAGCTGCTCGACCCACAGCCCGAAGGACGCGATCTTCGCGTCGACGACGAACGTCAGCTTGTCGCGGCCCTGCAGCGCGAGCGCGCCGAGCGCGGCGCCGAGCCACAGGCCGCTGTTGCCCTCCACCGTCGAGCCGACCGCGCACGCCTCGGCGGCGACGGCCGCGCCCTCCAGCAGGGTCTCGAGGTCGACGCCCATGAGCGCCGCCGGGACGAGCCCGAAGTACGTCAGCGCGCTGTAGCGCCCGCCGACGTCGGGATCGTTGAGGAACGTGCGCCGGAAGCCGCGCTCGGCGGCCAGTGCCTCCAGCGACGAGCCCGGGTCGGTAATTGCGACGTACTGCTCGCCGTGCGGGCGAAGGCTCCAGAAGTGCTCGAAGAGCGAGATCGTCTCGATCGTCCCGCCCGACTTCGTGGAGACGAGAAACAGCGTGTGCTCGAGGTCGACTGCGCGCTCGATGGCGAGCACCGCGCCTGGGTCCGTCGAGTCCAGGACGTGCAGGCGCAGGCGCTCGTGCTGCGCGCCGCCGTAGGAGCGGCGCAGGACCTCGGGAGCCAGGCTCGAGCCGCCCATGCCGAGCAGCACGGTGTCGGTGTAGCCGGCCTCGGAGGCGTCGATGGCGAAGGCCTCGAGGTCGTCGATCGCGTCGGCGTACGTGTCATGTGCGTTCAGCCAGCCGAGCCGGTCGGCGACCTCGGGCTGCCCGGGCGGACCCCACAACGTGTCGTCCTTGGACCAGATCCGGCGCGCGACGCGCTCGGACTCCGCGCGCTTGACGTACTCGTGGATGAGCGGCTCGAGATCGTCGGGCAGCGAGGAGTCGATCGTCTCCGGGCGGCCGGTGAAGATCGCCTCGCGCTTGGCCTCGATGCCGGCCAGCAGCTTCTCCATCGGGGTGACGAACGCGTCGATGCCCTCGCGCAGGAGCTTGTCGGTGACGTCGTCCATGTCGACGCCGGCCTCGGCCAGCGTGTCGAGCACCGGCTGCGGGTCCTCGCAGACGGTCTTGCCGCGGACGTCGAGGCGCTCGGCGCAGGCGAGCAGCGTCTGCATCGGCATCGTGTTGACGGTGTCGGGGCCGACGAGCTCCTCGACGTACTTCGTCTCCTTGTACTTCGGGTTCTTCACGCCGGTCGAGGCCCACAGGGGCCGCTGGACGTGGGCGCCCGCGCGCTTGAGGTCCGCGAAGCGCGAGCCGTAGAAGATCTCCTCGAAGCGGCGATAGGCGGCGCGCGCGTTGGCGACGGCGGCCTGGCCCTGCAGGTCGCTGCGGTCGAGCGCCTCCAGGCGCTTGTCGACCTCGGAGTCCACGCGTGAGACGAAGAACGAGGCGACCGAGCGGACGTCGAGGTCCTTGTCCTCTCTGTGGCGTCGCTCGAGGCCCTTGATGTACGCCTCGGCCACGGTCGTGTACGCCTCGACGGAGAACAGCAGCGTGACGTTGACGTTGATGCCCTCGTAGATCGCCTGCTCGATCGCCGGCAGGCACTCCGTCGTGCCGGGGATCTTGATCATCGCGTTGGGGCGGTCGACGCGGGCCCAGTACTCGCGCGCCTGGGCGATCGTGCGGTCGCTGTCGAACGCGAGGTCGGGGTCGACCTCGAGCGAGACATAGCCGTCGTCGCCGTCGAGGTCGTCGAACACCGGCCGCAGCACGTCGGCGGCCTCCTGGACGTCCTGGATCGCGATCTCCTGGTAGATGGCGCGGGCCAGGGCACCGGCGCGGGCGAGCTCCTCGATCTGCTCGTCGTAGTCGGGGGAGCCGAGGATGGCCTTCTCGAAGATCGCGGGGTTGGAGGTCTCGCCGCGCAGGCTGTCCTCCTCGATCATGCGGCGCAGCTCGCCGCCCTGGGTGAGCGAGCGGCGGATCTGGTCGAGCCACGGGCTCGTGCCGGCCGCCGTGAGCGCGGCGAGGCGGGGGTTGACGTTCACGGTCTGGCTCATCGGCTCACTGCCCGTCCTTCGTCGTTCGAGGTCACGATCGGTATGGATTCATCGTGGCATACCCCGCTTGGCGCGCCCCGGCGCGGTAACCGGTCGGTCACCAGCTCGCGTGGAGCCCGTCGCGCTCCATCGCCGCGACCTTGCCCAGGCGCCGCACGTGCCGCTCCTCACCGCTGAACCGGGCCCCGCAGAACGCCGCGGTCAGCTCGGCCGCGATCGCCGGTCCGATCACGCGCGCGCCGAGGCACAGGACGTTGCAGTCGTCGTGGCCGACGCACTGCGCGGCCGTGTAGTGGTCGTGGCAGACGCTCGCGCGGATCCCCGGCAGCTTGCTGGCGGCGACCGCGACCCCGGCGCCCGAGCCGCACACGAGGATCGCCCGGTCGGCGTCGCCGGCGGCGATCGCGCGGCCGGCGTCGAGCGCGGTGTCGGGGTAGTCGTCGTGCTCGCCGAGGTCGAGCAGCTCGTGGCCGCCGTCGCGCACCGCCGCGAACACCGTTTCGCGCAGCGACACGCCGGCGTGGTCGACGCCGACGGCGATCCTCACCGCGCCGCCGCCTCGCGGGCCTCGTGCGCGCGCTCGGCCTCGAGCTCGTGGCCTGCGAGCAGCGCCGCGCCGCGCACCCCGGCGAGCGGCCCGTAGCGCGCCCGGCGGATCACCGTGCGCGTGCCGACGCCGGTCAGGCGAAAGCGCCCGGCCTCCTCGCGGGCGGGGGCGAGCAGCATCTCGCCGGCCGCCGAGACGCCGCCGCCGACGACGACGAGGTCGGGGTCGAAGGTGTTGATCGCGTTGGCGATGCCGATGCCCAGGCGGCGGCCGAGCAGCTCGATCGCCGCGCGGGCGCCCGCGTCGCCGTCGCGCGCGGCGTCGATGACGCGCCCGGGCGGCGCGCCGCATTCGACGGCGAGCTCGTTGAGCGCGCTGCCCGAGGCCAGCGACTCCAGCGAGCCGGGCTGCGGGAAGTCGTCGGAGTGGGCGAACGGGATGCGGCGCAGCTCGGCGCCGACGATCGTGTGGCCGAGCTCGGCGGCGGCGCCGGTCGCGCCGCGATAGACGCGGCCGTGGATGACGATCCCGCCGCCCACGCCGGTGCCCACGGTGAACATGACGAGATGGCGGGCGACGAGCGCCCCGTCGTCGTCGTAGGCCTCGGCGAGCGCGGCGCAGGTCGCGTCGTTGTCGACGTACACGGGCACCGCGAGGCGCTCGCGCAGGACGTCGCGCAGCGGCACGTCGTGCAACGGGATGTTCACCGAGGAGCGGATCCGGCCGGTCTCCCAGTCGACGACCGACGGCACGGCGACACCGACCGCGTCGGCGGGGCCCGCCGCGCCGACGGCCGCGACGAGCTGGTCGATGAGCGTCTCGGCGCTCGTCGTGTCGGTCGGGGCGAGCACGGGCTCGCTCAGCGCGGCGCCGTCGAGCACCGCGACGGCGGTCTTCGTGCCGCCCACATCCACGCCGATGAGCCGTTGCGCCATTGGCCCCTCACGCTACCCAGTGTCTTGCGCCCATCCACGGTGGGTAGCGTGCGATCCGTGGACGACGCCGGCACGACCTTCCTCGAGCTCGCCGGATCGCTCGACTATCCGCTGTTCATCGTCACCGCCGCGGACGGCGAACGGCGTGAAGGTTGCGTGATCGGCTTCGCCACGCAGACGAGCTTTCATCCGCCGCGCTTCCTCGCCTGCCTCTCGCGCGAGAACCGCACCTACCGCTTCGCGCAATCCCACCAGGTCGACGCGCTCGCGGTGCATCTCATCCCGCGCGCGCACGCGCAGCTCGCCGAGCTCTTCGGCGGCCAGACCGGCGACGAGATCGACAAGTTCGCGCGCTGTGCCTGGCATCCGGGGCCGCGCGGGCTGCCGATCCTCGACGATTGCCCGAGCTGGTTCGCCGGCGAGGTGCGCGAGCGCCACGACCTCGGCGACCACGTCGGCTTCGCGCTCGAGCCGTTCGCCGCGCAGTACGCCCCGGGCGAGGAGATCGTCTTCTTCCAGGCCGTCAAGGACGTCATCGAGCCGGGCCACCCGGCGTGACGGCGGCCCGCAACGAGCCGCGCGTCGCGCTGCGGCGCCTGCTGCCCGAGCCCGGCATGCTCACCGCCGACGAGCTCGTGCGGGCCTGGCGCCCGTGGGAGCTGCCGCCCGCCGCGCGCCCGCACATCGCGGTGAACATGGTCCACACCGCCGACGGGCGCGCTGCGGTGTTCGGGCGCACCGGGCCGATCTCAAGCCTCGCCGATCGCCAGATTTTCCATGCGCTGCGCACGCGCGTGGACGCGATCATGGTCGGCGCGGGCACCCTGCGCGTCGAGCGCTACGGGCGGATGGTGCCCGACGCCGGCCGCCGCGAGCAGCGCCGTGCGGCGGGCCTCGCCGACGACCCGCTGGCCATCGTCGTGAGCGGCTCGCTCGATGTCCCGGCGGACCTGCCGCTCCTGCAGGACCCCGCGTCGCGCGTGGTGATCATCACCGCCTCGGAGCGCTCGCTGGAGGGCGTGCGCGCGGACGTGCAGTACCTGCGCTTCGCCACGGTCGACCTCGGCGCCGCGCTCGCGCAGCTGCGCACCGAGCACGGCGTGCGGGCGATCCTCTGCGAGGGCGGGCCGCATCTCAACGCGACGCTGCTCGCCGAGGGACTGCTCGACGAGCTGTTTCTCACGACCGTGCCGGCGCTCGCCGGCGCAGCCGGCGAGCTGTCGATCATGGACGGCGCGGCGCTCGAGACGCCGCTCGCGCTGACGCTGCGCTGGATGCTCGAGCACGACGGCGAGCTGTTCGCGCGTTACGCCATCGGCCCCGCTCAGCCGTAGCCGCGAGCCTGTTCCCGGGTCACTCGGCGAAGGGCAGCAGCTCGTCGACGCCGGCGATCGTCAGCACCCGAAACACGCGCGCGGGCGGGCGGACGAGCATGAGGCGGTCGCCGTCGGTGCGCGAGCGGGCGTGTGCGGTGATCAGCAGGCGGATGCCGGTCGAGTCCATGAACGTCAGCTCGGACAGGTCGATGATGATCTTCGTGGCGTTCGTGGCCTCGGCACGGACGAGCTCGCGCTCGACGTCGGCGGCGTTGGAGAGGTCCATCTCGCCGACGAGCGCGATCGTGTGCACGTCGTCGTCGCGTTGCGAGCGCACGGAGAGGTGACCGAGCTTGATGAGGTGCTCGGCCCGTGACTGCTCAGGGATAGGTCGTCCGTCGTTCACTGAAATCACGCGTGTCCTCGGCGTGGGTCCAGAGCACGACCCAAACAAGGTGCGGCTCGTCCCCTGCTTGCCTCATGTCTCGGGTCCCGCGACCGCAAGCTCCAAGACGCTGGACAGTTTACCTCGCGCGATCGAAGTCGCCTAGGAAAACGGCGCATTCGCCGCGGGCGCCGCCGGGGAGGTGGCGCGCGGTTTTGGGGTTTTCGCCGGACGCCCGAGCGGGAACGCCCGCCAGCAAGCTCGACCACGGTTCGCAGTGACTCCGAAGGGAGCAGGCATGACGAAAGATCACGGATCAAGCGTCAAGAACGACAAGCAGTACGAGGGCTTGCGCAAGAAGGGCATGAGCAAGTCGCGCGCCGCCGCGATCGCCAACGATCCCGACTCGTCCAAGAAGGGCGGCAAGGCATCGGGCAGCGGCAAGACCCGATCGAACTCCAGCCAGGGCGGCACCAAGGCGCAGAAGGCCGCCGCGGGTCGCAAGGGCGGCAAGAAGAGCAGCTGATCCACAGGAAGGAAGCACTCATGGCCGAGCCGGTTCCCGTCGGAAGCGACGTCAGCGCAGGCACCTACGTGTGCACGAACTGCCAGTACCGCCTCGACGTGCAGTCCACGAAGCACCTGCCGCCGTGTCCGTCGTGTGGCCACAACGAGTGGAGCACCGCCAGCGGCGGTGACGCCGCCGACGATCCGTATCCCGGTCGCAGCAGCTAGAGGAGCGACCGGGCGTTAGGACAGAACGGGCCCTCCCAGCATGCGCCGGGAGGGCCCGTTGTGATGCGCGGGGCACGCGCCACGCGCATCGAGAATTCGTGCTGAGCCGTTAGAGGTGATCGACCTCGGGGGCGGCGGGGTTCTCGCCGGACGTGCCGGAGGCCGGACCCGCGTCACCCTCGCCCGTGCCGTCACCCGGGTTGCCCTCGTCCTCGGGGATCGTCGGGCTGTGAACCGGGGTGCCTTCCTCGTCGCCGCTCTTGACGTCGCTGCCGATGCCGGTCTCATCCTCGTCGAACATGGATCTCTCCTCCTGTAGGGGAACGCGAGGACGACATACCCTGTGACAAGCGTCACTATTACCCCTCTTTCACGAGGGTCCGGACGGGTATCGGACGGCCGATTCGGGCATGCGGGCCGCCATGACCTCGACGCTCAGCTCGACCGACTCGCTCTGGCTCGCCTCCGCGCCGCCGACCGCCTACCCCTCCCTCGTCGACGATCTCGAGGTCGACGTCGCCGTGATCGGCGGCGGCATCGCCGGTGTCAGCTCCGCGCTCGCCCTCAAACGCGACGGCGCGCGCGTCGCGCTGCTCGAGCGGGGGGTCATCTGCGGTGGCGCCAGCGGCCTGACCACCGCCAAGGTGTCCGCGCTGCAGGAGTGCAGGTACTCGGAGATCCGCGAGCTGCACGGCGACGACGGCGCCGCGGCGTACGCGCAGGCCGGCCTCGCCGCGGTCGCGCGGATCGACGAGCTCGTGCGCGAGGAGCGGATCGACTGCGCCTGGGAGCGCGTCACGGCCTACACGTACGCCGCCGTCACCCAGCACGCCGCCGCGGTCGACCGCGAGGCCGACGCCGCGCGCGCGGCCGGCCTCGACGTGCGCATGCCGTCGAGCGTGGCGCTGCCCTTCGACGTCGTCCAGGCGCTCGCGCTCGACGACCAGGGCCAGCTCGATCCCGTGCGCTACGTGCGCGGCCTCGCCGCGGCGGTGGCGGGCGACGGCTCGCACGTCTTCGAGAGCACCGCGGCCTCCGCTGTCGACGAGGGCGTGCCCTGCTGCGTGCACACGCCGGGCGGCGCGAGCGTCATCGCCACCGACGTGATCGTCGCCACGAACTACCCGCTGCTCGACCGCGGCCTGTTCTTCGCCCGCATGGAGGCTGCGCGCAGCTATCTCGTCGCCGCGCGCCTGCGCGGGCCCGGCCCGGAGGGGATGTTCATCACCGCCGGCGAGCCGAGCCGCTCGCTGCGCAGCTACACCGACGGCGACGACCACTGGCTGCTCGTGGGCGGCGAGGGCCATCTGACCGGATCGGAGGAGGCACAGCCCGCCCGCTTCGCGGCGCTCGAGGGCTTCGCGCGCGAGCACTTCGACGTCGCCGACATCCCCTTCCGCTGGTCGACGCAGGACGGCATGCCGGCCGACAAGCTGCCGTACATCGGGCCCTACACACCGGCCTCGGAGCACCTGTTCGTCGCCGCCGGCTTTCAGAAGTGGGGGATGACGAACGCGACGATCGCCGCCACGCTGCTCGCCGACCGGATCGCCGGCCGGGAGAACGCCTACGCGGACGTCTTCGACCCCAACCGCGCGACGGTCCGCGCGGCGCCGGCGATCGCCAAGACGCAGCTGTGGGTCGCGCGTCGCATGGTCGGCGACCGGCTGACCCCGGCCGACACGCACTCGCCCGCCGACGTGCCGGCGGGTGAGGCGCGCGTCGTGCGCTCGGGCCTCAGCAAGGTCGGGGTCTACCGCGACGCGGACGGCGTGGCGCACGGCGTCTCGCTGCGCTGCACGCATCTCGGTTGCCTGCTGCACTTCAACGAGGCCGAGCGCAGCTGGGACTGCCCGTGCCACGGATCGCGCTTCGACGTCGACGGTGCGGTGCTCGCAGGGCCCGCGGTCGCGCCGCTGGAGCGCCAGGACGTGGACTGACGGCGGCGGCGCTTGCGCGCCGTCGCCGCGGGGAAGCACGCCGAACCATGGCCGACGAGCCCGAGCCAGAGATCGACCGGACAGAGGCCGACCAGCCCGAGGAGCCGCCGGAGCCGCACGAGATGTTCGCGCGCACCCGCGAGGAGGGCGAGCGGCGCCTGACGCGCACGCGCCTGGAGCTCATGACGACCTCGCTCGTGGCCGGCTTCGACATCGTCTTCGGCGTCATCGCGCTCGGCGCCGCCACTGCGGCGATGTCGCCGAGGTTCGGCCCCGAGGCGGGCCATTTCTTCGGCTCGCTGTTCTTCGGGATCGCGTTCGTCTTCATCGTCGTCGGGCGCTCGGAGCTGTTCACGGAGAACTTCCTCGTCCCGATCACGGCGATGCGCCGCGGCAAGCTGACGAAGCTCAAGCTCGCCGAGCTGTGGACGATCTCGCCGATCCTCAACATCGCCGGCGGCACGGTGCTCATCCTCATCGTCAGCACGCAGGGCGTCCTGCCGGAGGGCGCGCCGATCGCGCTCAACGCGGCCGCCACGCACATCGACGACCTCAGCCTGTGGAGCGCCTTCATGAGCGCGATCGTCGGCGGCGCGCTGATCACCGCGATGACCTGGATGGTGGAGGGCGTCGGCACGGTCGGCGGGCGGATCGTCGTGGCCTGGATCGCCGGCGTGATCCTCGCGCTCGCGTCCCTGAACCACGTCATCGTCGTCACGCTCGAGCTCATCTTCGGCATGCGCTACGGCGCGGACATCGCGCTCGGCGAGGTGTTCGCGAACTTCGGCATCGCCGTGGCCGGCAACATGATCGGCGGCATCGTCTTCGTCACGCTCACGCGCACGAGCCAGGCGATCGGTTCCGGCGACACGGACTCACCGGTCGAGTAGCGGCCACAAGGCCCTCGCGTCCGTGCGCGGCCGCGTACGATCGCCCGATGGAGCGCGAGCCCCTCGAGGGGATCGCGGCGGCCGACGAGCACCTCGGCCGCCGGGTCCCGCTGCCGACGGTGCCGCTGCCGCTGGGCCGCTGGGTCGAGGTCGTCACGTGCGGCGCCGACGCGGTCCAGGTCGAGTGGAACCTCGACGCGAGCCGGCCCGGCGCGCCCGGTCGCCTGACGCTCTACGCCGGCCGCGTCGCGCCGCCCGAGCGCGGCCTGCCCGAGCCGGTCACGGACGGCCGCTACGCGTACCGCAGCGCACCGCTCGACGAGGCCGAACCCGAGCTGCGCCCGGTGCAGGAGCTCGCCTGGGCGGCCGGCGGCCTGCACCTGCGCCTGACCGGCCAGGGCCCGTGGGAGCTCGCGGAGCTCGTGGCGATCGCCGACTCGATCGACTAGCGGCGGCGCACCGGATGCGCGCCGCGACCCGGCCGACCGCTAGGTTCACGCCATGAAGCGCCTGACCGTCAACGAGCTCATCGCGATGGGCGGCGGCCTGCTGCTGGGGGCCTGCCTGTTCGCGGACTGGTACTCGTCGGTCAGCCGGCTCGCCGTGCTGGCCGGGCACACGGGGATCGGCACCCACAGCGGGTGGGAGACGCATCCGGTCCTGCGCTGGCTGCTGGTCGTCATGGCGATCGCGCCGTTCATCCTCGCCTACATCATCGCGCGCGACCACCAGCTCACCTGGGCTCGCGGCGAGCTCACCGCGGTGCTGTCGATCGCCGCCGTGGGGATGCTGCTCTACGTCGGCGTCGTCGATCGCCCGGGCGACCCGGCGGGCCAGATCGAGCTCGCGTGGGGCTGGTACGTCGCGCTGCTCGGCGCCGTCCTCATGCTGGCCGGCTCGGCGCTGCGCACCGGCGAGACCGAGCGCCGCCGCAAGCCGCCCGGCACGATCTGAAGTTGCGTGCAGACTGGTGGCGGCGGGTGAAACCGCGCGCACCGCGCGGGGTACTACGTGCTGTTCCGTACAAACCCGTCGCGTCAATAAAGGAGGCGTGATGGAACTCCTCAAGCGGCTCGATCCACTGTGGATCGGCCTGCTCATCATCGGCGGCCTGAACTGGGCCGTCCTCGCGCTGTTCGACACGAATGTCGTGGCCGAGATCTTCGGCACCGGCACTGCGTCGGACGCCATCTACGTACTCGTGGGCGTTGCGGCGCTCATGGTCGTGCCCCGCCTGATGGAGGGCATGAACATGCACATGCCCGGTCGCCCGACGCGCCCGCACAGCGCGTAGCCCGGGCCGATCACGCGCGTCCCGGCCGTCCACACGGCGGCCGGGCGCACGGCCTTGTCCGCCGGCCGCGATCAGGCGGCCCGCGGCGCGCGTGGCTCGCGCGCCGGCGGGTCCGGCACGGCGTCCACATCGGTCGGCGTGGCGTAGCGCCCGACGACCGACTCCGCGAGGTCCAGGCGGGCGAGCGAGCGCAGGAAGCCGTGCGTCACGATCACGTGGATGCGCGACTGCGTGGCCGAGTAGAACCAGCGCGCGACAGAGCTCGCCAGCGCCGGGTAGAAGTTCGCGACCTCGACCTCGACGTGCACGCGGGCGCTGCCGTGGTCGTCGGAGGGCAGACGCTCGACCTCGATCTGCAGGTGGCCGTCGCCATCGCGGCCGGTCCGCGAGACGAGCACGCCGCTGGCGATCCGCCAGCGCACGACCCCGCGCTTGGAGTCCATCTCGTACTCCGGGGCGTGGAAGCGCAGCAGCACGAACGGCCTGGTGAGCAGGACGACTGCACGCTCGTCCTCGTCGTACTTCACGCGCACGATGCCGAGCATGACGCGCGACAGGTAGCGCCAGTACGTGCGCGCGAGGCGCTCGAGGTGCATCGGCGTCCAGAGCTCCGCGAGCGCCTCGGCGGGCAGCGTGAGGTCGGCGGCCTGAACGGAGCGCACGGCGCCGCCGGCGTCCATCGTCGTGTGCTCCTCGGGGCTGACGAGCACGGCCCGGGCGATCCGCTTGGGGCGGTTGAGCAGGCGTCGCACGGCTGCGAACCAGATGAGAGCCAGCAGCGCGACGAGGGCGAACACGGCGGCGACGTACTCCATCGCCTCACACGGTACCCCCGCGGGTCGCGCAAGCTGCGCGCGATCCGGGGTATGTTCGCGGCATGTCACTCGAGCGAGCAACCGCACCGGACCCACACGACCTGCTGCCGTCGGCGCCGTCATTCTCCGTCGAGAGCGATGACGTCCAGGATGGCCAGCCGCAAGCCGACCCCTACGCGCACCCCAGCGCCGGCGGCGAGAACACGTCGCCGCACCTACGCTGGTCGGGCTTCCCCGAGGAGACCAAGAGCTTCGCGGTCACCTGCTACGACCCCGACGCGCCGACCGGCAGCGGCTTCTGGCACTGGAGCGTGTTCAACATCCCGGCCGACACGACCGAGCTGGCGACCGGAGCGAGCCCCGACGACCTGCCCGACGGCGCGGTCGAGGTGCGCAACGACTACGGCGAGTTCGGCTACGGCGGCGCCGCGCCTCCCGGCGGCGACATCCCGCACCGCTACGTCTACACGGTGTTCGCCGTCGACACCGAGACGCTCGACATTCCCAAGGAGGCGTCGCCGGCCTATGTGGGCTTCAACCTCACGTTCCACACGCTCGCACGCGCGGCGATCCGGCCGACCTTCCAGGTCGAGGGCTAGCCGCCGGCCGGGCAGCCCGCGCTACTGCGCGGGCTGCGACTCGACGCGCGCGTAGCCGATCTCGCCCGCGCCGATGCTGGTGAAGCCGAGCGCGTCGGCTGTGGCCTGCGTTAGGTCCCATGCGTAGTTGCCGTTGAACGGGCCGCGGTCGATGACCGGGACGACGATCTCGCGATCGGCGTAGGTGACGGCGACGAGCGTGCCGCACGGCAGCTTCTTGTGCGCGACGCCGTGCATGTCGGGCATGAGCGTCTGGCCGCAGGCCGTCTGCCGGCCGAAGAAGCCGGGTCCGTAGAACGTCGCCATCGCGGCGCGATAGACGGTCACCTTCGCGGTCGGTGCGGCGACGGCGCGGCCGCCGGCGCTGCTCGAGGCGCGCGCGCCGCGGCGGGCGGCGAGGATCGCCCGCAGGCTGACGCGGCCCATGCGGTCGGCCTTCCACTTGACCTTGAAGCGACCCGTCGAGTGCACCCGCGTGCGGGCGACGTTGCGCCACCCGTGCTCCTGATCGAAGCGCTGCAGGATGAGCCGGCGGCGCTGAGCCCCCGGCATCGTCCCGCGCGCGACGAGATGGCGGTGCAGGACGGCGATCGGCTTGACGACGAGCGAGTACGTGCTCGGGTCGCCGTAGCCCATCCCGCCGCTGGCCTGCGGCAGAACCTCGGGGATCGCGGCGCCGCCGGTGCCGGGCGCGGCGCTCGCCGTGCCGGAGGCACAGACCGAGAACGCCGTCAAGAACACGGCGACGAGCAGGGCGCGATCGCGTCGGAATCCAGGCATGGGGTGTTGGCGGCCTACGGGGTGAGCTGACGGGCTCGCGCTTTCCAAGCGCTACAACCTCTGCTGAGGTCGATTCGCCCCGGCGATCCGGTGTCCATCCGGTCCGCAGTGGGTCCCCCGCTCACCGGACGCGGACGTCCGGTCATTCGGCAGGCGACGAGGTTACAGGGTTTATCGTCGTTGTGACGGCTGACTTTGCCGACGGCGAATCTATGCGCCGAGCGACCGATCCGCGGAGGATGCGGGTTCCGCGCCGGCCCCGGCCGCGGAATCAACCATCTAGGGCTTGGGCAGGCGGTCCAGCATCGACTGCAGCGTCTGGCGCCCCACGGTCAGTCCTATCTGCGCGAGCTCGGCGGCGGCCTGGATCGTCGTGCGGATGAGCTCGGCGCCGTCGGAGGCGGGCGGCGCGTCGGCGCGCGAGTTCGGCGCGGCGTACCCGGCGGCCGGGACCTTGCGCCGCGGCGCGCTGCGGGGAGGCTCGGTCGCCGCCTCGGCCGGCTTCGTCGAGGGCTTCGACGCGGGCTTCGCCGCCGGCTTCGCTGCGGTCGCCGCCGTGGGCTTGCCCTTGCGCGCCCCAGGCGGCTTCGTGACCGTCTCGGCCGCCTGCGGCGAGGGTGTCCGCTCGCCGCGCTTGGCACTGCGGCGCACGGGTCGCGAGCGGGGTAGGCTCGTGAGCACTTCGCGATCGGAGTCCTGTCGTTTGGCCACATGCGCATGATGTCACGCGCTTTGCGCCATCTCGCCGCGCCTATGCTCGAGTGGCATACCTCACGCCGCAAGCAGCACGCTAGAGTTTGGGGTCTAAGTTGGGCGAGGTACTGCTCCAAGGAAGGCCTCCCCGACCCCCCGTCAATGCAACGGCGCGCGGACTCAAGCGTGCGTCCGTGCACGAGGCGAAAGCGAACCAATGTCCGTAGTCGAACTGCAGGAACTCGAAGAGATCAAGGGTCTCCTTGCGAAGGGCCAGCTGACCGGCGTGCTCACGTACGCCGAGATCGCCGGCGCGGTCGCCGAGATCGATCTCGACGAGGCAGACATCGAGGAGCTGCACGGCTACCTGGAGAAGTCGGAGATCGAGCTCGTCGAGGAGATCGATCCGGCGGTCCAAGCGGCCAACGCGGTCGAGCGCGCGCCCGACAAGCGCCGCGCCCGCAAGAAGGCCGCGATCGACCTCAAGCCGGACATGACGACCGACTCCCTGCAGCTGTTCCTCAAGGACATCGGCAAGGTCCGGCTGCTGACGGCTCAGGAGGAGGTCGACCTCGCCAAGCGCATCGAGCGCGGCGACCTCGACGCCAAGCAGAAGATGGTCGAGTCCAACCTGCGCCTTGTCGTCTCGATCGCGAAGAACTACCGCAACCAGGGCCTGCCGTTCCTCGACCTCATCCAGGAGGGGACGCTCGGGCTCGTGCGTGCGGCCGAGAAGTTCGACTATCGCAAGGGCTTCAAGTTCTCGACGTACGCGACGTGGTGGATCCGCCAGGCGATCGCCCGCGCGCTCGCCGACAAGGCGCGCACGATCCGCATCCCCGTGCACGTCGTCGAGAAGCTCAACAAGATCGGTCGCGCCGAACGCAAGCTCGTCACCGAGCTCGGCCGCGAGCCCACCCCGGAGGAGATCGCCGAGGTCACCGGCATCGATCCCGAGGAGGTCGACTCGATCAAGCGCTCCGCCCAGGCGCCGGTCTCGCTCGAGAAGCCGGTCGGCGACGAGGAGGAGTCCGAGTTCGGCCAGTTCATCGCCGACGAGCGCGCCGAGTCGCCCTACGAGCGCGCCGCGGAGATCCTCACGAAGGAGGCCCTGCGCGAGGCCCTCGAGAACCTCTCCTACCGCGAGCGCCGCGTGCTCGAGCTGCGCTACGGCCTCGGCGGCGAGCACCCGCGCACGCTCGACGAGGTCGGCCGCACGTTCAACGTCACGCGTGAGCGCATCCGCCAGATCGAGAACCAGTCGCTGAAGAAGCTGCAGTCACTCGCGGAGGCTCAGAAGCTCCGCGACGTCGCGTAAGCGCGACCGCGCCCGAGCACTCGTCGGCGGGGCCCTCCGGGGCCCCGTCGTCGTTTGAGGGCGCGTGTCCGCGGAAAGCACCGGTCGGATGCCAAGAGAAATGACCGCTGATGAGATCCTTGAGATCCAGGGAATCGAGATCCCCAAGCTGGGATTCGGGACCTGGCAGCTGAGCGGCGAGGCCTGCGTCACCGCCGTGCGCGACGCGATCGAGCTCGGCTACCGGCACATCGACACCGCGCGCGCCTACGGCAACGAGAAGCAGGTCGGTCAGGGATTGCACGACTCCGGCCGCAACCGCGACGAGATCTTCCTGACGACGAAGCTCTGGTACACCGAGCTGACCGCCGCCGGCGTGCACGACCAGGTCGAGCAGTCGCTGCGCGACCTGCGCACCGAGTACATCGACCTGCTGCTCATCCACTGGCACAACCGCCGGGTGCCGCTCGCCGAGACGCTCGGCGCGATGCTCGACGCGCGCGACGCGGGCCGGATCCGCCACCTCGGCGTGTCGAACTTCCCCAGCGCGCTCATGCGCGATGCGCTCGAGCACGCGCCGCTGCTCTGCGACCAGGTCGAGTACCACCCGTATCTCGGCCAGCCGCAGGTGCTCGAGATGGCGCGCGAGCGCGACCTCATGGTCACGGCCTACTCGCCGCTGGCCCAGGGCGAGGCGCTGCGCGATCCCGTGATCGGCGAGATCGCCGAGGCGCACGGCAAGTCGCCCTCGCAGATCGTCCTGCGCTGGCTGCTCGACCAGCCGCATGTCGCGGCGGTGCCGAAGGCGGCATCGCACGAGCACCGCGCCGCCAACTTCGACATCTTCGACTTCGCGCTCTCCGACGAGGAGCGCGGCCGGATCGCCGGCCTCGAGCGCGGCCACCGCACGATCGACCCCGGCTGGGCGCCGGACTGGGACGAGACGGTTGATTCCCGCTAGGCCTGAGCGCCGACGCGACGCCCGGCCGCCGTCGCCGCGAGCATCGTGAGATAGCGCTCGACCGGGCCCCAGCAGGACGCGTAGACGACGACCACATTGCAGTGCGCGTACGGCCGTAGCGCCGCGCGCAGCACGCGCGCCGCGTCGGCATCCTCCAGGCGGACGCACAGCTCGCTGAGCATCGCGGCGTTCGTCAGCCAGAACTGCGGCAGCGTGCCGGCGAGGCCCGCCAGCTGCTCGCGCAGGATCGCGCGGGCGGCCGGCGCGTCGCCGGTCTCGGCCAGGATGAGCCCGTGCGCGCTGCGCCAGCCGGTCCGGCGCACGTCGTCGGCGGCGAGTCCCTGCACGACCGGGGCGAGCTCGTCGAGGCGCCCCTGGCGGCGGCGGAGCATGAGCAGCGAGGCGGCCCACGTGCTCAGCGCGTCCTTGAGGTCCGCGCGGCGGCCGAGGCGCAGGCACTCCTCGGCGCAGCCCTCGGCCTGTTCGGCGTCGCCGGCCAGCTCGGCCCATAGGCCGCGCCAGCCGAGCGCGGCGCTGAGCCACTGCGGCTGGCGCAGCTGCTGCGCCAGCGCCTCCAGGCGCGGCTGCTCGGCGCGCGCGGCGTCGGCGTCGCCGTGCTCGAGCAGGTCGTACAGGCGCCAGTGGCAGCGCTCGACGAGCAGCTCGCGGTGGCCGGGGCAGAGGCCCATGAACTCCTCGCTGAGCGCCAGCCGTTCGTCGAGATGACCGACGTGCAGCAGCGTGGCGTGGCGCGCCATGAGCGCGGTGAGCACGAGGCTCTCGTCGCCGAGCCGGCGCGCCATCGCGAGCGCCTCGGCGCTGACCTGCGCCGCGCGATCGTCCGGCTGCTCGGCGAACGCGACGTTGCCCGCCAGGCGGCTGAGCAGCTGGACGCGACGCGGGCTGTCGCCCGCGCCGATCGCCGCGAGCGCCGCGTCGAGCAGCTCGTGGCGGCGGCCGGCGTCGTAGCCGGCCTCGTGGTAGCGGGCGCTGTGGCCGAGCGCCGCGCGGGCGAGCTGGTCGCCGTCGCCGCGGCGCGCCGCGTCGTCCGCCGCGGCGCGAAACGTGCTGCGCGCGGAGTCGTGGCCGGCGCGCCACTGGGCCCGCCCGAGCGCGAGCAGCACCTCGCAGCGCTCCGCCGAGTCGTCGCCGGCGAACAGCGCGGCGGCCTGCGTGTAGTGCTCGACGGCCTCCTCGTAGGCCAACAGCCGCGTCGCGCGGTCGCCGGCGGCGATCGCGTAGCGGCGCGCCGGCCCGGGACCCGCGAAGTGACAGGCCAGGCGGAAGTGATGCGCCAGCTCGGCGGGGTTGATCTCCTCGTTGCGCGCGAGCGCCTCGAGCGCCTCGGCGGCGCCGTGGTGCAGCCGCACGCGGCGGCTGACGCTGAGCCGGCCGTAGAGCGCCTCGCGCACGAGCGCGTGGGAGAACGTGAAGACGTCGATGCGGTCCTGCTCGAGCACGAGCCCGGCCGCCATGCTCTCCTCCAGCGCGCCCATGACGCGCTCGGGCGTCTCGCCGACGAGCCGCGCGACGACCGCGAGCCGGAAGTGGCGCCCGGCCACGGATGCCGCGGTCAGCGCCTCCTCCGCCAGCGGCGAGAGATGGCCGATGCGCCGGCCGACGATCTGCGTGACGCCCTCGGGCACGCCGATGCGCTCCAGCGCGGCAACGGTCAGCGGCGCGCCGTCCTCGAGCCCGGGCTCGGCGAGCGCGCGGAGCGTCTCCTCGATGAAGAACGCGTTGCCCTCGGTCTGCTCGCGCAGGCGTGCGACGAACTCGGGCGTCACGTCGACGTTCAGCCGGTCGGCGACGAGTGCGCGCGTCGCGCCGTCGTCGAGGCCGTGCAGCGCCAGGCGGTCATAGCGGCGCTCGCGCCGGACCTCGGTCAGCAGGTCGACGAACGCGCGCTCGCCCCCGACCGGGCTGTGGCGGACCGTGGCGACGACGAGCAGCCGCCTGAGCTGTGGATGGCGCAGCAGGTGGCGCAGCAGCAGGTGCGTCGGCCGGTCGGCCCAGTCGAGGTCGTCGAGGATGAGCAGGACGGGTGAGCGGGCCGTCGCCGCACACAGCAGCGCCGCAACGGCTTCGAAGAGGCGGTAGCGCATCGTGTCCTCGGCGCCCTCGGGCGGGGCGGCCGGGGTGGGCGGGGAGGGCGTCTGCGGGGCGAGGTCGGGCAGCAGGCGGCAGAGGATCTCTCGCTCGGCTTCGAGCGCGGCGGCCAGGGCGCCGTCGGCGTGCGTGATGAGGTGGCGCAGCGCCTCGACGAAGGGCTGGTGGGGCAGCAGCGCCTCCTCGTCGGCGCGGCCGTAGAGCACCGTGCCGCCGTCGGCGTGAACCGCCGCGGCGAACTCCGCGGCCAGCCGTGACTTGCCGACGCCCGCCTCGCCGGCGAGCAGCACGAGATGCGACGGCGCGTCATGGCACTGCGCCCAGCGCGCGCGCAGGCGCTGCAGCGGCTCCGCGCGCCCGACGAACGCATCGCCGGTCATCTGCGCCGTGGCCGCGGGCAGGACGCGCTCGGGGCTCGGCGGCGCGACGGGTGGCACGATCGGCGTCACCTGCGCGGTCTCGCGCAGCAGGCGCTCGTGCAGCGCGATGAGCGAGGCCGACGGGCTCGTGCCGAGCTCCTCGCGGAGGAACGAGCGCAGCGCCTCGAACGTGCGCAGAGCCTCGGCGACGTTGCCCTGCCCCGCCTGCGCCTGCATGAGCAGCCCGTAGCCGCCCTCGCGAAACGGCTCGCGTTGCACGAGCGCCGCGGCGGCCCGCTCGGCGGCGGGCAGCCGGCCGGCGCCGAGCGCCAGGCCGGCGCGGGCGACAACCTGCAGCGCGCGCGGCTCGAGATCGGCGAAGCGCCGGCGCCACGGCTCGATCCACTCGCCGTCGAGGTCGGGCAGCAGCGGCTGTGCGAGCATCGCGAGGGCCGCCTGCGCGGCGTCCAGCGCCGTCGTCGCGTTGCCGTCGGCCAGCGCACGCTCGGCGCGCTCGAGCTGCGCGGCAAGCGTCTCGACGTCGACCTGGGCGTCGCCGGGCAGCCGCAGCGTCAGCGCGTGGCGTCCGTCGATCGTGGCCGGCTCGAGCGCGCGGCGCAGCTTGGCGAGCAGGCTGCTGAGCGCCGCCTCCGGCGCCGCCGGGGGGCGTGCCGGCCACAGCACGGTCAGCAGCTCGTCGCGGCTGACCGCCCGGTCGCGATGCAGCGCGAGGTAGGCGGCGAGCGCGCGGCCCTGGCGGCCGGGCAGGCGGTCGGTCAGGTCACGGCCGTCGAGCCTGATCCTCAGCCCGCCGAAGAGGGCGAGCGACATGGCCGGGCGCACGCTGCGCCCCGGCGTTGATGCGGCGGATTCGCTCACCAGCTCGGGCAGCCGTCCTTCGTACGTCCTCGGGGGTGGGTCGTAGGAAGGAGCCGCCCGAGCCGCCTCAGATACAGCCATCCGCCGGCCCCGGGTTTCGCCCGTCCGGCGCCAAGCGGACGCCCGCGCAACGCCAACGCCGGTCGCGGACGGTGGCGCTCCCCCAGCGTCACCGACCTCAGGAGCCCCGAGATGTCCGCCTTTCCGATCCCCCGCATCATCACCCGCTACGTGACGACCGTCGCGCAGCCGAACCTCGGCGGCCTCGACGTCCGGCTGCGCACCGCCGAGGCGGCGGTCCAGCGGTGGCTCATCGCGCACAGCATCGCGATCCTGCGCATCAGCATCGGCGCCGTCCTGGTCGCATTCGGCCTGCTGAAGTTCTTCCCCGGCGTCAGCCCGGCCCAGGAGCTCGTCGAGAAGACGACGTCGATGCTCACGCTCGGCCTCGTCCCCGGCGCCACCGCGCTCGTCCTCGTCGCGGTGCTGGAGACCGTCGTCGGCCTGTGGCTGATCAGCGGCCGCGGGCTGCGCGGCGCCGTCTACCTGCTGGGCGTCCAGCTCGTCGGGATCATGTCGCCGATCGTGCTGCTGCCGGGCCGGCTGTTCGCCGGGCCGCACGGCGCCCCGACGCTCGAGGGCCAGTACGTGTTGAAGGACGTGATCATCGTCGGCGCCGCGCTCGTGCTGGCGGCGACGCTCGGAGGCGGTCGCCTCGCCGCCAAGCGCGACACGACCGCGTGACTCCCGCGCGCGTCGTGTGCGCAACGTCACACATGCCCGTCGTATCTGAGCGTGTGCACGCCCCTCGTCTTCATGCGGGATCTGCCCGTCGAGGAGCGTCAGACCTACCCCACGGCCCGCGATCGCGGGCGATCGCTTACCCCAAGGAGACAGCTACATGCTCGTCATGAAGCACGGCCAACACGTCCACCAGACTGGGCCGATCGAGACGCCGTTCGAGTACCTGTTGCCCGAGCTGAAGAGCGCGGCCGACGCCCACCTGCCGGGCGATCCCGCGAAGGTGACCAACGACCTCACGAAGCTCGGCGAGGCGCTCATCGACAGCGCGCCCCCGGCGGCGACCGACGCGGTCGAGGTCAACTCGACGATCCCCGCGATCTACACGTACTGGGGTCAGTTCATCGATCACGACATGACCGCGAACACCGACCGTCCCAACAAGGATGGCCTGCCGATCGGCGACATCACGAAGAAGCCGCTGACGCCGATCGCCGCCCATCAGGTGCCGCAGGAGCTCGTCAACCTGCGCCGCCCGACGTTCGATCTCGACAGCGTGTACGGCAACGGCCCCGGCCTCGACGACGACTACCTCTGTGTCGATCCGGGCGGCCCGGACGCCCCGATGTACGACGGCATCCGCATGCGCGTGGGCGAGAACGCCGACGGACCGGGCATCCCGGGCGTGAAGATCCCGCCGGTCGAGGACCTCAGCCGCGACCTGCCGCGCATCGGCCCGATGATCCGCGACGACATCATCACCATCGACGACCTCCCCGAAGGCCTGAAGAGCGTGCCGGCGGCCGAGGTCCTCACGCGCCCGTTCATCGGCGACCTGCGCAACGACGAGAACCTCATCATCGCGCAGTTCCATCTCGCCGTCCTGCGCTTCCACAACAAGGTCGCCGACACCGTCGAGGCGGCGCCGGAGAGCTTCGGCCTCGACGCGGGCAGCGGCGACGCCGAGCGCTTCGACGTCGTGCAGCGCCTCGTCCGCTACCACTACCAGTGGCTCGTCGTCAACGACTACCTGCGGACGGTGACGCTGCCCGGGATCGTCGACAAGCTGCTCGTCGGCGGCACCAACGAGTACCAGCCGCTGGCCGACGGCAGCCTGTTCGCGCCGCTGGAGTACTCGGTCGCGGCGTTCCGCTTCGGCCACAGCATGGTCCGCTCGGGCTATGACCACAACCGCAACTTCGGCGCGCCGGTCCCGGCCAGCGTGACGCCGGTGAAGCGCTTTGCCAGCTTCGAGGACCTGTTCCTCTTCACGGGCAACGGTCACGTGCTCGCCGCCGATATCACCAAGAGCGTCCGTCAGCCGTTCTTCAGCTCGACGCCGACCACCCTGCCGTTCAACTGGGTCATCGAGTGGGACCGGATGACGAAGAAGACCGATCCCAACGAGGGGCACTTCGCGCGCAAGATCGACACGCGCCTCGTCTCGCCGATCCAGAACATGGTCAACGAGGGCACGGGCGCCGACATCCAGGACGACGCGGGGACCCCCGTGCGCAAGCTGCTGCGCGGCCTCGCCGTGCGCAACCTGCTGCGCGGCTACCTGCTGAGCATCCCGACCGGCCAGGCGGCGGCCGACGCGATGGGCGTCGACAAGCTGACCGAGGCCGAGCTGCGCAAGAACAACAGCGACGCGGTCAACCTGGCGCTCCAGAACGGCGGCTTCCTCGTCAACACGCCGCTGTGGTTCTACATCCTCAAGGAGGCGGAGGTCCGCGCCGACGGCAACTCGCTCGGCGAGCTCGGCAGCCGCATCGTCGTCGAGACGCAGCTCGGGATCATGCAGCACGACCCGAACTCCTACCTCAACGACCCCGACGGTCCCTGGGATCCCTCCAAGGGCGTCCAGCTGCCCGACGGCGACGGCCCGATCGTCACCATCCGCGACTTCCTGCAGTTCGCGGATCTGGCCGCCTGAACGCAACGCCACCGGGGGCCGGGCACTTTGCCCGGCCCCCGGAGCGCGCGCTGGCCGTTCGTCCGATTCGCGCATCGGGGGTAAAGGCGCCGCCCGCCCCGGCCGATGCGAGGCTCGTGTTCGACGTCGACAATGCTCTCTGCACGCTTGTGCAGCTCGGAGGCTCCGACCTCCATCTCAAGATCCAGGCCCCGCCGTTGACACGCGTCGACGGTGAGCTGCGGCCGATCGAGGGTGCGGCCCCGCTGACCCCCGAAGACACCGAGACCGCCGTCCGCACGATGCTCGCGGACCCGGTGAAGCTCGACGAGCTCGCCCGCGAGCACGAGGTCGACTTCTCCTACTCGATCACGGGAATCGCGCGCTTCCGCGTCAACGCCTTCCGCCAGCGCGGCTCGCTGAGCCTCGTCTGCCGCGCGATCCCCCACTCCATCCGCACGGTCGCCGACCTCAACCTGCCGCCGGTCATCTCCGAGCTCGCCGAGGAGGAGCGCGGGATCATCCTGCTCACCGGCACGACAGGCTCGGGCAAGTCGACGACGCTCGCCGCGATGATCGACCACATCAACACGCGCACGGCGAAGCACATCGTCACGATCGAGGACCCGATCGAGTTCCTGCACGTCGACAAGAAGTCGGTCATCAACCAGCGCGAGGTCGGCCAGGACACGCTGTCGTTCAAGCGCGCGCTGCGCCGCGTCCTGCGCCAGGACCCGGACGTCATCCTCATCGGCGAGATGCGCGACGAGGAGACGGTCCACACCGCGCTGAGCGCGGCCGAGACCGGCCACCTCGTGCTCTCGACGGTCCATACCGTCGACGCCGCGGAGACCGTCAACCGCATCATCGACTTCTTCCCGCCGCACATGGAGGGCCAGATCCGCGCCATGCTCGCCGGCACGCTGAAGGGCGTCGTCTCCCAGCGCCTCGTGCGCTCGACCGACGGCGGCCGCGTCGCCACCTGCGAGATCATGCGGATGACCGGCCGCGTGCGCGACATGATCATGGACCCGGCCCAGACCGGCCGGCTCACCGAGGTCGTCTCCGAGGGCGCGTACTACGGCATGCAGACCTTCGACCAGGCGCTGTTCGACCACGTCAAGGCCGGCCGCGTCGACGTCGACCAGGCGATGCTCGCCGCGACGAGCCCGCACGACTTCAAGCTCCTGCTCGCCGCCGACGGCAAGCGCGGCACCACGATGGAGGACGTCATCAACGTCGAGGCGCAGCGGGCGGCGTAGGGCGGCCGCGATTGCCGGCTGCGTGGCATCGCCCCGCGGCGTCCTGCGGCGCCGCGGCCACGTCGAGGATAGGACGGCCTGGGATGGTGCGCTGTCGCACGTGCGCGGTGGTGGGCGCCGCCGTGCACCAACTGCATCGTTGAGGACGCCAGGGAGGCGTGGCCGGAGGCGTTGCGGCCGGGGCCGGCGGTCGCGGTCGTGCCGGAAGCAGCGTGATGGACGCGCCGAGTCCGGATATCGGACCTGCCGCGTCCACCGCGCGCGATGCTTCGCGGTCGTGACGCGCCGAGGCGGATATCGCACCTACCGCGTCACGATGCGTCGCAGGAACTGGCGGTGTGTCGAAGAATTCGCGCGGGCCGCGAACTATTCGACACACCGACGTAGGCCCCGGCTGGACCGCCGGCCGCCAAACGAACCCACACCCTCAGCGATGCAGTTCGACCACGCGATCGCCCGCACGCCACGCCGCGAAGCGCAGAGCCCGCGCGAGCGAGCCGACACACCACCGCCTACGAGAATGCCGCGCCACATGCCCCGCCGCCTTCTCATCCTCGGCTCGATGTCCAGCCGCCCCACTTCAGTCTGTAAAGTGTTGGGCATGGACGAGACATGTCCGGTCTGCAAGACGGCCGAAATCGTGTGTGGCAAGTGGACGCTGCTGCTCATCCGCGACCTCTCCGAGGGGCGCTCGCGGTTCTGTGAGCTCGAGCGCTCGCTGCAGGGCATCAGCCCGCGGACGCTGTCGCTGCGCCTGCGCGCGCTGGAGGAGGAGGGCATCGTCGAGCGCGACACCTATCCCGAGGTGCCGCCGCGCGTCGAGTACCAGCTGACCGAGAAGGGCCGCGCGCTGCTGCCGCTCATCGACGACATGCGCGAGTACGGCACCCGCTGGCTAGGCGCGCACTGTGCTGACCTCGCGTCCGGCGAGCTCGCGCCCGCCGGCGCCACGGTCGCGTCCGCCGCGGCGTAGCCGCAGCTTCTCGCGCCGCTTCGTCCAGCGCAGCACCGGCCGCTCGAAGGCAAACCAGCTCAGCGCCGAGACCGCGAGCACGGGCCCGAGCGCGACGAGCGTGCCGAGGACCGGATCCAGCGGCAGCCACCCGTAGCCGCGCAGGACCATGAGCACGGGCACGTGCCAGAGGTAGAAGCCATAGGAGATCGTGCCCAGGGCGGCGAGCACCGGCCCGCCGATGACGGCGCTGCGCGGCGCGATCGACAGCGCGCCGACGATGAGCGCGAAGCCGACGGCCGACGGCACGTCGCGCATGATCGAGAAGAGCATCGTCATGTCGAGGCCGTTGGCCGGCGCCGCCGCCTTCGTGAACGCGTCGGTGAGGACGAGCAGCACGCCGACGGCGACGAGCGTGCGCTTCGTACGCATGTCGATCGTGCGCCGGTGGGCGACGAGTGCGGCGATCATGCCGAGCGCGAAGTACGGCAGCATCGCGGCGAGCGTCTTGGAGAACGTCATGCTCAGCCCCTGGCCGGCGATCGACCAGTTGTAGAGCACACCGACGACGATCAGCGCGAGCGGGATGAGGGCCAGCGAGCGGCGCTGGGGGTTGCAGCGCAGGGCCAGCCAGCCGATCGCCGGCAGCACCGCGTAGAAACTGACCTCGATCGCGAGCGTCCACATCGGCGGGTTGAGCTTCATGACCGTGCCGGGGGAGAGGTTCTGGCCGAAGAACGCGAACAGCGGCAGCTCGCCGGCCGGCGGCAGGCGCAGGCCAGGGGTGCCGTCCAGGCCCCACAGCAGGACGATCGAGCCGAGCAGCGCGACGTAGTAGGCGGGCAGGATGCGCGCCGCCCGCGAGCGCACGTAGCGGCCGAGGTTCGGCGGCCGGCGCTCGTCGAGCGCGGCAGCGAACCAGGGGCGGGAGAGCAGGAAGCCCGACAGCACGAAGAACAGGACCACGCCCAGACGGAGCTCGTGGACGGCATAGTCGCCGACTGTCGAACGGTCCGTCGCGCTCGGCTGCGGCATCGTGTACAGCCATCCGTGAAAGATGAAGATCGACAGCGCGGCCAGGCCGCGCAGGCCGTCCAGCGATGCCAGCCGCCGGTCGTTTCTCGTCTGCGGGGCGTCCGGCGTCACCGTGACGTCGGGCGCTTGCATGTCGCGATCGATGCTACCCGGCGTCCCGCGCCCGCACGCCGCATGGCAGGATGAAGGGCGATGAGCCACGCGACCCACAAGCGTTGGGTGGAGCACTCCCACGACGTCCTGCGCGCCGCCGGCCTGCGCACGAGCGCCGGCCGCGCCGCCGTCGTGGAGCTGCTCGGTCGCCAGACCTGCCTGCTGACCGCCCAGGAGATCGCCGACCAGCTGCGCGAGGACGGAAGCGCCGGATCGACCGCGACGGTCTACCGCGCCCTCGAGACCCTGCACGAGCTCGGCCTCGTGCGCCGCTTCGACGCCGAGGGCATCGCCCGCTACGAGCCGGTCGACCCGTCCGGCGACCACCACCACCACATCGTGCTCGAGGAGAGCGGCGACGTCGTGCCGTTCGACGACGCCGAGCTCGAGCGCGCGATCGCCGGGATCGGCCAGCGCCTCGGGCTCATCGTTACGAGCCACGACATCATCCTGCGCGGCCGGCTCATCGACGAGCCGCCCGAGTCCGACTAGCGGAGTCCACTAGCACGCCGGGCGGGCGGTGATCGCGTGGTCGAACTGCATCGATGAGGGGTGAGTTGGTCTGGGTGGCGGCCGTTGCGCCGGGGTCTTCGCTGGTGCGGCAGGGGTGTGTCGAATGGTGCACGTGGAGCGATGCTCATTCGACACACCCTCTTGGCAGGCGGGGGCCTTGGCGAGTTATCGACCCGGCGGGTGGACAACTCGACTCGATCCTCCGAGCCCGCGCCGAACCCGGACCGCACGTCGACACGACCGCGCACACCTTCAAAGCCGCCGTTCGCTGGAAACCCCAGCCAGCGCGGTGCGACAGCGCATACGCCGCCCGGTCCAGGCCCAGCCGCGCGGCGTCGCTTCAGCATGCCGATGACGATTCCCTGTCGTGGAACCAACCATCCAGCGGCGCGTTAGCACGCCGGGCGGGCGGACTGACAGCGCTCGTGCACCGAGCAGGAGGGCGCCGGGGCGAGGCGAACGCTTGGCACCATGCGCCACCGCCCGTTGTACGCCGCCCTCAGCGCCTTCACCGAGGAGGCCGCCTCGCAGCTCGCCGAGGAGACCTCCGACGGCGCCGAGGTGCCCTTCGAGATCATCGAGTCGCGCGGGACCCGCCGCGACACGCCGCTGTACTGCTACCGCCCGCTGACCGAGACGTACATCCGCGACCGCAAGGGCATCCTCGAGCTGCTGCCTTCCTACCCGGCTGCCGTCCACGCGCTGGCGGGCTTCGACGGCATCGGCGACTACCTGCGCGAGCAATCCGAGCCGCGCGTGCCGGGCGAGGCGCGCGAGCGTGCGGACGTCGCGCTGCGCGTCTTCATCAGCCGCGTCTTCAGCGAGGCGACGGAGTTCGTCGTCACGTCCGAGCGCTTCGAGCGCGCCTACGACGAGCTCGAGGACGCGCTGCTCGAGGGCCGCGCCGAGTCGGTCGTCGTGGCGCCGATCCTTGGCCTGCGGCTCGTCTCCGCCGAGGTGCCGCTCGGCCAGGGCCTGTCGCTCATCCGCGGCGAGGAGCTGCCCGACGCGCCGGCCGAGGCGATCTGGTCGGGCAGCGCCGACGAGCCCGCGGTGCTCGCCTGCCTGACGTTGACCGACGACCCCGGCGCCTATGCGCCGCTCGTCGAGGCCAACACTCGCTTTCGCCGGCTGCTGTCGGCGCTGCGGCTGTACGACCCGCTGCGCGTGGCGCTCGGGCCGGTGGCGTGGGAACGCAGCGGCGCGGGGCCGTGGACGCTCGGCGCGCTCGGCACGAGCGGCCGTGCGAGCGGCGTGCTGCTCATCGAGGAGGCGGCGGAGGACGAGCTGCGCGCGTTCTGCAACCTCGTCGCGCGGCGTACGCCGCGCGGCGGTGAGCTGGCCTGGGCGCTGCGGCGCTTCGAGCTGGGCTGCGAGCGCGGCAGCGCGTTCGAGGCGCTGACCGATCACCTGCTCGCGCTGCGCGCGCTGCTGGAGCCCGAGGGTCCGCAGAGCGGGCGCCTCGCGGGCCGGATCGCGGCGTTGTGCGCGACGCCCGAGAATCGCCTGCACGTCACCGAGCGCATCGCCTACGCGGTGTCCCTGGAGCGTTCGATCATCGCGGGCATCGCGCCCTCCGATGGCGGCATCGACCAGCTGCTCGCCGAGGTCACCTCGCACCTGCGAGCGCTGCTGCGCGACGTGCTCTGCGGGCACCTCGATGCCGACCTGCGTCGGCTCGCCGACCGGCTGCTGGCGGAGGAGAGCGCGGCCGCCTGAATCGAGGTTTGGCGCCGGATGAGCGGGTAGGCCTATAGGTGAACCCCCCAAAAGCAACCCGGGAGGATCACATGGCTGACCAGACGACCGATCTGCATCGCGACAACGACACGCCGCGTGCGAGCGACTCCGACATCAAGCGGATGGATAAGGACACTCCGCACCACGGCGAAGGCTCGACCGGCGCGTCCAAGGATCAGGGCGCGCGCTTCGACCGCGACGAGAGCGAGAAGACCTCCGCGTAGCGTTCGCGGCCTCGGCTCGCTCACCCCCGGTGAGCGGCCCACATCTCAGACAGGCGAGCGACCCCGGCATCGCACGATGCCGGGGTCGTTTCGTGCTCGGTGTGTCGAATCCGTTGCGCCTGGCGTGCACCGTTCGACACACCTCGCGTCAGCGCAGCAGCGCGCGGTGCTGACGCGTGGAAGGATCAGGCCGGGAGGGGCTGCGTGGTCGTCAGCGCCGCCGCCGGCACCTGGCCCGGCGTTGCGGCTTCCGCGCGCCCGCCGCCCGGGAGGCGCAGCAGCACGAGCACCGCGCCCGCCAGCGCGACGATCGCGGCAGCGGCCATGCCGATGCCGAGCGCGTCGGTGAACGCCTGTCCGGCGCGGGCGGAGAGCTCCGCGCCGGCGCTGCCTCCGAGCTGGCCGGCAGCGGCGTGCGCCGCACCGACCGAGTCGTCGGCGACGCCCGGAGCGCCGCTCATCTCGCCGCTGTAGGCGCTCGCGATGATCGACCCGATGACCGCGACACCGAGCGCGCCGCCGACCTGCCGGGTGACGTCGCTCATCGCCGATCCGACGCCTGCCTTCGCCTCGGGCACGGCGCTCATCACCGACGCGGTCGCCGGCGCCATGGCGAAGCCCATCGAGAGGGCGAGCCCGAACGTGAAGAGGCACACGAGCGCGGCCGACATGTCGGGCGTCCAGGCGAGGCTCGTGCTGAGCACGAGCGCCACGCCGAACAGGCCGCCGGCGATGACCTTCGACCGGCCCACCCGCGAGGCCAGCTTGTCCGACGCACCCGAGCCCATGACGAGGCCCAGCGCCAGCGGCAGCATCGCCGCGCCCGCCTCCAGCGGGCTGAAGCCGTGCGCGAACTGCAGGTACTGGGTGAAGGCGAAGACCGAGCCCATCAGCGCGAAGAAGACGAGCCCGATCCCGGCCGAGGCGACCGTGAAGCGCGGGTTGGCGAAGAACGTCAGCGGCAGCATCGGCGACGCGACACGCCGCTCCCACCAGACGAACGCGACCGCGAGCACGGCGGCGGCGGCGAAGCAGGCCAGCACGAGCGGGTCCGTCCAGCCGCGCGGCGTCGCCTCGATGATCCCGAAGACGAGCGTGGTGAGGCCGGCGATCGAGAGCGCCGCGCCGGTGAGGTCGAACGCGCCCGGACGCGGGTCGCGGCTCTCGGGGACGAGCGCGGCGCCGGCGACGAGCGCCACGCCGACGATCGGCACGTTGAGCCAGAACACCGAGCTCCAGGAGAACCACTCGAGCAGCAGCCCGCCGACGAACGGCCCGAGGCCGATCCCGACGCCGGCGATGGCCGACCAGATCGCGATCGCCTTCGCCCGCTCCTCGCGCGGGAAGATGTCCATGATCACCGACAGCGTCGCCGGCATGATCATCGCGCCGGCCACGCCCATCGCGGCGCGCAGGGCGATGAGCTGGTTGGCGTCCTGGGCGAAGGCGGCGAGCACGCTGGAGACGCCGAAGAGGCCGAGACCCCATTGCAGGGCGCGCTTGCGCCCGAAGCGATCACCGAGCGTGCCCATCGTCAGCAGCAGGCCGGCGAAGGCGAGCAGGTAGGAGTCGACGATCCACTGCAGCGTCGAGCCTGAAGCCTCGAAGTGGGTCTGCAGCGTGGGCAGGGCGACGTTGAGGACCGTGTTGTCCAGGCCGATGATGAGCAGGCTGAGGGCGAGCACGGCGAGCGTCTTCCAGCGGCGGGCGAAGACGACGGGATCGATCGTGGCGGGCTGCATGGGAACCTCCGGCGGTTGAACGAACGGTGTGATTCGTAGGCTCGCGGCGCGGGCCCCGTACGACATCGGGGAAGCCCCCTGATCCCGACCCTGAATCGAGCGGCTCAGGGGATCTCGACCTCGCGCACGCTCGTGGCGGTCGTGCGCTCGCGCACGAAACGCGGGAGCAGCGCGAGCGCGGTGTCGACGTCCGCCGCCTCCAGCCGCCACCAGATCGCATGCCCCCCGGCGAGGCACGTCGACGCGGCGGGGCGGTGGCGCAGCGGGCTGTCGAAGCCGGTCCAGGCGGCGAACGCCGCGTCGCACTCGGCCGCGGCGTGCTGGTGATGGAGGAGGTACTTGGGCATGCGATCAGGCTGCCGGACGGCGACCTCCCGATCATCAGGGGAGTTCCCTGAACCGGCCGGTGGAAAGGCGTACGCTCGGCTGACGGTGTCCATCGAGTCCACCCACCGCCCGACGGTTGGACGCGACGCCGAGCTTGGGCGCATCGACGCCGCGTTGGCCGCGCTGGACGCTGACACGCCCGGCGCGATCGCCATCGAGGGCGAGCCCGGCATCGGCAAGACCCGCCTGCTGCGCGAGCTGCGCGACCGCGCCGAGGCTCGCGGCCACCTCGTGCTGACGGGATCGGCCGCGGAGTTCGAGCGCAGCGTCCCGTTCAGCGTGTGGGCGGACGGCCTGGACGCCTACGTCGCCGCTCAGCAGCTCGAGCTCGCCGACCCCGACGACCTCGCCGAGATCCTGCCCTCGCTGCGCCGGCCGGGCGCGGCCACCAGCGCGGTGGCCGACGAGCGCTACCGCGCGCACCGCGCGATGCGCGACCTGCTCGACCTGCTCGCGGACGACCGGCGGCTCGTGCTCGCGTTCGACGACCTGCACTGGAGCGACCCGGCGTCGATCGACCTCATCGCCGCGCTGCTGCGGCGCGGTCCCTCGTCCGCGGTGCTGCTCGTGCTCGCCTTCCGCCCCGGCCAGGCGCCGGAGCGCCTGCTGGCGGCGCTCGCCGCGCCGGACGTCGAGCGGATCGCGCTGGCGCCGCTCAGCAAGGACGCCGCCGCGGAGCTGCTCGGTGGTGCGGCGGCGGCGGACGCGAGCGCGATCTATCGCCGCGCGGGTGGCAACCCGTTCTACCTCGAGCAGCTCGCGCGGTTTGCGCCGCACGGCGAGTCGGGCGCGGGCGCGGGTGCGGGCGGGGACGCCGACGCGGCGGGCATCCCCGCGGCGGTCGCGGCGTCGCTGGCCGAGGAGCTGGCCGGGCTGTCCGGCGAGGAGCGGACGCTGTTGGAGGGCGCGGCGGTCGCCGGCGAGCCGTTCGAGCCCGATCTCGCGGCGGTGATCGGCGAGCTCTCGCTCGACGCCGGCCTCGACGCGCTCGACGCCCTTCTGGCCCGCGATCTGCTGCGCCCGACGACGGTGCCGCGACGGTTTCGCTTCCGCCATCCGCTCGTGCGGCGCGCGGTGTACGACGGGACGCGGGGCGGCTGGCGGCTGGGGGCCCACGCGCGCGCCGCCGAGGCGCTGGCTGGTCGCGGCGCGGCGACGAGCGAGCTCGCCCACCACGTCGAGCGGTCGGCCGCGCAGGGCGACGAGGCGGCGATCGCGATCCTCCACACGGCCGGAACCGAGACCGCGCCGCGGGCGCCGGCCGCGGCGGCCCGCTGGTTCGAGGCGGCGCTGCGGCTGCTGCCGGCCGCGGCCGTCGAGCGCCGGATCGACCTGCTCGTCGAACTTGCGTCGGCGCAGCGGTCACTGGAGCTCGAGACATGCCGCAGCACGCTGCTGGCGGCGATGGAGCTGCTGCCCATGGACTCGGATGCGCGCGCCCGGCGCGTCGAGCTGACGGCGCACTGCGCCGCGGTCGAGCACTGGCTCGGTCGCCACGAGGACGCGCACCGCCGCCTCGTGCGGGCGTGGGAGGACCTGCCCGACCGCACGAGCGCCGCCGCCGCCGCGCTGCAGATCGAGCTGGCGGTCGACGGGCTGTACGTCCTGGACTTCGCGCAGTCGCTCGCGATGGGGTGCAGCGCGCTCGACGTCGCCCGCGCGCTCGGCGACAGCCCCTTGATTGCCGCGGCGGCGTCGGCGCTGTGTCTGGGCGAGGCCGCGGCGGGCGAGATCGCGGCCGCACGCGAGCACCGTGCCGAGGCTCTGGTGCAGCTCGACCGGCTCTCCGACGCCGAGCTGGCGCCGCGGCTGGAGGCGCTGTTCTACCTGGGCTGGGCGGAGAACTACCTCGAGCACTGGGAGGCGGCGATCGCCCACGTCGACCGGGGGATCGCGATCGCGCGGGCCACCGGCGAGGGCCGCCTGCTCGTCCCGATGATGCTCATCAAGGGCTACCCGTTCGAGTTCGGCGGGCGGCTCGCCGAGGCGCTGGCGGTGTCCGAGGCGGCGGTCGAGGCGTCGCGGCTGTCGGGCAACGACCACTACCTGTTCTGGTCGCTCTACGAGCTCGGCTGGGCGCACTACCACGCCGGCGAGCTGGACCTGGCGATCGCGGCGGGGGAGGAGAGCGCGCGCGTCGGCGGCCGGCTCGCCGGCGGGACGATGCCGGCGTCGGGCGGCGGCCCGGGCTGGCAGCTGGCCTGCGCGCGCTTCGAGGCGGGGGAGGTGCAGGCGGCCTGGGACATCATGCATTCGCTGGGCAGCGACGACCTGCCGCACAAGATCCCCGTCGAGCGCTGCATCGACTGGGAGATCATGGCGCTGGTCGAGCTGGCGCTGGGGCGCCCCTCGGCGGCGGAGGGCTACATCCGGCGCGCCGAGAAGCTCGCGGGCACGCTGGACCTGGGGCTGCCGACGGTGCTCGCGCTACGCGGACGGGCGGCGGTGCTGCTGGACGCCGGGGAGTTCGCCGCCGCGGCGCAGGTGGCGGAGCAGGCCGCGCGTGGCGCCGATGCCGTGGGGGCGCGGCTCGTGGCGGCGTTCGCGCGGGGGTTGGCCGGTCGGGCGCTGGTGGCGGCGGGAGAGCGCGCGGCGGCGATTGCCACGCTGCGGGCCGCCGAGTCCGAGCTCGACGCCTGCGGGTCAATTCGCGTGCGCGACGAGATGCGCCGCGAGCTGCGCAAGCTCGGTGCGCGCGCCGAGAAGCGCGGCCCGGCGACAGCCGGGGAGTCCGGCGTCGCCGCGTTGACGAAGCGCGAGCTCGAGATCGCGGCGTTGGTGTGCGATCGCCGCACGAACCGCGAGATCGCCGCGACGCTGTTTCTCAGCGATAAGACGATCGAGTCGCACCTGCGCAACATCTTCGTGAAGCTCGGCGTCTCCTCGCGGGTGGACGTCGCCCGTGCCGTGGAGCACGATCGGACGGCGGCGTGACCGCGTGACGTTGACCGCGGCGCCGCCGGTGGTCGAGGTGGACGCCGACGCGGCCCGGCTCGCCGAGCTGGGCTACCCGCAGGAGCTGGCGCGCCGGCTGCGCTTCTTCGACAACGCGGCGATGGGCTTTGCCGCGATCTCCCCGGTCGTCGGGTTGTACGCCGTGGTCTTCGTCGGGACCGTCGTCGCGGGGCCGGCGTGGATCTGGGTGCTGCCGATCGCGCTGGCCGGGCAGTGCCTGCTGCTGGCCGTGTATTCGGAGCTCGCCTCGGAGTTCCCGATCGCCGGCGGCGCGTACCAGTGGAGCCGCCGGCTGCTGGGAGGGGCGTACGGGTGGTTCAGCGGCTGGGTGGCGATCTGCGCATACGCCGTCGCGAACACGACGATCGCCTATCTCGGGGCGCCGTGGCTGCTGGCGCTGTTCGGCATGTCTGCGAGCCCGAACCGGATCGTCGCGGCGGGCTTTGTGCTGGTCGTCGTGTGCGCGCTGGCCGGAGCCTTCGGCGTCGGGCTGCTCGGGCGCGCGATCCGGCTCGGGATCCTGGCCGAGGTCCTGGCGTCGGTGGGGATCGGGGTGGCGCTGCTGCTCGCGTTTCGCGTGCAGGACCTGTCGATCCTGGGCGAGACGCTCGGGGCGGAGGCGCTGTCGGGCGGGTCGGTGACCGCGTCGCTGCTGGCCGCACTGGCGGTGGGCGGCTGGGTGTTCATCGGCTTCGACGCCTGCGTCGGCGTGGCGGAGGAGACGCGCGAAGCGGCGCGCCACGTTCCGCGCGCGATCTGGGTCGCCCTGCTCGGCGTGGGGGTGCTGGTGATCCTCGACGCGGTCGCCACGACGCTCGCGCATCCCGACCTTGGCGCTGTGGTGGCCGGCCGGGACGTCGACCCGGTGCAGACGGCGGTCGTGTCCTCGTTCGGATCGTGGTCGGACCGGCCGTTCGCGGCGGTGGTGCTCGCGGCCTTCCTGGCCTGCGGCATCGCGGCGCAGTCGGTGAGCGCGCGGGCGATGTACTCGATCGCCCGCGACGGCGTGCTGCCCGGGTCGCGCTTCCTGCGCCGCGTGGACCGTCGCCAGTCGCCGGTGGGCGGGATCCTGGTGACCGCGGTGGTGGCGTCGCTCGGGCTGCTGCTGGGGCTGAACTCGGCCGCGGTCGGAAGCCTGATCGCGTTCGGCACGGCGGCCATCTACGTGGCGTTCCTGCTCGTGGCGCTGGCCGCGCTGGTAGCGCGCGTGCGCGGGACGTGGGTCCCGGCCGGTCGCTTCGGGTTCGGTCGCCGGACGGGGCTGGCGATCAACCTCGCCGCGGTGGTGTGGCTGACGTTCGAGACGATCAACATCGCGTGGCCGCGCAGCGCCTTGGCGCCGCCGGGCGCGCCCGCCTACCAGGTGTGGGCGGCGCCGATCCTGCTCGCGACGATCGCGGTGGTCGGCCTGACGTACCTCGCGCTGGCCCGGCCGCACGAGCGGCTCGCCGCGAAAGGACGCGCTGGCGGGGTGCCCGGGTAGCGGCACGTATCAGGGTCGAGGTTCAGGGACTCTCATGGATGTCCGCTTGGCCGCCCAGGCGCAGGCTGCATCCATGACCTCCACCGCTCCCCTCACCTCAGCCGACCTCACCGCCACGTCGTTCGCGTACGTGGACTCCGACGTCCCGCCCGGCCTGACGCTCGCCGAGTGGCGCCGCCGCCGCGATGCAGCCCGCCGCGCCGCCCGCCCACCCCGCCGCCGCCCGTTCCCGGTGCTGCGCCTGCGACCCGTCGTGGTGACGGCATGACCGTCTACGACGTGCAGGCTCAGCTGGGCCGGCTCGCCGCGGAGCGGCGCGTGGCGGTTGCGGCCGGACTCGACACGAACGCCGTCTACATGCGCGATCTCGAGGACGAATTGCGCGATGCTCGCGCCGCGTACATCGGTCTCGGCGTCACCGCGATCGCAACGCTCCGCGGCGAGCTCTTCGGCCGCCAGGTCGGCTGACCCGCTCCCGTCCCGGCACGGCGGTCGGGTTGCCTTCGGTCCCGCTTGCGGTGCATCCCTCGTGGGTCAGGGCGCGGTCAGCCCTCGCGGGCGAAGAACGGCATCGCCGCGGCCTCCGGCTGCTCGAGGTCGGCGGCCAGCACCGCGATGCCGGCAATGCCCTTGTGCAGGCTCGCAGCGACCGGCGTGCCGGCCAGCGCCGAGCTCGCCTCCGCGGCCCGCGTGGCAATCTCGGTGGCGGCGACGAGCCAGCGGCGCTCGCCCGCGTGGCGATAGAGGTCGAGTAGCGCGTAGGCCTGGCCGCCCTCGCCGCAGCACAGCTGGGCGATGCTGCCGGGGTTCGTGTAGACGTCCCACGCCGCCTGCTCGGCCAGCGTCGCCCAGCGGTCGTCCCCGAGGCTCTCGTGCGCCGTCGTCCACAGGTGCACGTAGCCGGCGCTGCCGTGACACCAGCCCGTCATCGGCGGCTGGCCGCGCCGGTCGCGATGCTGCACCGGCCAGCGAGCGCCGAGGCCGGACGGCCGTGCCAGCAGTGCGAGCTGATCGAGGCGCTCGGAAAGATTCGGCGGGTGGGGCACGCTCGCGGCCCGGCACCAGCGCAGCGAGGACAGCAGCAGGCCGGCCCAACCGTGCGCGATGCCGAGGAACTTCACGGTGGTCGCCTCCGGCAGCGCCGGCAACGCGTCGATCGCCGCCCACAGCCCCTCGTGCGTCTCGTTGCCGAGCTCGAGGAGGCCGTCGAGGCTCGCGTAGCGGGCGTCGCCGATCGCCTCCAGCAGGAGCGCCGCGGCGAGCAGCGTGCCCGCGCGGCCAAGCGTCAGGTCGAGGTTCTCGCACGGGCCGCGTGAGGCGACGACGAACGCGTCGAGCGACAGCTGACGGGTCACGACGTCGCCCATCGCGTGGCTGATGAGGCCCTGCACGGCGTGCACGCCGCTGATGCTGTGAAACGGGCTGACGCGGCCGACGTCGTTCTCGCCGAGCCCGAGCTCGGCACTCGTGAACGCCGACGCGCCCTCCGACTCGCGGGCGGCGCGCACGACCCACTCGTCGGCGAGGGCGAGCAGCTCGGGGTCGGCGCGCAGCACCGCCACGCGATAGACGGCGGCCGCGATGCCCGCCGCCCCGTAGGCGATCGAGCAGGCGGGCGCGCCCGGCGGCAGGCCGTGCTCGAACCATGTGCCTCCGGGACGCACGTTCGCCAGCACCGCGTCCAGCAGCTCGTCGACCCCCGCCGACCGGGCGACGCCGTTGGCCGATTGCGGCGCGGCGACCGCGTCGAGGCGCGTGGCGAGCTCGCGGGTCGACGACAGTCGGGCGCCGGGGTCCTTGGACAGCGCGGTTTGCAGTAGCTGCTCGACTTCCGGCCACGGGGGGCGGCCGCGGCGGGTGAACGGCAGCGCCTTGTCCTCCACGATCTGGCGCAGCACCTCCGCGTGGTCGAGGGAGAAGTCCAGGTACGGCGATCCCGTCAGCAGCTCGTAGAGCATCGCGGCGAGCGAGTACTGGTCCGAGGCGAACGTCGCTGGCCCGCAGCGCCTGCCCGTTTGAGCCGACGCGGCCTGCTCGGGGTCGTAGAAGGCCTGCACGCCGCCGCGCGGTGGGGGCTCCTCCTCGCGATCGTCGCGGCCGGTCACGCTCGCCAGCCCGTAGTCCACGATTCGGACGTCGCCGGACGCCGACGCCAGGACGTTGCCGGGATGCACGTCCCCGTGAACGACGCCCAGCTCGTGCAGCTCCGCGTAGGCCTCGGCGACCCTGCGGCAGAGGCCGAGCAGCTCGCGCTCGGCAGGCGCGCGCCGCAGGGAGGCCGCCGCGCGCGCGACCTGCACTCCGTCGAACCACTCGATCGTCAACCACTGGCAGCCGTCGCTCTCGCCGCTGTCGAGCATGCGCGGCGCGACGCGGCCGTCCAGGTGGCGCAGCACCGCCGCCTCCCGGCGCAGGACGCCTTCGCCGAAGTTCGACTGGACCGGGCGCATGACCTTCAGCGCGGCCATGCCGCCGCCGTCGAGCGCCAGCTGGTGAAGCTCGGAGTCCTCGAGCACGCGCAGCGTGCGCACGACCGCGCCGCCGGCGACCCGTCGGCCGACGGGGAAGACCGACTCGACCGGCCGCGACTGATCGCTGCCGTCGGTCACGAGGTAGCCCTGGCCATGGCAGCGGCGCAGCGCGGGATAGGCATCGGTGAGCGCGTCCTCGGGGTCCAGCCCCAGCCGGCGGCTGTAGCGCAGGATCGCCTCGACGATCGTCGAGGGGGAGCGGAACTCGCCCAGCAGGCCGGCGAGCGCGCCGTCGACGAGCGTCGACGACGATCGGCCATGAGGCCTCGTCACGGCGAATGCGGCCTGCTCGTCGTCGGCGAGCTGATCGCGGACGCTGCGCGGCAGCTCGGCCACGGGGACGATCAGGATGCCGGGCGACAGCACGAGCTTGTCGTCGGGCTTGGTCATGCGTTGGTGCCGACCGGCTCGCGGTGGCCGGGAGCGTCGAGCCCGGTGGGAGCGAACGTGCGCACGTCGACGCCGTCGACCGACAGCCGCGCGAGCGCGAACTGCGCCGGGCTCACGCGCCGCAGTGGCGCGGCCTGGGCAGTCGCGAGGTACTCGGCCAGCCGCCGGCTGACCGACACGCGCCAGCTCTCGACGCTTCCGCCGACCGGCCCGTCGCCGGGCAGCGGGTCGCCGCCCCAGGACAGCAGGCCGTCGCCCGCCAGCTCGGCCGTGAACGGCACGCCGTGCGGCTGGACCCCGTTCAGCGCCGTCTCCAGCGCACGCGCGATGCGGTCGAGCTCCTCGGCGTCGGTCATGTAGACGACGATCTTGTCCGCGCGCAGCAGGCCCGGCGCGTCGGGCCCGACCTTGAAGCGCCGTGCGCCGGCGGCCGTCAGCGTGTCGGCGAGCACCGCCAGCACGTCGGCCACGGCCTCGACGGCGGGGCTCACGTAGAGCTTGTACGGCAGCTCGCCAGGGTGTCCCTGCAGTGCATCGCCGCGCCGCGTGAACGACAGCCAGTCCGTCGTGCGCTCCTCGCCCTTGATGCCGCCGGTCCAGTCGCGCGCCAGCGCCGGACCGCTCATGAGGTCGAGCACTGCGCTCGCGCGCGGGAAGGCGCGCGTCCAGCGCGCCGACAGCGGCACCCGGTTGTAGAAGTACAGCCGGCCGGTGGTGCGGTCGACGGGCAGGCGCAGGCGCTCGGCGTAGTCCAGCGCGGCATGCGACAGCCGGCACAGCCGGTCGAGCGGCGCTTGGAATGCGACTGGTTGCACGAGCGCCTCGTAGGCCAGCGGCCCGCTGACGAAGCCGTCGTCGCCGTCGACCTCGAGCACGCCGTCGAGAACGAGCTCGGCCAGCCGGCCGGCCGCGTCGGCCGGCAACCGCCCCGGCCGGCGCAGGCTCTGAAACAGCTCGGCGCCGGAAGCGTCGACCACCTTGTCGGCGAGGCCGCAGCCGGGGGCGACGAGCAGCGCGAAGACCGTCTCGAGGTCGACGCCGGCGTCCACCAGCGCGCGCCGGTAGGCGACGGGCAGGGCGCCGCGCGGCAGCAGCTCGTATGCGGCGTTCGCGCGGACATCGCGCTCGAGCGCCTGCGGCCAGCCCGCCGGAGCGGCACTCACTCCGGTCCCGGTTCCTCGTCCGGTTGTGCCTCCATCGCGGTCCGCTGCTCGTCGAGCTCGGCGAGCGCGTCTTGGAGGTGCGCCTTGAGCATGTCGATCTCCTCGATCGACTGCGGCTTGCCGGCGGCCTCGATCAGGCGCTCCTGCGCCTCGACCTTGGCGATCGTGTCCTGCAGTCGCCGCTTGTGCGCTGCCAGCTCGGCTCGCACGTCGGCGCCGCGCTTGAAGCTGTCCTCCGGTGCGCTGGCCATCCCCAGGTCGGTATCCGCGGCGCAGGTGCAGCCGCTGCCGGTGCACAGCGTGCAGGTGTCGCGGGTGTCGTTCGTGCAGCGACCGCACGTCGGGCCGTGCGTGCAGTCCGAGCAGGCCGTGCAGCTGTTCGTGCAGCCCGTGCACGTGCCGCAGGTCTGGTCGACCGAGCAGGCCGTGCAGCTGTTCGAGCAGTCCGTGCAGCTGTTCGTACAGGCCGTGCAGAACCCACACGTCTGGCCGCTCGTACAGTAGGTGCAAGTCCTCGTGCAGCTCGTGCACGTTCCGCATGTCTGGGCGTCCGTGCAGGTGGTGCAGCCGCTCGTGCAGTCCGTGCAGCTCCCGCAATCGGTGATCCTCGTGCAGAGGCCGCAGGTGAGGGCGTCCGAGCACGGCTCGCAGCTGTTGTCCGTGCACCCGTCGGCGCACTTGAACTCCGGGATGTCGCCCGCCGTCGGCAGCAGCTTCACCGAGAGGTTCTTGAACACGAAATCCGCCATCTCGCACCTCCGACATCCTGGGCGGGGGCGGCGCTCCGTGCGCGGTGGGCCGCTGCTTGACAGGCCGATGCCGACGAGCTTCTACTCGCTGCGAAACCCGGTCCGCCCCACCAGGATCGCCACCGACCGTACCGTCAGGTCGATGACGGAGTCAAGCCTTCGCGCACCAAGAGAGCGCTCTAGCCTGCACGTGCGGTCGCGGACCCGTGAGAGTTCGCCAGATACCGGTACAGCACGAGCAGCCCATCGATGTCCTGCACCTCACCGTCCAACCGCGGCACGACGATCGGATCGGGCTCGTCGAGGGCGGACTTCAGCCGCTGGATCGCTTCGGTATGCCGCGCCGCGAGGATCTGGAGATCCTCGGAGCTTGCCGCGACCTTCGTCGCGAGTGCGTCGCCGATGTCGTCGCGAAGCTGCGCGGTGATCGCCACCGGATCGGTCATCTCGTCTTCGCTCAGGACGGCCGCGCGGTTGACGATCAGCCCGCCGAACGGCATCCGCGCCTCGCGCAGCTTCTGGCGGAAGAAGATCGCCTCGGCGACCGGCTCGCGCTCGGGGGAAGCGACGATGAGAAACGTCGTGGCGGGGTCGTGTAGGAGCGCCTTCACCGCCGACGCCCGCTCGCGGAAGCCGTCGATCAGCGCGCCCATCGACCGCAGCAGGACCGACATGTCCTCGAGCAGGTTCACGCCCGTGAGCTTCTTGAGGATCCCGAAGACCACGGCTGAGCCGGCACCCAGCAGGCGGCCGGCGATCCCGGTCGGCACGAGAAAGAGCTTCAGCGCGCGGCCTTCGAAGAAGTCGGTCAGGCGGTCGGGCGCGTCGAGGAAGTCCAGCGCATTGCGCGACGGAGGCGTGTCGAGCACGATCGCGTCGTAGTCGCCCTCGCGGTCGAGCTCGTAGAGCTTGGCCACCGCGCTGAACTCCTGCGAGCCGGCGATCGCGCTCGAGAGCTGGGCGTAGATGCGGTTCCCCAGGACGTCGTCGCGCGTCGTCGCGTCGGGCGCGAGCTTGGCGATGAGCCCGTCGAACGTCGCCTTGGGGTCGAGCATCATCGCCCACAGCTCGCCGCGCATCTCGATGCCGTGTTCCTCGAGAACGGAAGCGTCGACGCGGCGCGGCTCGTTGCCGAGCTCCTCCAGACCGAGTGAATCTGCCAGCCGCCGGGCCGGGTCGATCGTGACCACGGCCACGCGCTTGCCGGCCGCCGCCAACCCCAGCGCCAGCGCCGCGGAAGCCGTCGTCTTGCCGACCCCACCGGACCCGGCCACGATCATGATCCGCTTGCCTTCCAACCGAGATCCGATGCCGCTCGCCGCGCTCACAGTTGCTCCGCCAGCGCGTCGGCGAGCCGCTCGATCTCCGGCCCGCCGGGATGCAGCGCCAGCCGCGCCGGCACCTGCCCGGTCAGCTTCTTCAGTCGCGCGAGCTGCGCGCGCTGGCGCAACGCGCGCTGGTGTCCGCGCAGCGCGCGCGCGACCGCGGGATGGCCGGCATGCTCGGCCAATCGAGTCGCCTCGCGCGGGCTGAAGCGATCCGGGTCCAGCGCGTTCGCGACGACCCGCTCCAGTGGGAGACCCATGCGTTCCTGCAAGGATGAGCGCAGCGCGCCCGTCTCCGTCACGGCCAGTTCCTCCGCCCGCGCCACCGCGACCACCGCGATCTGCTCTGGATCCGACAGCATCGCGTCGATGATCTTGCCCTGGCGGGCGACCGGGCCCGTCCCGGCCGCCGCCGCGAACGTCCGCGGCGCGCTCAGCACCGCCACGCCATGCCCGGTCGCGGGTGCATCCACCACGACCAGGTCGTAGGCATCCGCCCCCGGCGTCCGCCGATCCAGCTGCGCGAGCTCCCACAGCTTGCCCACCGTCAGCAGCTCGCGCATGCCCGGCGTCGCCGCCGCGACCATCGCGAAGACCTTGCTGCGGATCAGCACCTCGGCGACCGCGGCGGACGGAAGCTGGTCGCGCAGGTACTCGTCCAGCGCGTCCTGCGGATCGATCGAGATGTGAAACAGCCCGGGCGCGATCTCGACCTCCTCGAACGGCTCGGAGCCCGGCCGGTCGAAGGCGCTCGCGACGTCACCGCGCTGCGCCACCTCGGCGACGATCGTCCGCTTGCCCGCGCGGGCGGCCACCAGCCCGAGCGCTGCCGCCACCGTCGTCTTGCCGACGCCGCCCTTGCCCGTGACGACGAGCAGGCGGCGGTCGAGGAGGTCGCTCATTCGTCGGCCGGAAGCAGCGTGAAGGCGTCGCCGTACAACGGGCGGATCGCCCGGAAGTGCCGCTCGTCGAAGGTGAGGATGCGTGTGCAGCGCAGGCTCGCGGCTATGACGACGATCGAGAGGTCGGCGAGCCCCGGCCGAAGATCGTCGTACTGTTGTTCGAGGCTCGCGACCATGGCGTAGTCGAGGTCGCTCAGGCATTCGACTTCCAAGCGCTGCGCGGCCAAGTCCTCGAGAAACCCCTGTCGCGCTCGTTCGCCGACGCGACGTCCGAGGAGATAGTCGATCTCCGCGGTGACCGGGGCAGGAATGACCAAGGGGCCGGGGGTATCCACCAGCAGCCGCTGGACCGTGAGTCGACGGCTGTCACCGACATCCGTACTTGCGACGATCGGACCGGCGTCGATGAGTAGCGTCACTCGCCGAAGCCCTCGAGCAACTCCTCCTCGGGAATGTCTGCGACGGAGCGTCCGTCACCCCGCCCGGTGTCGAACATCGCGAAGTTCCGATCGCCGACCCGGGGCTGCTCGTAGCGTGCGATGGCATCGCGAATGATCGCGGCCTGCGGGCGGCCCTCGCGCTCGGCGAGCTGCGCCAGTCGAGCAGCAGCTTCGTCGCTCAGATAGACGCTCGTCTTGCGCATCAACGTAGGGTAGCTCGTAGGGCAGTCGTTGGCGCCGCGGTCATTCCTCGCCGACCCAGTAGTCCAGCGGCTCGACGCGGTGGATCACGCCGAGGCCGCGCCAGGAGATCTTGCGCGAGTCCGGATACCAGCACGCGTCGGCCGGATGGCGGGTGCCGTAGGCGAGCAGCACGAGCCCGTCGTTGCCGGCCTCGAAGGAATGCACGACGCCCGTGCCCGGTGGGCGGTCGACGATCGATCCCGCGCGCACGTCGAACCGCTCGTCGCCGAGCAGCAGCGTCCCGCCACCCTCCAGGACGACGAAGATCTCGTGGTCGCCCGAGTGACAGTGGCGCACCGAGGAGCGCCGACCGGGCGTCACCGTCACATGCTGCAGCCCGCTCAGCTCCGAGCCGGCGCCGCGGCCGATGTCGCGGCGCGTGCAGTGCACCGGACCGCGATCCTGTAGCGAGGGCTCGAGGTCTTCCAAAGCCACGATCGTCGGCGGGCGCGGCACCACCGCAGGCAGCTCCCCGGCCGGCGGCTCGGCCTGAAACGGGTGCAGAGCATCCTGCGGCAGCCAGCGCGATCCCACCCACGACACGCCCGCACGCGGCAACACGGTCAAGCCCGTGGGGGAGCCGCTCGCGTACGCGAGCACATCGAGCGGTTCCTCGGAACCCTCCGAGGCAATCAGCGTGTGCGCCGCCTCGTCGGCACGGTGGATCAGCGCGTCGCCGGCGCGGATCTCGTACACGGCGTCGCCCTGCCAGCTGAAGCCCGACCCGCCCAGGACGAAGAAGATCTCCTCCTCGTCGATGTGCACATGCTGCGGAGTGGAGCGCGCGCCGGGGTCGATCCGCCAGCGGCTCAGCGTCGCCCCGCGCTGGCCGCGCGAGCGGCACAACGGCTTGCGGTCGAACCGAAGCTCGCCGTGCTCGTGGCGCTTCCACGGCACGTCGTCCCAGTGGCTGATCATCCGACGCGGATGCTATTACGAGCCCGTGAAGGAATCGCTCTCGCACGTGCGAATAAGGCCCCGTGTCCGGTTTCCATAGCTCCGACGAGCAGCCCAAGCAGGCGCGGGTCATCGCCTTCGCCAATCAGAAGGGCGGCGTGGCGAAGACGACGACGACGCTCAACCTCGCCGCGGCGTTCGCCGAGACCGGTCATCGCGTGCTGTGCGTCGACATGGATCCGCAGGGAAACCTGACGATGTCGCAGGGCATCGACCCCGACACGCTCGAGCTTTCGATGTACGACGTGCTCGTGCATCACATCCCGATCAAGAACGTCGTCCGCCGCCGCGAGATCGACGTCGCCTGCGCCTCGATCGACCTCGCCGGCGCCGAGATCGCGATGTCCACGCAGATCGGCCGCGAGCGCTCGCTGGCCAAGGCGCTGAACGCGGTCAAGGACGACTACGACTTCATCTGCATCGACACGCCGCCCTCGCTCGGGCTGCTCACGATCAACGCGCTGACGGCCGCCGACAAGGTGATCGTCCCCGTGCAGTGCGAGTATCTCTCGATGCGGGGTCTGCTGCAGCTGCAGAACACGCTTCAGATGATCCGAGAGAACCTCAATCCGGACGTGCAGATCGAAGGCATCCTGCCGACGATGATGGACATGCGCACGGTGCACGCGAAGGAGGCGATCGAGATTCTCGAGGAGAACTTCGGCGATCGGCTCTTCGCCTCGCGGATCAAGAAGACTGTGCGGTTTGCCGAGGCCCCCGTGAAGGGGATGTCCGTACTGAAGTACGACCCGGACGGCACGGCCGCCCAGTCCTATCGCGATCTCGCGAAGGAGGTTCTCTCCCATGGCATCCGGTAAGCGCGCGAGCATGAGGGAGGGGCCACTGGCCGCGCTCTTCCGGAAGACCGAGGAGGACGCCAAGCAGGCCGAGGCCGATGCCACCGCCGCGACCCCGATCGACGAGATCCCGCCGCGCGAGGCTCCGCACCCGTCGCTGTCGCACCCATCGGGCCCGATCGCGGACGAAGAGCCCTACATCCCGTCGCCGCAGGACCGCCTGCGCTCCGCCTTCTCCTCCGAGCTGCCCGACAACCTCATGGAGCCCGCGACGCCCGCCGGCGAGCGCGTCTCGAGCGTCCGCACGCCCGATCCCGAGCCCCCGGACGCCTTCGCGCGCGCCGACTACACCGAGCGCGGCGCCCCCTTCGGCCACGCCAAGCCCGCCGGGCAGCCGGTCATCCGCGTCGTCGGCGTCGGCGGTGGCGGCTCGAACGCCATCAACCGCATGGTCGAGGCGCAGGTCGCGGGCGTCGAGTTTCTCGCGATCAACACCGACCTGCAGTCGCTGCAGGAGTCGGCGGCCGACATCACGCTGCACATCGGCGCGAACCTCACCCGCGGGCTCGGCTCGGGCTCCAACCCGGACCTCGGCCGCGCTGCCGCGATGGAGGACTACGACCGCATCAAGGCCCTCCTGAAGGGTTCGGACATGATCTTCGTCGCCGCCGGAGCGGGCGGTGGCACGGGCACCGGCGCCGCACCGGTCGTCGCGCGCATCGCCGTCGAGCTCGGCGCGCTGACCGTCGGCATCGTCACCAAGCCCTTCGGCTTCGAGGGCGCGCGCCGCCGTGACCAGGCCGAGGTCGGCATCCAGGCCCTCAAGGACGAGGTCGACACGCTCATCGTCGTGCCGAACAACCGCCTGCTGTCGGTGCTCGACAAGCACACCTCGATGGTCGACGCCTTCCAGGTCGCCGACGACGTCCTGCGCCAGGGCGTCCAGGGGATCTCCGATCTCGTCACGCTGCCCGGCGTCATCAACCTCGACTTCGCCGACGTGCGCACGATCATGTCCGACGCCGGCAACGCGCTGCTGGGCATCGGCATGGGGACCGGCGAGAACCGCGCCGTCGACGCCGCGGCGAAGGCCGTCTCGTCGCCGCTGCTGGAGACGAGCATGGAGGGCGCGCACTCGATCCTGCTGTCGATCACGGGCGGCCGCGACCTCTCGCTGTGGGAGATCAACGAGGCCGCCAAGGCGGTCTCCGAGGCCGCCCACCCGGAGGCGAACATCATCTTCGGCGCGATGGTCGACGAGGCACTCGAGGACCAGGTCTGGGTCACCGTCGTGGCGACGCGCTACGGCGGGCAGACGGCGCCGCGCCGCCTGCAGGAGCCGGCGGGAGAGCCGCGCGTCACGCGCGGTTCGCGTGCGCCGGCGCCGCAGGCGCGTGAGGACTACGCCTCGTACCGCCCGCCGCGGGACACGAGCTATCGCTCGCCGCGCGAGCGCCAGCGCGAGAGCGGCTTCCGCGTCCCGGGTGAGCGCGACGACTATCGGCCCGCGCCGCGTCAGCGCGACCCGGAGCCCGAGCCCGTCCCCTCGCGACGCGGCAACCTCGGCGTGAGCGAGCTCGACGTGCCAGAGTTCATCCCGCGCCGGTTCTGACAGTCCGCGCGCCGGTTCGCAGCGCGCGCTCGCCGCCGACTTGCGGCGGATGAACCACTAGCCTCGAGCCGTGAACGAAAGCCCACAGGGCATGGTCGCCGCCGGTCACCCGCTGACCGCGCAGGCGGGAGCCGACGTCCTGCGCGCCGGCGGCAACGCCGTGGACGCCGCGGTCGCCGCGGTGCTGACGTCGTGGGTCGCTGAGCCGCTGCTGAGCGGCCCCGGCGCGGGCGGCTACATGCTCGTGGCCGAGCCCGGGGAGGCCCCGGCCCTGCTGGACTTCTTCGTCGCCGCCCCCGGCTACGGACGCGATCCCGAGGATCGCGCGCCGCTCGTGCCCGTCGAGGTCGACTTCGCCGGTGACGCGAGCCAGATCTTCCATGTCGGGGCCGCATCCTGCGGGACGTATGGCAGCCCGGCGGGCGTCGATGCCGCGATTCGCCGCTGGGGATCGGTGGCGCTGGCCGACCTCGCGGCGCCCGCGGCCGCCCTGGCCCGCGACGGCATCGAGGTCAACGCGCAGCAGGCCGAGGTCATCCACCTGCTCGAGGGCATCCTGCGCACGACGCCCGAATGCGAGGCGATCTACGCGCCCAGCGGCCCGCTTCTACAGCAGGGCGAGATCTGGCGCGACGCGGCGCTCGGGGACACGATCGAGCGGCTCGGCCGGGAGGGCGCGGCGCCCTTCTACACCGGCGACATCGCGCGGGCGGCGATCGACTGGATCGCCGCGCACGACGGAATTCTGTCCATGGAGGATCTGCGCCGCTACGCGGCGATCGAGCGCGAGCCGCTCTGCGTGCGCTACCGCGGCCGCGACGTCTACACGAACCCGCCGCCGTCGGCCGGCGGCATCCTGCTCGCGCTCGCGCTCGGGCGGCTGAACCGCACGCCGGGCGGACCGCCCTCGCTGCAGGCGATCGTGGCCGCGATGGAGGAGGCGCAGGACGAGCGCACCCCCGAATTCCTCGAGGGATTGGCGGAGGAGGGCTTCGCGGAGCTCTTCCTCAGCTCGCTGGGGTCGCGAATGGGCTCCACGACGCACATCTCGGTCATCGACGGCGCCGGCAGGGCGTGCTCGGTGACCTGTACGAACGGGGAGGGCTCGGGCGTCGTCGTCCCCGGGACGGGAATCCACGTCAACAACATCATGGGGGAGGAGGACCTCAGCCCGCTCGGGTTCCATCACGCGCCGGCCGGACGCCGGATGCCCTCGATGATGTCGCCGACCGTCGTGACCGCCGACGGGGAGGTGCACATCGCCCTGGGCTCCTCGGGCTCCAACCGGATCCGCAGCGCGCTGCTGCAAACGATCGTTGCGGTCGTCGACCACGGCCTGTCCGCCGCAGCCGCCATGGCGGAGCCGCGCGTGCACTTCGAGAACGGCGTCATCTACGCCGAACCCGGCATTCCGCTCGACGAGATCGCCGGCGACCCGCACGAGATCAAGGCGTTCCGCGCGCAGAACATGTTCTTCGGCGGAGTGCAGGCGGTGACCCGCGATCCGGCCTCCGGGGACCTCAGCGGGGCCGGAGATCCGCGTCGTGGCGGCGTCGCGGTGGCAGCATGAGCCTCAGGTCGAGGATTAGGTCGCCCGCTGGCAAACCCCCTGACCACTGGGTTTTTCGTACCCTCGACCGGAGGTTGAGGGCACAACACGGCAGACGCGCGGGCCGCGGGCGGGCTGCAGCCGTCGCCCTGCTCGCGACTGCCTCCCTGACCGCCTGCGGGACGCCGTCACCCGATCTATTCGTCGTCAACCGCGACGGCTCGGTGCCCGGCGCGAAGCTCGAGCTGCTCGTCTCCGACCAGAGCGCGCGCTGCAACGACGCGCCGGCCAAACCGCTGAGCAGCGCGCAGATCATCGAGGCGCGCGGCCTGCGCCGGGACCTGCTCGAGTTGCAGCAGAGCAAGGACGCGATCCCGAATGCCGGGCGGGCGCAGAGCTTCAGGTTCGTCGTGGAGACCGAGGAGGGCAAGCTGAGCTATCCCGACCGCCAGCAACGCCCCGAGGTCCTCCCGCGCCTGACGCGCTTCGTGCGGCGCGTGGCGATCGACACCTGCGGGCTGCAGCGCTGATCGGGGCGGCGGTTGTTGCGCCGGCGCGCCGCGGATGCGTGGTGGCGGCCCTGCTGGATCTGCATCCTTGAGGGCGTGAGGGAGTGCGGCTCGCGGCGAGTTGGCCAGGACCGGCGTGGCCTGGGCGACTTGTGCACGTGGTGCGTGCATACGGCGCCCCGGCCCGCGACCAGTCAAGGGGGTGTGGCGAATCGTGCACGCTATGCGTGCATTGTTCGCCACACCCCCCAATCGGCCCGTCGCGAAGGCCGAATCCGGACCGCTCGCCGCCGCCAAGCCAAGTCGCACACCTCTAAAGATGCAGGTTGACGCCGGCAACCTCCACGAGCGCGGCGCGAGAGCGCACCGGCCGCGGCTGCGAAAGCCGAGGGGTACGGCCAGCCGCACCCCCAGACGCATGGTGGCCCCAGCGTGCGCCCGACCGCACGCTGACAGACTGGCCTCACCAACCAACCACGCGACGCTCGTGCGGATCTCTCCTCAATCCGCGACGACGAAGCCCCTTTGGGTGAAGCCCGCACTGGCAGACCTGACCACCTGTCACACTTCACCCTCGCGGCGTCGCCGCTTCACCAAAACCCACAGTTCCTGAATGCCGCCACCCAGGCGGCTTCAGGCTGTCCGCGGCGCCCGCGGCCGACGCCGCCGCGGCGTGCCCTGCGATACAACTGCCGCCGTGTCGGACCGTGGGCGACGAGGTCGGGTGTCGGGGCTGGCGCTGGGCGCCGCGCTGGCGGTCGGGCTGCTCGTGCCCGCGACGGTGGCGCTGGCCGGACCGTCGCCACAGCGGACCGTGCGGGTGCGGTTGGCGGCGACGCTCAACCCGGATGGCACGAGCTCGCAGCCCTCCGTGTCGGGCGATGCGCGCCGGATCGCGTTCACGTCGCGGGCCACGAACCTCGTCGCAGCGGACGCCAACGGCGAGGTCGCCGACGTCTTCGTCTACGACCAGGCCTCGAGCGCGGTCGAGCTCGTGTCCGCCGGACCGAACGGCGAGGCCGCCGACGGCCGCTCCGAGCAGCCGGTCCTCGACGGCGACGGCAGCCACGTCGCGTTCACCTCCCACGCCGACAACCTCGTCCCCGGCGATCGCAACGAGGCCGCCGACGTGTTCGTCCTGGCCCCCGGCAGCGGCCTCGTCCGCGCAAGCGTGTCCAACGAGGGCGACGAGGCGGACGGGCCGTCGTATGAGCCCGACATCTCCGCCGACGGGCGCTACGTCGTATTCACCTCAAATGCCGGCAACCTCGTCGAGGGTGACGCAAACGGCCAGGCCGACGTGTTCGTCCGCGACCTGCTCACCGAGGTGACCGTGCTCGTCAGCGCCTCACACCGCGACCGCAAGACCGATCGCTCCGCCGATGGTGAGTCCTCGGCTCCCGCGATCAGCCCCGACGGAGGCCATGTCAGCTTCTCCTCGGACGCCCCCGATGTCGTCGAGGGCGACGGCAACCACCGCCAGGACGTCTTCCTGCGCGATCTGACCGCCGCCCGCACGCAGATGGTGAGCCTCGGCCGCGGCGGGCGCACCGGCCAGAACAAGGCGATGGCCCGCGGTTTCGCCGGCGTGTCGGACGTCAGCCGCGACGGGAAGTTCGTCGCCTTCGAGTCCGACGCCACGAACCTCGCGGGCCGCGACCGCAACCGGCGCACCGACATCTTCGTGCGCGACACCACAAAGCAGTCGACGCGCCGCGTCAGCCTGAGCACGACGGACGAGGAGGGCAGCGGCGCATCCGGCCTGCCGGCGATCACGCCCGACGGGCGCTACGTGGCGTTCTCTTCGCGCGCCGACGACCTCGTGGCCAAGAACACGGTGGGGCTCGACGTCTTCGTGCGCGACGTCACCGGCGGCGGCACGGTCCTCGTCGACGTCAACTCACAGGGACGTCCGCGCAGCAAGGAACTCGCGCCGGTCGAGCCCGGCCGGCCCTCGCTCAGCGACGACGCGGCCACCGCGGCGTTCACCTCCTCGGCATCCAACCTCGCGGGCGGTGACACCAACCAGCTCGCCGACGTGTTCCTGCGGCGCCTGGAGCCCACGGCGAGCGCGACCGCCGACCGTCGCGTCGGCATCGTCAAGGGCCGCCTGCTCGTCGTGTTTCGCTCGATCGACCGCGCGGCCGGGCCGCTGCGCTGCCGTCTGGACTACGGGCCGCCCACGCTGTGCCCGCTCGGCGGGCTGCTGCTGCCGCGCCTGAGCCGCGGCTCGCACGTCCTCAGCGCATACGCCGGCGCCGCCGGCAGCCACTACGCGCGGCGCGCGATCGTCATCCGTGTGCGGGTGCTCGACGGCCCGCCGCGGGTCCGAGTGCAAAATCCGGGTGAATAGTTTTGAATTTCGATAGGCAGATCGACCTTAACCGGGTATAAGGGCTGCTCGGGGCACGCTCTCTGGAGGGGGACGTATGGTGCAGCGCAGGCGTTTCATCGGAGTCGGGGCAGCCATGCTGGCCGCCGGCGCTCTCGTAGGGCTGCCCGCGTTGTCCAGCGGCGCCACGACCTCACCCGAGCTGCGTTCCTTCGATGCCGCCCCCCGCGCCTTCACCTCGTCGGACCCCAAGGTCGAGCCGCCGCTGCACGGCACCAACCCGCACGGGCAGGGCTCCGTCGCGGTCGTCGACATCTCGCCCAACGCGCAACGCCCGTTCAGCGGCGATCCGACCGGCGACACCGACAGCGAGGACGTCGTCGTCGGCCGCGCCCGCGGTGAGCAGCGCGCCAACGGCGCCTACCACGGTCACATCACCGTGGCCGCCCTGTTCGGCAACGAGATCCTCGGTGGCGCGGACACGAACCCTGGGGAGTCCAAGCACGAGGCGATCGCGCAGGACCTGCTCGACGGGCTCTGCACGAGCACCGGCATCTGCCTGACCGCGGTCCGGGTCGACTCCGACACGACGTCCAACGGCTCGTTCAACAGCTTCAGCCTGGCCCGCGCCTCGCTGGGCGGGATCCCGAACGTGCCGGCGCTGAGCATCGGCGCGGCCGAGTCACAGGGCAACATCAGCAGCGACGGGTTCTGCCAGACCTCGCGCGGTCGCAGCAACGTGGCGTCGATCAACTCCGCCGGCGCCGTGACCGCCGACGTGGCGACGGCGATCAGCGAATCGAAGGCATGCAACAACGGCCCGGCGCCCACGCAGACCAACACGTCGAACGTCATCAAGTTCGGCGCCACCGGCCTCCCGCTGCCGGCGCCCGGCTGCGCCAACGGCACGGCTGACACGGTGACCGGCCTCCCGCTCCTGCTGCCGATCGTCTGCAACGCCGACGACTCCTCGGCGACCGGTGGCCAGCAGGCCAGCGCGCCGTACGGCGTGCGCGACGCGCTCGACATCTACGTCCTCGCGGTCATGAATCAGTCCGCGGTCCGCGTCTCGGCATCGTCGTCGGAGTCGCTCGCGGTCGCGCCCGCGGTGCCGGCGCCGCCGACCACGACCACGACGACCACGACGACGCCGGCCGCGGCCACCACGACGCCGGCCGCCGTCGTGCCCGGCGCGACGACCACGCCCGCCTTCACTCCCAGCGGCGACACCACGCCCGCCGACGACGGCGCCGACGAGGACACCGGCGATGACGGCACCGGCGACGATGGCGACGACGGCGGCGCGACCGAGTGCTCCGACGGCGTCGACAACGACGGCGACGGCAAGATCGACTTCGGCAGCGATCCGGGCTGTGCGTCGGCCGACGACGACTCCGAGGACAACAGCGTCAGCATCGCCGGCAACGAGCTGCCGTTCACCGGCACCGACGTCGTCGTCCTTGGGCTCGCGGGCGCGCTGCTGCTCGCCTCGGGCCTCGCGCTGCGCGGCCCGGCGCGCCGCCGCGAGCCCGGCGCCTGACGAGCGTTCAGCTCGGCTTGCGGTAGCGCACGGACGCCAGCAGCGTGCGTAGCTCCGCGATCCGCCGCGCGATCGGGCGGGGCACCGTGAAGACCTGGATGCTGTAGGTCCGCCACCGGCTCGAGGCGCCCATCGAGAGGATGCGGATCGGCCGGCGGTCGCGTGTCTGGCCGATGAGCTCGGTCACGACCGTGCTCGCCGTGCCCACCTTGGCGCGCTGGCGGCTGAGCTGCTCGGCGGTGAACAGACGCGCCAGCTCGGTGCGATCGGTGCGCCGGACCTTCTGGCCGTCGCGCGGCCCGCCGGCGCTCGCGAGCGCCACCGAGACACTGTCGTCACGCGCGGCGGCGGTCAGCACCGCCCCGCGAAACGACGTGCGCCATGTCGCCGGCAGGTCGAACGTCAGACCCATTCCGGGGTAGTCGCGGCTCTCGGCCGCCACGCGCTGCGCCTCGGGCCCGGAGGCAGCGGGCGTCGCCGAGCCGTCGTCGTCGTCGCGAAAGACGACCCAGCCGATGAGCACGCCGGCGCACAGGACGCCGGCGAACGCGATGAGCTTCGTGGGCAGGCCAGGACGCCGGCGGGGCCGCGCCGCGGTCCGTGCCTCGCCCTCCCGGGGCTCCTCGGTTGCCATGGCAGGCGATGGTAGGGGCGCAGGCGGCACGGCGGCGCCGCGCCGCGCGTAGTCTGCGGCGATGGCGCGGTGGGGACGATCGGCTCGGCGTGGTGGCACCCCGGCGTGCGCGGCGTGGCTGCTGCTGCTCGGCTGGCTGCTCGCCCCGGCCGCGCAGGCGGCGGTCGGGCAGTGGACGTCCGCGGGCCGTCTGCTGACCAGCCGCGAGTTTCACCCCGCCACGGTCCTGACCGACGGGCGGGTTCTCGTCAGCGGCGGGTTCAGCTTCGCCGGCATCCAGGCCTCCGCCGAGCTCTTCGACCCGGCCGCCGGGCGCTGGGAGAACACGTTCCCGATGCGCGCGGCCCGCTTCTCCCATACCTCGACGCCGCTCGCCGACGGCCGCGTGCTCGTCGCGGGCGGGGCGAACATCGGCGAGGGCTACGTCGCCGCGGCCGAGCAGTTCGATCCGGCGACGATCGCCTGGACGCCGGCCGGCAAGCTGGCGCGCGCGCGGGCCAACCACACCGCCGCGCTGCTGCCCGACGGCCGCGTGCTCGTGGCCGGCGGGCTGAGCGCCGGCCACGCCGAGCTGCGCAGCACGGAGGTCTACGACCCACAGACGAACGCCTGGTCGCGGGCGGCGAGCATGCGCGCGCCGCGCTATCACCACACCGCCACGTCGCTCGCCGACGGGCGCGTGCTCGTCGTCGGCGGCGATCGCGGGGATGACGACTTCCAGCGCTCGACCGAAATCTACGATCCGCGCACGAACCGCTGGTCGCGCGCGGCGAGCCTCAAGGTGGCGCGCGCGAACCACACCGCGACGCTGCTGCCCGACGGCCGCGTGCTCGTGGCGGGCGGCGGCGCCCGCACACCGGGGTTCACGCGCGGCGCGGAGATCTACACGCCGGCGACGAATCGCTGGACCCCGACCGGCAACCCGAAGGCCGCGCGGGGTTTCCACGTCGCGGCGCTGCTGCCCGCGGGCGAAGTCCTCGTGGCCGGCGGCTTCGCCGATTCGGGGACGCTGCGCAGCGCCGAGCTCTTCAACCCGGCGAGCGGCCGCTGGCGGCGCACCGGCTCGCTGCTGCGCGCCCGCGCCCATGCCTCGGTCGCGGTGGTCGGCGACCGCGTGCTCGTGGCCGGCGGCGGCCTGGTGTCGGGGCGCATCGTGCCCAGCGCGGAGCTCTACGGCGGGAGTTGAACCCACCGTCGGAGTCGCCGCACCTCACGCGGCGCGGCGCCGTGGCGTTGATCTGCCATGGCGAGAAGCCCCACTAGCCTGAACGCACCATGAATCGCCGTGCCTGGCTGCTCATGGCGCTCCTCGCCGCGCTGTGGGGCGCCTCCTACCTGTTCATCAAGGTCAGCCTCGAGGACGGCGTGGACCCGGTGTTCATCGTCTTCGCCCGGATCGCGCTCGGGGCGATCGTGCTCGTGCCGCTGGCGGTGCGCGGGGCGGGGATGCTCAGGCAGATGCGCGGCCTGGCGGGGCCGATCCTCTTCCTCGCGATCGTCCAGGTCGTGCTGCCGTTTGCGCTCATCACCTACGGCGAGCAGCACATCTCCTCGGCGCTGACCGGGATCCTCGTGTCGTCGGCGCCGATCTTCACGGCGCTCATCGCCGCGCGCTTCGACGACGACGAGCGCCCGCACGGGGTCGCCACGGCCGGCGTCGTGATGGGGATCGTCGGCGTCGTCCTGCTGTTCGGCGTCGACCTCAGCGGCGACGCGCAGGCGCTCGCCGGCGGGCTCATGGTGCTGCTGGCCTCCGTCGGCTACGCCGTCGGGTCGATGTTTCTCAAGCACCGCCTGCGCGGCGCGCCGCCCGTCGGCGTGGCGGCGTCGACGATGCTCGCGGGGACGATCGTGCTCCTGCCGTTCGTGCCCTTTACCCTGCCCTCGCACGGCGTCGCGCTGCAGACCGTCGGCGCGCTGCTCGCGCTCGGCGCCGGCGGGACGGGGATCGCGTTCGCCATCTACTTCACGCTGATCGCCGAGATCGGCCCGGGCCGGGCCTCGCTCGTCGCGTACATCGCGCCCGGCTTCGCGGTCCTCTACGGCGTGACGCTGCTCGACGAGCCGCTGACGATCGGCGCGATCCTCGGGCTGATCCTCATCCTCGCGGGCTCGTGGGTCGCCGCGGAGGGGCGCTGGCCGGGCCGGCCGCGGGCGGTCCCCGCCGCTCCGCTGGAACCGGCCCTCGAGCTCGAGCCCGAACCCGAGCGCGTCTAGGAGCCTGTCGAAAAAGTCCTCGAAGCCGAATGCGGCCCATCCGCGGCTGTGGATCGCCACACAAATTCTTGGCAATGCAACCAGCATTACCTTCGAATTTGCGCGGCGCCCACAACCACGGCTGGACCACCCCGGCAGTCGAGGACTTTCCCGACAGACTCCTAGCCGAAGCGCACCTTGCCGTTGGAGCGCGCCCGCGCCCGCGCGCGCTCGACGAAGTCCAGCCGCTTGACCGCGGCCCGAAACAGGCGGGTGACGAGCCGCATGCGGGCGTTCTCCGAGCGCAGGTCGAGCAGCCCCTGCTTGGCGTCGAGGCCGAAGTCGACGGTCGCCGCCATCGCGTACGCGGTCTTGCCGACGAGCTCGTCGGGGTCGGGCTCGTTGTCGGTCGCCTCGACGACGAGCTTGGCGTAGGCGGTGCGGGCGGCCTCGGCGGCGCGTTCGTCGAGCTCCTCGTCCTTGTCGGCGAGGAACTCGACCGTCGCCGCCGGATAGGGCATGTCGGGCTGGCGCTCGACGATCCGAAACGGGCGCGTGCCGCGGGTGAGCACGTTCAGGCGCCCGTCCTCCATGCGCTCGAGCACCTGGGCGATCTCGCAGGCGCAGCCGATCTGCTTGCAGCCGGATGCGGTGAGCCAGACGATGCCGAACTCGCCTTCGTTTTCGAGCAGCTCGTCGAACATGACCCGGTAGCGCGCTTCGAAGATGTGCAGCGGCACGAGCTCGTGCGGGATCGCCACGAGCCCGAGGGGGAACAACGGAAAGTCGCGCACGGTTCGATCTGCCATCCGGTTCTGGCGCGTACTTCACCACGATGACCACCGCCCTGCTCTGGTACCGGCGCGATCTGCGCCTCGCCGATCACCCCGCGCTGACCCGCGCGGCGCGCGACTTCGATCGCGTGGTGCCGGTCTTCGTGCTCGACGACGCGCTGCGCCGCGGCCGCTTTGCCTCGGCCCCGCGCGAGGCGTTCATGCTCGGCTGCCTGCGCGCGCTCGACGCCGGCCTGCGCGAGCGCGGCAGCGGCCTCGTCGTCCGCGAGGGCCGGCCGGAGGACGAGCTCGTCGCGCTGGCCGGAGAGGTTGGCGCCGAGGCGGTGCTGTGGACGAGCGACGTCGCGCCATACGCCCGGGCCCGCGACGGGCGGGTGACCGAGGCGTTGCGCGCCGCGGGCGTCGACGCGCTCCCGCAGACCGGCGGCTACCTCGTCGACGTCTCGCGGCCGCGCACGCAGGGCGGCACGCCGTTCACGGTGTTCACCCCGTTCTTCAAGCACTGGCGCACGCTCGAGCGCCGCACGGTGCACCGCGCCCCGGCGCAGCTGGTCGCGCTGCCCAGCGGGCTGCGCAAGGGCCGCCTGCCCGCGGCGCCCGACGGCGGACAGCTCGCCGAGCCGCACTGCGAGCCCGGCGAAACCGCCGCGCGCGACGCGCTGCAGGCCTGGCTCGACGGGCCGATCGACGGCTACGCGCAGGCCCACGACGCGGTCGGCGAGACGGGCACGAGCGGCCTGTCGCCGTACCTGCGCTGGGGCTGCGTGTCGGCGGCGGAGTGCGAGGCGCGCGCGGCGCGTCATGGCGGCGCGGGCGCGCAGGCCTGGATCCGACAGCTGTGCTGGCGCGACTTCTACGCCCACGTCCTGCTCGCCCATCCCGACAACGCGCGGCTGGAGTACCAGGCGAAGTACCGCGCCCTCGCATGGGAGGACGACGACGGCGCGTTCGACGCCTGGCGCGAGGGCCGCACCGGCTATCCGCTCGTGGACGCCGGGATGCGCCAGCTCGCGCGCACTGGCTGGATGCACAACCGCACGCGCCTCGTGGTGGGGTCGTTTCTCACGAAGGACCTGCATCTCGACTGGCGCCTGGGCGAGCGCCATTTCGAGGCACTGCTGCTCGACGGCGAGCCGGCGCAGAACAACGGCAACTGGCAGTGGGTGACCTCGGTCGGCGTCGATCCGGCGCCGTACTTCCGGCGCATGTTCAACCCCGTCCGCCAGCAGCAGAAGTTCGATGCCGACGGCGCCTACGTGCGCCGCTGGGTGCCCGAATTGCGCGACGTGCCCGACGAGCACCTCGCCGAACCGTGGCGGATGAGCGACGAGCAGCAGGGCGCGGCCGGCTGCGTCATCGGCCGCGATTACCCGGCGCCGATCGTCGACCACGCCGAGGAGCGCAAGCGGGCGATCGAGCGCTACCGCGCGGCGGGTGCGTGAGTGAACAGGCTCACACACCGGGCTCGCCGGTCGGGCTACCGTCGGCCAAACCTCCCCGAAAGGCGAAGCCCATGCGCTTTGTGCAATCCCGGCATATGCCGGCAGCCTCGGCCGTCATCACGGCCTGTTCACTCGGTGCGCTGCTCGCCTTCGCGCCCGCGGCGGCCGCGACCCCGGCCTGTCCGATCAGCTACGGCGCGACCGACGACGCCAAGCCCAACAAGCTCTACCTCTACTTCCCGACGGCCGCGGACGCCGCCTACCCGGAGTTCAGCACGAACGCCAATCCGACCTCGAACCCGCAGTTCAACCCGGCGCTGCTGACCTCCTACACCGGCACCGCCGACCAGCTTCGCAACGCGACGTTCGACGTCGTCGCTGACGACTACTGCGAGTTCAACGTCCAGGTGCGCCAGACGCAGACCGCGCCGCCGGCGACGTTCGCGCGCCGCAACACCGTCGCCGTCGGCACCGACCAGAACGTCACGACGGCGCCGGACGGCAGCCAGTCGTGGGCCTGGGGCCTGGCGCAGAGCGTCGACACCGGGGACGCCGACACGGTGGACTTCGCTCGCGTGTGGGCGGGCACCTACCAGTTCACGGCGGGCGGGGCCGGGGGCGCGCTGAACGGCGCGAACTCGACGCTCGCGCGCTGGGCGAACTCGATCGGCGGCACGTCAGCCCACGAGGGCGGCCACAACTACGGCATCTCGCACGGCGACGGCCTCGTCGTCGGCAGCGGCGAGGACGCGCTGACGAACCACGTCATGGCGCAGGGCAGCAACTACACCGACGAGCAGCGCGCGTGCTGTCGCCGCCACTTCAGCGACCGCGAGATGTCGCTGCTGGCAAGCAACGTCGGCCTCTCGATCCAGACGATGCACAACTGGGACCTCGTCAATCCCAACGCGCAGTCGGCCAAGCGCTTCCGGATCACGTTCCTGTCCCCGTCGGCGACGGTGACGCAGTCGTGGGCCTACGACGGCAACCGCAGCCCGTGGATCAACCCGGTCACGAGCGGCTCGCTCGGGACCCAGACGTTCAAGGGCACGAGCTACCACCGCCACACGATCACGTGGTCGACCGGCCAGGCCTGGACCGGCGGCAGCTCCGGGACCGTGCCCGGCGGTGGCGAGTTTCACGTCGGCGCGACGTTCTCGGGGATCGACTTCAACCAGCCCGACCCGATCATCATCACGAAGACCGAGCTGCTGGACAACAGCGGCAACGCGCTCGCGCTGGCGCCGCGCCTGCCCGGCTACGACGCCGGCACGCTCGACGCCTCCGACGGGTCGTTCGACATGCAGTTCAACAACGTCGGCGCGGGTCAGCTCGACATCTCCGACGTCCTCATCCGTGAGTTCCCCCGGCCGATCTCGATCGACGCGCTGGTGCCACGGTCGAAGCTGTTTGACGTGTTCGGTCAGCGGGTGCTGCCGTGGGAGCGGTCGACGCACCTGCTGCTCGGCGAGCGCCCGGCGGCGCTGAAGCGAGGCGGGTCGCGCAAGCTGACGCTCGCCAAGCTCGGCCAGGGCCGGCACATCCTCGAGCGGGTCGGAGCCGGCTGCAACCGCGGCGACGCGACGTTCGACCCCGACACCGCGGACTGCCGGGCGGGCTTCAACGTCGACCTGTTCCCGGCGACGACGGTCGTCGTCAAGGCGACGGTGACAGCGCGCAACGTCAAGCACTTCGACCGCAAGCGCAAGCGCTACATCAGGGGCAACCTCGACTCGACGGTCTACGTGCAGATCGGCGGGACGCACCCCGACCTGAACCGCAACCGCCGCGACGACGCGATCGACATCGCGTTCGGCAAGGCGAAGGACGCCAACCGCGATGGCGTGCCGGACAGCGCACAGCGCCGGACGGTCAAGCGCCCCGGCTGAGCCCTACGAACCGAACTCGAAGCGGACGAAGGTCGTCTGCTTCGAGTTCGAGCAGTGCACGAGCGTGAGCTCCTTGCCGGCCTTGGCGAGCAGGCACGTGTAGGTCCGCTGACGGCAGGAGCTCTTCGTCTTGCAGCCGGCGGACTTCGCGACCTTGCTCGCGATCGCGCGGGCGTTCGTGCAGGCACCGCCCTGGGCGGTGATCGCGCCGATGAAGACGCCGTCGGCGTCGAGCGTCGCGACGTCGCCGCAGTCCTTGATCGGGGCGCGCTTGGCGGTCTGCGCGGCGGCGCTGGGAGCGAGCGCCAGGAGGGCGATTGCGGCGGCGGTGAGGATGCTGCGCGGGGTGGTCATGGCGCAATGCTGCCACTAGATGGTTGATTCCACGACCGGAACCGTCAGCTGCACGCGTCTCGCGGCGCAGGATCGCCACGGACCGAAGGCACCCGTGCCGCTGGCACTGTGTACCTTCGCCCCGCGGCGCGGGTGGGTGGGCCGATTCTCGATACGCGCACATCTGACGGCACCGGCCGCGGAATCAACCATCCCCGCGCGGCGCGACCATATGCTGGCCGCCATGGACGAGCTCGCGGCCTACGAGCGGCGCCTGCGCCGCGCCGGGCTGCCGCTGCTCATCGAGGACTACTCGGCCTGGGAGGACGTCTTCACCCGCGCCGTGCCGCTGCTGTCGCTCGTCGTGACCGGCCAGCTGCTGGGCGCCGTCGACAAGGACTGGCCGTGGTGGGGCAACGCGCTGGCGCTGCTCGGCGCGCTGGCGATCGTGGCGGGCGGCGTGGCGGCGATCAACCGCGCGCGGGGCCGCAAGCCGCTGTCGATCCCCGACCGCGTCGGGCCGATGGAGCTCGCGGCGTTCGTGCTCGTCCCGGCGCTGCTGCCGCTCGTCTTCGGCGGCCAGGTGACGAGCGCCTTGGTGACCGCGGGCGGCAACCTGCTGCTGCTGCTGCTCATCTACGGCGTCGTCGGGATCGGCCTCCTGTCGATCCTGCGCTGGACGGCCGCCCGGCTCGTCAGCCAGCTCGCCGCCTCGCTCGTGCTGCTCACGCGCGCCGTGCCGGTGCTGCTCATCTTCATGATCGTCCTGTTCGTCAACACCGAGATGTGGCAGGTCTTCTCCGACGTGTCCGACCCGGCGCTGCTGGGCTCGATCGCGCTGTTCATCGGCGTCGGCTCGGCGTTCATCGGCTCGCGGCTGCCGCGCGAGGTGCGCGAGCTCGAGGCCGACGTCGGCGCCGATCCGCCGCTGAGCCCGCGACAGCGCTTCAACGTCGGCCTCGTGATGTTCGTCAGCCAGGGGCTGCAGGTGCTCGTCGTCGCGTTCCTCGTGGCGGCGTTCTTCGTGGCCTTCGGGACGCTGGCGATCACGCCGGACGTCGTCGAGTCGTGGATCGAGCGCGAGCCGCAGGCGATCGCCGGCCATCCGTCGCTGAGCGTCGAGCTCGTGAAGGTGTCCAGCGCGCTGGCGGCGTTCAGCGGCTGTACTACGCGATCGCGGTCCTGAGCGACGCCGCCTACCGCGAGGAGTTCCTCGAGGACCTGCAGACCTCGCTGCGCGAGACGTTCGCCGACCGGGCGCGCTATCTCGAGGCGCGCAGCGCCGCGCGCACATCTGAATAACCTGCCGCGCCGTGCCCGCCGCCGAAGACGACGATGCAGCGCAGCAGCTCTACCTGCAGCGCGACCAGCCGCCCGGCGTCCCGCCGCTGGCGCTGACCGGCGAGCGCACGCTGCCCGACGTGCCGGAGGAGAACTACTGGTTCGCCCGCCATCTCGTCGTCTACGAGTGGATCGCCGCGCAGGTCGCCGGCCGGCGGGTCGTCGACATGGCCTGCGGCGAGGGCTACGGCTCCGACGTGCTGGCACGCGCCGGCGCGGCGGCGGTCGTCGGCGTCGACGCCAACCCCGAGGCCCACGAGCACGCCCGCCTGCGCTACGTGGCCGACAACCTGCGCTTCGTGCGCACGATGGTCGAGACCTACGACGAGCCCTGCGACGCGGTCGTGTTCCTGCAGACGATCGAGCACGTCCAGGACCCGGGCGCGGTGCTCGCCCGCTTCCGGGAGCTCGTCGGGCCGGGCGGCGTCGTGTTCGTCTCGACTCCGAACGTGCTGACGCTGGCGCCGCCGGGCGAGGCGCGCTCCGGCAACCCGTGGCACGTGTACGAGTACCGCCCGGAGGAGTTCCACGCGCTGTGCCGGGCGCACTTCGGCGCGGTCGAGATGTACGGCCTCTTTCACGCCCGCAAGCTCGCCGTGCACGCGGCGGCGTTGCGGCTGGGCTGGGACGCGGTGCACAGGCGTCTCGGCGTGACGAAGCCGTTCTACGACCGCTTCGTGCCCGCGATCGGCGCGCGCGACTTTGCGCTGCGCCGCGGCGGCGCGAGCGACCTGCACGGGGCACTCGACCTCGTCGCCGTGCTGCGCGCGTGACGGCGGGCGCTCGCGAGAGCGAGGGCGAGCTCGCGATCGTCCTGCACTCGCACATGCCGTACATCGAGGGCTTCGGGACGTGGCCGTTCGGCGAGGAGTGGCTGTGGGAGGCGATCGCGACCTCCTACCTGCCCCTGCTCGACATCCTCGAGGACCCGGCGGGCGCAGGGCTGACGCTGTCGCTGACGCCCGTGCTCTGCGATCAGCTCGAGGCGCCGGGCGCGCTGGAGCGCTGCGCGGAGTTCCTCGCCGGGATCCGCGTCGAGTCGCACCGCCGCGATATCGCGAGCGCGGACGAGCCGGGCGTCGGCGCCGCGCTCGAGCACTCGGCCGCGCGGTATGCGTGGGCGCGCGAGCGGCTCGCCGCGGTCCAGGACGGCGGCGCCGGCGGCCTGCTCGCCGCGCTCGGCCGCCATGCGACGTGGACGTCGTCGGCGACGCACGCCGTCCTGCCGCTGCTGGCCACCGACGCCGGGCTGCGCCTGCAGCTGCGCACCGGCATCGACGCCCACCGCGCCCGCTTCGGCGCCGGCTGGGGCGGGGGATTGTGGCTGCCCGAGTGCGCATACGCGCCCTGGCTCGACGGGCGGCTCGAGGCGGCCGGCGTGCGCACGGTGTGCGTCGACCAGACCGACGTGCTCGGCCCGGACGACCACCTGCGCCCGCTGCGCTCGCCCGCCGGCCCGCTGCTCGTGCCGATCGACCGCGCCACGATCGAGCTCGCCTGGAGCCGCGACGGCTACCCGCGCGACGGCCGCTACCGCAACTACCACGCCTTCACGGCGCACCGCCACCGCGCCTGGAGCAACGACGGCGCGCCGTACGACCCGGCTCGGGCGGCGGCGGCCGCCCGCGAGCACGCTGCGGACTTCGTGTCGCGGGTGCGCGAGCGAGTCGCGCGCGGCGGGCTGTGCGTCTTCGCCGTCGACACGGAGCTCATCGGCGACTGGTGGCACGAGGGCCCGCTGTGGCTGGCCGCGGTGCTCGAGGAGGCGGCGGCGCAGGGGTTGCCGATCGCGCGCCTCGACGACGCGCTCACGCGCCATGCGGCCGGCGCGGCGCCGGCCCCGCCGGACCTGCCGGTCACCTCCTGGGGCACGCCGCGCAACCTGACGACCTGGAGCGCGCAGCCGGTCAGCGGCATGGCGTGGGCGGCGCGCGACGCCGAGCTGCGCACGATCGTCGCCGCGCGGCGGGTCGAGGGCGGGGCCGGCGTGCGCGCCGTCCGCGAGCTGCTCGCGCTGCAGTCCAGCGACTGGGCGTTTCTCGTCAGCCAGAACCTCGCCGAGCCCTACGGCCGCGAGCGCGCGGCGGGCCACCGCGCGGCGCTCGACGCCGTCCTCGCCGCGGCGCCGGGCACCCACGATCCGGCCGTGCGCAACCTCGCGCCGTACGTGTCGGGCGCCGCGCTACTTGAGGTCTGAAGCGGAGGAGGAGACCAGCCCGGTCTCCAGCGCCCGCTGGGCGAGCGCGGCGCGCTTCTGGTGCTGGGCCAGAGCGCCCAGCTCGAAGGCGTCAAACAGCGCGCGCATGTGCGTCTTGACCGTCTCGACGCCGATGATCAGCTCGTCGGCGATCTGGCGGTTGGAGGCCGGCACGGCGAAGGAGCTGTCGAGGTAGGGCTTGCACAGCGCGGTCAGCACGCGCAGCTGCGCCTCGGAGACCTTCGGGGGCGCGGCGCGCTGGGAGGTCGCGGTGCGCAGCGACTCGCGCCCGCTCGGGCTGCGAAAGACGATCACGGTGCGCCCGAGCGCGATCTCGTCGCCGTCGCGCAGCCGCCGGCGGCCGTGCACGCGCTCGCCGTCGACGTAGGAGCCGTTGTGCGAGAGCCCGTCGTCGACGAAGGTCCACTCGTCGCCGACGTGCTCGAGGCTCGCGTGCACCCGCGACACCTCGCTGTCCCATCCGAGCGCGAGGTCGTTGCTTGCGCTGCGGCCGATCGTCAAGCGCTCCGGCGCCGCACCCAGGTCATGGATCTGCTGCGTGCCCTCGCCGTCGCGGAAATAGAGAAACGCCCGCTCGCGCCGCTCTGCCTCCAGCCGCGCCTTCAGCTCGGCGGGCGTGGCACGGTGCAGCGCGTGCGGGAGCTCCATGCTCCAACTCTAGGTGTGTTGGGCCGCGGCGCTCAAGCAGTCACGTATTTGGGGTGCGTGAAGCGAATGAGGTCGGCCATCGTGAAGTCGCCTTGCTCCTCGCCCTCGAGCTCGGGAAGCCAGGCCGGAGATCGGCTCGCGTAGGAGCCCGGATCGGCTTCGAGCAGGCCCACCAGCACCTCGGCGACGATCCGCCCTCCGACGGGCCCGAGCCGTGCACCTCCTTGCGCTTCGCTCGCCTCGCAGAGGATGTAGTACCAGAGGGGTGCGGCATCCAGAAGCTCTGCGGCCACCTGGGCATCGAACGGGGGGCGATCGAGCTTGAGTTCCGTCGCGTCGAGCGGCCGCTCGCCCATTGCACGGGCCACATCCGGGCCGGCCGGCAGACGCAGCGCCTGCGCGCGTCGCAGGTTGAGCAGCGCAAGCTCTGGTTCGCCGTCCGTGCCCACGTTGGCGGGGAGATCGAACAACCGCTTGGAGATGACGGCGTCCATCCGGGCGCTGGGCTGAGGAAAGCCCGGGCGGGGCGGATTGAGCAGGCGTTGTGGTAGACGACCGAGCTTGAAGAAGCGCCGCCAGTCGATGACGAACTCAGGCGCAAGCGCGCGGAACCCGTGGAGATCGGGCTCACCTTCCAGAAGCGGGAGGATCGGGATCTCGGCGGTGTCCTCCTCCTTCATGAAGTAGCCGGGCCGGACCATGCTGTGACCGAAGCGGTACGCGGCGCCCGAGAACTCGACGGGCATGAACGGCTCGCCCTCCCACCTGAAACATCGCAGCTCGGCAGGGTTGGTCAGGATCTCGCCCGCCAGCGTCTTGCCGACGATGCGGCGCAGGAAGTCGTGCGTGACGATCCATTGGTAATGCCAGCGCACGATCCGTCGCGCCTCCCGAAACAGCGTCGCACCGGCGAACCGTGTGCAGCCGCAGAGGTGGTCGACAACGCTGTTGTGAAACTGGATGACCAGAAGATGTAGCTGCGCGATGATCAGGTGCTCGTCGTTGCGCGGGTCGCCGATCATGGCCCGGCACTGCTTGTTTCGCTGTAGGTCGTCGTACGGGGCGCCCTCGACATCCAGGCGCTGGTCGACCAGGAACTTCACCCCTGGGTTGTCGCCCTCCCAGTCATACAGAAATGGTTGGTCGGATGGTCCCGAGCCGTAGACGGAGTCGAGGTCCAGGCGCGGCGTTCGGAAGTTGACCCGCCCATCCGGATCGTCGAGCCGCTCGCGCAGGGAGCTCGGATCGAATGTGAGATCGTGGTCGATGAACTGCGCGAGATACGTGTAGCCAGCGGAGATGGCCGAGTTGAAGCCGGGGACGGACGGATCCGGGTCCCCGATATCCGGATCGCGCAGATGCTCCATGAGTTGGCGGAGCGCCGCCTCGCTGAGATCGCGTACAGGCAGGCACGGGAACATGCGGCCGAACCGCCCGCGGCCGGCGCTCGTGCCATTCAGGCCTCGAGGGACGCTGGCACCGTGACACGGCAGCGGCACGTTCATGGGCGGGTCGCCGGGTTCGTCGATCACTTCTCCGGCGCGGCCTGCACGGTCACGTCCTGCTCCCAGGGGAACGCAAGGAACTTCGGGTCGCCGCCCTTGTCGAGGTACACCTCGATCCCCATCGCGAACGCAGGCTCACAGGCGAAGGTCGGGGCGTTGATCGCGGCGAGCCAGCCCTTGTCGCCGCCTGAGGCCTCGCCGCTGACGAACACGCCGTCCTGCTCGAATGCAACATACCGAGCGACGAATTCGGCGGTGCCTGGGACGTCTCCGCCTGCTGCTCCAGGGGTGATCGACTCTCCGCCAATACTGAGTACGCCGTCTTTATTCAGCTCCGGGTTACTGAATGCGGGTCGTGATGCCATTGTGCGTCACTCACTTTCCTGATGGGCTGCGAGCGCGTTTGTGGCCGCAGCGGAATTACTCTTAAGACGGCACAGCACAACGGCCTCCCCCAAGGCTTCGGTCGCCGCATCCGTCTGATCACACATTCGGAGTACCTCGACGAGATCGAGCATCGCATCAGCCTTTAGGGAAAGCAAGTCCGTCGGCTCGGCGAGGGCGATGGCGGTGCGCGCCTGTTGCTCTGCCTCGGCGAGATGACCATCGCAAGCGAGACATTTCGCTTGCACGCCGCAGCAGATCACCTGCGTGAGGACGTCGTCGGGCGCGGTGGCTTGCGCCGTCACCCGGCACAGCTCGTCGGCCTCGTCTACCCGCCCCTGCGCGTAGACGGCCTGGGCCAGCATGGCGGTCGTCGTCGCGAGCGTGCTGGTGCCGTTCATCGACTCGAGCGGACCGATGTCGGCCCGCAGCACCTGCTCGGCGAGTTCCGGGTGCCCGGCGAGCATCCGGACGATGGCCTCGAAGAGGGGCACGTGCGAGGCGAGGCCTCCGAAGGCGTCGAGGATCGCGTTGGCCTCCCGCAGGAAGTGCTCGGCCCTCTCGAAGTCCCCGTCCATGGCGTGCAGCACGGCGAGCGCGTTGAAGACCGACGCGCGCGATCGTGCGCTCGGGGCTACAACCTCGCGGTACTCCTCGCAGTTGCGAATCGCCTCGGGAACCGGCATGGGGCCGTAGACGGCCGCCGTGGCCCGCCATTCGATGACATCGAACAGCTCGCGCTGATCGCCCGCGCGACGCGCGAAGTCGGCGGCGGTCTGCCAGGCCGCGTCCGCGCTGCGAATCCGCCCCGCCACGTACGAAGCTCGCCCGCGCAGTGACCACGCTCGAGACTGGCCGAGATCGTCGGTCTCGCGCGCGAAGATCGGCATGACCGCCTCGCTGACGCGCAAGCCGTCCTGCGTGCCGGCGCTCGTCTCCGTTTCCAGGCGGACGAACTCCCGCTCGACGCGAGCACGCGCCCGCACAGCGGGCCCGCTCGCGTGCGCGATCGCATCGTCGAGCACCCGGCCGGCTTCGATCATCCGCCCCGCCTCGAACAACGCCACGCCGAGTGCGGGCAGCAGCGCGCCGCGCAGCGGTTCGTCGGATTGCACGAGCGCGATCGCGCGCTCGAGAAAGACGCTCGACGCCTCAGCGTCACCGCGCGCCATGGCGGCGCGCGACGCCGCCTCCAGGCGCTGTGCCGCCCGCCGCGCGAGCGCCTCCTCGCGCTCGCCCACCGTCCCGAGTTGAGCCGCGAGCTGACAGGCCTGCTCGAGGTGGTAGCCGACGATCTCGTCCGCCGCGCCCGGTTGCGTCTGCAGCCACTGTGCGACGTTCGCGTGCAGCTCGGCGCGTGAGACCTTCGACAGGCCGGTGTACGCCGCCTCGCGAATCAGCGCGTGGGTGAAGCGAAAGGCATCCTCACCCGGGAACTCCGCCTGATCGGCGCCGATCAGCCCCTTGCGCGCGAGGGCGACGAGGCCGCTGGAGAGCGCAGCGCGGTCGTGCGGGGCCAGCAGCGCGCCGAGGGCACCCGCGTGGAACGTGCGCCCCTCGACCGCCGCCTGTTGCAGCAGCGCCCGCTCGCGCTCCTCCAAGCGGTCGATGCGCGCGGCCAGCACGGCCTGGATGCTCACCGGCAGCTCGCTCGTGACCTGACCGGCGTCGGTGGCGACGAGCTGCTCGACGAACAGCGGGTTGCCCTCGGCGCGGCGTGCGATCCGCGGGGCCAGCGCCTTGGCGCCCAAGCTCTCGGCGAGCTCGCGCGCCTGCGCGTCGTCGAGCGCGTCGAGCACGAGCACCGAGCGGTTGGGTTGCGGCGCGGCCCAGGCGGGCTGCGCGTCCAGCAGCTCCGGCCGGGTCAGGCAGATGAGCAGGATCGGCGACCCGCTGGACAGAGCCACGAGGTGGTCGAGCAATTCGAGCAGGGCCGGCTCGGCCCAGTGGATGTCCTCGATCGCCACGACGAGCGGTCGGTCGCGGGCGAGGCGCTCGAGCAGCCGCCGCAGCGCCCACGCCGTCTCCTCCGCCTGCACGGGCTCGGCGGACAGCCCGATGGCACCCAGCACGCCGCGCACGGCCGGCTGGTCACCGGCCAGCAGCTCCTCGACCCGCGCTCGCGGATCGCCGCCCAGCCCGCGCACGATGTCGGCGAGCGCGCGGTAGGTGGTGCCCTCGCCGTAGGCGAGGCAGCGGCCGGCGAGGACCGTCGCCTCGTCGGCGACCGCGCTGACGAACTCGCCGGCCAGGCGAGACTTGCCGATGCCGGGCGGCCCGGCGACCGTGACGAGGCGGCAGGCGCGCGCCGCGCGAGTCTGCGCAAGCGCGTCGTGCAGCACCGACAGCTCGCGGGCGCGGCCGACGAACGGCGTCGCCGGGGTACGCAACAGGGCCGGCTCCTCGATGCGCAGCTCCACGAGTCGCTCGCCGGTGTCGTCGATGCTCGCGTCGGGGGCGATCGCGGGACGGATTTCCGGACCGAGCACGATCTCGCCCGCCGCGGCGCGCTCGGCCAGCCGCCCGGCGGCGGTGATCGCCGTGCCGGTCGCGACCGTCGTCCCGCGCGGTCCGCCTCCGAGGAAGACCTCGCCGGACTCGAGCCCCAGGCGCAGCAGCGCGGTCGCGGCGCGCAGCTCGATCGCCGCCCGTGCGGCGCGCAGCGCGTCGTCACCGTGTGACTCGGTCAGGCCGAACACGCCGACGAGCCCATCGCCGAGGTAGCGCTCGACGCTGCCGCCGTGCTGCTCGATGACGGCCGTGCAGCGATCCAGCAACCCGTGCAGGACCTCGGGGTCGGCGACGTCCGCGCGCGCGGCCAGCACCGCGACCAGCCTGCGCGCCCCCGGCGCGGGGGGCGCGGCAGAGGGCGGGGCGTCGCCGCCGGCGGCCTGGCTCGCGCTCAACGCGGCGAGCGCCGCGACGACGGCGGCGGCCGACGCCGGCCGCCGCTGCGGCTCCTTGGCGAGGAGCTCCATAATCAGGCGGTCGAGCGCCGGCGGGACGTCCGGCGCGTGCCGCGATGGTGCCACCGGCGCCACCGTCAGGTGCTGGGTGAGCACGTGCGCCGGATCCTCGGCGGTGAACGGCGGGCGCCCGGTCACGAGCTCGTAGAGCGTGACGCCGAGCGCGTAGAGGTCGCTGGCGGGACCCACCGCCTCGCCGCGGATCTGCTCGGGCGCGAGGTAGCGGACCGTGCCGACGACGATGCCCTCGGCGGTCAGCCGGTCGGCGCCCTCGAGATGGGCGATGCCGAAGTCGCCGAGCGCGGCGGTGCCGTCGGCGGTCAGCCAGACGTTGTCGGGCTTGACGTCGCGGTGCACGACCCCGTGGACGTGGGCATGCGCCAGCGCGGCGGCGATCTCGCGGCCGATGCGCAGCACGTCGGCCAGCGCCGGCCGCTCGCGCGCCAGCGCGGACGCCAGCGAGCCGCCGCCCATCGCGCGCAGGACGAGGTAGGGGACGCCGTCGTGCTCGCCGACGTCGTAGACGGTGATGACGTTCGGGTGATCGCCGAGGCGCCCGGTGACCTGCGCCTCGCGCTCGACGCGGGCGCGGGCGCTCTCGCTGCTCGCGGCGCCGACGACGATCGCCAGCGCGACCTCGCGATCGAGCCGCTCGTCGTAGGCGAGATAGACCTCCTTGGAGGCTCCGCGGCCGAGGCGGGCGCGAACGCGATAGCGCCCGGCGAGCGCGGCGCCGGCGGTCGTCAGCGTCGACGCGAGGGTGGGCGAATCGCCTGTGCCGTCATCCATCCGAGGTGTCCCGCTGGCAGCGTACAGCCGCGCAGGAGCCGGTTGGCGACGAACTACCGCCAAGTGGTTTTTCACGCTCCTTGCGACGTTTGCGTCGCGGTCCGTCCGATCGGCCCGTACTATTTCGCGCTGCTTTTCATAACGAGCCGAGTCCCGGGCGCCCAGCGCGGCCGGGAACGGGGGAACCAGGTGGGCCGGAGCAGCATCCGGCCCGGGGGCGAATCGCCACCCCCGCCGCCTTGTGCGGCGGTGCGGAGGCGTAGCGCACGTCACAGCGCGAGCCCGACAGCTAACCCCGTAGGCGCCGAGACGACGACGAAGGAGCGCTTGATGAAGACCAGCGACGACGCTTTGGCGTCCCCGCCCGCCGCGCCGGAACATCCCGATGTCGCGCGGACGATCGCCTACCGCCGTTCGCTTCGCGCCTCGCGCATGCGCCGCACCGCCGCCGCGATCCGCCGGCGGCGCATCCTGCGCAGCCGCGGCTCGATGCTCGCGGCAGCCGCCGGGCTGCTGTTCGCCAGCGGCGGCGCCATCGCCGCCCAGCAGTCCGGGTCGGGGGGCGGCCAGCGCAGCGTGAGCAGCGCCACGATCGCCACGGCGCAGGCCGCCCTCGGCGTGCCCGCCGACGGCGTCGTCGGCCCGATCACCCGAGCCGCGACGCAGCGCTTTCAGCGCTCGAAGGGCCTGACGGTCGACGGCGTGATCGGCCCGCAGACGCTGTCGGCGCTCGGCCTCGCCGCGAAGGTCGTCGACAAGGGCGTGCGGGCGACCGCCGCCTCGGTCGCCCACCCGCTGCTCGCGCGGATCGCGGCCTGCGAGTCCGGTGGCGATCCGACCGCGGTCTCGGCCGACGGTCGCTATCACGGCAAGTACCAGTTCTCGCGGGCCACGTGGCGCTACATGGGCGGCACCGGCAACCCAGCGCGCGCACCGGAGGCCGAGCAGGACCGGATCGCCGCGAAGCTGCTGGCCCAGGCGGGCACGAGCCCGTGGCCGAACTGCGCATAGCGCGCCGTTATCGCAGACCCGCAGGAGCCCCGCCGCTCGGTAACGTCACCGCGCGATGAGCGACGAACTCGCAGGCCTGAAGGCCATCCAGCGGGCAATCTGGAGCGCCGGCGACTACGACGCGATCGCCGAGCTCTTCTGGGACGTCGGCGCCGTCGTCGCCGAGGCGGCGGCGATCGGCCCGGACATGAAGGTGCTCGACGTCGCCACCGGCACCGGCAACGCCGCGATCCGCGCCGCCGCGGCGGGTGCGCAGGTCGTCGGTCTGGACCTCACGCCCGAGCTGTTCGCCGACGCCCGGCGTCGCGAGGCGCTGGCCGGCGTGAGCGTCGAGTGGGTCGAGGGCGACGCCGAGGCGCTGCCGTTCGAGGACGCGAGCTTCGATCGCGTGCTGTCGACGTTCGGCGTGATGTTCGCTCCGCGCCACCGGGTGGCCGCCGAAGAGCTCGTGCGGACGTGCAGGCCCGGCGGCATGATCGTGCTCGCCAACTGGACGCCAGACGGCTTCATCGGCAACGTCATCGCCACGCTGCAGGGCTACCTGCCGCCGCAGCCGGCGATCGCCCAGCGCCCGACGTTGTGGGGTGTGGAGGCGCACCTGCGCACGCTGATCGGCGGGCAGGTCCTGCTCGCGCTCGAGCGCCGCACCGTCGACTTCGTCTTCCCGTCCATCGAGAAGGTGATGAGCAGCTTCGAGGAGCACTTCGGACCGCTCGTCCTCTCCAAGCAGTTGCTCGACGCCGACCGCTACGCAGCGCTCGTGGCCGACCTGCGCGCCCTCTTCGAGCGGCTGGACGTCGGCGAGGGGGAAGTGCGGATCCCGTCGGAGTACCTGCTGGTCGTGGGCCTGAAGCCCTGACGGACTCCGCGCGCAGCTCCTTTCGCGCCGGCCTGCGGGCGGGCGTGCCCTACGCGCTGGCGGGCAGCGTCGTCGCGCTGTCGTTCGGCGTGCTCGCGCGCGACGCGGGGTTCTCGGCGGTGGCTGCGATCGTCATGTCGGCGATCGTCTTCGCCGGGTCGGCGCAGTTCGCGGCGATCTCGATCGTGGCGGCCGGCGGCGGCGTCGGGGCGGCGATCGGCGCCGCCGCGCTGATGAACTCGCGCTTCCTGCCTATGGGGATCGCGCTGGCGCCGTCCCTGCGCGGCGGCGCGGTGACGCGTGCCGCTCAGGGGCAGACCGTCGTCGACGCCTCGTGGGTGATGGCCAACCAGGGGGCCGTGCGCTTCGACCGCCACTTCCTCTTCGGGGCGACCGCGGCGCAGTACGTGACCTGGGTGGGCGGGACGGCGGTCGGCGCTCTGGCCGGCGGCCTGCTCGGCGACACGCAGGCGCTGGGCTTCGACGCGGTCTTCCCGGCGTTCTTCCTGGCGTTGCTGCTGCCCGAGCTGCGCGACGTCCGAGCGCGCGGCGTGGCGCTGGCCGGCGGGCTCATCGCGCTCGTCCTCGTGCCGCTGGCCCCGCCCGGGATCCCGGTGCTGGCCGCCAGCGTCGCGGCGCTGGTCGGCCTCAAGCGCCGTCACGCACGGGAGACGGCGCGATGAGCGGCGAGCTCTGGCTGCTCATCGCCGGCTGCGCGGTCGTCACGTTCGTCATCAAGGCCGCCGGACCGGTGGCCTTCGGCGGTCGCGACCTGCCGCCGTGGTTCGACGCGGTCATCTCGCTCATGGCGCCGGCGCTGCTGGCGGCGCTGATCGTCACGCAGGCGCTGGCCGACGGCGAGCGGTTGCACGTCGGCGCGGACACCGCGGGCGTGGCGGCGGCGGGCGTGGTCGTCTGGCGCGGCGGCTCGATCCTGCCCGCGGTGGGGGTGGCGGTGGTGGTAACGGCGGTGCTGCGCGCGCTGATGTGAAGGCCGGCCTCAGGCTCAGCGCCGATCCTCACCCGGCCAGCCGGTAGAAGCGATAGAAGTCGTTCTCGATCGCCAGCACTTCGAAGGTGCTGAACCCCGCCTCGGTGGCGTACCGGCGCATGGTGCCGGCGCGCATCACTGTGCCGGTGCCCGCGGCATCGTCGCCGACCATGCCGACGGGGAGGCAGTGAAGGATGCTGAACCCGTAGTAGAAGCGCTCGATCTCGTCGCCCGGAGGGTTGAACTCGTCGGGCACGCGCTCGTCACCGACGATCACCGATCCGCCGTCGGCGAGCAGTGCGCGGCAGGCCGAGAGGACTTGCACCGGGTAGGACATGTCGTGCAGCGCTTCATGGATGAAGACGAGGTCGTAGCTGCCGGCCAGCTCGTCGTCGGCGGCGTCGCGCAGGTGAAATGCGACCCGTTCATCGAGCCCGGTGCCGGCCAGATGCCGCCGCGCTGCCTCGATCGAGGCAGCGTCCATGTCGATCCCGTCGACACGGACCTTCGGGTATCCGCGGGCGATCGCCAGGGTGGAGCGGCCCTCGCCGCAGGCCACGTCGGCAACGCGCGACGGCGGATCGGCCAGCAGCCGCTCATGTACCTCGGGAACCGCGGCGAGCCATTGGCTGGCCAGCAACTGGTCGAACATCGGTCGCGTGAAACGGGCTTGGCCTTCGTGCAGGTCAGGGCCGTAGTCCGCGTACGGCACGCCGTCGCCGGTACGAAAGGCGTCGAGCACCGCGTCGATGGGCTTGGCGCACGCCGCCGCCAGCTGGCCGATGGCAGCGATGCAGTTCAGGCTCTCGTCGTCGACCAGCGCCTCGTCGTGACCCGGTGGCAGCGTGTACCTGCGCGCGGCGATGTCAGCGCTCGCGTCGTCGACCTCGAGGATGGCGCTCGTCGCCTGCTGCTCGAGCCACTCGCGTACGTAGCGCTCGCTCAGCCCGGCCGCCTCGGCAAGCGCGCCCGAGGTCGTCGGGCCTCGCTCCGCCAGCAGCCTGTACAGCCCCAACCGGTCGCCGATGTAGACGGCGAGCACATCCCACGTCCCCACGGTGGCAAGAAACAGGCGCTCGACCAGCGCGTCGCGCCGGGCGGCAGCTTCTGCTTCGGACTCCCTATCGGCCATGGCGCGATGCTCTCAGACCGGTCGCGTGGCTACTCGGCGAGCATCTCGCCGGAGCCGCCGAATGCTGTGGGGAAGTCCTTGAGCTTTGGGAGGCCGTCCTTGATGGGCAGTACCGTCGACTCGTAGTTGACGTGCACCCCGGCGGCAAACGGAAACTCAGGGATCGTCCCCGCGTAGACGTCCACCAGACCCCACTGCGGATGCCGTGCCAGCAGATGACCGCCGCAGACCTTGCACCACTGCCGGTAGCTCTGCTCGTTGTTGTTGTACTCGCCGATCTGGTCTTCTCCCTGGGTCACCGTGACCGCCTCGGGCTTCCAGAGCGTGAAGGCGGCGACCGGGCTGGCGGACCAGCTCCTACAGGTGGTGCAGTGGCAGTAGCCCGCGGCCTCCGGGCCGCCCCTCACTTCGATCGTGACAGCGCCGCAGAAGCACTGCCCCGTGAAGGTCCTCTCCTCCTGGCTCATCAGTTCTCCCGCCCGCTCGAGGTCTGTGGGTCCACGGCCTGCTCAGCGTACTCGGGTTCGGACGTCCGCCGCCCTGGATTTCGGGCGATTGCGAGGCTACGATCTCCGTCATGCCAAGCTCGAGATTTTCGGTTGGGGATCGCGTCAGGCGGGTCATGGACGGTGCCACCGGCGTCGTCGAGGTGGTCGGGCCGATGGGCAGCCTCGATGTCCGCTGGGACTCCAGCGGCATGATGTCCGTCGTCCGGCCCACGTTGCTCGCGCGGATCTGAGAACCGCGCCGCCGGGCGCGAGCGCTACTCCCAGCGCAGCGACCGCGGCGCTTTGCGCATCCGCAGCACCCGCACCGGCACCCCTGCGGCCACGGCGTTGTCCGGCACGTCCTTCGTGACGATCGTCGAGGTGCCGAGCACACAGTTGTCGCCCACCGTCACGCCGCGCAGGATCGCCACGCCGTAGCCGATCCACACGTTGTGGCCGACGCGCACGTCGCGCTTGTAGATGCCCTGCTCGCGGATCGGTCGGTCGACCTCGACGACGCCGTGGTCGAAGTCGATGAGCATCACGCGGTCGGCGACGATGCACTCGCGGCCGATCGAGACGTGCTGGAAGGCGGAGATCGTGCACTCCTGGCCGAGCACGGACTTTGCGCCGATGCGCGCCTCGCCCTCGTGGACGCGGATCTTCGAGCCGTGGCCGATCCAGGACCAGCGCCCCAGGTACAGCGTCGCGCCCTTGCCGATCTCGATCGTCACGTCCGGGCAGACGAAGCACAGCCCATCGGTCTGCAGCCGCCCCCGCCAGCGCAGCTTCAGCCACAGCCAACGCGCGATCAGCCGCGCGTAGTTGCGGTTGAGCATCCCGTGCGAGCGCAGGAACCGCCACAGCGTCAGCGGACCGCCATGCAGGGGCGCCGGCTCGCCGCGCACGTTGCCCGCGACCGGGCTCGCGACCGCCGCGGTGGCGCCGGCGCCGGCGTCCCCGCCGGGCACCGTCGCGTCGTCGAGCGGTGCGACCGGCATCGCCGCGGCCGTCGTCGTGTCAGCCATCGGCCGGACCCGCCGCCGGATCGCCCGCGGGCAGCACCCCGGCCGCCAGGGGACCGCGCTTCCACTCCGGCACCGGCGTGACCCGGCCGGCCCGCGGCACGTACGGGGAGCGCTCCACGAGCGCCATCCGGTGGATGTAGCGCGGGCAGTTCGGAAAGACGCGCGTCGCCCGCACGCGTACGACGAACTGCGCCTCCGGCCAGCTGTCGACCAGCGGGTCGTCGAGCTCCACCGTCGCGACTCCCTCGACGCGCAGCCGCGACGGGCGCTCGGCGACGAAGTCGATGAACAGCAGACCGACGTGCGGGTGCAGCAGCACGTTGCCGCAGGACAGGAACATCCCGTTGCCGTCGTAGCTCGGGAAGGCCAGCGTGTGCGGGTCGAGCACGCGCACGAAGCCCGGCTCGCCGCCCTTGTAGGAGCATTGCGGCTGGCCCTCCGCATCGGCCGTCGCGAGGAAGAACATGTCCATCCGCTCGATGAACTCCGCGTCCTCGGGCCCGAAGTGGTCGCGGGCGGTGTGCGCGTCGAGCCGGTCGGCCAGGCGGCGGGTGTCGAAGCGATCCTGCAGCTCGCGCGAACCCGAGTGGTAGCGGTCAGCCGGCATCGGGTCAGCTCTTGGAGACGTGCAGCACGGCCTTGCCGGGCTGGATGAAGACCACCTCATTCGTCTCCGGGCTGTCGAACACGGCCGCCCAGCCGTCAACGATCAACGCGTGCTCGCCGGGCGCCGCCGCCGGCCACAGCAGCGCGACCTGCTCGTTGGCCTGGACGTTCTCGGTCGTCCGCCGCCCCGCGCCGAGCATGAGCAGCTGCTTGTGCCACTTCACCGTGACCGAGGTCGCGCGCGGACGCCCGTCGGCGCCGACGGTGACGATGTACGGGTTCAGGCCGAAACGCTCGAGCGCCTGCGGCAGCTCATCGAGGGGCACGTTGACGGACATGCCGCTAAGGCTACGGGTAGCGCCCGCACCTCGCCCGCCCCTGGCATGATGCTCGGCCCGTGGCGGTCGACCCCAACCTTGCCCAGCGCCTGCTCGACGGCGACCGTCGCGCCCTTGCGCGCGCCATCTCGCTCGTGGAGAACAACGACCCCGCCGGCTGGGCGCTCGTCCGCGACGTCTATCCGCACACGGGCAGATCGAGCGTCGTCGGCGTCACCGGCGCGCCTGGCTCGGGCAAGTCGACGCTCATCGGGGCGCTCGTGAAGAACCGCCGCGCCGCCGACCGCAGCGTCGCGGTGCTGTCGATCGACCCGTCCTCGCCGTTCACGCACGGCGCGCTGCTCGGCGACCGCATCCGCCTGACCGATCACTTCCTCGACCCCGGCGTGTTCATCCGCTCGATGGCCAACCGCGGCGCCCTCGGGGGGCTGTCCGAAGCCTCCCTGCAGGCGGCGCTGCTCATGGATGCCGCCGGCCGCGACGACGTCTTCCTGGAGACCGTCGGCGTCGGTCAGGCCGAGGTCGACATCATCGACCATGCCGACACGGTCGTGCTCGTGCTCATGCCCGGCGGCGGCGACTCCGTCCAGGCGCTGAAGGCCGGGATCATGGAGATCCCCGACATCATCGTCGTCAACAAGGCCGACCACCCGCTGACGCAGACGATGGTGCGCGAGATCCGCGGCGTCCTGTCGCTCGCGCCGCAGGGCTCCTGGAAGGTGCCGATCATGCAGACGGAGGCCGTCGACGGCAGGGGCGTCGACGAGCTCATGGAGAAGCTCATCGAGCACCGCGCGCACATCGAGCAGGAGGGCACGCTCTCCGCGCGCCGGCGCCAGAGCCTGCGCAAGGAGGTACTCGCGCTCGCCACGCACCGCGTGCGCCGCGACCTCGAGGAGCGGCTCGCCGAGGGCGACGGCTTCGAACAGCTCATCGACGACGTCGCCGCGCGCCGCCTGGATCCGGCGAGTGCCGCCGCGGTGATCCTCGACCAGCCGGTCGACGCCCCGCCCGCCGGCTGAGGGCGGGACCACCCGGAGCGGTCAGCGCCGTTAGCCCTCGAGCCCCGCGAGTCCCGCGTGCGCGGACCCCGACGTCGGCGCCGACGGCGGCCCCGAGCCGCGCCGGCGGCGCCGCAGGCCGGTCGTCACGATGAGCCCGATCCCCGCCACCAGCCCGAGGCCACCGATCGCGAAGGCGCCGAGGATCGTGCGCACGATCCGGCCCCCGATGCTCTCGCCCAGCGCCACCCCGTAGCCCGCGCCCGGGTCCGACGTGGCGGTGCGCAGCACGTAGGAGCCGGCGCGTCGCGGCGTGACCGTGCCCTCCGCCCGGCCGCTGTGCCCGCTCATGGAATACGTCAGCGAGCCGCCGTAGCCCGCGATCGGCAGCACGCCGTCGCCGTCGGAGTCCACGACCTGAAACTGCACCGGCGGCGAGAAGTCCTCGCCCACGCCCGGCCCCTCGACGTAGACGATGTACTTGCGCGCCTCCAGGCTCACCCGCGCCGCGCCCGGGGCGGGTGCGCGCGCGAAGTCGTCGACCCGGTCGCCGATCGACAGAAACGACAGGACGCCCCAGAGGACGGCGCCGAGCACGCCGGCCACGATGAGGAAGGCGCCGATCCAGTAGCCCAGCCGCGAGGTCACCCGGCGAGCCTCTCACGCCGGCTGCGCCACTCCCAGGCCACGAGCGCCACGAGCCCCGCCGCCACCGCCGCCAGCGCCACGCTCACTCCCGGCGAATCGGTCCCGAACAGCGGCAGCGCGCGGTCGAGCGGGCCGAGCGGCGTGCGCGCGTCCGGCCCGACCATCGTCCCGCCGTCGATCCGCAGGGCGCCGTACCACCAGGCGCTCAACGCGAGCGTGAGCGAGACGAGCGCGAGGCCCACGCGCGGCGCATGGCGCAGGCCCCACGCGACGAGCCCGACACAGACCGGCAGCCCCGCCACGAGGTACCGGCCGGGGAAGAAGAAGCCGAACATCGTCGGCGCGATGAACGTCGCGACGAGCACCTGGGCGGCGCACACCAGCCCGCACAGCAGCGCCGCGACCTCGACGTCGGCGCGCTCGGGCAGCAGCCGGGCGATGTGGTCGCGGTGCGAGCGCCACAACAGCCAGAGCGCATAGAAGGCCAGCGCGACGACCGGCGCCCAGGCCAGGACGCCGTAGGTCCGGTCCAGCCACAGACCGACGAGCCGCGGCGCGCGGTCGACGAAGTCGCCGGCGGAGAGGTCGCCGAGCCGGTCGCCCGGCAGCGCGGCCGCCGCGGGCGTGAAGCCGCCGTAGAGCTGGTCGTTGATCGTCACGAACATGACCCCCGAGAAGAGCAGCACCTCGATCTCGACGAGCAGCGCGAAGCCGCGCGCGCGGCGCTTGAGCCAGCGCAGCATCGCCGCCGCGATCACGAGCCCGGCGACGATGAACTGCAGGCCCAGCCAGGGCAGCGCGCCGAGCGCGAGCGCTGCGCCCGCGACCCAGCGGATCCGCGGCAGCTCGCGGATCTTCAGCGCCCACAGCGCCGCCACCGTGAGCAGCGCGCCGGCCGTCAGCTCCGGGGTGACGGTCGTCGAGTACGCGAGCGCCGGCGGTGACAGGCCGCAGGCGAGCGCCGCCCCGCCCGCCCACGGCTCGGGCACGATCCGCCGCGCCAGGGCGGCGCCCAACACGAACGCCAGCGCCGCGATCGCCGCCAGCAGGAGCTGCACCGCGGTCGGCCCGCCGATCGCGTAGGCCGGCGCGATGAGCAGCGCGAAGCCCGCGGCGGTCGGCTCGTTGGCCTGCCCGCCCGTCAGCCGCCCGCGGCGCTCGAGCAGGTACGGGTACCAGTCGCGGTAGGCGCGCGCCGCGTACTCGTCGCGCAGGTCGAGGTCGCGGTCGGAGACGATCGACTCGGCGGTGAGCAGGTGGTGCGGCTCGTCGCCCGCGAACTGCGAGTCGCCGAACGCGGGCAGGCCGATCGTCGCGGCGTAGGCCGCGAACAGGACCAGCCAGAGCGCGGCCGCGCGACGCACGCGGTGCATGATCGCGGGCCGGGGCGTTAGGCGATCCGGCGCCCGCGCGCGTCGAAGCGCAGCGGCACGTCGATCGCGTGCGCGACCGGCGGCGCGCCGCGCGGCGTGAACTTCGGCGCCGGCGCCCGATCGGGCGTGTAGTCCCACTCGCGGCCGACGCGGTCGACGCCGAGCGGATAGAGCGTTAGGCTCCCGTCGCGCGCGAAGTGCATGCGCACGAGGTTCTTGTAGTCGGGGATCGACTGGGCGGTGAAGACCTGGTTGGCGGCCTCCCACGCCTTCGCGCCGCGGACCTTGTGGATGGCCAGCAGCACCGCGCCGAACAGCGTCGCGCCGATCGCGGCGCCCGCGGCGGCCAAGGCCGTCAGCCCCAGGACCCAGATCGCCAGCGGGTGGTCGCCGACGACCTCTAGCACGAGCCACAGCACGAGTGCCACGATCGCCACGTGGATCGCGGTGTGCAGCGCCGTCACGCCGAGCCTCGCGAGCCTCGTCGCGCGCACGACGCCCGCGTTCTTCTCGAGGGCGCGGGGGACGATGTCGGTTCCCCCGAAGATCCCGCCGAACAGCAGCAGGACCATGAGCAGGCTCATCGCGCTCGCGCTCGCCGCGAGGAAGCCGACGAAGCCCTCGGCCGTCGCGGTGGCGAAGATCCCGTCGTCGCCGCCGTTCAGCGTGCCGAGCATCGTCAGGCCGACGAGCGCGTACAGCCCGCCGAGCAGGCCCGCGAAGGACGGGTTCAGCCTGGCGAGCTTGAGGATCCCATTGCTCAGGCGGCGCGATTGCGCGTCGCTCGGATAGACGTGCTCGCGGGAGTAGGTGACGCTCTCGGACTCGTCGCGGTCCAGCGAACGCAGCTGCAGCTCCGGGTACAGCGTGTGCGTCGCCGACAGGTAGGCGCCGCCGCCGCCGGCCGTCAGGCGCAGCGGCGCGTCCGGGTCGTCGCGCGCCTCGTAGCGCGCGTAGTGGTGGATGTCGCCGGTCAGCGTGGCGACCAGGCGCGCGCCGCTCGCGCGGACGACGCGCTCCTCGAAGTAGGACAGATAGCGCCACGAGGCGGGCTCGACGCGGCCCGGCAGGGCCTTGATCCACGCCGGCTTTGCGGTCATGAGCAGGACCTTGTCGCCGGGCTTGACCGCCTGCGCCATGAAGTACTCCAGCTGCGGGTCGTCGATGTACGTGTCGAGCTGGATGTCGATCGCCCAGATCCACCAGTCGTTGGGCATCTTCAGCGCGAAGTAGCTGCGCCGCTGGCGCGTCCGCCAGCCGCCGATCGCGCCGTCGCGTGCGCAGAACACGCGCAGGAAGCTGCCCAGGCCGTCGTACCAGTCGTGGTTGCCGGGCAACGCGTACATCTCGGGCGGGTCGGGCGCGGGGCTCTTGGGCAGCGCGGCGGCGAAGGGCCCGATGAAGCGGTCCTCGTAGGCGATCGCCTCGGCCGTCGGATAGACCTGATCGCCGCCCATCAGCAGCACCTCGCCGCGCGGCAGCGCCTCGCCCTCGAACTCCAGGCTCTCCTGCGCGAGCAGCCAGGCCATCGTGTACGTCGCCTCCCAGCCGTCGCCCGTGTCGCTGAGGTAGTCGACCCAGACGTCGCCGCCCGCCGAATAGTCCAGCGGCGGCTGCGGCTCGCGCTGGGTCTCGCGCCGGTCGGCGAACTTTCCGAACGTCCCCGAGACGACGACCTCGACGCCGGACTTTGCCAGCAGCCCCGGGCTCAGCCAGCGGACGGCGGGCTGGCGGACGAAGCCGATCGCCTCGCGCTCGTCGCGCTTGTCGCCGGGCGTGCGTCCCGCGAGCTTGTCTTTGAGCGGCACGGGCGCACGGTATTCAGGCCCGCGGACAAAGGGAAGCCGCGACAGGCGAACTTCACGAGGATTCAGCGTGCGCGGGCGGGCGCGGCCGGGGTGGCCTGCGCCGGCGCGGGTGCGAAGCGCAGCGCGAGCAGCACGATCGGCGGCAGGACGACGACCGCCGCCAGGAAGAGAAACCACGCCTGACCGGCGTCGGTGCCCGCGCCCAGCGAGTGGGCGACGCCCAGCAGCCAGAACAGTGCGATGAAGCGGTGCAGCGTGCGCCAGCGCGCCACGCCGATCCGCGCTCGCGCGTAGTAGGACAGCGACAGGACGGCCAGGCCGTAGCCGCCGACGATCCCCAGTGCGGTCCAGGCCGGCCGGTAGTCGAGCGCGAACGGCACGGCGATGTCGAGCAGGCCCGGGTGCAGGTAGCCGTCGCCGAGCAGCGCGAGGCCGTGGATGGCGAGCGCGGCGAGCGTCGCCAGCGACAGCGCCTCGTGCACGGTCTTCAGCTGGGCCGAACGGCCGCGCAGAAGACCGATCCTGCCGCCGAGCGCGAGACCCGCGCAGACGGCGAGGCTGGCGAGCACGAGCGCGGTGATGCCCGCCGCGCGGCTCGTGATCCAGAAGACGTGCGAGCCGGCGTCGGTCATGCCGCCTGCCTCACGCGCGCGCCGACGACGACGACGTCGACCGTGCCGTCGGCGAGCACGAGCACGCCGCCGCCGGCGCGCTCGAGTACGCGGCGGCCGTCACGCGGCCCGCGCAGCAGGGCGGTCTTGGCGAGGATCTCGGCCGCCAGCGCCGTCGGCGCGAACGCCGTCGCCTGAACGACCCCGGTCCAGGCGGGGCGGCCGGTGGCCGGGTCGATGAGGTGATGGGCGATGTGGCCATCGGCGGTCCGCCAGCTGCGCCGGCCAACGCCGCTTGTCGCCGCGGCGCCGGTGCTGAGCTTCAGCGCGTGGACCGGCGGGCCGCCGAACGGGTCCGCCACGCGCAGCGTCTGCTCCAGGCCGCCGCGGCCGCCGACCCGCACATCGCCCGCGCAGTCGATCGCGTAGGCGACGTGGTCGGCGAGCGTCGTGGCCAGCCGGTCGGCGGCGAGGCCCTTGGCGAGGCCGCCGCCGTCGATCCACACACCGGGCGGGCGGGCGATCGTGCGCTCGTCGTCGTCGACGACGACGGTCGCCCAGGCGCGGTCGGGATGCGCACGGGCCGGGCGGGGCGCGGGCGCCTCCGCCACGACCGCCTCGAGCATCAGACCCGAGACGCCCGCGCGCGAGGTGGCGTAGCCCGCGCGGCGCAGGGCGCGCACGCGGGTGGCGTCGACGATCCCGTCGCTGCGCAGGCCCGCCTCGACGACCGCGTGGGCGAGGCGCCGCAGCAGCCGCGAGGCCGGCACGACCGCCGCCGGGTCGGCGTTCAGCCGCGAGAGCTCGCTGCGGTCGTCGAAGCGCGACAGGCGGCGGTGGACGTCCTGCAGCTGCGCTTGGGCGAGCAGCGCGGCCAGCGGCGCGACGTGACCGCCCGGCGCGTCGCCCTCGACGACCACGCGCACGCGCCCGCCGAAGCAGTGAAACTCGCGCTCGGCGCGGCTCACGACTGCCTCGTGGTGACCGCGCCGCCGTCGGTGGTCGCGGCCGCGGCGTCGGTCGCGTCGGCGGTCGTCAGCGCCGCCGGGTCGGCGGACTGCACGACCGCGACCGGGGAGGCGTCGCTCAGGCCCGGGTCATGGCCGGTTGCGAGCTGCACGTACAGCACGCCCCAGAGCGCGAGGAAGGCGGCAACGCCGATCGCGGCGATCCGCGTGCGCAGCGCGCGGATGTGCGCCCTGCGCTGTGCGAGGACGGCGCGCGGATCGGGTCGGCTGGTCATGACCGACAGCGTGCGCCTCGCCTGCGAGCGCAGGCTAAGCGCGCTGTAAGAGTTCGCTGAGAGTCGGCGAACGCGCCGCGACGTGCGCGGCGCTCAGCGGTTCAGCGAGCGCGCCAACTCGACGAACAGCCGCACGCCCCAGCCCGAGCCGCCCTTGGGCGCGTACGCCTTATTGGCGCCCCAGGCCGTCCCGGCGATGTCGAGATGCGCCCACGGGACATCGGCCGTGAAGCGCTTGAGGAACTGCGCCGCGACGCTCGAGCCCGCCTTGCGCGCCTCGTTGACGTTCATGAGGTCCGCCGTGTCGCTGTCGAGCGCCTTGGCGTAGTCGGCGTGCAGCGGCATGCGCCAGACGATCTCGCCGGTCGCCTCGGCGGCGTCGGAGACCTGCGCCGCCCAGTCGTCGTCGGAGGCGAACAGCCCCCCGTAGGTGTTGCCCAGCGCGGTGATGATCGAGCCGGTCAGCGTCGCGATGTCCACGAGCCGCTCGGCGCCGTGGTTGACGGCGTGCGTCAGGCAGTCGGCGAGCACGAGCCGGCCCTCGGCGTCGGTGTTGATGACCTCGATCGTCGTGCCGTTGGCGGCGGTGACGACGTCGCCCGGCTTGACCGCGGTGCCGGACGGCATGTTCTCGGTCGCTCCGACGACGGCAACGACCCGCACCGGCAGCCGCAGCTCGGCGATGGCCTCGATCGCGCCGAGCACCGCAGCGCCGCCGGACATGTCGAACTTCATGTCCGACATCTTGTTGGCGCCCTTGATCGAGATCCCGCCGGAGTCGAAGGTGACGGCCTTGCCGACGAGCCCGAGCACGGGGCCGCGCGCATCCGGACCCTCGTACTTCAGCGTGATGAGCGCGGGCTCCTGGACCGAGCCCTGCGCGACGCAGGCGAACGAGCCCATGCCGAGCCGCTCGAGTCCCTCGCGGCCCTCGACCTCGACCGTGACGCCGTCGAGCTCGCCGAGCAGGCGAGCCGCGTCGGCGACGTTGGTCGGCGTCATCTCGTTGGCCGGCGTGTTCTGCAGATCGCGGGTCGCGTTCACCGCGCGGGCGACGATCTCCGCCTCGCCGACGACGTCCGTGAGGTCGTCGTGCGCGCTGACGACGAGCGCCTGCACGCCGCCGTTCTCGTCGGTCGGCTTGCTCTTGAAGCGATCGAAGCGGTAGGCCGTCAGCAGCGTTCCCTCGACGATCGCGGCCGCGATCTCCGGGCCGACCTTGTGGGGGATCTCCCAGCACAGCCGCCGGGCACCGAGCTCGCGCGCGCGGCTGAAGGCCGAGGCGGCGGCGAGCCGCACACGCTCGCCGTCGAGCTCGTCGCGCCGGCCGAGCCCGACGAGGATCCAGCGCTTGCCGCCGGCGTGGGTGACGGCGAGGTGGCGGTGCTTGGCCTTCGCCTCGCCCGCCGAGACGAGCCCGTTGAGCACGCCGTCGACGTCGTGATGGACCTTCTCGCCGTCGAGCACGCCGATCACGACGGTGTCGGCATCGGCGTCCTGCGGCAGCGCTGTGGTGGCTTCGACGATCACGCGCGCCAGGGTATCCAGGCGCTCGCGCGAGTATGCGAGGGCGCAAGGCTCGCCCGCGGCCATCTAGACTGCCCGCACTCCTGAACGCCGACTGATAGAGAGAAGGCCATGCCCAAAACCGTCATCCTCGGCTCCGCCCGCACCCCGATCGGGAAGATGGGCGGGGGTCTGTCCACGCTCGACGCCACGGAGCTGGGCGGCATCGCGATCAAGGCCGCGCTGGAGCGCGCGGACGTCGGCGGGGATGAGGTCCAGCACGTCATCATGGGCCAGGTCCTGCAGGCCGGGCAGGGGCAGATCCCCTCGCGCCAGGCCCAGATCAAGGGCGGCATCCCCAAGGAGGTCTCCTCGGAGACGATCAACAAGGTCTGCGCCTCCAGCGTGCGCGCGGTCGGCATCCTCGACTCCCAGATCCGCGCCGGCGATGTCGAGATCGGCGTCGCGGGCGGCATGGAGTCGATGTCCTGCGCGCCGTACATGCTCCCCAAGGCGCGCTTCGGCTTTCGCATGGGCGACGCCAAGGCGCTCGACGCGATGGTCCACGACGGCCTGACGAACCCGTTCTCCGGGCGCCAGATGTTCGACGAGGCGACCGAGATCGGCGACGAGCTCGAGATCTCCCGCCCCGACCTCGACCGCTGGGCGCTGCGCAGCCACGAGCGCGCGATCGAGGCGACCGACAACGGCCGCCTGCCCGAGGAGATCGTCGCGGTGACGATCAAGGGCCGCAAGGGTGATACGGTCGTCGAGGTCGACGAGGCGCCGCGCCGCGGCAGCACGCTGGAGTCGCTGGCCAAGCTGCGCGGGCTCATGAGCCCGGAGGGCTCGCACACGGCCGGCAACTCGCCGGGCGTCAACGACGGCGCCGGCGCGATCATCGTGGCCTCCGACGAGTGGGCGGCGGCCAACGGCAAGGAGGTCCTCGCGACGATCATCGCCCAGGCGCAGACCGCCGAGGACTTCGCCTACCTCGCGCGCACCCCCGCCAACGCGGCGATGGCGGCGCTCGCCAAGGCCGGCCTGACCGCCGAGGACATCGACCTCTGGGAGATCAACGAGGCGTTCGCCTCGGTGACCCTGAACTCGATGCGGATGCTCGGCATCGACGAGGAGAAGGTCAACGTCAACGGCGGCGCGGTCGCGCTCGGGCACCCGATCGGCGCGTCCGGCGCGCGCATCATCGGCACCCTCGTCCACGAGCTGCGCCTGCGCGGCGGCGGCCTCGGGTGCGCGGCGATCTGCTCCGGCGGAGGGCAGGGCGACGCGATCATCCTGAAGGTCGAGGTCTGAGCTGAACGGGACGCACGCCGGCGGGGAGGAGGACGGCGCGGGGGCCGGTGAGCCCGCCTCCGCCGCGTTCTTCGACCTCGACCGGACGCTGATGGCCGGCTCCTCGGGCTGGTACTTCGTCCGCGCGGCGTACGAGCGCGGCATCATCGATCGCCGGCGGCTGGCCGGCGATCTCGTCGGCGCGATGAAGTTCCGGCTGTGGGGCTCGACCGACGCGGGCACCGCGAAGGTGCGCGCCCGCATGGGCACGTACCTGGCCGGCGTCCATGAGCGCGACCTGCGGCGGATGGCGCCGCGCGTGCTCGCCGGCGTGCTGCCGCGCCTGTACCCGCAGATGCTCGCCGTCGCCTACGAGCACCAGGACGCCGGCCGGCCGATCTTCATCTGCACCGCGGCCTCGCAGGAGATGGCGCAGCTCATGTCGCTCGTGCTGAGCTTCGACGGCGGGATCGGGTCGCGCGCGGAGGTGATCGACGGCGTCTACACCGGCCGCGAGGGCGGCCTGTTCACCTACCGCGAGGGCAAGGCGCAGGCGATCGCCGAGCTCGCGGCGCGCAAGGGCTTCGATCTCGCCGCGTGCTACGCCTACTCCGACTCGGAGTCCGACCTGCCGATGCTGCGCGCGGTCGGCCATCCGGTCGCGGTCAACCCCGACGCCACGCTGGCGCGGGTGGCGCGCGAGGAGGGCTGGGAGATCCTGCACCTCGACCGCCTGCACCGCCGGCTGAAGGTGATCGCGGCGGCGATCGCCGCCGCGGCCGCGGGCGGGGCCGGCCGCGCGGTGGCCCGGCGGTCGGCGCCGGTCGTCGTGTCGCCGCCGCGCTCGCGGCGCCTCCCGCGGCGCCACACTGCCGCCATTCCGGCGCAGCGCCGCGCGCCACGCCGCTGACTTCCCCGCAAATCGCCTAGGTTTCAGGCAGATGACCGGATGACCGGATGAACACCCACGGCCTGACCGACGACCAGAAGGACATCCGCGCGCTCGCCGCCAAGTTCGCCGATGAGGTCGTCGCGCCGCAGGCGATGCAGTGGGACAAGGAGCACCGCTTTCCCAAGGAGGTCGTCCAGCAGCTCGGCGAGCTCGGGCTGATGGGGGTGTGCGTCCCGCAGGAGCTCGGCGGCGCGGGCGCCGACTACCTCACGTACGCGCTCGTCATCGAGGAGCTCTCGCGCGGCGATGCCGGCCTCGGCGTCACGCTCGCCGTGCACACCGGCGCGGGGACGCTGCCGATCATCGCGCGCGGCACGCGCCAGCAGATCGAGCGCCTCGTGCCGCCGCTCGCCCAGGGCCACGAGATCGCCGCGTTCGCGCTGACGGAGTCCAACGCCGGCTCCGATCCCTCGGCGCTCGCGACGCGGTCGGACAACGGCAACCTGACCGGCGCCAAGCAGTGGGTCACCAACGGCTCGGTCGCCCATGTCTTCATCGTCTTCGCCAAGGATCCCGACCGGCCGAGCGCGTTCATCGTGCGCCGCGGCGCACACGGCTTCAGGCCGGTCCGCGAGACCGACAAGCTCGGTCTGAACTCTTCGAGCACCGCCGACCTGCAGTTCAACGAGACGCCCGCCGAGCGCCTCGGCCTGCCCGGCGCCGGCCTGCGGATCGCGCTGGCCACGCTCGACGGCGGGCGGATCGGGATCGCCGCCCAGGCGACCGGCATCGCCCAGGCGTCGCTGGATCTCGCCGTCAAGCACGCCAAGGAGCGGCGCACGTTCGGCAAGCCGATCGGCGCCCACCAGGCCATCCAGCAGAAGCTCGCCGACATGCAGACCGAGATCGAGGCCGCCCGCGCGCTGACCTGGCGCGCCGCGCGCCTGAAGGACGCCGACCGCCCGCACACCGTCGAGGGCGCGCAGGCCAAGCTGTTCGCATCCGCCGTCGCCCGGCGCGTTACCGGCGAGGCGATCCAGGTGCTCGGCGGCTACGGCTACACCCGCGATCTGCCGGCCGAGCGCTACTACCGCGACGCCAAGGTGACCGAGATCTACGAGGGAACCTCGGAGATCCAGCGCCTCGTCATCGCCCGCGCGCTGCTCGGCGAAGCCGCGCGGGAGTAGCGAACGACGGCTCTGCCGGCTGGCCCGCGCGGCCCTCTACGAAATCGAGATCGTGTTGACGCCCGGATCCGTCGGAGTCCGTGCCGCAACGGCGGCGTACTCGTACTTCGTACCGGGCTTGGAGCCGGGCTTGCCGAATCCGAAGCCGGCCGATTCGAGGATCCCGACGGCGTCGAGGATCTTGTAGAAGCCACCGGCACCGGTGGTCGGCAGACCGGGGACCTGCTCGCGCTGGCCGAACTTCGCGTAGACGCGATCGTTGCCGAGCTTGCCCAGAGATTGCAGCGCCAGGGCGCGGTGCACAGCCTCGGTGGCCATGATCTCGGCGGCGTAGCGGGCGAACTTCGAGCCCATCAGGTTGCCCTGGCGCGCGAACACCGTCGTCGCCAGCAGATACGCGTTGATGAACACCTGGTCGCCGACGACGAGCGTCGTGAGCAGGTTCTCCGGCGAGGCGAACACCTCGTCGGGAACGTAGATCGTCGTGGTGGCCGGCTTGCCGCCGACGGCGCTGGACGTCAGCAGCTCGTAGTGGTTCTTCTCCTGCTGGGCGGCGGCGCGGATGTTGCGCAGCGTCGTCGCGTCGAGCTTGCCGGCGAGCTTCTCGGGACCCACGGTGTTGACGATCGTCGCGAGCACCTCGGCGGTCGCGGCCACGGTCGTGATGTTCTCGATCGAGTTCGCGTCATCGGTCTTGATGGCGCCGAACGCATCCGCGGATGCGAGGCCGAGCAGCCCGATCGTGCCCAGCGCGCCCGCGGTCGTCTTGACCAGCGAACGGCGTGTGCTCGCCGACGCGTGGGCGTTCTGGCGATCGATCGTCTCGAACAGATGATTCGTGACTTCGGTCATGTGCGGCTTCCTTCCGGCGCGGCGCCGCCGGGAACGGCGCAGATGGACTCGCGGGCGCTCGGACCAAGCGCTGTCAGTACCAACGCAGATCCGCCATGCGCGGATCATCGGCCGCGGTCTCGAACCGCGCGTGGCTTCCCTCGACGCTGCCGAGCGCCGACACGCTCGCCGTTGTGGGCGCGGCCCGGTCCGGTGCCACCGCGCTTCGGCACGCCCGAGCTGGCGCATCCCCGGCGTCGCCGCCGGATACGGTCCCGCCATGCGCCTCCGAATCCTCCTCGCCGCCGTCTGCGCCACCGCCGCGCTGGCCGCCATGTCCACGATCGTGCTCGCCCAGAAGGGCGAGCCGCAGAAGATCAGCACGACGCTGAAGAACGTCAACGGCGTCGCCGTCGGCAAGGTCACGTTCACGGCCGCCTCGGCGAAGGCGCCCGTCGAGGTGCGGGTCAGCGTTCGGCGCCTGCAGGCCGGCTTCCACGGATTTCACATCCACGCCGTCGGCAGGTGCGAGGGGCCGGCATTCACGTCGGCGACCGGCCACCTCAAGGCGATGGGCCAGAACCACGGCGATCACGTCGGCGACATGTCGTCCGTGCTGGCCAAGCGCAACGGCACGGCCTCCCTGCGCCTGACGACCGACCGCTTCACGCTCGCCGACCTGCGTGACAGCGACGGCAGCGCGGTCATCGTGCACGCCGGTGCCGACAACTTCGCCAACATCCCGCCGCGCTACGCCCCCGACGGGCCCGACCAGGCGACGCTCGACACGGGCGACAGCGGCGCGCGCGTCGCGTGTGGGGAGATCGCGCCAGGCTGAGCCCGGATGATTCCCACGTCGCCTACGCCGCGCCGCGCAATATGGTGCGTGGCGCATCGTGACGACCAAGCCGCTCAACATCGACCCGATCGCCGAAGCCCGGCGCCATTGGACCGAGCGCTGGGGCGGCGAGCCGGCCCGCCCGATGGCGGCGATCACGTCGATCATGCGTGCGCAGCAGATCCTGCTCGCCCGCCTCAACGAGCTGCTCGGCCCGCTCGGGCTGACCTTCCCGCGCTACGAGGCGCTCATGCTGCTCTCCTTCACGCGCGAGGGGACCCTCCCGCTGGGCAAGATCGGCGAGCGCCTCCAGGTCCATCGCACGAGCGTCACGAACATCGTCGACAAGCTCGAGGCCGACGGGCTCGTCCAGCGCGTCGCCCACGAGTCCGATCGCCGCACGACGCTCGCCGAGCTCACCGACGCGGGCCGCGACGTCGCCCTGCGCGCCACCGAGCTGCTCAACGCCGACGGCTTCGGCCTCGCCGCGCTCGACGACGCCGAGCAGGAGCGCATCACCGAGCTTCTGCGCACCCTGCGCCAGGAGGCCGGCGACTTCGAGTAGGCGCCGCTCAGGCGGCGTCGCGCAGCTCGCCGTACCAGCCCGCGTAGGCGATGAGCTCGTCGCGGGGCAGCACCGGGACCTCGTAGACCTCCGCCGCCTGGGCGGTGCGCCGGCCCGGGTGCGCGAAGTCGTGGCGGTTGTAGGCATCCAGCAGCGCGATCGGGCGGGCGAACTGCGCCCGAAAGCCGGTCTCGCACTCGACGACGAGGCCCCACGCGACGATCGCGCCCCAGACGCAGTCGGGTGAGGGCTGGTCGGGCTCCTCGTCGAGCTCGTAGTACGCCGACAGCCCGCAGCTGCACTCCGGGTACGGGGCGTCGTGGCCGAGCAGCGCGAAGCACTTCGCCCGGCGCGCCTCGCCGGCCGGCCATGGCTGCGGCTTGACGCGCGGCGCCACCATCGTCAGCGCCGGCGTCGGGACGAAGCGCCCGGCCACGAAGATGCCCGAGTACAGCCCGGCGCGCCGCACGCCCCAGCGGCGAAAGCCGACGAGCGGAACGTCGACGGGCTCGGCGTTCATGGGCCGGCCGAGGGTGGTTTGGGCGGCGCCGGCGCGGGCTCGAAACCGGGCGGCGGCGCGGTGGCCGGCGCGGGCCGCTGCGTCACGCGGATCGGCTTTCCGAGGTCACCCATGCGCGGGGTGAGATGCTACGCCAGTGAGCGACGATCCCGACCTCCCGCCCGAGGAAGAACAGGCGCCCGAACCCGAGCGCGGCGACGTCCGCGAGGACATCCTCAAGGAGCTTGCGCGGCTGTTTCCCGACGATCGCATGCAGCGCATCGTCGATCGCCTCGAGCTGCAGACCGAGGAGGACGTGCAGTTCGTCATCGACCTCATCAGCGCGGCGTTCACGCGCGGGATCGAGTTCGGCGCCGTCGAGGTGACCGCGCAGCTCATCGAGCTCGACCATGACGTCGGGCGCGCCCACATCGAGATCGCGCACGTCGAGCTGCCCTGAACCGGGCACCATTCGCGGCATGCGCAAGCTCCAGAGCCAGGGCGTTCACCACATCACGATCGTCGGCGCCGACCGGCAGACGTCGATCGACTTCTGGGAGGGCGTGCTCGGGATGCCGTTCATCTTCGAGCAGCCCAACCTCGACAACGCCGCCGAGAACCACCTCTACTTCGATCCCGGCGACGGGCGCCTGATCACGATCTTCACGGACGAGGACCGCAGCGGTGACGGCGAGCGCACGCCGACCGATCCCGGCTGCGTGCACCACCTCGCCCTCGCGGTCTCGCAGGCGACGTTCGCCCAGGCCGTCGAGCGCCTCGACGGGCGCGGGATCGAGCACAGCGGCGTCAAGGACCGCGGGTTCATGGACTCGATCTACTTCAAGGACCCGCTCGGGCTGCTCATCGAGCTGGCCTCCTACCGCTTCGAGCCGCCCGCCGGCCACACGCACGCCGACGTGCTCATGGAGGCGCACCGCATCCGGGTCGCGCGCGAGGACCGCAGCATCGCGCGCATCCACGTGGCCGATGCGGTCGAGGCGCTCTCCCGGCGCTCGCGCGCCTCGCTGTCCGACGACGCCTGATCCCAGGCAGGCCGGCTTCGCGGCTGCGCGATGTGCGGTCGGGCAAGAACTACATCGCCGAGGATGGGTTCGTCTACGGCAGTTCGTTCTCGGGCGTGAACGAGCGACGGATGGCCGGCGACCGGGGCGCGAGGCGTCGCTCGTTCATCCAGGCGATGCAGATGTGACGGATCGAGTCAAAGGGCGAATCGATCCGTCACTCATGCATGCGGCACATGCGGATGTGACGGGTCCCGCGTCTCGGGCCGCTGGTCCGTCATATCTCATGCTTGGGCGAGCACGGCGCACTGGGGAGCGCTACCGACCCGCGCCTGCGCGCCCGGATTATCCCGGGGGCTGTGCTCCGTCTGCCCGGATGGGGTACGCTTCGCGCAGAAACGCGACCTTCCGACTATCTGGCGACCGACACTATGGCAACCACGCACCATCCACCGACGACCGCCGAGCAGTGGCGCGCGGCCTACGGCCTGCAGCCCGAGCGCGACGTCCCGTTCACCTCCCTGAGCGGGACGCCGGTCAAGCCGCTCTACACTGCGCAGGACGCGCCCGGCGATCCCGGCTTCCCCGGCGTCTTTCCGTACACCCGCGGCGTCTACCCGTCGATGTACCGCGGGCGGCTGTGGACGATGCGCCAGTTCGCCGGCTTCGGCACTGCCGAGGAGACCAACGAACGCTTCCGCTACCTGCTCGCCCACGGTCAGGACGGCCTGAGCACCGCCTTCGACATGCCCTCGCTCATGGGCTACGACTCCGACGACGCCCACAGCGAGGGCGAGGTCGGCCGCGAGGGTGTCGCCGTCGACACGCTCGACGACATGGCGACGCTGTTTGGAGGCATCGACCTCGGCGAGATCTCCGTCTCGATGACGATCAACGCGCCGGCCGTCGTGATGCTCGCCTTCTACGTCGCCGCCGCGGAGGAGCGCGGGATCCCGGCCCACAGCCTGCGCGGCACGATCCAGGCCGACATCCTCAAGGAGTACATCGCCCAGAAGGAATGGTGCTTCCCCGTCGACCCGGCGATGCGCCTGTGCGGCGACATGATCGAGTGGTGCACGAAGACGATGCCGCGCTGGCATCCGATCAGCGTGTCGGGCTACCACATCCGCGAGGCCGGCTCGACCGCCGCCCAGGAGCTCGCGTTCACGATCAAGGACGGCCTGACCTACGTCGAGCAGGCCGTCGAGCGCGGCCTCGACGTCGACGATTTTGCGCCCCGGCTGAGCTTCTTCTTCAACGCCCAGATCGACTTCTTCGAGGAGGTCGCCAAGTACCGCGCCGCGCGGCGCATCTGGGCCCGCGAGCTGCGCGACCGCTTCGGCGCGAAGGATCCGCGCTCGTGGCGGATGCGCTTCCACACGCAGACGGCGGGCGTCAGCCTGACCGCGCAGCAGCCGCTGAACAACATCGTCCGCACGGCGATCGAGGCGCTCGCCGGCGTGCTCGGCGGGACGCAGTCGCTGCATACGAACTCCTTCGACGAGGCGCTCGCGCTGCCCACCGAGGCGGCCGCCCGGATCGCCCTGCGCACGCAGCAGATCATCGCCCACGAGACCGGCGTGACGAACACGATCGACCCGCTCGGCGGGGCCTACTTCGTCGAGGCGCTGACCGACCAGCTCGAGCGCGAGGCCTACGACTACTTCAGCCGCATCGACGAGCTTGGCGGCATGGTCGAGGCGGTCAAGCGCAACTTCCCGCAGTCGGAGATCGCCGACGCCGCCTACGAGCTGCAGCGCGAGTACGACAGCCGCGAGCGGATCCTCGTCGGCGTCAACGACTACGTCGACGCCGGTGACGAGGAGATCCCGACGCTGCGCATCGATCCCGAGCTCGAGCGCAAGCAGCGCGGCCGGCTGGCCGCCGTGCGCGCGCGGCGCGACGCTGTCGAGGTGGAGCGCACGCTCGCCGCCCTGCGCGCCGGCGCCGCCGGCGAGCGCACGAACCTCATGCCCGCGCTGCTGGACTGCGCCCACGCCCACGCCAGCGAGGGCGAGATCGTCCGCGCGCTGCAGGACGTCTTCGGCACGTACCGCGAGACGCCGGTCTTCTGACAACCGTCCGTTAGCACGGGCGTCACATCCGGGTCACACCGTGCCTGCGCGGCGGTGCTGGCATGCCGGTCATGCCCAGACTCGCCTCCCGCATCGCGCTCCTCGCCGTCGGCTGCCTGCTCGCCACCAGCGCGACGGCGACCGCTTCGAACGACCCGACGCTCGTCGCACGCGGCCTGCTGCCCGCCGACGCCAGCTGGCCCGCGCCGTTCGCCGGCGCCCCGAACGCCGAGCCCGTCGACGCGCCCGGCGCGCGCCAGCCGGTCGGCGGCTTCAGCGCCCTGCTCGACGCACCCGGCATCGGCAACTACCTCGCGATGCCCGACAACGGCTTCGGCTCGAAGGCGAACTCGCGCTCGTTCCTGCTGCGCCTGTACCTCGTGCACGCGGATTTCGAGACCGCGCGGGGCGGCCCGGGCAGCGTGCGGATCGTGCGCGCGATCACCCTGCGCGACCCCGACCACGAAGTTCCGTTCGCCATCGTCCGTGAGGGGACCGCGGAGCGCCTGCTCACCGGCGGCGACTTCGACATCGAGTCGGTCCGCATCGACCGGCGCGGCACGCTGTGGTTCGGCGAGGAGTTCGGTCCCTTCCTGCTGCACACCGACATGACCGGCAAGGTCCTGGAGGCGCCGGTCCCGCTGCCCGACGTCAAGTCGCCGGATTACCCGGCGGACTTCCCCGCGCCGCTGGCGGGCGCCGCCAACCTCGGGCGCTCCAGCGGCTTCGAGGGCATGGCGATCACCGACGACGGCCGCACGCTGCTGCCGGTCCTCGAAGGACCGGTCACCGGCGACGACCCGGCGGTCCGTCGGATGTACGCGTTCGACACGCGCCGCGGCCGGTACACGAAAGAGCGGCGGACCTACCGCGTCGCCGACCCATCGCTGCTCGTGTCGGACTTCACGCTGCTCGAGGACGACACGTTCGTCTCGCTGGAGCGCGACAACTTCCAGGGCCCGGCGGCGGTGCACAAGCGCGCGTTCGTCGTCGACCTCGACGAGACCGCTGCCGACGGCACCGTCGCCAAGCGCCAGGTCGCCGATCTGCTGAACCTCGCCGATCCGCACGAGATCTCGCTGCCCGGGCGGCCGGGCGACATCGGCCTCGGCAACCCGTTCTCGATGCCGTACGTGACGATCGAATCCGTCCTGCCGGTCCTCGGCGGCGACCACCTCGCGATCGTCAACGACACGAACTTCGGCTCGACCGGCCGCAATCCGTCCCTGCCCGACGACAGCGACTTCATCGTCATCCGGGCGCCGGGCCTCGAGGACGACTGAGCCTGAGCTGCGCAGCGTCGCGAGCGGGTACCCGCTCCGCCATGGCGCTGCGCTCGATCTGGAATGGCACGATCGCGTTCGCCGGCGTCTTCGTGCCGGTCAAGGTGCACTCCGCGACGGAGGACCACACGGTGCACTTCCACGAGGTCCACGTCGACGACGGGGCCCGCATCGAGCACAAGCGGATCTGCTCCAAGGAGGACAAGGAGGTCCCCTACAAGGAGATCGTCAAAGGCTACGAGGTGTCCGAGGGCACGTTCGTCCTGCTCGAGGACGACGAGCTGAAGGCCGCCGCCGGCAAGGCGTCGCGCGAGATCGACATCGAGGCGTTCGTCTGTGCCGGCGAGATCGATCCGGTGATGTACGCCAAGACCTACTTCCTCGGCAGCCAGGACGACGGCAAGGACGCCTACCGGCTGCTGCACGACGCGCTCGCGAAGACCGGCCGCGCGGGCATCGGCCGCTGGGTCTTTCACAACCGCGAGTACCTCGTCGCCGTGCGGCCCTACGCCGATGCGCTGGCCATGCACACGATGCGCTTCCACGACGAGCTCGTGGCACGCGGCGAGCTCGACATCCCGACGCCGTCGCGCAACCCGAGCGACCGCGAGCTGAAGATGGCCGGCCAGCTCGTCGAGACGCTGGAGGCGAAGTTCGACGCGACGAAGTTCGAGGACACCTACCGCACGCGCCTGCTCGAGTACATCGAGGCCAAGGCGAAGGGCAAGCTCGACAAGCTGCCGCAGCGCACCGAGGCCGCCGATCCCGACGACCTCATGGCCGCCCTCGAGGCGAGCCTGGGGAAGGGCTGACCTCGTGGCCCGCGCCCTGTGGACCGGCTCGCTGAGCTTCGGCCTCGTCAACGTGCCGGTGCAGATCCTCAGCGCCGTGCGCGACGTCGACCTGCACTTCCGCCAGCTGCACAAGAAGGACAATGCGCCCGTCGAGACCAAGCGCTGGTGCTCGGAGGAGGACAAGGAGGTCCCCTACGAGGCGATCACGCGCAGCTACGAGCTCGACGGCGGCAAGACCGTGATCGTCACCGACGAGGACCTCGAGGCCGTCGAGCCGCGCAAGACCAAGACGATCGACATCGAGCAGTTCGTCGATCTCGCCGACGTCGACCCGATCTACTTCGACCACCCGTACTGGCTCGTGCCCGCCGGCGACGACGAGGGCGCCACCCGCGCCTACAAGCTCCTGCTCGGCGTCATGGAGCGCACCGACCATGCGGCGCTGGGCTCCTTCGTCATGCGTGCCAGGGAGCACCTGGCGATCATCCGCGCCCGCGACGGGGCGCTGTCGCTGACGACGATGCGCTTCCACGACGAGGTCCGCTCGGTCAAGGACGTGCCGAGCGCCACCGGCAAGACCACGAAGCCGAGCAAGCAGGAGCTCGACACCGCGGTGGCGCTGATCGAGGCGCTGGCCGAGGACTGGGACCCAACGAACTACGAGGACCGCTACCGCAAGCGGCTGCAGAAGATCGTGCGCGACAAGCGCAAGGGCAAGACGATCGAGATCCCCGACGACGCGAAGTCCGAGCCCGGCCCGCCGCCGGATCTCATGGCGGCGCTCAAGGAGGCGCTCGCCGCCGCGGCGAAGTGAACGCCGGCGCAGCGCGGCGCGAAGCCCCGCGGGGCGCGGCCGGGCGCGGCCGCATATGATCCGGCGCGCCCACGGGCACCTATGACCGAGCCTGCTCCTACGAGCCAGAAGATCCGCGTCGTCGTGGCCAAGCCCGGCCTCGACGGGCACGACCGCGGGGCGAAGATCATCGCCCGCGCCCTGCGCGACGCCGGGATGGAGGTCATCTACACGGGCCTGCACCAGACGCCCGAGCAGATCGTCGAGACGGTCATCCAGGAGGACGCCCAGGCGGTCGGCCTCTCGGTCCTGTCGGGCGCGCACATGACGCTCGTGCCGCGGATCGTCGCGCTCCTGGAGGAACAGGGCGTCGACGACGTGGTCGTCATCGTCGGCGGGACGATCCCGGGCGACGACATCCCCGAGCTCAAGCGCCTCGGCGTGGCCGAGGTGTTCACGCCCGGAGCGAGCACAGAGGCGATCGTCGAGTTCATCCGTGGCGCGGTCGCGGCGGCGTAGCCGCCCGCTCTCAACCACGCGATTGACTGGTCAGTCAATCGGATACCCTGCTGCCATGTCACGTTTGCCCCAAGGAGGCTCCAGTTGAAGATCTGCGTCCTGGTGAAGGAGGTGCCCGACGCCGCCGTCGAGAAGCGGATCAACCCGTCGACCGGGCGCATGGACCGCAGCGGCGAGCGCAACCTCAACCCGTATGACACCCACGCGATCGAAGCCGCGATGCAGGTCAAGGAGGGTGGGGAGGTCGAGGTCGAGGAGATCATCGCCGTGACGATGGGGCCGAGCACCGCCGTGCGCGCCCTGCACAAGGCCGTCTCGCTCGGCGCTGACCGCTCGGTGCACCTGTCCGACGACGCACTCGCCGGCTCCGACGTCGTGGCCACCGGCTACGCGCTGGCCAAGGTGCTCGAGCGCGAATCGCCCGACCTCGTCCTCCTTGGCCAGCAGTCCGACGACGGCGAGTGCTACACGATCGGCGCCGTCGTGGCCGACTATCTGAAGATGCCGTCGCTCACGCAGGTCATCAAGATGGACGTCACCGAGGGCCAGCTGCGCTGCGAGCGCCAGGCCGAGTACGGCTACGACACGGTCGAGATCAAGTTGCCCGCCGTCATCTCTGTCGGCGACGCGATCAACGAGCCGCGCTATCCCTCGCTGAAGGCGATCATGGGCGCCAAGAAGAAGCCGCTGGACGCCGTGGGCATCGACGACGTCGGCCTCGAGGCCGACAAGGTCGGCGAGGCCGGCTCGAAGGTCGTCTGCGGCGACTTCAAGGCCCCGCCGAAGAAGGCCGCCGGCGAGATCATCGAAGACGAGGACACCAACGAGACGGTCGAGAAGATCATCGCCTGGCTCGACGAAAGGAAGCTGTTGTCGTGATCCCTCCAGCAAGCCGGTGCACCCTTGGATCAGCCGCTGATCACCGCCTGGCGGCGTCCTCGCTCGGTCATGGCCCAGAGGGCCATCTTCCTCACTGCGTCCTTGCCAGTCGGCGCCAGCGGCCGCCCAAGGGCACACCGACTTACCGGAGGAATCACCGATGAGCGGAATCCTCGCCTACGCCCTGCACTACGAGGGCGCCTTCAACAAGAACTCGCTCGGCGGCGTCTCCGAAGCCGCCAGGCTCGCCGGCGAGCTGGGCTGTGAGGCCCACGCCGTCGTCATCGGCGATGTGAGCGACGACCTCGCCGCCACGCTGGGCAACTACGGCGTGACGAAGGTCTTCCGCTGTTCCGATGCGCCCGAGGGTCTGGCCCAGCCGGTCGTCGACGTCATGGCGCAGATCATGGACGACAACGGTCACGACTACGCGCTGTTCGGCGGCGGCCTGCTCGGCTTCGAGATCGGGGCCGGCCTCGCCGCGCGCCTGAACGCCGGCGTGACGATGGAGGTCACGCAGGTCAACGTCGTCGACGGCAAGCTCACCGCCGAGCGCCCGATCCACGGCGACTCGTCGATCTCGACGTCCTCCTACAAGGACCGCGGGATCATCATCGGCCGGCTGAACGCGTTCGAGACGGCCGCGCCGAGCGACGATTCGGCCGAGGTCGAGGACGTCACCGTCGAGCTGTCGTCGTTCTCTACGCAGGCGACGATGGTCACGCGCGGTGAGCAGCGCGGCGCCGACGTGGACATCGAGGGCGCCGACATCCTCGTCGCCGGTGGGCGCGGTCTCGGCAAGCCCGAGGGCTTCGAGCTCTGCGAGGCGCTCGCCGAAGCGCTCGGCGGCGCGGTCGCGGCGACCCGCGCCGTGGTCGACGCGGGCTGGTATCCGTACTCCACGCAGATCGGCCAGACCGGCAAGACCGTGTCGCCGAAGCTCTACCTCGCGGCCGGCATCTCCGGCGCGATCCAGCACAAGGTCGGCTTTCAGTCCTCGGAGAACATCGTGGCGATCAACAAGGACTCCAACGCCCCGATCTTCGAGTACTCCGACCTGGGCATCATCGGCGATCTCAACAAGATCCTGCCGAAGCTCACCGAGGCCGTGAAGGCAAAGAAGGGGTAAGGCAGACTCGCGATGGCAAGTAGCAACGGCGGCGCGCCGGCCCCGGCGCAGTTCCCGCCCCCGGTCGATCCGACGGGCGAGTTCATCAAGCACGGCCTCGACCCCGAGGACGAGCTGATCGAGGTCGGCGTGGCGATCGTCGGCGGCGGCACCGCCGGCCTGTCTTGCGCCAACCGCCTCCTGCAGTTGCTCGCCGACGACGAGGAGCTGCTCGAGTCGCTTGGCGAGGTGCCGGTGGCGGTCATCGAGAAGGCCAAGACATGCGGCGGCCACAACCTGTCGGGCGCGGTCATGCGGCCGGGTCCGCTCGAGGAGCTGCTCAGCGGGATGACGCGCGACGAATGGCGCAAGGAGGGCTTTGCCTTCGGCGCCGTCGAGAAGGAAGCCGTCTACCTCATGCCCAACGCGCGCAAGGCGGTGAAGATCCCGACCCCGCCGCCGTTCAAGAACCACGGCAACGAGGTCATCTCCGTCGCGGCGCTCGCCCGCTACCAGCAGAAGATCTCCGAGGAGGCCGGCGCCTACATCCTCACCGAGACCGCGGCCTCGCAGCTCATCGTCGAGGACGGGGCGGTGGTGGGCGTTCGCTCGGGCGACAAGGGCCGCGGCAAGGACGGAAAGCCGCTGCGCAACTTCGAGCCCGGCACCGACGTCAAGGCGCAGGTCACCGTGCTCGCCGAGGGCTGCTGGGGGCATCTCACCGGCGCCGCCATCCGCGAGTTCGGCCTCGCCGAGGGCCGCGAGCCGCAGGTCTGGGAGCTCGGCGTCAAGGAGGTCTGGAAGGTCCCCAAGCCGCTGGACCGCCTGATCCACACGATCGGCCCGTGGCCGCTGAAGCTCAAGTCCAAGTACGGGCAGATCGGCGGCACCTGGCTGTACCCGATGAAGGACGAGCGGACGGGCGACAACCTCGTCTCGATCGGCTTCGTCGTCGATCTCGAGTACGCCGACGCCACGACCTCGGCGCACGACCTCTTGCAGCAGTTCAAATTGCACCCGCTCGTGCGCGAGATTCTCGACGGCGGCGAGCGCGTGAGCTGGGGCGCGAAGGCGCTTCCGGCCGGCGGCTGGTGGTCGATGCCGAAGCTCACGATGCCCGGCGCGCTGCTCGTCGGCGACTCGGCCGGCATGGTCGATACCGTCGCGCTGAAGGGCGTGCATCACTCGATCCTGTCGGGCAAGCTCGCCGCCGAGGCGATCTTCGCGGCGCTCAAGCGCGGCGACACGAACCTCGAGTCCTACGAGCAGGCCGTCAACGACTCGCAGATCGGCAAGGAGCTCTACGAGGTGCGCAACACGCGCCAGCCCTTCCAGAAGGGCTTCCTGCGCGGCGGGCCGCTGGTCAACCTCATGATCATGACCAAGGGCCGCTTCCCCGGCGGGCGCTGGAAGTGGCATCGCAACGACGCGCGGCCGATGTTCGTCGGCGACACGAAGGACGGCTATCCCAAGCCCGACGGCAAGTACACCTTCGACAAGCTGTCCTCGGTCTACATCAGCGGCAACGCGACGCGCGACGACGCGCCGAACCACATCCGCGTGCAGAAGCGCGTCCCGCGCGAGGTGGCCGAGACGTGGGCCTGGATGTGTCCGGCCGGGGTCTACGAGATCCCCGACGACGCGCCGCAGAGCGGCCCCGTCGACGTGATCGTCAACTACACCAACTGCGTGCAGTGCGGGGCGATCACGGCCAAGGGCGGGCGGCTGACGACGCCCGAGGGCGGCGACGGGCCGCTGTACCAGAACCTCTGAGCGTCGGGTTGGCGTGATGTCCGGCCAGACGCCGATCGTCGAGCTGACCGGCGACGCCGCGTCGGTGCAAGGGGCGCTCGAAGCCGCGACCGAGGCGCTGCAGGCCGGCGGCGTCGTGCTCATTCCCACCGACACCGTCTACGGGCTGGCGTGCCTTCCGTCGCGACCCGAGGCGGTGGGGCGCGTCTACGCGATGAAGGACCGCCCGCACGACGTGCGGCTGCCGATCATCGTGGCCGACGCGCGCCACGCGGAGGCGGAGCTGCCGCTGCGCTGGACGCCCGCCGCCCGCGCCCTCGCCGACGCGTTCTGGCCGGGCGCGCTGACGATCGTCTTCGGCATCGAGCGGTCGCCGGTCGACTGGCTCGCGGGCCGCGACGAGGCGGGGCTACGGGCGCCGGCGCACCCGCTCGTCGCCGACCTCGCGCGCCGCGTCGGGCCGTTTCTCATGACGAGCGCCAACCGCCACGGCGGGCCGACGTCGCCGACCGTCGCGGAGATCCTCGCCGACCTCGTGCATCCCCCGGCGGCGACCATCGACGGCGGCCAACTCGAGGTCGTATCGTCGACGCTCGTGAACACGAACCTGCCCGAGCCCGCCATCGAGCGCGAGGGCGCGATCCCGGCGGCCCGCATCGTGGAGGTGCTGAGCGGTGCCGGCTGAGCGGGTCGTCCTTGCGATCGAGACCTCCTGCGACGACACGGCGGCGGCCGTCGTGTCGGACTCCTTCGACGTCGTCTCGTCGGTCATCCACAGCCAGGCGGCCCTGCATTCGCAGTGGGGCGGCGTCGTCCCGGAGGTGGCCAGCCGCGAGCACGTGACGAAGATCATCGCGACGGTGCGTGCGGCGCTGGCCGAGGCCGGCGTGACCGGGGAGGAGGTCGAGGCGGTCGCGGTGACGGTCGGCCCGGGCCTGCCGGGCAGCCTCGCGGTCGGGCTGACGACGGCGAAGGCGCTGGCGCTGGCCTGGGACAAGCCGCTCGTCGGCGTCAACCACCTCGAGGGCCATCTCTTCTCGGCCGAGCTGCGCGGCGAGCAGATCGACTACCCCGCCGTCTACCTGCTGGTGTCCGGCGGGCACTGCCTGCTCGCCCATGCCACCGCCCGCGGCGAGTACCGGCTGCTCGGCCAGACGCGCGACGACTCGGTGGGGGAGGCCTACGACAAGGTCGCGCGCGAGCTGGGACTGGGCTATCCCGGAGGCCCGGTGATCGACAGGATGGCGAAGTCGGGGACCGACACATGCGCGTTCCCGCGGCCGATGATCGACGCCGGCTACGACTTCTCGTTCTCGGGGCTGAAGACCGCCGTGCGGCGCCAGATCGAGCGCGGCGGAACCGAGATCGACGACCTCGCCGCCTCGTTCGCCGCGGCCTGCATGGACGTGATGATCGCCAAGCTCGAGCGGGCGATCAGCGAGCTGGCGCCGGCGTCGGTCGTGGTGGTCGGGGGCGTGGCGGCGAGCCCGATCCTGCGCGCACGCCTGGCCAGCCTGAGCGACCGCGTCTCGGTGCGCCTTCCGCCGCTGGAGTTCGCCACCGACAACGCCGCGATGATCGGGGCGGCGGGCTGGTGGCAGCTCGAGCGCCGCGGCGCGTCGAGCGACGACGTCGGCATCGACTCCCGGCTGGCGCTGCCGTTCGCCACCGGTGCCGCCGTCTCGTGAGGCTGCACCTGCGCTCGCCCGAGCAGACCGAGGCGCTGGCGGCGCAGTTCGCGGCGCTGAGCGGACCGGGCGACCTGCTGCTCTTGACGGGCGGGATCGGCGCGGGCAAGACGGTGTTCGCCCGCGGCTTCGCGCGCGCGCTCGGGGTGACCGAGCCCGTGACGAGCCCGACGTTCGTGCTGCATTCGATCTACCCGTCGGGCCGCCTGGCGATGAACCACTTCGACCTGTACCGCCTCGAGGCCGAGGAGGAGGTCGACGAGCTGGCGATCTGGGAGTTCATGGAGGACGCCGTGACGCTCGTGGAATGGGCCGACCGCTCCGGCAGCTTCCAAGCGCCGTTCGTCACGCTGGCCTTCGAGCTCGCGCCGGCCGAGACCGAGCGCTGGGTGACGATCACCGCGACCGGTGAGCCGTGGCCCGAGCGGCTCGAGCGCCTGAGCTTCGCGCCGGCGAGCTCGTGACGGGCTCGCCGGTCCTGCTGGCGGTCGAGGCCTCGACGCGGGCGCCGAGCTGCGCCGTGCTGGCCGGCGGGCGCGTGTTCGAGGGCATGGCGCCGGCCAGGCCGGTCGAGGGCCTGTCGGGGCTGATCGTGCGGACGCTGGCCGACGCGGGGATCGGCCTGGCCGAGGTGGGGCAGCTCGTGGTGGGCGTGGGGCCGGGCTCGTACATGGGCGTGCGGGCGGCGGTGTCGACGGCGAACGCCCTGTCGTTCGCCGCGGGGCTGCCGATCGCGGGCGTCGTGAGCACGGACGCGCTGGCGGTGCTGGCCGCGCCCGAGCATGCGTCGATCACGGTGGGCCTGCACGCCGGCCGGCGCCGCGTGTTCGTCGCGCGCTACGCCCGCGGGGACGATGGCCGGCTCGAGCGCGACGCGCTGCCGGCGCTGCTGGCCGAGGAGGCGTGGGTGGCCGAGCGGGCGGGCGGCGCCGCGCCGTCGCTCGTGATCGTCGACGACGGCATGCCGCCGGACGCGGGCCCGGAGCCCCAGCGCCACGCGCTGCTCGCCTCCGGCGTGCTGCGGGTGTACGTCGAACAGCCCCATCTGCTCATCGCCGGCGAGCCGGCGGGCGCCGTGCCGATCCTGCCCCCGGCGACGATCGGCGCCGGGCGCTGAGCTGACATCTTTTTCGGTGTAACGGCCGGCGGCCTGGTAGGACTGCGGGCGCAGAATCGCAACCTCGCTCCAAGGAGACGCCATGCTCTGCGCCCACACCGTCCGCCGCCTCAAGCCCGGCACGTTCGATGAGTTCATGGAGGCGTTCATGCCCGACGCGGACGCGCCGCCGGCCGGCTGGGTTCGCTTCCACGCCCTGCGCAACCTTTCCGATCCGGACCAGGTCGTGACGTTCGGCTTCTTCGACGGCACCCTCGAGGAGCTGGAGGCCAGCCAGGACGATCACGACTTCGAGGAGCGGCGCGAGGCGATCGCCCCGTTCGTCGAGGAGGTCATCGTCAACGGCGTCTACGACATCGCCGTGACGCTGACCGCCTGACCGCTCACTCGACGATCGCCTTCATGCGCATGCCGGGCGCGTGGATCGAGCACACGAATGTGTAGGTGCCCGGCGCGTCGAGCTTGGCGCTGTACTCGCCGGCGGTCTTCGTCGGCGAGGTGAGCGGCCGCGGGCCGGAGCGCAGCGTCACCTGATGGGACTGCTGTGAGACCCAGCGCCAGGTGAGCGTGCCGCCGGCCTGCAGGCGGACCGCCGGACGGTCCTGGCCGGCGTGGAACGCGTTGTCGAAGATCGAGACCGTGGAGCTGCGCGCCGCGGACCTGACGATCTGTGCCGCGCTCTGCGTCGGCGCCGCGACCGGCCCGATCTTCGGCTTGACCGCCTGCACGACCGCGGCCTTCGGCACGGCGGCGCTGAGCAGCTTCGTCGTGTTCGCGCGCAGGTCGCGGACGAAGACGCCGCGGCGGTTGTCGGGCTTGCCGGCCGAGAGGTTCGTGCCGGCCGAGGTGAACGCGACGCGCTGCCCGTCGCCGGAGATCGCGGCGTCGGAGGACGGCCCGTCGGCGGCGCCGCGCCGGCCGGTGGGGCGCGAGACGAGCCGCTCGGGCCCGCGTCCGCGCGCGTCGCGGACGTAGACGCGCGACCGGCCGTCGCGAATCGCCGTGTAGGCCACAATGCGGCCGTCGGCGCTGATCGACGGCTTCAGCGCGAATCCGCTTGGGTTGCTGACGGCGGTCGTGCGCCCGCTGCGCAGGTCGCGCACGTAGACCCGGGAGCCCGCGGCAGGGCTTGCGCCGCCGTCGGCGAGGTTTCCCGCCGCGGAGGAGAACGCGACGTAGCGCCCGTCGCGCGAGATCGCCGCGTCGGCCGAGTAGTCGTCGGCGATCGCGCCGCGTGCGCCGCTGCGCCGGCTGACGAGCGTCGTCGTCCTCGCCTCGAGGTCGCGCACGAAGACCTGCGTGCGGCCGCGCAGATCGCCCGCGCCGAGGTTCGACGCCGCCGTCGTGAACGCGACCCGCCGACCGTCGCCGGAGATCGCCGGGTCGTAGACGCCGTCGTCGGCGCGCGGCGCGGACTGTGGCCCGCGGCTGGCCAGCTCGCGCGTGCCGGTGCGCAGGTCGGTGACGTAGACGGCGCTCTCCCCGCCGCGACGCTGGGCCTGATAGGCGACGAAGCGCCCGTCCGCGGAGATCGCCGGGTTGTACTCCGAGCGCGAGACCCCCGCCCGCAGCGGCGGCAGCGGCATCGCTCTCGTGCGGCCGGTCCTCGCGTCGTTGACGAACACACGGATCTGCCCGTAGCGCTTGGCGAAGTTCAGGTTCCCCTCGGCGGACTCGAACGCGACGACGCGGCCGTCGGCCGACACCGTCGGGTTGTAGGCCGAGCGCGGCGCACGTCGCTTGGCATTGAACGACGCGTTGCGCAGCGCGCCGCCGCTCACCGCGCGCGACGCCACGCTGATCTCCCCGCGCTTGAGCGCCAGCGGCAGCTTCTGCAGGTAGGACTCGAACACGACCCGCCCCCCGTCGGCCGACAGCGCGGGGTTGGCGGCGAAGTCGCGCGGCGTGCCGGTGAGCCGGCCGGCGTGCGTGGGCGGCGGGCCGTTGTAGCGGACCTGCGCGAGCCAGCGCGGCAGCTGGCTGACCTGGCGGCGCAGCAGGATCGCCGCCTGGCGCTCGCTCATCGCGCCGGTGTCCGTGCCGAAGCGGGCGCGCTCGCGCAGCACGCCGGCCGACAGCGCCTGGATGCGCGACGGCGAGCGGCCGTGCAGGCGGCCGATCTCCAACGGGCTCTGCTCGGCGCGGCGCAGCTCGCGAAACGCGATGTCGGTCACGCCGAAGATCTCTGGCGCCGCGCTGGGGATGGCGAACTGGTGCAGCGAATGGAAGAGCAGGTGCTGGGAGAGGTGGCCCTGGGTGATCGTGCGCTCGGCGCGCGAGCGCAGCGTGGCGAGCACGGCGGGCGAGACAGCGCCGGCGCGCGGGGCGACGAGCGCCTTCGCGAGCTTGGCCGGATCGGGCCAGCCGCGCTGGGCGGCGAGCTCGGCGAGGTTGTGACGGTCGTCGCGCAGCTGGCGCCAGATCTCCCCGCGGGTGGTGCCGAGCAGCTCGTAGAGGCGGCCCTCGTCGTAGGGCAGCCAGTGGTTGTAGACCCAGTCCTCGGGCGGCAACCAGTGCGCCGGCGCCTTCAGCGGGGCTTCGGAATCGAACGAGGCCTTCTTCACCGGCGCCGTGGCCGTTCCGGCGGGCTCGTCGTCGCCGCGCAGCGGGGAGCCGGGGACCACGGCCAGCGCCAGCAGGAGCGCGGCGGCGGCCGCGCATGCGATCAGCGCGATACGCCCTTCCCCTGCTGATCCGGTCCCCACGCCGCGACGCTACCACGGGGACCTGACCACTTCACGCGGCCCCTCAAGTCGACGCGACTTCTCACCGATAGGACGGTTATGAACACCGTGCACGCCGACGCGCCCGAGCTCACCCTCGATCAGATGCGCGAGATCGTGCGCCTGCGCCGCCGCCACCCGCGCGCCGAGGTCGTCGTGCATCCCAAGCCGTGGGGCATCATCGTCGAGGCGCGCCGGTCGGGACACGCAATCGAGCTCGAGCGCTTCGACTTCGACGGCGCCGTGCGGGCCGATCAACCGATCGCGTGGGCCGCGTAGGAGGCGCTCGCGCCGCGGCCGCGCACACGCCCCTCGCTAGAGTCGCATGCACTATGAAGACCGAAATCCATCCCGAGTACGTCGCCGCCCACGTCCGCTGCACGTGCGGCAACGAGTTCATGACGCGCTCGACGCAGCCGGAGATTCACGTCGAGATCTGCTCCAACTGCCACCCGTTCTACACGGGACGCCAGAAGCTCGTCGACACCGGTGGACGGGTCGACCGCTTCAAGCGCCGCGCCGCCAAGCGCGTCGCCGACGGCAAGTAGCCCACCTCACCAGCCCATGACCGCCGCCCGGCACGAGCCCGAGCGGCTGGACGACGCACCCACAGCGCCCCCGCTCGTCGTGCGCGACGCGCCGCTCGGCGGGCAGGCGGTGCTGGAGGGCGTGATGATGCGCGGCGTCTCGACGTGGGCCGTCGCCGTGCGCGCGCCCGCGCCCGAGCAGATCGCCGGCGGGCGCCACATGCAGTCCGGCGAGGCCGCGCTCGGCGAGATCCGCGTGCAGAGCTTCCCGCTCGTCTCGGTGCTCAGGCGCCACCGCTGGATGCGCCTGCCGGTCCTCCGCGGCGTCATCGCGCTCGGCGAGTCACTGAAGCTCGGCATCCAGGCGCTGAACATCTCCGTCAACATCCAGTCGGCCGAGGACGAGAAGGAGCTTTCCCGCGCGGCCTGGCTGGCCACCGTTGCCACCGGTCTGGGCCTGGCCGTCGGGCTGTTCTTCCTGCTGCCGGTCTTCATCACGAGCCTCTTTCGGGACGCGATACCGGGTGCCGTGGCGTTCGTGGTCGTCGAGAAGCTCATCCGGATCTCGGTCTTCCTCACCTACATCTGGGCGGTCACGCGCCTGAGCCACCTGCAACGGGTGTTCCAGTACCACGGCGCCGAGCACAAGGCGATCTCCTGTTACGAGGCCGGCGTCGCGCTCACGCCAGAGAACGCCCAGCGCTTCAGCCGCCTGCACCCGCGCTGCGGGACGAGCTTCATGCTCATCGTGATGATCGTGGCGATCGTCGTGTTCGCCCCGCTCGGCACGCCGGAGTGGTACTGGCTGTTCGCCTCGCGGGTCATCGGCATCCCGCTCGTCGCGGGTCTCGCCTTCGAGGTCATCAAGTGGATGGGCCGCAACCGCGACAGGCGCTGGGCGCAGAT
>CAVVTD010000022.1:0-35167 GCA_963751065.1 uncultured Actinomycetes bacterium
CCGCGCTGACGCGGTGCGCCAGCGCACACCGTCAGAAACCTACGACTCAGCCCCCGCCCCAATCGGGCACGACACGCCGGTCCCGCCCAGCCCGCAGTACCCGCGCGGGTTCTTGGCGAGGTACTGCTGGTGGTAGTCCTCCGCGTAGTAGAAGTCCGGCGCCGGCAGCAGCTCGGTCGTGATCGCGCCACGGCCGGCGGCGGTCAGCGCCGCCTGGTACCGCTCCGCCGAGGCGGCAGCCGCGGCGGCCTGCGCGTCGGTCGTCGTGTAGATCCCGGAGCGGTACTGGGTGCCGAGGTCGTTGCCCTGGCGCATGCCCTGCGTCGGGTCGTGGGCCTCCCAGAAGCGGGCGAGCAGGTCCTCGAAGGAGATCTCCGCCGGGCGGTAGACGACGAGCACGACCTCGTTGTGGCCGGTCCGCGCGGAGCAGACCTCCTCGTAGGTCGGGTTCGGCGTCAGGCCCGCGGCGTAGCCGACGGCCGTCGTGTACACGCCGGGCGTCTGCCAGAAGACCTTCTCGGCGCCCCAGAAGCAGCCGAGTCCGAAGATGACCTGCTCGGTGTCCTCGGGGAACGGACCCTGCAGCGGCGCGTCGAGCACGTAGTGGCGCGCGGGCACGGGCATCGCCTTGTCGCGGCCCGGCAGCGCGGTCTCGGCGCTGGGCAGCTCGGTCTTGTGCTTGGAGAGGAAGTTCAGCATTTCAGTGGCTCATTTCGTCGCGTGATCCACAGTCCACGGTAGCGGCCGATCGTTACGTCCACGCGACGTTGGCACCCGCCCATCCGGCCACGAGCGCCTTGGACGCCAGGCCAGCGTCTACGCTCCCGCCGATGGCCACGACGGTCGAGGCACAGCCCGCGACGGACCTCGGGATCCGCACGCTCATTGCCGGCGACGGCGTGCGCGGCGTCGGCGCGCTGTTCGTCTTCGCCACGCACGTCTGCCTGCTCGCCGACCCGGTCGCCAACAACAACCTGCTCAGCTACGACTGGGCGGCGCCGATCCTCGGCCACATCGACCTCGCCCTGTCGGCCTTCTTCGTGCTGTCGGGCTATCTCATCGCGCGGCCCTTCACGCGCGCCTACGTCACAGGCGGCAAGCGTCCGCGGATCCGCTCCTACGTGCGCAACCGCGTCCTGCGCGTCGTCCCGGTCTTCTACTTCTTCACGATCCTCGTGCTGCTGCGCTTCGGCCTGGACGGCAGCCTGGAGACCGGCGCCGACGCGCCGGATGCGCAGAGCGAGTGGTGGCAGGTCGTCGCGCAGTTCTTCTTCATCCAGGGCCAGACCGCCGGGCCGGCCTCGATCCCGATCGGCCCCGCCTGGTCGATCGGCTCGGAGGTCGGCTTCTACTTCGTCATCCCGCTCGCCGCCTACGGCGCGTACTTCGTCGGCAAGCGGCTGAAGGGCCAGTACTCGCGGGCCGCGTTCGCGCTCGCCGCGATCGGCTTCGTCTTCGTGGTGAGCATCGCCCTGCGCGCGGTCGACAAGTACCACTTCGCCTGGCTCACCGCGCCCCCGGCGATCATGTACGGCTTCATGCCAGGCGTCGCGCTCGGGATCGTCGAGCCGCTCATCGCCGCGCCGCTGCGCGAGCGCGCGCGCCTGGCCAAGCAGCTCGCGTGGGGAGCGTTCGCGATCGGGCTGCTCTGCGCGATCGTCTACACCGTCAGCGACTATGACCCGCGCCAGACGCCGATCCATCACGCGCTCGGCGTGCGCGCGATGCTCGCCGCGCTGTGCACCGGCCTGCTCTTCTTCGGCCTCATCGTCCTGCAGCTCGGCACCGGCCGCGCGCCGCGCCTGTTCGCCAACAAGGGCATGTTGTGGCTCGGCGCACGCTCGTACTCCTTCTACCTCGTTCACATCTGGGTGCTGCTCGAGCTCGACCACCTGCTCGGCTCCGACGAGACCCTCGCGACGCGCCTGGCGATCATGGCCGGCATCGGCTTCCCGCTCACCGTGCTCAGCGGGGCGCTGACCTACAAGCACATCGAGCTGCCCTTCCTGCAGCGTAAGATCAAGACGACGCAGCACACGCCCGCCGAGGCGGTGCCCCCCGCGCCCGAGCCGGCGCGGTAGCTGCCGTCGTCGCGCGTCGGGCGATCCCGGTACATTGGCGCCGGTGTCCGGGGTCATGCGAATCGTCGCGCTGCTGCTGACGGCTGCCTGCGCGCTTGCGCTCGGCGCCTGCGGCGGTGCCGAGGAGCGCGACGAGCGCAACGCCTACGTGAGGGCGGTCAACGCGGCGCAGAACGAGTTCGCCGCCGAGGTGGCGAGCGTGGCGGCACGGATCACGAGCAAGAGCTCCTCCAGCGAGGACCGCAGGACGCTCGCGGAGTTCCAGACGGCGATCGACGACGTCGTCAGCCAGCTGCGCGGCATCAAGGTGCCGGGCGACGTGGATGCCGAGCACAAGCAGCTCGTGACCGCGATGAGCGGCTTCGGCGCCCAGATCAAGAAGGCGACCGCGGCGCTGAGCAATCCCAGCACGCCGGCGATCGCACGGGCGCAGCAGGAGATCTCCACGGCGACGCAGCAGGTCAACGCGCGCATCGACGCCGCGATCGCCGCGATCAACTCCAAGCTCGCCGAGAAGTAAGCGAGCCCGTCGGGTGTCGCCGACCTGGATCTGGATGCAGGCGGCGATCGTCTTCTTCGTGCTCGTCGGGATCGTCATCGCGATCGTCAAGCTGTCCACCTAGGACTCGGGTTCGCTCCGCGATGTTTCAATCGATCGTCGTCGGCACGGACGGATCGGACACCGCCACGCAGGCGGTCCGGCAGGCGATCGAGCTCGCGCGCGCCGTCGGCGCCCGGATCGAGCTCGTCAGCGCCTATGAGCCGGTGTCCGACGCACGCCTGCGCGCGGAGTCCATCCAGCGCGTGCCGCAGGATCTGCAGTGGATGATCAACCCGCGCGAGGACGTGCAGGCGACGCTCGAGGCGGCGGCGGCGGAGATCCGCGCGGCCGGCGTCGAGGTCGAGGTCTTCGCCCGGCAGGGCGATCCGGCCGACGCGATCCTCGACGTCGCCGAGGAGCGCGGCAGCGACCTCATCGTCCTCGGCAACAAGGGCATGACCGGCGCCAAGCGCTTCCTGCTGGGCTCGGTTCCGAACAAGGTGTCGCACCACGCACCCTGCTCGGTGCTCATCATCCGGACGGTGTGAGGAGCGGCAGCGGCGTGGTCGCGGCGGCCGCGTCGACGAGCCCTGCGCCGTAGAGGCGATCGCGGCCGGGCCGGCCGAGGTCGCGCGCCGTGCGCTCGAGGTGACGCTCGACCTCGCCGGGCGTCGGGTCGGTGCCCAGCACGCCCGAGGCGAGCACGAGCGCCGCGACGCCGGCGACCTGGGGCGCGGCGGTCGAGGTGCCGCGGAAGCGCGGCAGGATCTCGAAGAGCGAGGGGGACTGCGCGCGGAAGCTCACGCCCGAGATGTCGCGCCCGGCGGGCTCGGCGGGCTTGCAGTTCGGGTCGTCGGGCACGGTCGCGTCGGCGCCGCCGCCGGGCGCCACGACGTCGAGGCCGGGACCGTGGTTGGAGTAGTCGCCGAGACAGCCGTGCTCGGTCGTGCCGCCGACGTTGATCGCCAGCGTGTCGTAGCGCTTGGCGGGCACGTTGGCGTCCGCGCTGTTGCCGGCGGCGGAGATGACCACGACGCCGGCCTTGCGCGCGTCGGCCAGCGCGGAGCGCACGCTCCTGGAGGCGGTGACGCTGCGCGGCGTGGGGGCGAGCACCGGCCCGTCGTAGAGCTCGAGCGAGAGGTTGATGATGTCCGCGCCCCGGCGGGTGGCGAAGCGGATCGCGCGCGAGATCGTCGACGGGTAGCCGCGCCCCTCGTAGTCGAGCACGCGCAGCGGCATGATCCGCGCGCGGTAGGCGACGCCGACCGTGCCGTAGGCGTTGTTGGCGGTGGCCGCGATCGTGCTGGCGACGAACGTGCCGTGGCCGTACTGGTCGTTGGGGTACGGGTCGTCGTCGACGAAGTCATAGCCGCGCACGAAGCGCGCCGGGGCGAGGTCCGGCGAGCGCTTGAACGGCCCGCGGTCGGTGTAGGCGATGCCGCTGTCGAGGACGGCGATGACCACGCCGCGCCCACCGCTGCCGCCCAGCCGGCTGGCCTGCGACCAGGCGACGGGCGCGTTGATGCCGAACGGGCCGTTGAGCTCCCACTGCGTGTTCGTCCAACCGGCGTCGGCGGCGGCGCGCGCGGAGCCGGAGTCGTTGGGGACGTAGGCCGCGCGCGCGCGCAGTTCCTGCTCGTCGGCGATGGCCGGTGCCGGCAACAGGGCGGCGACGCACGCGGCGACCGCGGCGCCGGCGGCGACTGTGCGAAGCAGGACGGAGAGGGTGTTCACGAGGAAGCTGAGGCTGACCGGCCTCACACGATACGGAGCGAGGGCGGTGCGCTGCGATAGTCCCTTCGACGTGACGGCCACGTTCTTTCCTCGTGAGGAGTACTTCATGCGCCTGGCGATCCGTGAGGCGGAGGCTGCGCTGGATCACGACGACGTGCCGATCGGCGCCGTCGTCGTGCACGACGGTGAGGTGATCGGGTCCGGCCACAACGAGCGCGAGCTACGCCAAGACCCGACCGCCCACGCCGAGATCCTCGTGCTGCGCGAGGCCAGCCGCGTGCTCGGCTCGTGGCGCGTGCTCGACACCGTGCTCTACGTCACGCTCGAGCCCTGCGCCATGTGCGCCGGGGCGATCGTGCTCGCCCGCGTGCCGCGCATCGTCTACGGCACGACCGATCCCAAGGCGGGCGCCGCCGGCTCGGTGCTCGACGTGCTCGCCCAGCCGCGCCTGAACCACCGGCCGGCCGTCGCGGGCGGGCTGCTTGCGGCCGAGTGCGCGACGCTGCTGACGGACTTCTTCGGCTCGCGCCGCTAGCTATCCTGCGCGGCGCCCGTGTAGCGCCTCGGAGGGGTGCGAGAGTGGTTGAATCGGGCGGTCTCGAAAACCGTTGAAGGGGCAACCCCCCTTCCGAGGGTTCGAATCCCTCCCCCTCCGTGTTGGTGCGCTCTGCGAATCAGGACTGCGCGGACGGCACCGCGACGGCAACGACCTCGAGTCCGTCGATCTCCTCGAAGTCACGGGGGTTGGCTGTGTACACGGGTAGGTCGTTGGCGAGCGCGGTGGCGGCGATCATCGCGTCATAGGAACGCGCCGCCGGCTTGCGGCCGGCCGTTCGCAACGAGACGGCGACGCGACCGAACGCACGAGCCGCCGCGGCATCGAACGGGAGCGGCGTGAAGTCCGCCTCAGCTTGCTGCAGGTGAGCCTGGCGCGCGGCGCGCTCGCGTTCGTCACGAGCGACAAGCGGACCAACCGACAACTCGGCGAGCGTCACGGCGGTGATAACCGGCTCGATGGGCAGCGCCGCTGGGTTGGTGATGCGAGGGAGCAGGATGACCGCGGAGGTGTCGAGGATCCCCCGAGGATGGCGCTCGGTCATAGCTCGCCGTCCAAGACCTCGTTGATGTCCGCACGGAGCCGGTCGGGGTCGACCGAAGGAAGCTGCCGCCATCGCCACAGCAGCACATCAGCCGGGAGCGTGTGCGCGTCAATCGGACGTAACGAAGCGACGGGCTTGCCGGCCCGCGTGATCGTGATCTGCTCGCCCCGCGCGGCGCGGTCTACGACCTCGCCACCTTTGCTGCGGAGCTCCCGAATGGTGACGTCAGCCATCACAGCAGTGTATCACGCGTGATACATGGGTCCCCAACGGTAGTCGCGATGCCATACGAACCCTGGCCCCGCAATCGGGGGCCAGGGTCGTTTGGTCGGATACCCGCGGGCGCGGCCGTGGCGCTGCTGGGGCTGCCCGTGGTGCTGCCAGAAGGGGGGCAGGAGGCGCAGGTGCCGCTGTACAGGTCGGCGGTCAGTTCACCGATGCCGCACCGCTCGCCGGCCCGAGGCGCGCGATCTCGAACGTCATCACCTTCGTGCCCGAGTTGCCTTCGGTCACGGACGAGTCGACGATCAGCACGCCGGCGTCGTCGTTGAAGATGGTGGCCTCGGCTGTGCCGTCCTCGATGACGCCGACCCCGCTCGGCGACGAGAGTACGACCGAGAACCCCTCGTGCCCCTCCGTGCGGATCCTCGCTCCGAGCTGACGGCGCAAATTACCGGTATCCGGGGGATTAGCAACGGCCGGCGCTGTCCACGGATGTCCAGTCCGGCGGCTCGTACGGACGTCCACTGCGCCGGCTACACGTTGCCTGGACGGCCCCGACACCCGATGAAGGGCTTGAGACGAAAGCCACGGCATGAAGCCCGGCTCGGTCCACGTCTCGCTCTCCTCCATGGATGGACGTCGTCGTCATCGGCTGCCCCTGCCCGCGTTCGCGACCGCCCTCGTCGCCTCGCTCGCCCTCGCCGCGCCCTCCGCGCAAGCGGCGGTGAACTGCCCGGGAGCCGATCAGCTTCCGCTGCTGTCCACGACGGCGAGCGCGAAGTCCGCGACGCTGTGCCTCATCAACGCTCAGCGGGCCTTCAACGGCCTGGCGGCGCTGCGCAGCGAGCCGACGCTCGAGGCCGCCGCCACGGGCTACGCCCAGGCGATGGTCGAGCGGCGCTTCTTCGCGCACGTCAGCCCGAGCGGCCAGACGATCGACGAGCGCCTCGCCTCCTACACGACGAACACGCTCAGCCACACCATCGGCGAGAACCTCGGCTGGGGCCAGAGCGTGCTCGGCACGCCGGTCTCGATCGTCAACGCGTGGATGCGCAGCCAGGGTCACCGCGACAACATCCTCAACGCGAACTTCGAGGAGATCGGCGTCGGCATCGTGCCCGGCTCGCCGAGGGACGGCCTGCTCGACGCCGGCGCGACCTACGCGACGGAGTTCGGCTGGCGCGAGCTCGGCGGCCCGACGTCGCCGGTCAGGGCGTCGACCGCCTCCGCCACCGCGTCGCTGTCGGACGACATCGCCCCCGCGGCAGGGAAGCTCCGCAAGCTGTCCGCGAAGGAAAAGCGCCGCATCTCCGAGCGCTGCCATCGCGTCGCGCGGCGCACGAAGGCCTCGGCCAAGACCCGCCGCGCCCGCTACAGCCGCTGCGTGAAGACCCGCACGCTCGCCGCGCGCAAGACCGCTCGCTGAGCCGCAGCTCGATCTGAACGGGACCCGCGGTCTATCCTGAACCGCGGGCCGCGCGCCCCCGTATACGCCGCCGAGGGCCAGCAGGACGCCCCCGCTCGCGCCACAACCAGATCGAGAGACCTTCACCAGTGACCAAGCTCCGCGATATCTACGCCCGTGACGGGCTGACGTTCTCGATCGAGTTCTTCCCGCCGAAGACCCCCGAAGGGATGGACAGCCTCTTCGCCGAGCTGCAGGAGCTCAAGAAGCTCGATCCCGCCTTCGTCTCGGTGACGTACGGCGCCGGCGGTACGACCCAGTCCAAGACGCTGCAGGTCGTCAGGGCCATGAAGTACCGCGAGAAGCTCGAGGTCATGTGCCACGTGACGATCGTCAACCAGCCGCTCAAGGACGTGAAGTCGGTGCTCGGCGACCTGTGGGGCTCGGAGGTCGAGAACATCATCGCGCTGGCGGGCGATCCGCCGGAGGGTGCGTCCGCGCCGTGGAAGGCCCATCCCGACGGCTACCGCAACGCGCGCGAGCTCATCGACGTCGCCCGGCGCGGCCAGGCCGGCTGGTACGACTTCTTCTCGATCGCGGTCGCCGGCTTCCCCGAGGTCCACCCGCGCGCCGAGAGCCGCGAAAGCGACCTGAAGTACCTCAAGGAGAAGGTCGACGCCGGCGCCGACGTCGTCATCACGCAGCTGTTCTTCGACAACGACGATTTCTTCCGCTTCGTCGAGGACGCGCGCGCCGTCGGCATCACGGTGCCGATCGTCCCCGGCGTGCTGCCGATCCGCTCGGTCGCGCAGGTGCGGCGCTTCACGAAGCTCTGCGCCGCGAAGATCCCGCCGCGCCTGGAAGCGCTGCTCGCCAAGGTCGAGGACGACGACGAGGCCGCCACCCAGCTCGGCATCGACTACGCCACCGAGCAGTGCGAGGGCCTCATCGAGTTCGGCGTCCCCGGCCTGCACTTCTACTCGCTCAACAAGGCGCGCTCCGTCGCCGCGATCCACGAGAACCTGAACCTCGGCGCGCTGACGAAGGCGCCCGCCTGACCCGGGCGAGCGCCGGCCCCCGCCCGCTGCGAACTAGACCGCGGCGGGCGACGTGAGGTGCGGGTACAGCGGGTAGCGCTCGGCCAGCGCGCGGGTGCGCTCGGTCAGCCCGGCGACGTCGTCGGCCTCGAACGGGCCGGTGAGCGCCTCGGCGATCACCTTGCCGATCTCGCGGAAGTCCTCGACCTGCAGGCCGCGGGTGGCCAGCGCCGGCGTGCCGATGCGCAGGCCCGACGTGACCATCGGCGGGCGCGGGTCGTTGGGCACCGCGTTGCGGTTGACCGTGATACCGATCCGGTCCAGGCGCTCCTCGGCGTCCGGGCCGGCCAGCTCGGAGTCGCGCAGGTCGGCGAGCACGAGGTGCACGTCGGTGCCGCCGGTGAGGACGTTGACGCCGGCGCTCATGAGCTCCTCGGCGACGACCGCGGCGCCGGCCCGCGTACGCCGCTGGCGCTCACGGAAGATCTCGGTGCCGGCGATCTTCAGCGACACCGCCTTGCCCGCGATGACGTGCATGAGCGGGCCGCCCTGCTGGCCGGGGAAGACCGAGGTGTTGATCTTCTTGGCGAACTGCTCGCGGCACATGATCATGCCGCCGCGCGCGCCGCCGATCGTCTTGTGGATCGTCGTCGTGACGACGTCGGCGTGGGGGACCGGGCTCGGGTGCTCGCCGGCGGCGACGAGGCCGGCGAAGTGCGCCATGTCGACCATGAGGTAGGCCCCGACGGAGTCGGCGATCTCGCGGAAGCGGGCGAAGTCGAGCTGGCGCGGGTAGGCCGACCAGCCGGCGAGGATGAGCTTCGGGCGCGTCTCCTCGGCGATCTGCGCGAGCGCGTCCATGTCGACGCGGGAGTCCGAGTCGCGCACGCCGTAGGCGACGATGTCGTAGAGCTTGCCGGAGAAGTTGAGCTTCATCCCGTGCGTGAGGTGGCCGCCGTGATCGAGGCGCATGCCGAGCACGCGGTCGCCGGGATCGAGCAGCGCCATCATCGCCGACGCGTTGGCGGTGGCGCCGCCGTTGGGCTGCACGTTGACCGCCTCACAGCCGAAGACGTCCTTCGCGCGCTGGATAGCCAGCGTCTCGACCTCGTCGACGAACTCGCAGCCGCCGTAGTAGCGCTTGCCGGGCAGGCCCTCGGCGTACTTGTTCGTCAGCGTCGAGCCCTGGCAGTCCATGACGGCCTGGGGCACGAAGTTCTCTGACGCGATCATCTCGAGCGTCGTCTCCTGCCGGCGCGCCTCGTCGATGAGAAGCTGCGCAATCTCAGGATCGACGTCGCCGACGGGCTTGGTGAAGTAGTCCGGTGCCAGGTCGCTCATGCGTCTGACGGTAGCAACGCGACCGGTGGCCGCAGGCGGGGGATCCGCGCGCGCTTCGGTCAGCGCGCCGTGACCGACGAGGCGTCCAGCAGCGTGAGCGCGTCGCTGCCCACGAAGGCGGCGCCGAGCGGCTCGCCGGCGTGCAGCAGCCGCGACCAGAACGCGTCGGCGTCGGCGGCGCGCACGAGCGCGAGGAAGCGGCGCTGGCTCTCGCGCAGGAGCGTGACGACGGCGGGGTCGGCGGGGTCACGTGCGGCGGTGCCGATCGCCAGGTCGCCGGGCAGGCCGGCACTCATCAGCAGGCGCTTGGCGCGGGGGCCGATGATGCTGACGATCGCGAGCTTCTCGCCGATGTCGCGGTGCGGCAGGTCGCTGCGGTCGCGGCCCTTGCCGATCGGCGGGCCGGAGGCGAGCGCGGCGTGCGGGCCGACGAGGAGGGTGTGGCGCGCGTCGGTGCGGATGAACCAGACGTTGCGCAGGCGCCGCCCGTTGCCCGTCGACAGCGGTGGGTCGCCGAAGCGGGCGACAAGCGCGCGGTCGAGCAGGGCCTGGTCGCCCTGCAGCTCGAAGACGCCGAAGTCCGAGCGGTCCGCGAGCCCGACGCTCTTCATGCAGACGGCGATCTCGCCCTGCACGTGGCCGTAGTGTCCGACGAAGCTGTGCCCGTCGCGCGTGTGGAGCACGGCGCCCGCGGCGATGCACGTCGCGGGAACGGACGTCGTCCTGCCGGCTTGAGAGCTGGTCGCCACGTGGGCCTGGAGGTAGGTAGATCGGTCTGTCTGCAGAGCGGCAGCGACCGATCATAGGCCCTGATGCAAGGCCGAAGAAGTTGCGGTCCGGCGTTGACGCGGGCGGCGCCGCCCGCCGTGCGACTACGCCGCGAGGCGCTCGTCGCGGCCGTGCTGCTCGGCGCTGATCGCCAGCGCGCAGATGGCGCCGCGACAGCGGCTGGCGATCTTGATGTGCGCCCGGACCGCCATCGGGAGGTCGACGAGCGTCTGGCCGCGGCAGTGCTCGGCGGCGAGCACGAGCAGCTGTGCGAGCCCGCTCTCGATGCGCGTGGCGGCGCGGCCGAGGCGTGCCAGCGCTGCACCGTCGAGGCGCGGGTCGAGCGCCTCGTCGTGCAGGCGGATGGCGTCGTTGGAGTAGTCGCCGGCGAGCGTCACCATGCGCCCGGCGACGCGCGCGCTCATGCCCTCCGTGAGCCCGAGGTACTGGGGCATGGTGAGCGGTCCGAGGCGCTGGTCGAGGCTTGAGGGCTTCATGAGATGGTCCGGTGGCTGGTTATAGGACGCCGGCGGGCGACCGCCAGATACATGTGATATGCGGCACGTATCGACGCGCGCACGGCGTTGCTCCAGCGTGCCGGGTGGCGTGCGGACGCTCTATGGACCGGTGGCGGAAGTTCGCCCGGCGGCATTCGCCGAGCCGGCGGGCGCCGCAGACCGCCGGTGCGCCGGGTCGGTGCGCGAATGACTGAGATCCGGCATATCGGCGTAAAGGAGGAACATGCACTCCGTGAGAAGACGCGCGCGCAGCCTGCGCTGTACGGTCGCCATGGTCGCGACGCTGGGACTGGCGGCGCCCGCGGCGGCGCCCGCGCACGATCTGGAGGGCGCGCAGGCGCGCGTCGAGGTGGGCCCGTTGCTGGGGCCCGCGGGCGAGGCGGTCAAGAACATTCTCGGCCTCGGCGGCTTCTTCGACGACCTCAACGTCCTCCCGGGCACCGATGCCAAGGTAAACGGCGGGCCCGAGCGGCTCGGCGAGTTCGGCGCGCCGTTCGTCGAGCCGGAGATCGAGGGCACGAAGACCGACGCGAAGTGCATCCCCGACCAGGACGGCTACAAGCACTGCAAGCCGGCGGCGGGCACGCTCAACATCCTGCCCGACGGTCGCGTCATGTACTGGGACGCATTGGAGGGAACGGAGAACAACCGCTTCAGCATCGTCGCCGAGGGCGGCACGACGTTCACCAACGACCAAGTGCGCGTACTCGACCTGGCCGCACGCTCGTGGCAGCGTCCGGAGGAGCTCACCGGGGGAGCCAATCCCGCCGGCGCGACCGACGAGCAGAGCGACCCCCTCATCCCCGGGCTGCAGTCGCGCGAGACGTACAACGACGGCGCCCTGTTCGGCTCACACCAGACCTACCTCGGCGACGGGCGCATCCTCGTCCAGGGCGGCACCGACTACTCCGGCGATCCGGCCGTGCCCCGGACGCGCTTCGGCGTCGTCGAGCTGGGCGGACTGAAGGCGACGAGGATCTTCGACCCGAAGGACAACCGCTTCCGGCAGGTCGCCGACACGCAGCACGGGCGCTGGTATCCGACGCTCGTACCGCTCGCCGACGGCCGCGTGCTGAACGTCGGCGGCGTGCGCAAGCTGCTCAAGCCCGTCTATCTCGACAAGGCGCAGGACTCGCTGCGAAACGTCCTGCAGACCGAGACGTTCGACCCGGAGACCGAGCGCTGGACGGGCAACGGCAAGGCCGGCGAGCGCTCGCTGCCGCTGTACCCGCGGCTGCATCTGCTGCCCGACGGCAAGGTCTTCTACAACACCGCCGGACAGTCGTTCAATCCGGTCGGCCAGGCCTACGACCAGCCCGGCTGGAACGTCCCGGCGATCTACGACCCGGAGCGCAGATCCTGGTCGACGGTGAAGGGCGCATCGCTCGCGAACAAGCTCACGGAGTACCGCGGCTCGACGTTCTCGACGATGCTCACGCTCACCCCCGACGAAGAGGGCCGCTATCAGCGGGCGCGCTTCCTGAGCGGCGGCGGCGTCCTCGGCCTCGTCGCCGCGACCTCGCCGGGCAGCTACCTGCCGACGCGGGCGTCGAAGCTCACGACGATCGACACGTCCGGCGGCCAGGACCGCTTCTCGGTACGCCGCACCGGGCCGCTGAACCGGCCGCGCTGGTTCGGCTCGGGCACCCTGCTGCCCGACGGCCAGGTGCTCGTCACCTCCGGCGGCGACAAGGACGAGGTCGTCGGCCCGGGCACGGAGATCGGCATCCAGCAGGCCGAGCTGTTCGATCCGGCCACGAACTCCTACCGGCCGCTGGCACGCCAGCACATGCCGCGGACCTACCACAACACGGCGGCGCTGTTGCCCAGCGGCGAGGTTCTCATCGGCGGCCACGCCCCGATCTCGACGCTCTATCTCAACAACACGACGCTGCCCGGCGGCTTCGCGCCGCATGACGGCCGCGACCCGTCCTTCGAGATCTACAAGCCGCCCTACCTCTTCCGCGGCGCCCAGCCGAAGATCCGCAAGGTGCGGGCGAAGTTCGGCTACGCCAAGACGTACGGTGTGCGGACCGACATCCCATCCGAGGACGTCGACCGGGTCGTGCTCATCCGCCACGCGTCCGTGACGCACCTCGTCGACGGCGGCCAGCGCGCCATCGAGTTGCCGGTGAAGGCGCGCCGCGGCCGCAAGCTGCTGCTCGTCACCTCGCCGCCCGACGGCGCCGTCGCGCCGCCCGGGCCGTACATGCTCTTCGTGTTGCGCAAGACCGACCGCGGCCCGGTGCCGTCGGTCGCTCGCACCGTGATGATCGGCTGAGCTGCCGCGGGATCAGCCGGCGGCGACCGACGAGGCGTCGAGCAGCGTGAGCGCGTCGTGCCCGACGAAGGCGGCGCCGAGCGGTTCGCCGGCGCTCAGCAGGCGGGCCCAGAGGGCGTCGGCGGCGGCCGCGCGGACGAGCGCCAGGTAGCGCCGCGAGCTCTCGCGCAGGACGGCGACGATGCTGCTGTCGCCGGGATCGGAGCAGATCGCGCCGCTCGGCAGCTCGGCGGGCAGGCCGGCGGCGGCGAGCAGCCGCGCGGCGCGCGGGCCGACGATGCCGACGATGCGCCAGCGCGGCGCCGACGTCGTGGTGCGTGAGGTTGTCGCGGGCGGGTCCGCCGGCGATCGCGGGCGCGGAGGCGAGCGCGCTGTGCGGGCCGACGAGCAGCGTGCGGCGCGCGTCGAGGCGCAGGTACCAGATGCCGTCGATGCGCCGGGCGCTGCCGACGGCCAGGGGCGGGTCGCCGAAGTGGGCGACGAGCGCGCGGTCCAGGCGCTCGCGGTCGCCGCGCAGCTCGACAACGCCGAGGTCCGAGCGGTCGGCGAGACCGACGCTCTTCAGGCAGACGGCGATCTCGCCGGCCACCGACCCGTAGTGGGCCACGACCGTGTGGCCGTCGCGATCGTGCAGCGCGGCGCACACGGCGAGGCAGGTCTGCGGCACGCTCGCGGCGACCGATGGGTTGGCGGAGCTCTCCATGTCACTCGCCACGACGAAGCGCCCCCGGCGGCCCGCCGAGGCGGGCCGCCGGCTGCGCTGCATTCGCCGGGAGACGGGACGGGTCGTCTGCTCAGCTGACGCCGAGTTTTTCGGCGGCGCGGCGGGTGCCTTCGACGCGGTTGGCGATCTTCTGAAATGCGATTTCGCGGGCGTAGTCGGGTGAGCCGTGGTTGGGCTTCTCGTCGATCGAGAAGGGTGAGAAGCCGCAGTCGTCGGTGGTGCCGAGGCGTTCTTTGGGGATGAAGTCCGCGGCGCGGACGATGGCGTCGCAGATCTCCTGCGCGCTTTCGGGGCGTGGGGACTGCGTCACGGTGACGCCGATGTAGCACATCTGGTCGTCGCGGCTGTGCTGTCCGATGGACTCATAGATCGGGTCCTTGTCGCGCTCGGAGGCGAGCTGGATGAGGAAGTAGCCGGCGTTGATCTTGAACATCTCGGGCAGCAGGTTGTTGTAGGGCACGTCGGCGGAGTGCACGGAGTCGCGGTCGCCGCCGGGGCAGGTGTGGATGCCGATCTTCGTGCGTTCCTCATCTGAGAAGTTCGCCAGGACGCGGTTGTTGAGCTCGATGAAGTGCGGCAGCAGCCCGGCACCGGTCCACGGGTTACGCGGATCCTCCCGGGTCGCCAGGCGCCCCTCGGTGAAATCGATCGACACGCGGGCCGCGCCGGCTTCGAAGGCCTTGCGGATATCGGTCGTGCATTCCTGCACGATGTCCTCTTCGAACTCCTCGCGCGAGTAGCCATCGACCGGATCCTTCAACGGATACAGCAGGGCGAGCATCGACGGGGCGATGACGGCCTGCTTCATCGGCTTGGTCGCATAGGGCAGCGACTTGACCAGCGTGTCGGCGGCGTAGAAGTTGTACTTCAACGGGCCACCGGTCAGCTTGGGCAGCTGACGGCCGTGACCGTCGGCGAAGATCGCGAAGAACTGGCCGCCCGGCCCGAGGTTCTCCGCCAGGCCGGTACCGGCCAGCGTGTCAGCGATCGGATAGGTCGCAAACGACGACCAGCGCTGCTCACCATCGGAATTGATCGGCGACCCCGTCGCCTCCATCCGCTCGATCGAGTCCTTCGCCGCCTCGTCTTGCAGCTTCTCCAGATCATCCTTGGAGATATCACCCGCGTCGTACTGCGCGTAGGCCTCCTGCAACTTCGCCGGCCGCGGAAGCGAACCCACCGGCTCCGTCGGAATCCCCGTATCGGTCCTCGGATCGTAATCGGTCATGCGTGTTCCTCCTCGTCGTTGTCTGGAGCCTGCTACCGCTCGGTATGCCGCGCTACCGCTCGCGCTCGAGCACCGTGATCACGGCCACGGCGTTGTCCCCCTCGACGAAGCCGCCGGCGTTCTGCGCCAACGCGAGCCGCGGGTCGAGATCGACCTGCCGCTCGCCGGCCCGCCCGCGCAGCTGCGCGACGAGCTCGACGACCTGCAGGACGCCGGTCGCCCCCACCGGATGCCCGCGCGACAGCAGGCCGCCACCGGTGTTCACCGGCAGCGCCCCACCGAGCACGGTCCTGCCCTCGGCGATCAGCCGGTTTCCCTCGCCGGGCGCCGCCAGTCCGAGATGCTCGTAGGCCTCGAGCTCGGCCGAGGCCGTCGCGTCGTGCACCTCGATCACGTCGACGTCCTCCGCGCTCAGGCCGCTCTGCTCGCGCGCGGTCACGCTGGCGCGCTGGACGACCGAGCCCGGCGCCGGGCCGCCGGTGGCGCTGAGCGCGCTGGCGCGCACGCGGATCGGGGCGCCCGACCCGTTGGGAGAGCCGGTCAGGACGAGCGCCGCCGCGCCGTCGCCGATCGGCGAGCACATCGGCAGCGTGAGCGGCTCGGTGATCATCCGGCTGGAGAGCACCTCGTCGACCGTCATCGTCTTGCGAAACTGGGCGTCCGGGTTGTGGACCGCGTGGTGGCGGTTCTTCACGACGACGCGGGCGAAGTCGGCCGGGGTCCAGCCGAAGCGCTCGATCCGGCCGAGGGCGCGCTCGGCGTAGCTGTCCATGAAGACGCTGTGATCCTCCGGCGCATCGGCGAGCAGGTCGACGTCGGCCGCGCCGGCCAGCGCCGCGATCGAGCGGCGCTTGTCGGGGTGCGACATCTTCTCCGAGCCGACGACCGCGACGGTCTCGTACTGGCCCGAGTCGATCGCCATGCAGGCGAGATGCAGCGCCGTCGAGCCGCTCGCGCAGGCGTTCTCGACGTTCATCGTCGGGATCCCGCCGTAGCGCGAGTGGCGCAGGGCGACCTGCCCGCGCACGCACTCCTGCCCGGTCAGCAGGCCCGAGAGGGCGTTGGCGAAGAAGATCGCCTCGATCCGGCCTGTGTCCGGGCCGGCGTCGGCGAGCGCCGCATCGAGCGCCTCGATCGCCATGCTTGCGACCGTGGCGTCGGGAAAGCGGCCGCAGCGCGTCGCCCCCGAGCCGATGATGTAGGCGCTCGTCACGCCGTGTCGGTGGTGGTGGCGGGCATTGCCGAGTCTCTATCAGCACGCTCGCGCGATGGCACGCAGGACTCCCCCATGGAGCAGGGGATTCACCCCTTCCGGCGCGTTGTTGCTCCTCCCGACCGAACGTATCGTCGCCGAGGCCGGCCCCGGCGTGCTCTTGGCGCGGACCGGCCGGCAGCCGGACCACGAGCGACAGGTGAGGAGCGACGATGACCGAAGAGGCGACGATCGCGACGGAGGCAAGGCAGACCCAATCCGACGGCGAATCCGATGCGCTGACCCCGCGCGAACCCATGGGCGCGCACCTCGTCGGCAGCGTGCCGCTCGGCGGAGTCGAAGAGGTCTTTCGCCGCACGGCAGGGGCGCTCGGCGACCGCCTGCGCCGGCTGCCCGACGGCGAGCCCGGTCCGCGATCGGACTGGATCCTCTGGCAGTACCCGGTGTTCAACGCATTGCCGCAGTTCGAGGTCGGACCGCCCGGTGACGGCACCTACCGCACGCTGCCCAAGCTGCGGCTGCGCGACGGCGAGCGCGCTTCGGACATCGTGCTCGACAACCTCGGCTTCGCCGACGCCGCGATCGCGTCGTACAACATCTTCGCCAAGCTCAAGCGCGACGGGGTCATCCCGCCGCACGTGCGCTTCCAGGTCTCTCTGCCGACGCCGCTGGCGCCGATCAGCGCGTTCATCGACCCTGAGCACCAGGCCGAGGTCGAGCCGGTCTACGAGGCGCGGGTGCTGGCCGAGCTCGACGCGATCTTCGCGGCCGTGCCGCACGACCAGCTCGCGCTGCAGTGGGACACGCGGCTGGAGTTCGCGATCCTCGAGGGCATCAGCCCGGCCTGGTTTCAGGGCACGCGGGCCGGCGTGCTCGAGCGCCTGCTGCGCGTCAGCCGCGGCGTGCCCGTCGACGTCGAGCTCGGCTTCCACCTCTGCTACGGCGACGACTACCACGGGCACTTCACGGTGCCCGACGACACGAGCAAGCTCGTCGAGGTGGCCAACGCGCTCGCGACGGCGCTGTATCGCCCGCTGAACTGGATCCACGTTCCGGTCCCGGCCCAGGCCGAGGAGGAGTACTTCGCGCCGCTGCGCGAGCTGCGCCTCGACCAGCGGACCGAGCTCTATCTCGGCGTCCTGCACCTGCAGGACGGCAAGGTCGGCGCGCGCCGGCGCATCAGCGCCGCGAGCCGCTACGTGCAGGGCTTCGGCGTCGCCACCGACTGCGGCTGGGGGCGCGGCGGCTCGGCGGCCGTCGACCAGCTGCTCGAGCTGCACCGCGCGACCTGCGACCGGCTCGACGTGCCCGGGCGCAAGGCGGAGTTCACGTGGCCCGCGGGCTTCGATCGCATTCCCGACGAGGAGTGGACGCGCGCGCCGCTCAGCGACGCCGGCCTGGCCTACGACCACGTCGACGAGCACGGCTGGTACGACAACCTCAACCCGAGCGCAAAGCAGCTCGCCGAGCACCTCCAGGACGGCGACATCCTCGTCGACTACTCGGGCGGCACCGGCATCCTGCTCGACCGCCTGCGGCTGCGCATGTTCGATCGCGCCGTGGGCACGATCGTCGTCGACGCCTCGGCGAAGTTCCTGCGCGTGGCGCACGAGAAGTACAAGGACGACCCGCGCTTCGCGGCGCGCCTGCTGCGCTTCATCAAGGCGGAGAAGCGGCTGCAGTCGCTCGACGAGGTGCTCGGGCCCGAGCTGATGGAGCGCGGCGTCGACGCGATCGCCGCCGTCAACGCCATCCATCTGTACCCCGACCTCGACGAGGTGGCCAGCGCCTGGGTGCGCGCGCTGAAGCCCGGTGGCAAGGTGTTCATCAACTCCGGCAACCTGCGCAACCCGAGCGCGAAGCCCGGGGAGTGGATCCTCGACGAGACGGTCTGGGTCATCAACGACCTCGCCGAGAGCCTCGTGCGCAGCGACCCGGCCTACGCGCAGTACCGCACGGCGCTCGACGACACGAAGCGGCTGGCGGCCCATCACGCCCACCGCGATCGCGTGTTCCTGCACCCGCGGCCGCTCGACCACTACACCGACGCGCTGGCGCGCAACGGGCTCACGGTGACCGACGTCAGCCAGGCGACGATCGTGGCCGACGTCAACGAGTGGTTCGAGCTCATGATCGCCTACCACGATGCCGTCCTGGGCTGGGTCGGCGGGACGAAGCGGATCGAGGGCGAGGAGCCGTCCGAGGAAGCGGTGGCCGATCGGCTGAAGATCATGCGCCACGCGATCGACACGATCTTCGGCACGCGCCAATCGTTCAAGGCGTGCTGGACCTACATCACGGCGACGAACGGCGGCTGACCCGCCAGGACCGCACCCGGAGGCCTCGCCCGGTTGACGGGCGATGCCTCCGAGCGTAGGGTCGAGCCCGGTAGACAGGTCTGTCTAGTCGAGCCCCGTGTCCGTCGCTGAGACCACGCACTCACCGCAATACGGCCGCATCGCCGACAAGCTCGGGGCGGGTGCGTGCGTCGTGCTCGACGGCGCCACCGCCACCGAGCTGCCGCACCTCAGCGACGCCGAGCACGCGGTCGACGAGCGCCTGTGGGGCACGCGCGCGCTCGTCGAGGAGGCGGCCGCCGTGCTCGACGTGCACCGCGGCTACGTCGCGGCCGGCTGCGACGTCATCTCGACGAACACGTGGGGGCTGCCGAGCGCGCTGCTGCACGGGGTGACGCCGCTGTGGAACTCCACCGAGCCCGTCCACTGGATGGACCTCGCGCGCCGTGGGCTGCGCCTCGCGCGCCAGGCGGTCGGCGAGGGCGGGCGCGAGGCCGACTGCGCGGTCGCGTTCTCGATCAACGGCGACGTCGACTCCGAGGAGGGCGAGAGCACGATCCGGCTGCTCGCGCGGCTCTTCGCCCACGAGCCGCCGGACCTCATCCTGCTCGAGACGCTGACGGTCGTGCGGCCGTCGCTGTTTCGCACGGTGCAGTCGCTGCTCGATACCGGGCTTCCCGTCTGGCTGTCGTTCCGGCGCTGCCGGCACGGCCTGTGCAGCGTCTACGGTCAGCACTGGGGCGGGCCGGAGGGCGACACGTTCGGCCGCGCCGCGGCGCGCTTCGAGCAGATGGGCATCGGCGCGCTGACGATCAACTGCGTGCCGCCCGACCACGTCGACGGGATGATGTCCTACCTGCGCGACTTCACCGACCTGCCGCTCGGCGTGTATCCGAACCTCGGCTACTACACCGACGACGGCTGGCGCTTCGAGCCGGGCGTGGGCAGCGCCGAGTACGCGGCGATGGCGTTGCGCTGGCGTGAGGAGGGGGCGCAGATCATCGGCGGCTGCTGCGGCGTCGGGCCCGCCCATGTCGCGGCGGCGCGCACGCTGCTCGAACAGACGGCCCGCGGCGACGGCGCCCCGGCGCAGCCGGCCGTCCGCGTGCCCGACCCGCTTCCGCACGGCGAGCCGGCGCCGGCGCCGGCCTGGACCGATCGCCGGGGACGCTCGCTGCACCCGCTGCCGTTTCCCGATCTCGCCGCCGACCCGGGGGTCGTGTCGCCGTCCAGCGTGAGCCTGATGGCCTGGCGCTACCTCTACGACCAGGGCATCGGCGCGCACCAGCGCTGCCTCGACGTCGGATCGGGCACCGGCATCCTCGGCATCCAGCTCGCGCTCAACGGGGCGTCGCACGTGCGGGCGATCGACATCGACGAACGGGCCGTGCGCAACACCGAGTCCAACGCCCATCGCAACGGCGTCGGCGACCGGATGACCGTGGCGCGGATCGACATCTTCCCGTGGGTCCCCGAGGAGCGCTACGAGGTCATCGTGGCGTGCGTCGACCAGACGCCCGTCGACCCCGAGCAGCACGCGACCGGGCACCGGCCGATCGACTACTGGGGCCGCACGCCGCTCGATCCGGTGCTCACGAAGCTCGCCGACGCGCTCGCGCCCGAGGGAGTCGCCTACGTCGTGCAGCTGTCGATCCTCTCCCAGCGCCGCACCGCCGAGCTGCTGGCGGCCGCCGGGCTGGACGTGCGCGTGGTCGAGTACGGGGTCTTCCCGTTTCCGCCCGAGCTCGAAGACCAGCGCGCCCAGATCGGGCGCGTCGAGCAGTTCAGCGACGCCGGCCACGTGCGGGCCGGCGATCACGACCTGCTCGTGGCCTATCTGCTGGAGATCCGCCCGCGCACGGCACAGGCCCCGCAGCCGGCGCCCGGAGAGCTGTGACCTCCGCCGACGACGCCCTCCGGCTCTCGGCCTTCGAACGCGTCCGCGAGGCGGTCGAGTCGCTGTCGCATCTCGGGCCCGCGAGCGAGATCGTCGACCGCTGCGCGGCCGCGGCCGCGCTCGCGGCGGATCTCGACCGGGTCGTCCTGAGCCGGATCGACAACGGCGCGCTCATCGTCGAGTGCGTCCACGCCGGCGGCGACGCGAGCGGCGCCGCCGTCGAGCCGTTGCGCCATCCTCCGTTGCGGCTCGCCTACCCGCTGCTCGAGTGCGAGCTGCTGCGCCGCCGGGAGGCGCGGGTCGTCGCCGACATCGACCACTCGCAGCCGGCGCGCTACGCGTTTCTCGACACGCTCGCGTGGCGCGAGTATCTCGCCGCGCCGATCCACGTCGACGGCGCCGCCGTCGGCTTCCTGCACGGCGATCGCGCGCCCGGCCGGCGCCCGCTGTCGCAGCTCGACGCCGATGCGCTCGAGCACTTCGCGACCGCCTTCGCCGTGCTGTTCGAGCGCGCCGTGCTGCGCCGGCGCCTGCGTGACCAGCGCCGCGAGATCCGCCGGATCTCGACCTGGGCCGAGGCCCGCTCCGGTGAGCTGAGCGACCGGGCGATCGCGCTGTCGGGCGAGCGCCCGGAGGAGACCGACCGCCGCGCCGGCGCCCCCGAACTGCTGGCCGAGAACGGCCTGGCCACCCACCTGACCACGCGGGAGATCGACGTCCTGCACCTGATGGCCGAGGGCAAGACGAACGGCGACATCGCGCGCGCTGCTGTTCGTCTCGGAGGGAACGGTGAAGTTCCACGTCAAGAACATCCTGCGCAAGATGCAGGCGTCCAACCGGGCGGATGCCAGCGCGCGCTACCTGCGGCTGACGCTCAACGACGGGTCGCCGGCGCGGACTCCTACCCTTCGGTAGGGCAAGACCACCCGCGCGGGGGGTGTGCGCGGCAGCCGGCCACACCATGCTGCGGTGATGGCCATCACGGTAGTCGGGAGCATCGCGTTCGACACGGTCGCCACGCCGTTCGGCCGGCGCGAGCGGATGATCGGCGGCGCCGCCACGCACTTCGCGCTGGCCGCGTCCTTCTTCGACGAGGTCCGGGTCGTCGGCCCGGTCGGCGACGACTTCGGCGACGACGCCTTCGCGCTGCTGTCGACCCGCGAGACGAACACCGACGACGTCGAGCGCGTCGCCGGCGGCACGAGCTTCTTCTGGGCCGGCGAGTACGGCTGGGACCTCAACTCGCGCGAGACGCTCGACACGCAACTCGGGGTCTTCGAGACCTTCCAGCCGAAGCTCAGCCCCGCGTCGCGAGAGGCCGACGTGCTGTTTCTCGCGAACATCCAGCCGGGGCTGCAGCGCGACGTGCTCGAGCAGTGCGAGCGGGCGAGGTTCGTCGCGCTGGACTCGATGAACCTGTGGATCGACATCGCCCGCGACAAGCTCATCGAGGTCATCGCGCGCGTCGACTGCCTCGTCCTCAACGACGCCGAGCTGCGCCAGCTCACACGCAAGCCGAGCCTCGTCGCCGCCGCGCGCGAGGCGCGCTCGTGGGGCCCGTCGACGATCGTCGCCAAGCAGGGCGAGTACGGGGCCGCGCTGCTCACCGACGACGGCTTCTTCGCGCTGCCGGCCTATCCGCTGGAGACCGTCGTCGACCCGACGGGCGCCGGCGACACGTTCGCCGGCGGGTTCGTCGGCTACCTCTCACGCCACCTCGACACGCTCGACGACGCGGCCACGCTGCGCCGCGCGATGGCCTACGGCACGGCGCTGGCGTCGTTCAACGTCGAGGAGTTCGGCACCGATCGGGTCGCGCGCCTCGAGGCCGACGAGCTGCACGCGCGCGTCGCCGACCTTCAGCAGATGACGAGCCTCGAACCCACCCGCGAACAGGAGTTGCAGCGATGACGAGCTTCGCCCACGAGTATTTGTTCACCTCCGAGTCGGTGACGGAGGGCCATCCCGACAAGGTCGCCGACCAGATCTCCGACGGGGTGCTCGACGCCGTCATGCGCGACGACCCCACGGGCCGCGTGGCCTGCGAGACGCTCGTCAACACCGGTCTCGTCGTGGTGTCCGGCGAGATCTCGACCGAGACGTACGTCGACATCCAGGCCGTGGCGCGCGACACGATCCGCGGGATCGGCTACATCGACGCCGACCTGGGCTTCTCGGCGGACTCCTGCGCGGTCTTGAACGCGATCGACAAGCAGTCGCCGGACATCGCGCAGGGCGTCGATCAGTCCTATGAGACGCAGAGCGATCCCTCGGACGAGGACGAGCTGGACATCGCCGGTGCCGGCGACCAGGGAATGATGTTCGGCTACGCGACGAACGAGACGCCGGAGCTCATGCCGCTGCCGATTTCGCTGGCGCATCGCCTGGCGCAGCAGCTCGCGCTCGTCCGCCACGAGGGCAGGCTCGAGTACCTGCGCCCGGACGGCAAGACGCAGGTGTCGGTGCGCTACGTCGACGGGGTGCCGACGGCGATCGAGAAGCTGCTGATCTCCACGCAGCATGCCGACAGCGCGTCGCGCGAGCTGATCCGCGACGACCTGTGGGAGCACGTGGTGCTGCCGATCCTGCCGGCCGACATGTACGACGCGAGCGCGTTGCGGCGCGACTTCCTCGTCAATCCGACGGGCCGGTTCGTGATCGGCGGTCCGGTCGGTGACTGCGGGTTGACGGGTCGCAAGATCATCGTCGACACGTACGGCGGCATGGCCCGTCACGGCGGCGGCGCGTTCACCGGCAAGGATCCGTCGAAGGTCGATCGCTCGGCGGCGTACGCCGCGCGCTGGGTGGCGAAGAACATCGTCGCGGCCGGCCTGGCCGATCGCTGTGAGGTGCAGGTGGCGTACGCGATCGGGGTCGCGCATCCGGTCAGCGTGATGGTCGAGACGTTCGGGACCGAGAAGATCGGCCGCGACCGGATCGCGGCGTTGATCGACGAGCACTTCGATCTGCGTCCGGGCGCGTTTCGCAACGAGCTGGATCTGCATCGCCCGATCTATCAGAAGACGGCCGCGTACGGGCATTTCGGGCGCGACGATCCGGACTTCACGTGGGAGCAGACCGGCAAGGCCGACCTGTTGCGCGACGCCGCCGGCCTGACCGCGGGCGCCACCGCGTAGCCATGGAAACCGTCGGAATCGTCGGCGCGGGCCAGATGGGCTCGGGCATCGCCGAGGTGGTCGCGGTCGCGGGCCTGCGCACGCTCGTCCACGAGCCGCAGGACGGACCGCTGCACGCCTGCGAGGCGCGCATCGCGGCCTCGCTGGCGAAGGCGGTCGACCGCGGCAAGCTCGATGCCGACGCGGCCGCCGAGGCGACCGAGCGGATCGTCTACACGACCCGGCTCGACGATCTCGCCGAGTGCGGGCTCGTCGTCGAGGCGGTGACGGAGGACCGCCAGATCAAGTGCGACGTCTTCCGGCGCCTCGACGAGCGGCTGCCGCGCGACGTGATCCTCGCCTCGAACACCTCGTCGATCCCGATCACCACGCTCGCCCAGGCGACCTCCCGCCCCGAGCGCGTGCTGGGCCTGCACTTCTTCTCGCCGGTCCCGGTCATGGCGCTCGTGGAGATCGTGCCGGGCTATGCGACGAGTGCGGAGGCCGTCGATGCGGCCGAGGGCTTGGCGCGCCAACTCGGCAAGCACGCGATCCGCTCCAAGGATCGCGCCGGCTTCGTCGTGAACCTGCTGCTGATCCCGTACCTCGTCGGCGCCATCCATCTCTACGACGCCGGCTACGCGACGCGCGAGAACATCGACGAGGCGATGACGCTCGGCTGCGGGCACCCGATGGGGCCGCTCGCGCTGTGCGACTTCATCGGCCTGGACGTCATCGACGGCATCTGCGCGTGCCTGCACGAGGAGTACGGGCGCGAGGAGTTCGCCGCGCCGCCGCTGCTGCGCCGCATGGTCGCCGCCGGCGCCCTGGGCCGCAAGGCCGGCCGCGGCTTCTACGAGTACGCGCCCGCGCGCTCGGTCGCGCTGGCGGGCCGATGACGACGACGGCGCCGGACATCGTCCCGCTGTACGGGCTGACCGAGGATCACCTCGCGTTTCGCGACGTCATCCGCGAGATCGTCGCCGCGCGCGTGGCGCCGCGCGCGGCGGCGATCGACGCAAGCGGCGAGTTCCCCGAGGACGTGCGCCGGCTGTTCGCCGACCACGACCTGTTCGGGCTGCCGTTCGACGAGGCCCACGGCGGCACGGGCACGGGCGCGCTCATGCTGTGCGTCGCGATCGAGGAGGTGGCCAAGGCGTGCGCCTCCTCGTCGCTGTTGCTCGCCGTGCAGGACCTCGGCTCGCTGCCGATCCGCCTGGCCGGCGTCGGAGGAGCTCAAGGCGCGCGTGCTGCCGCGCCTGGCCAGCGGCGAGTGGCTGGCGGCGTTCGCGCTGTCGGAGCCCGATGCCGGCTCGGACCCGCGCGCGATGCGCACGAGGGCGCGGCGCGACGGCGCGGACTGGGTCATCGACGGCGCCAAGAACTGGATCACGAACGCCGGCGTGGCCGACGTCTACGTCGTCTTCGCGGTCACCGACCGCGACGCGCCGGGCTCGCGCGGGATCTCGGCCTTCGTCGTCGAGGCCGACCGGCCCGGCTTCTCGGTCGGCCGCCTGGAGCACAAGATGGGCATGCGCGGCTCGCCGACCGGCGCCCCGGTGCTCGACGGCGTCCGGGTGCCCGCCGCGAACCTCATCGGCGAGGCGGGGGAGGGCTTCAAGATCGCCATGCGCACGCTCGACCACTCGCGCCTCGGCATCGCCGCCCAGGCCCTCGGCATCGCCCAGGGCGCCACCGACTACGCGGTCGGCTACGCCCACGAGCGGATCGCGTTCGGAGGGCGGCTCATCGACCTGCAGGGCATCCAGTTCAAGCTCGCCGACATGGAGACGCGCTGCGCGGCCGCGCGCGAGCTGCTCTACCGCGCCGCCGCCAAGGCCGAGCGCGGCGAGCGCGATCTCGGCAAGTACTCGGCCATGGCCAAGCTGTTCTGCTCCGACGTCGCGATGGAGGTGACCACCGACGCCGTGCAGGTCCTCGGCGGCTACGGCTACGTCACCGAGTACCCCGTCGAGCGCATGATGCGCGACGCGAAGCTCACGCAGATCTACGAGGGCACGAACGAGATCCAGCGCGTGGTCGTCGCCCGGGCGCTGCGCCCATGACGACCTCGCAGACCGCGGCGACGGTGCCGACGACGTACGAGGACTGGCAGGCCGCGTACCACCTCTCCTCCGAACGCGGCGAACCGTTTCAGACGCTCAGCGGCGAGCCCGTCCGGGCGCTCTACACGCAGGACGACCTGCCCGACCCCGGGGCGATCGGCCTCCCGGGCGTCTATCCGTTCACCCGCGGCGTGTACCCGTCGATGTACCGCGGGCGCCTGTGGACCGTGCGCCAGTTCGCGGGCTTCGGCACCGCCGAGGAGACCAACGAGCGCTTCCGCTACCTGCTCGACCACGGCCAGCAGGGGCTGTCGACGGCGTTCGACATGCCGTCGCTCATGGGCCACGACTCCGACCATGCGCTGTCGCTCGGCGAGGTCGGCCGCGAGGGCGTGGCCGTCGACACGCTCGACGACATGCAGACGCTGTTCGCCGGCATCGACCTCGGCGAGGTCAGCGTGTCGATGACGATCAACGCGCCGGCGGCGCTCATGCTCGCCTTCTACGTCGCGGCGGCGCAGCGCGGCGGCGTGCCCGCCGACCGGCTGAGCGGCACGATCCAGGCCGACATCCTCAAGGAGTACATCGCCCAGAAGGAGTGGTGCTTTCCGATCGATCCGGCGATGCGCCTGCTCGGCGACATGGTCGAGTGGTGCTCGACGGACATGCCGCGCTGGCATCCCGTGTCGATCTCCGGCTACCACATCCGCGAGGCCGGATCGACGGCGGCGCAGGAGCTCGCGTTCACGCTCAAGGACGGCCTGACGTACGTCGAGCAGGCGATCGAGCGTGGCCTCGACGTCGACGACTTCGCGCCGCGCCTGAGCTTCTTCTTCAACGCGCAGATCGACTTCTTCGAGGAGATCGCCAAGTACCGCGCGGCGCGCCGGATCTGGGCCCGCGAGCTGCGCGACACCTACGGCGCGCGCAACCCGAAGTCGTGGCTCATGCGCTTTCACACGCAGACGGCCGGGGTCTCGCTGACCGCCCAGCAACCACTGAACAACATCACGCGCACGGCGATCGAGGCGTTGGCGGGGGTCCTCGGCGGCACGCAGTCGCTGCACACGAACTCCTACGACGAGGCGCTCGCGCTGCCGACCGAGGCGGCCGTCCAGATCGCGCTGCGCACGCAGCAGGTCATCGCCCACGAGACCGGCGTCACGAACACGATCGATCCGCTCGGCGGCTCGTACTTCGTCGAGGCGCTGACCGACCGCCTCGAGGAACTCGCCTACGACTACTTCCGCCGCATCGACGAGCTCGGCGGCATGGTCGAGGCGGTCAAGCAGAACTTCCCGCAGCGCGAGATCGCCGATGCCAGCTACGAGCTGCAGACCGCGATCGACGCCGGCGAGCGCGTCGTCGTCGGCGTCAACCGCTTCCAGAGCGACGACGACGCGGAGATCTCCACGCTGCGGATCGATCCGGCGACTCGAGCGCAAGCAGCTCGACCGCCTGCAGGGCGTGCGGGCCCGGCGCGACGCCGGGGCCGTCGAGCTCACGCTCGCCGACCTGCGGTCGGGCGCGGCCCGCGCGGACTGCAACCTCATGCCGGCGCTGCTGGAGTGCGCGCGCGCCCACGCCAGCGAGGGCGAGATCGTCGCCGCACTGCAGGACGTGTGGGGCGGCTATCTCGAGACCCCCGTCTACTGAGATGGTCGAGTCCGCCGCGGGCGCCCGCAAGCTGCGCGTGGTCGTCGCCAAGCCCGGCCTGGACGGACACGACCGCGGCGCGAAGATCATCGCGCGGGCCCTGCGCGACGCGGGCATGGAGGTGATCTACACGGGCCTGCATCAGACGCCCGAGCAGATCGTCGAGACCGTCATCCAGGAGGACGCCGACGCCATCGGCCTGTCGATCCTGTCCGGCGCGCACATGACCCTCGTGCCGCGGATCGTGACGCTGCTGCGCGAGCAGGGCGCCGACGACGTCGTCGTGACCGTCGGCGGCACGATCCCCGGCCACGACATTCCCGAGCTCGAGCGGCTCGGCGTCGCCGGGGTGTTCACGCCGGGGACGCCGCTGCGCGACATCATCGACTTCCTGCGCCGAACCGTCGTCGCGCGAACGCCTGTGTGAGCGCGGCCGGCGCCAGGCGTCCGCGGCTACATCGTCGGCGTCAGCAGCGCGCGGCCGGCGAAGCCGACGTTGCGCCCGAGCGCGGTGAGGAACTGCTCGCGCAGGAACCGGTTACCGCCGAGCGCGTCGAGGATCTGCGCCTGCGTCCACGCGTTGTCGCGCGCGGCGGAGACGCTCCAGCTGGCGATCATGTCGTCGACGCGACCGCCGGCCTTGTCGATGTCCTTGATGATCCCGGTGGTGAAGCGCTCCTTGATCTCGTCCTGGACGCGCTGCAGGATCCCGTCGACCGTCGTGTAGGCGCGGTGCTGCGCGGTGTCGCGATCGAGGTTGTGGCCGAGCTCCTTCGTCGTCGACACGAGCGCGAGCACGAGGTCGTGGTTGATGTGCGCGTTCATCCCGGCGATCGCGAACTGCAGCGGCGCGATGCCCTTCTTGGCGCGCGCCTCGAACAGCGGCGCCCACGCGCGCGACGGCTTGCGGCCGGCGTCGAGGTCGTCGACGGCGGCGAAGTAGAGGTCGGCGAAGACGACGTCCAGCCGCGAGATGAACGCGGCGTCCTCGAAGGTGGCGGTCACCGATTCCTTGGCCACGGCGCGGGTCACGGCGAGGTAGAGCTCGTTGAACCGGCGGACGCCGTCGTCCTCCTGCAGTGGTGCGGCGATCGTCTCCATCCGCGCGGCGACGGCCTCGATCGGATCGACGATGGGTGCGCTGTCGGACATGGCCGCGGACCCTACGCAGCCGCGCTGGCGCATGCCAGCGCTGTGGCCGAATCGGCGGCGTCTGTGACACGGTGAGCGGCGTGCCACCCGACTGGCTGCTCGTCGTCATCGACCTCGCGCTGATCGTCGCCGTCGCGCAGCTCGGCGGGGCGGTCGCCGCCCGCCTGCGCCAGCCGCGCATCGCGGGGGAGATGCTCGCCGTCGTCTGCATCGGCCCGACCGTGCTCGGCGGGCGGATCGCGGAGCTCGTCCCGGGACAGGGCGGCCGGGGCGCGGTCGACGCGCTGTTTCCCGAGCCGGTCGTCACGGTGCTCGCGCTCGTCGGCGGCCTCGGCCTCGTGCTCTACATGCTGCTCGTCGGGCTCACGATCGACCCCGCGCCGCTGCGCCGCCGCGCGGGCGCGATCGGGCTGCTCGGCGCCGCGATCATCGGCTCGATGGTGGCGCTGGCGCTCGTCGCCGGACCGTGGCTCGTCGACGACGGCGGGTGGAAGCCGGCCGGCGTGGCCCAGGGCGCGTTCGTGCTCGCGCTCGCTGCCGGCCTGGCCGCCAACGGGGTGCCGATCGTCGCCCGCATCCTCGAGGAGCGGGGCCTGATGCACACCGAGGTCGGCGCGATCGTGATCATCTCGGCGGCGGCGGTGACCGGCCTGGCGCTCATCGCCTCGGCGGTGGCGATCGACGGCGGTGACATGGCGGCCGGCGGGCGCGTGGGCGTGCGCATCGCCGGCGGTCTGCTCGTGCTCGGACTCGTGCTGGCACTGGCGCGCTCGCGGCGCATCGCGCTGCCGCCCGCGCTCGCCGTGGCGGTCGTGCTGGCGCTCGCCGTGGCGTCCGCGGTGGCGGGCGACCGGCTCATCTCCAGCGCGCTCATCGGCCCGCTCGTGGTCGGCGTCGCGGTGCAGGCCGGCGGCGCGTCGGCGCGGGTCGTCGAGGCGCGGCTGGGCGTCGTCGTGCGGCGCGTGCTGCTGCCGGTCTTCCTCGGCGTCGCGGCGCTGCACACCGACCTGCGCGAACTGGGCTCCGGCGACGCGCTCGGTCCCGCGCTCGCGGTCATCGTCGCCGTGATCGCCATCAAGCTCGCCGTCGGCTACCCGGCGGCGCGGCTGGCCGGCTTCGACGCCGGTGAGGCGCGGGCGATCGGCGCGCTGCTGCAGTGCGGCGGGATCATGACGATCGCGATCTCGCTCGACGTCCTGCAGGCGGGCGTCATCGGCCTGCGCCTGCACGCGACGCTCACGCTCGTCGGGCTCATCTCGACGCTCGCCGCGGGGCCGCTGCTCGCGCGGGCGCGCCTCGGCGATGCGGCCGTCCCCGTGCCGGCGCCGGCCGGCTGAGCCACGCTTCGGGCGCGATCTCTACCATTTTCGGTCCGGCGGATCGCCCACTCGGCCGGGGTGCTTCGGCGCCCGACCGGGCCACGCGCGGGCTGCGGCCTGCGGCCAGTCCCGGTGGTCGGGAGTGTCACGTAAACCCCGGTGACACACACTCCGGGGACGTAGTAGTTCAGCGGTGATCCAGGACCGGCCGGTACCGGGCGAGCCCATGAGGTTCGCCCGGCCGCGTTAACGGGCCGGGGGACGGCTATTTCGCGGTGACGCCGTGCTCGCGCAGGTATTCGAGGTACAGCGGGCGCAACAGTTCGGCGACCTCGCCCTCGCCAGAGTCGGTCAGATCGTCGATGTGCGCGCGCAGCGTGAGGACATCGGCCTGTGCCTCGTCGAGCTCGCCGGCGGCCGCCTCGGCGACCGGCAGCGCCGCCACGAGTCGATAGAAGAAGGGAACGTCGAGGTGGCGTGCCGCGTAGCGCACCGCGAGATCGTGCAGCTCCTTGGCGGAGAGCTCGTCGAGACCGTCGTCGTCGGACATTCGCCTAGGCTAGCCGTCGCACCGCGTGCGCAGCGGGCCCGTGCCGGTTTGCGATGTGCTGTCATGGACGCGATGACCCGCACCCTCCGCGCGCCGATCGCGCTTCTCTGCATCGTCGCGCTCCTGCTGCTGGCCGGCTGCGGCGACTCCGACGACCCCGGGTCGAGCGGCGGCTCGGGCACCGCGACGACCGCAGCATCCGGCGGCCCGGAGCTGGGTCCCGTCTTCCCCGACATGGAGTCGCTGCCGGGCGCGCTGAAGACGCCGCCGCCGTGGCCGCGCAACGAGGGCACGCTGCAGCAGCGCCTGCGCGCGATCGGCCTCGACCCGCTGACCGAGGAGGGCCAGGTCGTCCACATCCACCAGCACCTCGACCTCTTCGTCGACGGCGAGCCGGTCGAGGTTCCGGGCGACATCGGCATCGGCCCGCAAAGCGCGTTCATCTCCGATCTGCATACCCACGCCTCCTATCCGCCCGGGATCATCCACGTCGAATCGCCGACCCAGCGCCAGTTCACCCTCGGTCAGTTCTTCGCCGTGTGGGGCGTGCCGCTCAGTGCCACGAGCATCGGCAGCCTCCGTGAGACCGCGGCCAAGAAGCTGAGCGTCTTCGTCGACGGCGAGCCCGTCACCGCCGACCCGACGCGGATCATCCTCGCCGAGCGTCAGGAGATCGTGATCGCCTACGGCACCGAGGCACAGCTGCCCGATCCGGTGCCGGCGACGTACGACTGGCCCGAAGGGCTCTAGGCGGCGCCCGCAGAGCGCGCAACCCGCGGGCGCGCGCGCCGTTGTAGCGGGCATGGATCGCACATGGATGTTGTGGATTGCGGCGGCCTGCCTGGTGGGACTCGCCGCCGGCACTCCCGCCGCCGGGGCCGCCACGAAGCAGAAGCCACGCACCGCCTGCCAGAAGCTCGTCCGCGGCCACAAGGACCTCGCCCGCTCGGCCAAGCTCGTGACGGTCGTGCGCGGCGACGACGAGACCGGACGGATCGCCGCGTGCGTGCTGCCGCGCGGCAAGGTGCGCACGCTCGCGTCGTGGGACGACGGGCTGTCGCGCGATTGGGCGTCGGTCGCGACCACGGCCGGGACGTGGGTGCTCGTCGAGGAGGGCCACGGCGATCAGTACGGCGGCGTCAGCCGCTCGCTGACGCGCCACGACGTGCGCACCGGCCGACGGCTGTCGCTCAGCGGCTACGGCTGCCAGGTCGGATGGGGCGGCCCGAACACCTGCACGAGCGGCTCGAACTACGACGAGGTCGGGCTATCGGCGTCCGGCGCCGGGGCGATCGAGCTGACCGACCTTGCCACGGCGACGACGGCGCTATGGGCGTTCAGCTCGGGCGGCGTGCTGGCCAAGCTCGCGGACGGCGCGGTGGAGGGGTTGCGGGTCACGCGCGCACAGGTGAGCTGGACGCAGGACGGGGTCGCGCATACCGCGCCGTCGCTGCCCTGAATTGCTGTCGCGCCGCGTTGGTGTGGGTAGGGGCGAACTGCATCTTTGAGAGTGTGCCGGCCGCGGCACGGGATCGGTGCGAGCAGTCACACCAGCGGCGAGCGGGATGAGTGAAGGGTTGTGGGCTATATATAGCCCACAACCCTTCACTCTCTCCCCGTAGACGTCGGCCCCGGCCGAAACGCCGCGACCCACGTCCCCTGGCGCGTCAGCGCACCCACGCTCAGATAACGACGTTCCAGGGCACCACGCGATGCCCCGTCACGATCCCGCCCGAGACATACGGATCGGCCCCGACGAACTCCTCGACCTCCGCCGCATCCTCCACGCGAAACACGAACAACGCGCCATGCGGCGGGTTGCCGAGCGCGCCCGCCATGACGATCCGTCCGTCCTCCTTCCACGCACGCGCGAGCGCGAGGTGGTCGTCGCGCAGCGGCGCGCGCTTCTCGACGACGTCCTCGACGTAGTCGTAGAACAGGCAGTGGTGCACGGCCGGCTGGGGCGCGGCGTCGCTCATGAGGGGTCCGTCGGCGCCACCCAGCCGCCGAACGCGCGCTCGAGCTCGAGCGCGACTGCCACCGCGACGTGGTCGCGATCCGGTCCGGCCGCGACCTGGACGCCGAGCGGCAGGCCCTGACCGTTCAGACCGAGCGGCACCTGTGCGACCGGCGTGCCGGCGAGGTTGAAGACGGCGGTCGTCGTCAAGACCCACGGCTTGCCGACCGTCTGGCCGTGGCGCGGGGCGACGCGCGGGTGCGTCGGGTGCAGCAGCACGCCGTCGCCGATCACGCCGGCGACCTCGTCGGCGAACGCCTGGCGCAGGCCGACGGCCTTCTTCATCCGGCCCTGCGGCATCTTGCCGGTGAGCCATTCGCTCATGAGCAGCAGGCGCAGCGCGCGCGTGTGCGGTCCCTTGCGCCTCAGGCCGCCCCACAGCGACACGCGCGCGGAGCCCTCGTCCTGGATGAGCTGGGTGACGTTCACGCCGGCCTCGAGCTTGAGCACCGCCAAGTACAGCTCCAACGCCTTCTTCATCGACTTCAGCGGGACCGTCTCGATCACCGCGCCGGCCTTCTCGAGCGCCTCGGCGGCGCGCAGCCGCGCCGCGCGCAGCTCACGGCTGACGTTGATGTACGACGTGCCCTCGCTCAAGAGAACCTTCAGCCCGGCGATGCTGACGTCGGCCGGGTCGCCGAGCTGCACGTCGCGCATGTACGGGTCGATCCCGTCGCGCCCGGCGATGACCTCGAGCATCGGCCACAGGTCCTCGGCGCGGCGCACGATCGGCCCGATCGTGAGCATCTGCGCGGCGATCTCGGTCTCCACGGTCGGAAACTGGCCGGTGCTCGGCACGATGCCGGGCGACGGCTTGAGGCCGAAGACGCCGTTGAAGAAGGCCGGGATCCGGATCGACCCGCCGATGTCGGCGCCGAGACCGAGCGGCGAGCCGCCCGAGCCGACGACCGCGCCCTCGCCGCCGGAGGACCCGCCTGCCGTGCGCTTGGCGCTGTAGGCGTTGTTCGTGCGGCCGTACTGGCGGTTCTCGGTCTCGATCCACAGGCACAGCTCGGGCGTATTCGTGACGCCGAGCGGGATCGCGCCCGCGTCGATCATGCGCTGTACGGTCGGCGCGTTCTCGGTGCTGCGGACGTGGTTGCGCGAGACGAGGCCGGCGCAGTTGGGCATCCCCGCCATCGCGATCGATTCCTTGATCGTGCAGGGGACGCCGAGGAACGGCGGGAGGTCGTCGATGTCGGCGGCGGCGGCGACGCGAGCGTCGGCGGCGTCGGCGTCCTCACGGGCGGCGTCGAAGCGGTCGACGACGACGGCGTTGATGCGCTCGTGCATGTGCTCGATGCGCTCGATGTGCGCTTCGACGACGTCGCGGGAGCTGATCTCGCGCGCGCGGATCGCACGGGCGAGATCCGTCGCGGAGCGTTCGGTGAGGGCCGTAGTTGGCGCGAGGATGGCCATGCTCGGAATCTACAAGGCCTGCGCTCGGGCGGCAGAGCCGTCGGCCCCGCGTTGCAGGCATATGTCAACCGCCCCATCGTTCGCGTGTACCCTCACGTTCATGCAATCGCCCGAGCCCTCGGCGATGCCGCTCAACGGCTCGCCGGCCGACGGCGCCGGCGGCACGAGCGCCGCGGTCCTCGAGCGCTACGCGGACCTCATCGTCCACTTCGCCGCCAACGTCCAGCCGGGGCAGATCGTCGCGATCTCGACCGAGCCGGGCAAGCTCGACCTCACGCGGGCGGTCGCCGAGAGCGCCTACCGCGCCGGCGCGAAGTTCGTCGACGTCCAGCTCTTCGACCTGAAGGTCAAGCGCGCGCGGATCCTGCACGCGGCCGAGGACACACTCGACTACGTCCCGCCGTGGTACGGCGAGCGGGTGCTCGCGCTCAGCGAGCTGCGCGCCGCGCGCGTCGGGCTGACCGGCCCGTCGATGCCCGGCGTGCTGAGCGACCTCGATCCCGCGCGCGCCGGCCGCGACCAGCTGCCCTTCCTGCGCGAATCGGCCCAGGTCGTCAACGCGCGCACCACGAACTGGACCGCGGTACCGTGCCCGACGCCGCCGTGGGCCGCGCTCGTCTTCCCCGACGCCACGCCCGCGGAGGCCATGACGCAGCTCTGGGATCGCGTCCTGCACATATGCCGATTAGACGAGGACGACCCGGTGGCGGCCTGGCGCGAGCGCCAGGACGTGCTCTCGGGCGCCGCCGCGCGGCTCACCGCGCTCGCCCTGGATGCCCTGCACTTTGAAGGCCCGGGGACGGATCTACGCGTCGGCCTTTTGCCGACGTCGCGCTGGATCTCCGCTCGCTTTCAGACGCTCGACGGGATCGAGCACATGCCGAACCTGCCGTCGGAGGAGATCTTCACGACGCCCGATCCGCTGCGTGTCGACGGCGTCGTGCGCTCGACGAAGCCGCTCGTCGCAGGCGGCACGATCATCCGCGGGCTGCGCGCGCGCTTCGAGAGCGGCCGCGCGGTGTCGATCGAGGCCGACGAGGGCGGCGAACTGCTCGCGCGCTACGCGGAGCGCGACGAGGGCGCGTCGCGGCTGGGCGAGGTCGCGCTCGTCGACGGCGCCGGACGCATCGGCCCGCTCGACACGGTCTTCTACGACACGCTCATCGACGAGAACGCCGCGTCGCACGTCGCGCTGGGCTCGGCCTACGAGTTCACGGTCGGTGCCGAGGACGTCGATCGCATCAACCGCTCGCAGATCCACATCGACTTCATGATCGGCTCCCCCGAGGTCGACGTCACCGGCGTGTACTCCGACGGCGAGCGCGTGCCGGTGCTGCGCGGCGGCGCCTGGCAGATCTGACGCCGGCCCGGCTGGCAGACGTGCCGGCCCGCTCGGTAGCCTGAGCGACCCTGGAGAGGTGCCGGAGCGGCTGAACGGGCACGACTGGAAATCGTGTGTGGGCTACAACCCACCGAGGGTTCGAA